>JAGXGY010000045.1 GCA_024636505.1 Methylobacter sp. | reverse complement strand
TCACTCTTAGTCCATCGCTCAATTTCATTTCATCTCCTGTTTGGTCGCAAGAGAGTGAAACCGATTAGCGATGGACTTTCAAGTCTTCTATACAGATCCTTTTCTAATCAAAGGGTTAGCTTTTTTGTCGTGTACAGAGGCTTGCGTTAACCGTGGTACTGAATGGCTGTAATCCTGAAAAACAATGGCAGCTGTGGCTAAAATTACCGCCCCTCTGCCGGACCTGCATTTCTCATTAAGAGCTGACACCGGATAACTTATTACAAGTTAAACTTATCAATATTTTCTTCACATTCTTTATGCTCTCTACTATCGGCTAACTTAACAAAGCCCTTGCACAGCCTGGCGGCAACCCAACCATCACCATCGGATCTGCGCATAGCGGAACCACTCTACGAAAATGCGAGCTTTAGCTTGACCTTCCTCTGGGTATCTATCGACACAATCCCTTTAAATGCTGGCGTTTTAGCTTGATACAAAGCCCAACTGTGACTATGCTGACAACAGGATTTTCCGCTCTTAATTTAAAACTGTCTGTCATCGGGGATAGTGACTATGCTGACAACAGGATTTTCCGCTCTTAATTTAAAACTGTCTGTCATCGGGGATAATCACTATGGGTCAGGAAGTTCGCTCTCACATTTACCAACCCGCCGATTTTCAGCGCTTTCAACAGCAATTGGCAGTTGAAACCAGGCTATTGGAACAGCTGATAATTCAAGGCGCCTGTTCTGAACGCAGCCCCGTTGCCGGATTTGAAATTGAGGCGTGGCTGCTGGATGATGAAATGCGACCGGCGCCCTGTAATGCCGCCTATCTGTCGTCGTTCAATAATCCGCTGGCGAGTGCCGAACTGGCGAAATTTACTATCGAGCTCAATACCCCGCCTGCGCCTTTAATGGACAAGGCACTTACTCGACTGAATGAGGATTTGCTCAGCACTTGGCAGCAGGCTGACCGACATGCCAGGAACATGCAACTCCAGCTATTGATGATCGGCACTTTGCCCACACTGAGGCAGGACGATCTTCATCTTGGCAATATGTCAGACATGAACCGTTATCGGGCATTAAATGAGCAAGTACTGAAATCTCGAAATAAGCCGATACACCTGGATATTGTCGGCCATGAACACCTGAAAATCGATCATTACGACGTGATGCTGGAGGCTGCGGCGACCTCGTTTCAACTGCATCTGCAATGCCCTTTAAGCCTGACAGTGCATTATTACAATGCGTCGATTCTTGCTTCCGCGCCGCTGGTGGCTTTATGTGCCAATGCGCCGTTTATGTTCGGCAACGACTTATGGCACGAATCGCGGATTCCGCTGTTTGAGCAGGCAGTAGCTGCGGGCGGCTTAGGTGGAGCAGCATACGGCCCCTTATGGCGGGTGAGCTTTGGTTCCGATTTTGCCCGCCATTCTATTTTTGAATGCTTCGCTGAAAATCTTGCCCATTTTCCGGTATTACTGCCGGAATATTTCGTTACCGAACCGGAAAATTTTCAGCACTTACGTCTGCATAACGGCACGATTTGGCGCTGGAACCGGCCCTTGGTCGGCTTTGATGATAACGGCACACCGCATATCCGTATCGAACAACGTACACCGTCCGCCGGACCTACAGTGATTGATACCATTGCCAATGCCGCTTTCTTTTATGGCCTGTGCCAGAATCTGTGTGAACAACTGCAAACGCAGAGAACCTTATTGCCTTTTGCTCAAGCAAAGGACAATTTCTATCAGGCCGCAAGACATGGCTTGGAAACCCAAATCGTCTGGCTTAATGAGCAAAAACAGCGCCTGCCTCAGCTGCTGGAAAACGAACTGTTGCCGCGTGCCGCTTTGGGCCTTCAGTCTCTACATATCAACGCTGCGGACATTACCCTGTATTTGGACATTATTCGCCAACGGGTTGCCAGTTTGCAAAACGGCAGTACCTGGCAATACCGTTTTATGCAAAAATATCCCGGCGATTTTGTCGCGATGACTCGCTGCTATTTAGATAATCAACGCCGTAACCGACCAGTCGGCGAATGGGATACCCCTTGAACAATACCGATAATACCCTTCAACAATTTACCGACCTGCCTCCAGGTTTACTGGATGTCGCAGTCGAAAATCTGCATAAACTGATTCCTCAGCCCGCACTTTTCCATATTCCTGGCAAACGCGCCGATACGCTATTTATTTCGGTACTGTTGCACGGTAATGAGCCCACCGGTTTTTTAGCGCTGCAACGCTTATTGCAAAAATACCACCAACAAACCTTACCCAGGCCGCTGAGTATTTTTTTCGGCAACACCCAAGCGGCACGTTTAAACCAGCGCCGACTCGATGGACAAGCCGATTTCAACCGGATTTGGCCCGGCACCGCATTAACTGATTCGCCTGAACAACGCTGGGCAGAACAAATCCTCGCAGCGATGCGTCGGCGCGCATTATTTGCCAGTGTCGATATTCATAACAATACCGGTTTGAATCCGCACTATGCCTGTGTCAATAAGCTTGATAACAGCTTCTTACAGTTAGGGACATTATTTGGACGTCTGCTGGTGTATTTCACTCATCCAAAAGGCACGCAGTCTGCGGCTTTCGCTGAACATTGCCCTGCAATAACCTTGGAATGCGGTCGTCCCGGTCAAGAGTATGGTACCGAACATGCGCTTGAATTTATAGACAGTTGCCTGCATCTGACCGAAATCCCTTCCCATCCGGTCGCCAAACACAATATCGATATTTATCATACTGTCGCCCAGGTTACGATTGCAGAAAATATAAGCTTTAGCTTCTGCGATAAAACCGCCGATTTGTATTTAAATCATGATTTGGAACGGATGAATTTTACGCCTATTTCGACAGGCACGGCTCTCGGCAAAATAAACCATGTCCGCCTGCCGGTGCTGGCAAAAAACGAAAGCGGCGACGATGTCACCAGCCGTTTCTTTACTAACAATGCCCAACAGCTGGTAATTACCCGCCCGGCTATGCCCTCTATGTTAACCCTGGATGAACGGGTAATCAGGCAGGATTGTTTATGCTACCTGATGGAACGGCTAGAGTTAGGCGAAAGGTAAAAAACACCTTACACCTTTATTCTTCGACCTATTAACCTATGCCCCCTATCATTCGCTTCGATCAAGTATCGGTCACTAACCATGAAAAAACACTGCTCGCTGATATCAGCTTTACATTGCGCCCCGGAGAAAAAGCGGTGTTATGCGGCAAATCAGGCTCCGGTAAAAGCAGCGTACTAAGAACCCTGCTGGGATTGCATCCACTGAAATCCGGCAGGGTGTATTTTCAGGAAACGCTGTTAACACCGGCATCCGTGCAAACTATTCGAAGCTGCACCGCTTACATTGGACAAGAGCCGATATTGGGTGCCGACAGCGTACGGGAAGCGCTGTTACTACCGTTTCAATTTAAAATACATCGCAGTCGTCAACCTAATGAAACGCAATTGATTGAGGTATTGCAACGACTGCAACTGCCTAAGGATATTTTAAACCGCGACAGCAAGCGTATTTCCGGCGGCGAAAAACAACGGATTGCACTGGCTCGCGGATTGTTATTAGACAAAAAACTGTATCTGCTCGACGAAGTGACCAGCGCCCTGGACGAAGACAGCAAACAAGTAGTATTCGAGGTTTTTTCCGATCCGCAACTGACCGTTCTATCGGTCGCTCACGACCCCGAGTGGCTAAAGCGTTGTGATATTGTTTTTGAACTCGACGCAGGTCGATTGACCGAGGTAAAGCCTAATGGAAACACTTGATATCAAGCTGCCGCAAATGGCGCTGCTTTACGGCCTCTGTTTACTGCCCTGGTTATTGCTCCGGCTGATCGGCCTGCGCCTGAGTCGGGATATTGGCATCGGCATTCTGCGCATGAGTATCCAATTGGCGCTGGTCGGTATTTATCTGAAAACATTATTCGATCTCAACAACCCCTGGCTCAACGGCTTATGGATATTGGTAATGCTGTTAGTCGCCGATTTCAGTATTCTGCGCCGCGCCGGGCTGAAAGTGCGCTATTTTATCCTGGCCACCTTTATCGCGATTGCCTCCAGCATACTGCTGTCCACCGCCTATTTGGTGATTTTGGTCATCCAGCCGGCACACTTTTACGATGCCCGTTATATCGTGCCTTTAGCCGGTATGATTCTCGGCAACTGTCTGCAAGCAAACGTAATCGCCTTGGAGCGTTTCTATTCGGCGCTACGCAAAAACGAGAACGAATACACCACCTTTTTAATGCTGGGCGCCACCCGCCGGGAAGCGGTGCGTCCGTATTTTCGCGAAGCCGTCAAAGCCGCAATCAATCCGACCATTGCCGGTATGGCGACCATGGGACTGGTATCGCTGCCAGGCATGATGACCGGGCAAATCCTAGGCGGTAGCGAACCGTGGCTGGCGGTGAAATACCAAATCGCCATTATGATCTGCATTTTCACCAGCTCCACCCTTGCCGGCATCATCAACTTAACCCTCAGCCTGAAGATTGCCTTCAACGCATATGATGTATTGCGCGAGGAAGTGATTAAAAAGTCTTAAGCAAAAAGCAATGATTAACATCCGGACTCAGCAATAACACAACGGTTTCTACCCTGCTCTTTTGCCCGATAAAAAGCCGGACAATAAAAATTGATAAGACTCTTCCTAAATCGCTTAAACTTAGTCTTTAAAAATACCAGATACCTTTAAAATGGTCGAAAACAATTACGAACAGGCGGCTCTCCTAATTTCGATGCCTAAACCGTGACTACTTATAACGCAGAAATTTCCGTCGGCTCACTCATGCCTTTAGAGAAGTCGGAACAGTTGGAAACTGTAAGCCATGCTGTACCAGCAATAAGTGCGGATTGCTCGGCATCGCCGATCAGGTGGAGATGCCAAAAACCGCCCTGAGCTGCATCCGTAAATAGCGGCTGTAGTGAGTGTCATGAAAAAATGCAGGAATACGTCTGTTAGGCTACCGGGCAAAAGCAATATTCCACCGCTATCCGCTTTGATTCGGGCAGCGGCTACCTGTGGGTCATGAGAAGTTACTCTTCAAGTCAGCATATGAGCAGTATTATTTCGCGACTTCCCTGGACAAATTGCCTTTTTTAGACTCAAGCTATCTTCTTCTGCCCCAAACTCCTGCCAATGCGCTACCGATCAGGCAATGAAATACGGCTGAAATCGCAGCGGGGACTGGAGCCATAGCCATGCCGGCGAAATGGGTTTTCGCTAACGCGGCCGCCAGTCCGCTGTTTTGCATACCGACTTCTATCGATACGGTACGACTTTCCGCCTTGCCGTAACCCAGCCATTTCATCACCAGATAACCCAAGAAAAAACCGGTAGCATGCAGCAAAAAAATCGACGCGAATAATTTCGGCCCCGCCAAACCAATCGCTGCTTTGTTACCCGCCATAATACTGCCCACTACCAACACAATGACGACCACGCTGACTACAGGGCCGACCGCATGAACAACGGCTCGCACCACATGGCGCTTATGCTGTTGGATACGATCCAATGCAGTGTTGATTAACAACCCGGCTAATAAGGGGATCAATACCACCACAAGCATTGAACGAAACAAGCCCCAGCCGTCAACAGGCAAATAAGCGCCTGCCAACCATTGCGTCAACAATGGCGTCATCACTACGGCGGCCAGCGTTGAACACAGCGTCAACAGTACGCTCAACGCTACATTGGCACGCGCCAGGTAACAAATCACATTGGATGCGGTGCCGCCGGGACAGGAACCGACCAGAATCAAGCCTATCGCCAAGCCCGCTTCCAGATCCAGAACTCTTGCCCAAAAACAAGCGGCCAACGGCATGATGATAAACTGCATAAACACGCCAATGGCAACGATCTTCGGCATGCGCAATACGTCTGAAAAATCGGCCAACCGTAGAGTCAGCCCCATGCCTAACATGATGACGCCTAAGCCTAGGGAAATATAAGGCTGGAACCATAGCCATGCCTCCGGTTGCCACCATGCCCACAAACAGCCGGTTACTATCCACAATGGAAACCACTCGGCTATTTTTATGCAGTTCCGTTGCCAAACTTTTAACATGGTGATGGTCCTTTGTTGCTTTGGGCGATGAGTGAGTTATTTAACCCAGTTTTTCGCGTTAATAATGTCTGTTTTAAAGGCAGCTTTCACGACAAAATCGCAAAAGGCTTTATCGACTACGTGCTGTTCTGCCAGTTGCTGCAAGCTAAGCCGACTATCTATGTCGGCTGACTTTATCAGGATAAGTTCAGTTGCCGAAAGGGTCTGACCCAGCCATGCCGCCAAACTGTCTGAGCTTATATCCCAGGATGCCGGAATGCCTGCATTATCGAGTTCACTAATATCCGGCGACCAAATGACGGTTTTGTTCCGGTTCTGCGGGTTTTGAATGGCTGCGATATTTTCAGCAACGGCGAAATTGGGTTTAAGCCCGTTAAACATCAAGGCCATTTGCTGCATGGCTAAAAGCGCCATGCGGTGCGCGGTTTTATCGTTGAATTGCCACTGTTGTTGGGCCAGCCTGACCTGATCGGCAAACGCGCCGCCGCCGGGAACAATAACGACTGCCCTGCCCTGATAGTTTTCCTCTACCGTATTCAAGCAGTTAATCAAAGCATCCGAGCGGGACAGACTGCCTCCGAGTTTGATAACGATCATGTTATGTCCGCTTAAATGTGAAGTTACCTTACCGTAAATTGCCGCAATAAATCGAGCATGGCTGCCGCTTTGTCAAAACTCTCCTGATACTCGTCTTCTGCTGCGGAATCATTGACGATACCGCCGCCTGCCCAGAAACGAATGGTATTTTCTGAATGCACCAGGGTTCTGATCGCAATATTGGTGTCCATATTGCCGTTAAAGCCGATGTAGCCAATGGCCCCGCAATACACGCCGCGCCGGTTGGGTTCGAGTTCTTCTATGATTTCCATGGCCCTGATTTTAGGCGCGCCGGTAATCGATCCGCCCGGAAAACAGCTTTTTAGCAAATCCAGGGCGTGCTGATTTTCCGCCAAGATGCCGGTTACGGTACTGACCAGATGATGTACAGTGGCGTAGCTTTCCACATCGAATAACATCGGCACTTTGACCGAACCGCTCTTACAGGTTTTACTGATGTCATTTCTAAGCAAATCGACAATCATCAGATTTTCCGCCCGGTCTTTGTTGCTGGCTTCCAGGTTTTTTATCTGCTGCTGATCTTCTGCGTAATCAAGTTTCCTTGGCCGCGTACCTTTAATGGGCTTGGTCTCGACCACGCTATCGGTCAGTTTTAAAAAACGCTCCGGAGATGAGCATAAAATCTGCACGTCGGGCAGATTAAGATAGCAACTGAACGGAGCTGCATTCAATTTACGCAAGGCTTTATAAGCCGTCCACGGATCGCCCTCGCAATCGGCGACGAAGCGTTGCGCCAGATTCACCTGATAACAATCGCCTTCCCTGAGATAATGCTTGATTCGCTTAAAAGCATCAACATAGGCATTCTTGTCCATATTGGACGTAATTTCGCCAACGACATTGAATACAGGCTCATTCGAGCTTAGCGGTAATTGGCTGAACTGCTTGATCAAGTCTTGCCATTTTTGCTGTTCGCAATACCCGACCAGATAACTTTCCTGCCGATGATGATCGACGATCACTGCCCACAAATAAATGCCTACCGCCATTTCGGCAATATGTTCTGCATCTGTCGCAGTTTTAGGCAATACTTCCAATCGACGGGCCAAATCATAGGAAAAATAGCCTATGGCTCCGCCGTTAAACGGCAAATCATCATGCGACGTAAAATCCGGAAACTGACAAAGCTGGTGTTTAACTAAATCAAATGGGTTTTCAGTCGATGTAAGTGTCAGATTATCATGGGTAATCTCGGTTATCTCACCATGGGTGACCAAGGTACACACTGGCTCAGCGGCGATAATATCGTATCGCCCCTGATGGCTGCCGGGAAAACCGCTATCCAGAAAAACCGCCCAGGCTTTATCGGCACAAATGGAAAATAGTTGTGCACTGTCAGTAAAATACGGGAGAGCTGCGATACGTTGATTCGGTGAGGACATTTTTAGCTTGGTATTCAATTGATGTTAGGCAACGCGCAATAAATAGAGTGCATGATAAATCAAAGATTGTAGAATGCGCTGACGCTAGGAAGCGCATCAATAATAGATGCGTGAAATGCGTGGAGTACAAAGTCGAGGCTATGGGTTTGGCTTAACGTATTCTCGACACACGTCGTTTGTATTCGATAAGTAGGAGCGGCTAAAGTCGCTCCTATATTTTTCATGCTTTTCGTAGATAGATCGTCATTTGCCGATAAACTGCCCGAAAGCACGACTGCCTTCTCCGGTTTCAATGGTGTCTATCACTTTAAGGGTTCTGGCATCAATCACCGAAACATTGCTGTCAAACCAGTTAGCCACATAGACATGCCGATCATCCGGATGCGTGTTGATGCCTTCGGGTTTATCGCCAACGCTGATCAGGGCTATTTCCTTTAAGGTTTCTATATCGATAACGGAAACCGAACCGTCGTTCTGATTAGTCACCAACAGTCGGCTATCATTAAGTGCCAGCGCTGTTGCATAAGGCAACATATTAACTTTTATGGTGGCAATAGGCTTCATCCGTGCGGTTTCTATCACCGTTACATCATCACTTTTTACGTTAGCGACATAAATTCGCTCGCCCCTGGCATCAATAGTCAGCCCAAACGGATGTATCCCAACTGGCGCACTCTTGTTAACGGTAAGTGTATTCAGATCGATTTTAGACACTGAATTACTGATGCGGTTAGCAACATATAACCAGCGATTATCAGGACTGACAATCAAGCCGGAAGGCGATTCGCCGACGGCTATAGTTTTAATTAACTGCAGGCTTCCCGCATCAATAACCGAAACGGTATTTTCATACCAGTCCGCCACATAAATACGCTTACCCTCTGCACCTACGGCAATACCGAGTACGCCGTCATTGACAATAACATTGGCGATCACTTCGCGTTTTTTGGTGTCAACAACCGCAAAACCTTTGGCTTCCGGCGTACTAACATAAACTTTACTGCCGTCAGGAGCAACCGCAACCCCAGCGGGTTTTCCGGCGATAGCAATCGTATCAACTACCTTGCCTGTTACTGTATCGATAACGGATACGCTATCGTCCAATTGATTGCTGATGTAGGCAAAAGACTGTGCGGTAACCGGTGCAGATAAAAAAGCTGTAACGATACCAATCGCTACAGCTTTGCAGGTTGGGTTTAGCCTAAAGAGCATAAAAGGCTTTAGCCGTAACCCAATATATCGAAGCGGAAAATATCGGGCTACGTTCACACTCGGCAATTGCTTCCGCATTGTTCTGCCTCCTGCATCCATGCAAATCGTAACCCAATCCAAGAATTCTTTCACTCGCTAAACCTTACTTTTCAGCCAATTTTTTCAGGTTAATCAATCCTGTTTCCAGAACCGCTTTTACTGCATTATTAGCGGCATCGTCGTTCATTTCTTCCGGCGGATTGTTGTTCATGTAGGCGCGATAGTAAGCGGCTTTCCACGTAACCTGAGTACTGCCGCCTTTTTCAGTTAACTCAATACTGGATGAATAGTCCGTTACCGGTAAAGCGGGAATTTGTTCTTCTGCGCCGGCATGAGTGATTGTTTTACTTGAACTCATTTCAGTGATTTTATAGGCGTAAGACATTTTCTTGTCATCATACTTTTTTAACTCTTCAGTAATGGTGTCGCCGTCTTTTAGCGTTAAAACACGAGTCGCCCCTTTTTTATTACCGCCCTGAATGCTTGTATTAAAAATCTCGGGATGCCAGGACATATCACCAAAGTCTTTGATAAGAGCCCACACTTTTTTAGCCGGAGCACTAATGGTAATCTTTTCAACGGTTTTTTGACGAACAGGACCATGAGCACTGACTATTGAGGTAAAAAAGAACAGTACAGCTGAAACAAATAAAACAATTTTCTTCATATTAATCTACCTTCCGGAACATAAAATCTAAAACAGACATTATATGACAACCAAGCTCTACAAGCATCCGCTTAAACTACTTTAAATTAAGCCGGGCTGAAAAAAAGTGATGACTGAAGAGGGTGTAATTAATTCTGCTACACCGACAGTTGTTCGACCGATAGTTTCCATGGCTCCACGCAACAGTCCCCAAGTCATACCAACAAAAATATTTTGTTCGTGACTGATATTGGCAATATTTTTCGGTATCTCGACAACACCAGTCGTTATATTGGCAAATCCTTGGCCTAATTTAGAGCCTACACCGGATAAATAACTATGGTCATCGGCATAAACCGACCCTGCTGCTAATAATGCACTGCAAAATACACAGGCAATAAAAAAGTTTTTCTTATTCATTTTACCCCCCATTAAAATGTAAGAATTAACTTAACATGTAATTATTTGTCAAATAAGTAGGTTCTACACCAGGGGTTTATTTTTACTGATAACAAGTCTGTCGGATTCGATCGCAAGTAACAACTCCCCTGTTAACAGACCTACCAATTCCCGACCGGCCATTTCAAAACGCCAGCCGTGTAACAACGGGCATTCATTATCATCAAACAACAACTCTTCCAGGTCTTTACGCGTTGCCAGAATAATAGGATTTAATAAATTTTCTTCGGCGCGTATTCTGACCAGTGCCGTTAAAATATCCAGTATCGCTTCTTGTTGCTGCGTTTTTTTTGCGGGCCGGCCTTTTTCATTCAAAGGCGCCGGTGCGCGGTTCTTGGCGGCCATGATTAATTGACACAGCTCTGTGCCATAACGATTAACCGTACGGTCATTAATGCCGCGAACATTAGCCAATTCGCTCACTGTTTCCGGTTGCAGCTTGGCCAAATCAAACAGCATTTCATCACGCAACAGCCAACTCTTGGGACGGTCTTCAGACTGCGCGGTATTTTCGCGCCATTCGGCCAGGGTTTGAACAATTGATAATTGCTTTCCTGTTAGTTTGTTTTTCCCTTTAATTTTTAACCAGGCTTTTTCAGGTCTTACTTCATAAAGCTCTGGATTTGATAGCTCAGCAAAATCACGTTCAAGCCAATTGCCACGTCCCAATACCGCTAATTTCTGCAACATCATTTGATAAATCTTGCATAAATAAATCACATCATCCGCAGCATATTGAATTTCTGCTTCTATCAGGGGGCGCTTGCTCCAATCCGCGCGAGTATGCGCCTTATTCAAATTCACATTTAACAAGCTGGAAACCAGCATTGCATAACCCGGGTTCTCTTGAAAACCCAGCAGCGGCGCAGCAATTTGGGTATCAAAAAGCGGCTCGGGCAATTTTCCGGTTAATTGATAAAATATCTCCAAATCCTGACGACAGGAATGAAATACCTTTACGATAGACGGGCTGTATAAGGCTTTAAAAAGAATATCAAGGGACGGTAATGCTATAGGATCAACGCATGCCACCCATTCCGGCGTGGCTATTTGCAACAGGCAAAATTTCGGGTAATAGGTTTTTTCCCTTAAAAACTCCGTATCAAGAGCTAACCAGGATTCTTTTTTTATCTGTTCACACAGCTTCGCTAGTTGATCAGGGGTATTTATATATTGGATGTTTGTCATAATGTTAAGCAAGCAGTCGTTAAATCAACCATAAAAACCATAATATTATGATTTATAATGGATTTTATTTTAAAAAACAGGGTTTTTGTCTTCAATCACATAGGCGGGTTTGTGTTATTTTAGATGGCTATTTGCTCCTTGCTGATTCGCAAACAGTCCGGCAAAGCTCCGTTATTGATTCCGGCGCCGATATGGGGAGAGCGATATTATTAAGAAAGATAAAGGAATGCTGGATGTTATTTAAAGGTTCAATCGGTCGAACCGATTTGCTAAAAGAAGATGTCAATACCCCGATTGATTCGATCAAAAACAATCTATCGGTATTAAGTGACGAGCTTACATTTATTGCCGATCAAGGCGCCATGCCCACGCCTGACAAAGAAATACGTTATTATCGCTATGTCGGCAATATATAATCTTGAATCGGATCAAGCAGATTAACCGCCGCTAATTTGATCAGAGCCACTATTACCAGAAAGGTGAACACGCTGCCTCCCTCGTCGGCGGTGGTTTTTACCGTGTTTTTTGTTGCGTGCCTTTACTCGCCTTATGTCCAACTTATGTTGTTTGATTTCTACCGACTTCAAATGCAGGAAAATATCCTGAGGCATGTCATCGGGCAACTCAACAAGCGTATAGTCATCTTGTATATTGATATTATTAATATTATTTTTGTCAACGCCAGACTCTTCAATCAGAATCTTTTTAAGTTCTTGCGCGCTAATCTGATGCTTACCCCCCACATCCAGGCGATAACGAATCATTTTAATACCCGGCTGAACAGTCACCGCGCCTGCCAGTCTTGTATTCACGGGGTGCTCTACCTTCTCTGATGTCATAACTTTTGTATTCATGCCGTTTTTTTAAGATTGCTGTTTATTTGTTTCACAACCTTAGCCTATAACCGCACTCAACTGCTTCAAAGTCTATTCTGATAAATTTCAACAAAAGCCTCGTCGCGTAATCGACGTATCCAAAGCTCTGTTTCTTCCTCAATTTTTCGTTTACGAATAGCGTCTCTGATCAGGTTCTTTTTAAACTCATCACTATTATCCTTATTTTCCCGACCTAAAACCTGGATGATGTGCCATCCAAATTGCGTCTGCACAGGCTCGCTCACTTCGTTGATGCCAAGTTTTGCCATGGCTTCTTCAAACGGCTTAACCAAATCGCCAGGCCCCACCCAATCGAGCGACCCGCCTTTTAATGCCGATCCCTTGTCGTCTGAATGTGCCCGTGCCAACGCAGCAAAATCATCACCATCAGCAATACGGGCTTTTAATGCCAACAAGCGTTTTTTTGCCTCGGCATCATTAATCAATGCATTGGTTTTAATTAAAATATGTCGAACTTTAGTTTGGATAATCATGTGATTATCCATGCCTTTTAGCTCCAACATCTTAATAATATGATAACCGCTCGGACTGCGTATAGGCCCTGCCACATCACCCGGCTTCATTTGCTTAATGTCATTAACAAACAAGGTAGGGATTTGGCTTGAGGTGCGCCAACCCAGATCGCCACCCTTTAAAGCATTGGCATCTTCAGAATGACTGATTGCTGTTTGACTGAAATCTTGTCCTGCCCGCAGTTTCTTAACCAGATTATCGGCTTTACTGATTGCACCTTGCACCTCTGTCGACGATGCCGCTTCTTTGACTGCAATCAGTATATGGCCTAGATGATATTGCGTAGATTCTTCGCCGATTGTATCCTGGGTTTCCAGGTAGTGCTCAACCTCACGGTCAGTCACCTTAATGCGTCCGCCTATCTCTCTGCCACGTAATTGATTAATAATAATTTCATTACGCATGTTATCCAAAAAGCCTTGATAACTAATGCCCTGTCCTTCCAATTCCGCCCTGAATTGATTAATATCCATATTATTTCTTTGAGCTATATCGGCAGCTGAACTGTTAAGCATTTCTTCGCTGACAGTAATGCCGGCCTTTTCCGCTAACTGCCGCTGAAGTTTATCAACAATCATTTTTTCCAATACTTGTTTACGCAACACATAAGCAGGCGGAGGCGCGGCATTGCTTTGTTGTATTCTTTGCTCAATGACTGCCACTTCTTTTTGCAATTCGCGCTCAAGGATAACGTCGTCTTCGACCACGGCAATGATGGTATCCAGAACTTCGGCATACACAAAAAAACTGCCGAACAATAAGTGACACAGCAACGCGGCTATAATCGTTTTTTTGATGTTTTTTGTTTTACTCATTTTTTGGGTGCTCGATAACCATAAATTTGATTTTCAAAAAACTCGTCAAGTTTTTCGCCAATACCCGTCAAGCCTTTAAGTTCTATCTGAAAAAATACACCAGTCTGACTTATGCCGGTAGCGTCGACAACAGGCAGCAAGTCAGGCGTATTTGGATTTTGATTGAGATTTATACTGTTAATCCAGCGTCGTCCGATAACACGAAAACGCCAACAACAATTTTCTTTTTCCAAGCCAAAAAAACTTTCCTGGGTAGAATTATTCAACAATGAATACGTCCAGCGCCCGACCACAGACCAATCATCGTAAACCGGCCAGTGAAAGGAAGCATCGCTTTGAATAATGTCAAACGCCCGCGTCCCTAACGGATCCGGGATAATAGTGTTTCTTCTATAACGATAGCCAAGATTAACAATCTCACCCGGCTCATCAACATAATGCAGACCGGCATTATACCTAACGACATCATTCAAATGAGGATCCCATTGTACGCCAGAACGCACTGAAACATGATCCGTCAGTCCAGCATTCAACTCAGCTACCAAAGGCGATAATTGGTTGGTTTCTATAGGGTAACCAGGCAAAGTCACTTTTCTATCCTGAAAATAAATAATCTGACCCACACTGAGCTTTAGCTTTTCCTTGCCGGATTTAGCATCAACCAAACGTGTGGTTAAAGCTGCTGTAAGCTGATTGGCATCCTGTATTCTATCTGTGCCGCTAAAGCGGTTTTCCAAGAACATGCTATTAAATGAAAAATCAGTCAATGCCGTATCAAATATCGGAATGTCGTTCTGATCTGTGCTGGGAATATATAAATAAAACAATCGGGGTTCAAGGGTATGCAGATAAGACCTATTAAAAAAATTCACGTCCTTTTCTGTATACAGCCCGCTATCGGCAGAAAAAATCGGCAGGGTTCTTGATAGGCTGTCCGAGGCTAATACGCCACCTTTAGGATTATTTAGCGCATACTGAGTATGCTGTAAGGACAGTTTTGGCGTTAAAAAAGCGCTGGCCGTTTGCAATGGAAAACTGACTGACGGCTTAACATTGGCTCGCTGTCCATTGATGATAGAGTCATGTTGAAAATACACATATTCGGCATCCATCAATGTATTCAATGGCATAAAATCGAATGAGTGATTTACATTCAGATTAACTTGCGGCAATCTCCGATAAGGTAAGCCTGCATTGGTTATCGCCTTATCGATCGATTGATAATTGTCAACATGGCCTGTTAAAGAAACCCCCTTGTTTGCATAACCCAGGTTAGCCTGGCTTAC
Source organism: Methylobacter sp. (assembly GCA_024636505.1). Classification (GTDB taxonomy): domain Bacteria; phylum Pseudomonadota; class Gammaproteobacteria; order Methylococcales; family Methylomonadaceae; genus Methylobacter_A. Next base: position 38,252 of record JAGXGY010000045.1, on the reverse strand, counting down.
CAGAAAACTACTGTAAGTCGAGGTACTCAGCGCACTGCCCAAATCAGAGAAATAATCTTTATCCGACACATAATTCAAATCAAAATTTGAATTGATATGCGAGGTAAATTGAGTATTATTTTTAATCGCTGCCAAATACCTGGAATTGTCGCGAAGACTGTCATGAGGCATGAATTCCAGATCCGTCGTCCCTGCGGTCATCTCCGTCAAATAACGGAAACCCCCACCCAGTATCGCGCCTCTATTTGAAAGATACCGTGGTCGTAAAGTTGCATCGAAATTAGGCGCTATATTCCAGTAATAAGGTGTTTCCAGCCTAAAGCCGCCCCGTTGCGTGCTACCAAATGAAGGCGCAAGAAAGCCGGAAAGTCGTCTGTCATCTATCGGAAAAGAAAGATAAGGCGAGTAAAATACCGGCGTACCTTTAAATTCCAACCAGGCATTTTTAGCGGCGCCTTGACCGGTAGCCTTGTTCAGCTTTAACTCAGAGGCATGCACCACCCAATCCTGATTACCCGGACGGCAGCTGGTATAAGCAACACCTTTATATCGCGATAGAGACCGGCTCTCCCTATAAATTGTTTTTGCCCGGCCTCTAAGCGGCGTAGAGGGGGAAATAAACATAGCATCCCTTATTCTGGCCTGATCGGACGCCAAATTAAGTGAGGCCGATTCACTGTGCAATGCCAATTCATCTTCACTGTAATAAACACTACCCTGTAAATCCAATGTCTCCGAAATAGTATCGTAACTCGCCTTATTGGAGACCGAACGCTGATCCGCACGGGTCATTTCAACATTACCGACATAACTGTAGATTTCATTGTCGAATATTTCCGCATAATCAGAGTTAATATCCAGCGGCGTTACCTCTCTTAAATCCTTTTCAGAGACAAAATCCGGTTTGTCGGCACCCGGTGCAGTACAGTTTAACCAAGGATCGTATTTCAGTTGAGATTTTAGATCGCTAAAGATTTGTTCTTCATTATGATCAAACGCCGGGGTAAGCAAACTTATGCCTGACTCATAGGTTTCAATAACCCGCGCTTGTCCCTTAGGATCGGCACCGGCCAACTTACAATCCCAGTTTTTATCTGCCATATTGGCATCACAAGTCCAGCCGGGGCGATTGGATTCAGTTTGCACCAGTTTTTTTAAATCCGGCTTTACAGGAGGCCGGGCAAGTGGCCGTAACTCTACGCTGACGTCATCCGCCTTAGTATTCTTGGAGAGTTCGGCAGCATTGGCGTCGAGCGCTGCACTCTCGACGGAAACAGGCTCGGATTCAACGTTTGTCGGCTCTGCCACAATCGGCTCGGCGCTTGTAATAGCTTTAGGCCGCACCTCTTTAACCGGTTCGGCATGATCAGACGTTTTTGCCGCACTGGTTTTATTTGCAGATTCTTTTTCGCCTACACAAACCCACTCTTTGCTATCTTTGTTTTGCACGCAATTCCAGAGCGCCTCATTGGCAACACTCACAGGTACATAAATGGAGGGTAAAAAAAGCAGGAACAAACGACGGCGCATAAGTAATATCAAGTTTAGTAGCGTAATGGATCATAAATCGAATAAAATGCCGAGCACGTATTTTACCTTACTACGACAGCATTATACTAATCTATCCTAAACATCATTATGTCTAAAGATTTAAGATCAATATCGATGTTTGACTGGCTTGAGCATGATTTATTGCTCACCATCACCCATTGCGAAATCGCTTCTAGCGATGCCAGCTTCCGGCGTTACTTTCGGGTAAAAACCCCGGACGGACAATTCATTATTATGGACGCGCCGCCAAGCAAGGAAAATATTGAACCCTTTATTAGAATTGCTAAGCTGCTGACGCAGTCTCAGGTCAACGTCCCGATCATATTTCATCAAAATTTGACGGATGGTTTTTTATTGCTGGAAGACTTCGGTAACCAATGTTTTCTGGACCAGCTAACTATAAGTACTGCTACTGATTTATATCAAAGCGCTTTCGACAGCTTATTCAAACTGCAAACCCAAACATCGTTACAAAACGCCGGACTGCCCGACTATGACGAACCGCTACTGTACAGAGAACTGGCTATCTTTGATGAATGGTTTTTAGGTCGATTTCTGGATATTCAAATCCCCTCAGCTATTTGGGAGAACGTCAACGCCTTGCTCACGGCATCAGCCCTGGAGCAACCAAGAACCTGCGTACACCGGGATTATCATTCCCGCAACCTGATGGTTTTAGCTCACGATTCCCCTGGAGTTATCGACTTTCAGGATGCCGTCATCGGCCCGATTACCTATGACCTGGTATCGTTATTACGCGATTGTTATATCGCCTGGCCCGAACAACAGCTTGCGCAATGGCGATTCAACTACTTTGAGCGACTCCAGCAGGCAGGACGGATTCAGTATAGCGAAGCCCGGTTTAACCGCTGGTTTGACCTGATGGGATTACAACGCCACCTTAAAGCCATCGGTATTTTTTCCCGCCTGCACTTAAGGGACGGCAAATCCAACTACCTGAGCGACATACCGCGCACCCTGAACTATGTCACCACGGTATGCGCGATTTACCCTGAACTTGCCGAATTTAATGATTTTCTGCATGAGCATGTACTGCCGGTATTAAACACAATCGAAGCCCCTGTCCCAAGCGTAACCGAAGAATGAAAGCCATGATTTTAGCCGCAGGCCGCGGCGAAAGAATGCGTCCATTAACCGACTACACGCCCAAACCTTTGCTGCAAGCCGGCGGCAAACCGCTGATCGAACATACCATTAAGCAACTGGTTGCCGCCGGTTTTAATGATATAGTCATCAATCATGCCCATCTGGGCTTACAAATAGAAGATCGGCTCGGCAACGGCAAACAGTTTGGCGCAACCATAAGCTATTCATCCGAAGGCGAACAAGCACTGGAAACTGCGGGCGGCATCATTAACGCCCTGCCTTTATTAGGCGACGAAGTGTTTTTGGTGGTCAATGGCGATATCGCCACAGACTTTGCTTTTGCCGAACTCAAAAACTTGACTGTTGACTTGGCTTATCTGGTTCTGGTCAATAATCCGGCGCATAATACAAAAGGCGACTTCAGCTTGGATAAGAATGGCTTGGTCATTTCAACCGGCACCGAACAACTGACCTTTAGCGGTATCGGGCTGTATCGCCCTGAACTGTTCAGCAATATAGCTGCCGGACAGAGTAAACTCGGTCCCGTGTTACGCCAGGCCATAGCCAGCGGCCGGGTTTCAGGACAAAAAATGAACGGCTTCTGGATGGACATCGGTACACCGGAACGCCTGCAAGAACTGGATTTTTATTACACACAACAAAGGAAACAATTATGACTGAACATGTCTATAAAAAAATAGAACTAACAGGCTCATCAACCGTCGGTATACAGGAAGCCATCGAAAATGCCATCAGTAAGGCAGCAAAAACCATCCATGACATGCGCTGGTTTGAAGTGATCGAAACCCGAGGCCACATAGAAAACGACAAAATCGCACACTGGCAGGTCACCCTTAAAATCGGCTTTGCCCTGACGGAATAAAGTTATTACCGTCAATAACTCGTCAATAAGCCGCCGGACAAAAGCACCCATCGGGTAATGGTTGGCACTTCCATGCATTCCAAGGCATAAATCATGCGTTTCGATGTCTTCAATGGCGACGCTGACGGCATCTGCGCCCTAATTCAACTGCGTCTGGATCGACCGCTGGCATCGCGGCTCATTACCGGCATTAAACGCGATATCCAATTACTGGATAAATTTACCGTAAACTCAGACGACCGCATCACGGTGCTGGATATTTCCCTGCAAAAAAACAGTGTCAGGGTTGATGAGTTTTTAAGCCGGGGAGCTCATATTTTTTATGTCGATCACCACCAAGCCGGCGATATTCCCAAACACCCCCATCTAAAAACGCTGATCAATACCGACAGTGCGATCTGCACCAGCCTGCTTGTCAATCAATACCTGCATGGAAAATATCCGTTATGGGCAATAACAGGGGCCTTTGGCGATAATGTAAATCACAGCGCCGAACAACTGGCCGCCACTCTGAGTCTGAGCCGAACACAGTTAGAAACGCTAAAAAACCTGGGCATCTACATCAATTATAACGGGTACGGCGGCGGCATCGACGACCTTCATTTTGCCCCTGACAAACTGTACCGAGAAATGGCGGGATTCCAATCCCCTTTTGACTTCATCAGCGGCAATCATCACATCTTTACGCAACTGCAACAGGGCTATCAAGAAGACATGGCAAATGCCCAAGGCCTTGTCCCCGAATACCAAAGCGACGCGATCGCCGTGTTCATCCTGCCTGATACCGCCTGGGCAAGACGCGTTAGCGGCGTATTCGGGAATTTCCTGGCCAACCTTAATTCGACCAGAGCCCATGCTGTAATCACCCATAACAAGGATGACGATTATCAGGTTGGCGTCAGAGCGCCGCTATCCAACAAAACCGGCGCTGACCAGCTCTGTTCCGCCTTCCCAACCGGCGGCGGACGCAAAGCGGCTGCCGGCATTAATCATTTACCTCATGATCAGCTGCATACTTTTATTCGAAAGTTTGAAGAATTTTACTCCTGAGCAGCTGCTACAATAAATAAATCGCCAATCAACCAGACAGCAGGAACCAACACTCATGAATACACCGATAAATCTATCCCAGTCCGACTCATCGGCCTCGAAGCGACTAGAAGAACTCCAACACATCAACCTGCAACTTGCGGCACTGGGACAGCCGACTTGTGACGCGGAAAGCGACCCGCAATATCTCAAAATTGCCGGCAGCTTGCTAAAGAATCATTCCCAACAGCGTCGCTTGCTGGCATTGACCCAGTACCGCTGCCCCGCCGATCGGCGTATTCAGGATTTTCTTAATGCTTACCTGAATGAAAACGGCATCAACACGCCGATCAGCTTGCCGGGCGAAACTTTTGTGCTGGAGCAAAAAGGACTGGCAAGAGCGCTGTCCCTGCCTTTCGAGCATAACGAATTTCACTCAGCTTATATTGATTCCTACCGGATTCAGCAAGGCGTCTTGCATAATCCGCAAAATGACCGGCGCACCACCAAAGGCGTGTTTCACATTGCCGCCGGCGGCCTCCCGGTTCCGGCCGACAAAAACGAAGTGCCGGCAACAGCTTGCGCGGCGCTGCTCCATGCAGCCCTGACACCTCCGGAAGAGCTTTTGACATTACCATTTACCAGCGCGCAACAAAATACGGCAAAACTCTGGGTATCATCACTGATGAGACCTATCGTGTGCCCGGAAGTTTCCGATACGATTCCGGTCAAAACCATGGAAATCCGCTTTTTTGCGCCGGGGGGACTGGTCGCTAACCTGGATTTTGTCGAATCCATTTTCGGCAATGCAGGCAACCCGTTTCTGCCCGAAAACGATGCCGCTTTGGATATTGAGCATTGGACCGGACATACCGGCTGTATTATGCTCGCGCCGCATCTGATTCACTGCCGGAAAAAGGCGCTGGGACTGCCGTATATTGACGATGCAACCGATCGCCAGCGTAAAGACGGCATGTGCTGGCAGCATGAAGACGATCGTTACAATAACGGCCAGCCCTTTAAACTGGTATGCCGCAACATGCAGGGCGTGATTGTCACCCTCATTGCCGACAACTATTTCGGCTACAGCAAAAAAGAAATCAAATCCCAGATCAGCTATTCAGCCAACCTGTACGGCGGCTGTGAAGAAGAACATTCGGGGGGAGCACTGGCTTTTCCCAGAGTCATTCTGGGCGAAAGATTTTTGCCTCATACCGCCTATATTGCCGAGCATTACTCTTTCGATAGAGTTTGTCGACAGCTGGCGCCAGTCATAGACCATAAAGACGGCGGCTATGCCGTTGACAAGCGCTACTCCGATATTATTTACCTGCCTGATTCAGCCAAATTCAATGTTCAACAGCAGCAAATAAGCTGGACCCATAATCATCAACCACAAACGCTTAAGCTGTTGTTCAATCATACGTATATATACCCCAACGGCTTTAAAGTCCATATGGAACGCCATCCTAATGCGCCCAGCTGGCGCTTGATCGGTACCCATCAGGAAGGCACCTTTTGTCACAAACCGAGCACCGTATCCGGAGGCGGCAAGTCGGAAATTTCAAAATCCATTGCCGGAGCGACTATCTTCGGCGCGGTTTTTATCGATGATTTCGACAAAGACATGGCGATAGTCACCCAACTATTCGAACACGATTATTCTTCCCGGTTTCGAGATCCAACCCTGCACGGCCTCGATCAACGCCCCCTGCTTAGCAGTGAACGCAGCCTAGGGTCGGTGATCAAACTACTAACACCGTCTGCAACCCAGTATTCGGATACCTACAACCGCTGGCTGGAAGAAATTCCCCGGCATATCCTGGCTGTGGTACTGATGATTAAACGTTTTTACAAGGAAGAATGGGGCACAGACTGGCGGAAATATTTCTCCGTCGACATGGTTAACAGCCATCCCGGAAACGAACTAAAATTTCAAGACCGCAAACTAATTGCCAGCTATCTGCGCGTCGGTTTTGATGAAAACGGCGCGTGGCGGGTTTTCAAACTGCGCCAGGATTTTATCGCCTCGGCCAAAGTGCAGATGGAAGACGATATTTCCGCATCCACCGTGGTGCCGCTACATTATCTTACCGGGCTTAATCCCGACTATAAAAACCCCAGCGTTAAACTGGTCGAAAACTGCGAACAAAGCTTCTTTCAGCGTCCTGATGATGCGATTCACCGGGGTACCGATTTACAAACCGAGCTGGATTTTTCAGGTACAGATAATTTCATTTCCAACTTCCAGCCGCTGACCCCGAAAGATGCTCGCGAGTTTCTCGAAGACGTGATCCACTTCGATGAGTTCAGCGCACCAATGCAAAACGTCATCACCCTGGCCGCAAATGGCAAAGCAGGCGAGTACTTCGTATCCTCGGCCCATCCTCGTCTGGTTGACGGCAAACCCAGTCTCAACGTCCGTTACCTGCAGCTGCGTCCCGATATTGCCAACCCAAAAGCGCGCTATATTGCAGAGCAAGCCACCCGTTTAGCACGAGGTCTTGATGCCGATCAAACCGTTTATTTTCCGGTTAATTCTGTATTGACCGGGCGACGCAACAACCCTGCCGACCTTGACGCAGGCATCCGGCCGCTGGCTATCTACAATCCGATCCACTACCAGGAATTGCCTGAGTTGTTTATGGATTTTATTTGCAGTCTGACCGGAAAATCGCCCTCTACAACCGGTGCCGGTTCGGAAGGCGCATTGACCAAAGGCCCGTTCAACGCAGTATCGGCGACCGCCGACCTGAACACCGCGCTGGTTTCATTCATGCTGTGCGGCTACGACGGTTTTTCCACAGCGGCAGGTTTCATCGGCTCCATGCGCCGAATCGATCACGACATCAGCCTGCTGATTCCGGAAATCTGGTCGCGTTTGCCGGTAGCCGAGCGCGACCCGCAGTATTTGATTGAACAGGGGCAATTGGAAAAACTGGAAGATTTTGAATACGAGGGTCGCACTGTTTTCCAGAGCAGACTCGGTTACCGCATTACCGAACGCTTTGTGCATACCAATTTCGGTAAAATGTTCGATTACCCAACGGCCGTATTCGACGAAGCCATGTTGAAACCGGAAACCCAGGATCTGCCTAGCTATGTTGACGGCATCGACAATGTTTTTGAGGCACAGCAACGGGTAGCGCAACTGTATTTTCAGGACGACTCGATCGATGACGCCTGCCCGCCCTTAAAAGCGCTATTACACATCATGGCTTACGGCCATTATGCAGGAAAAACCGTTAGCGCCCCGGATATTCGCGCCCTATTCACTCGCGATTATTTATTACAAAGCGACTGGTATCAACAGCGCCTTGAGATCAAACAACAACGCGACGGCAAGCTTTGGCAGCAACATCAGACTTATATCAGGCAACAATTGACAGCAACAGAGGAACACAACGATTCGACTGTTCGCACCGAATTAACTAAAAAACTCCACGTCGCAGAACACATGCTAACCGAAATCAACGACCCGGCTTATCTGCAACAACTACAAGGGACTTTAGGAGCGGATTGGGTGCATCAAGAATAAGCCGGTTTGAGCGGCGTCAGAAACGGCTTTTTCCAAAAATTACCATGAACGACACAAGGCTTTTTCTCTGCGTCGTTCATGATTTCTATCGTAAGTAATTAAGAAAACATCCCGTTGCTATCACTGATAGATCACATTACTATCCCGGAAAACGGAAAAATGCAGTGATTATATGGCTGCATTTTTAGGGTCAAGCAAGGTTTGCTCAATAAAGCGAACCAGCTGTTCATGCCCATTATTTTCAATATCGGCATAACGCAGTCCAATTTTGCATAGCTCGCTGGACATGCGTCGAGAAAAAACCACATGGCACCGGGCAACTACCTTGGATAACAGTCCGTTGTCGCTAGACAGATTCATATCGACAAACACCGATACCGGTCTGCCGTCACGTATAAAACTCCCGCCCGGCGTAATCATGTTCCGTTGTTTGATATTGCACTCTACACTTAATCCGTCACTGGATACATCTATCGTGACCAACTTCATGCGCACCCCATCCTCGCTAGTCACAATAGCGGAAGTCTGAACGGGAATCCTTTGATAAAGCCTACGTTCCATAACTGTCTACACTCAAATCCATCAAAATTTCTTAAACAGTCTAGCTTAAAAAAACATTATTCCAATGCAATTGAAGGAATTCAATAACACAAAGCCGTCATGTCATCGATCACTAGATAATCGACTCGCCTTTGGCTAGTTTGGGTAAATTACCCTCCAAACCCATCGCACTGCGCATCACTTTATTTTTAGCGGGTAAAACCCGCTCGGCCAAGCCCAATCCCAAGTTACGTAAAAACTTGACCGGCAAGTTCTGATTACTGAACACCCGATAAAAAACATCCATGACCGTCATCATTTTCAAATTTTCATGGCGACGCATTTTTTCATAACGCCTTAAAACGGCAAGATCACCCGGCTCAAAACCTTGTTTTCCGGCCTCAATCAATACCTCGCCCAAAGCCGCTGCATCCAGCAAACCAATATTAACCCCCTGTCCCGCCAACGGATTAATCATATGCGCCGCATCACCAACCAAAACCACGCCGGGTTTAACATAGCTTTGCGCATGCTGACGCTTCAATGGAAAACTCGCCGTTGCCAAGACGGCATTAACCTTGCCCAAACAATCAGGAAAAGTCGCTGTCAATTCCTGCAGCAACTCGGCGTTAGGCAATGCTTTCAACCGGCTCACCTCATCCGGCGAGTTATACCAAACTATTGATCCGTAATGCCCGGTTAACGGCAAAAACGCCTGCGGTCCGCTGGGAACAAAACGCTGCCAGGTTATATCCTGCTGCCCGTAATCGGTTTCGATATAAATCACCAACGCATGCTGCTTATAATCCCAACTGTTTACGCCCAATCCTACTGCCTGCCTGACTCTGGATTGACCGCCATCTGCGGCAACCAACACTTTTGCCGACAAAATCCGGCCATCAGCCAGCTCCACTTCGGGCAAATTTTCAGCGGAATAATTGATTTTATCAATGGTAGCCGGACACATCAGCTCGATATTGGCAAAATCCTGTAAGCGCTCCAATAACGCCAGTTGGGTCACGCGGTTTTCAACGATATAACCCAATTCAGAATAATGAATATCATCACTGCAAAACTCGGTATCTCCTGCGGTTTCCCAGACACGCATCCTGCGAAACGGGCAAAGCCTGCGCTTGACAATACCATTCCAGGCACCTACCGTTGCAAGGATGTTTTTTGACGCGATACTCAACGCGGAAATGCGTAAATCATGAGGCTGATTGGCAGAAAAAGCCTGCGGCGGCGTACTTTCTATCACCGCCACTTTCAATGAACTCCCGCCAAGACTGCAAGCAACAGCCGCGCCAACCATGCCTCCACCAACAATTATCACATCAAAATTTTCTTTCATTATTAACCAGTCAATATATAAATTTACTTACCCCAGATAAGCAGATTGATTATTAAACCACGAAGAGATGAAAGACACGAAAAAAACCCAAGTAAATTCGCAACTATTCAGCCTTGCCCCTGGCTTCATTTAATCCCGTAGCTTAGAATTTGATCCCCAAGAAAGTGCTTTATTGGTAAGATTTTCCTAGCGCTAAAGACCTTGCATCACATTCAGCGATAACCCAGCGACCCGAGTAAGGTCTTGAATGCCAGCGTAAATTAAGTAAAAAAACTGTCGGACTGACGAGGTTGGTCTGTAAAGCGAATGGCTCCATAAGGCCGTCAGCAGCAAAAACCGGTGAGCAGTAGCGATACATACTCACTCTTGAGCAATCAGGAATCCCTTTCTTTTAGGCATCGCTATCTACACAAGCAATGCGGACGACGACCTGCAGGATCGCCGCTACTCTTTAACTTGTGTAGATAGTTATATTTTTAGATTAGGAGAGGATGTCAATCACATAATGCGAAATAAACACTCCGCTTATAGATTGTCAGTAAAATAACGCCTGCACAACATAATAAAACACTACGGCTAAGCTCATATTTATGAACAGCAGCCCGTACCGTTTACCCGTGCAAACGGCAAAAGACTACGTGACAGAATTCCCTGTCATCCGTATAATTCAATAATTTTGCCGCTCCTGTGAGCATTGATGCATACATCAAAACAGGTGCGGAACGAGGGTTATTAGCGTTAAAGCATAACAACCCTTTTGTAATATTTTTCAGAGGTGACAATGAGTCAAAGTACGCTACCGACCAGACAGGGTTTATATGATCCACGCAATGAACATGATGCATGCGGCGTGGGTTTTATCGTTCATATAAAGGGTCAAAAAAGCCATGAAATCGTACGTCAGGGTTTGGAATTACTGACCAATCTGACCCACCGTGGCGCGGTCGGTGCAGATATTCACGCGGGTGATGGCGCGGGTATTTTACTTCAAATTTCCGACGCTTTTTTCCATGCAGAATGTGACAAACTCAGCATCGCCCTTCCCAAACCCGGGGATTATGCAATTGGTATGATATTTTTGCCTAGCGATCCCGCAAATCGAGCCACTTGCGAGAAGCTGTTAACCGACATTATTGCCCGTGAAAATGCGATACTGTTAGGTTGGCGCGATGTGCCGGTCGACAATCAAACCCTGGGAGAATCAGTAAAACTGGTTGAACCGTGTATACGGCAAATCTTTATCGGTCATGGCGAAGATTGCGCAGACCAAGACGCTTTCGAACGCAAGCTGTTTGTCATCCGCAAACAAGTTGAGAACGCCGTCCGCGATTTGAATCTGGATCATGGACACACTTTTTATATTCCGTCGTTATCTTCACGCACCATCGTCTACAAAGGCATGTTGCTGGCTGACCAAGTCGGCGCATTTTACCCTGATTTGAACGATGAGCGGATGGACAGCGCCCTAGCATTGGTGCATCAGCGTTTTTCCACTAATACCTTCCCGACCTGGGATTTAGCGCATCCTTTCCGCTTGATTGCCCATAACGGCGAAATCAACACCTTGCGCGGCAATGTTAACGGCATGGCAGCTCGTCGTCATTCCATCGCATCCAAAGTATTGGGCGATGACATGCACAAACTGTGGCCGCTGATCGACGAAGCGCAATCGGATTCGGCCTGCTTCGACAACGCATTGGAATTATTACTGGCGGGCGGTTACTCACTGGCTCACGCAATGATGTTGCTGATCCCGGAAGCCTGGGCCGGTAACGTATTAATGGACGAAAAACTGCGCGCATTTTACGAATATAACGCTGCCCTGATGGAACCCTGGGACGGCCCTGCAGCAATCGCCTTCACCGATGGGCGTCAAATCGGCGCAACCCTGGATCGCAACGGCTTACGTCCTGCGCGATATCTGGTTACCGATGATGACTTCGTGATTATGGCCTCGGAAATGGGCGTACTTGAAATCCCCCAGCACAAGATCATCAGAAAATGGCGTTTACAGCCGGGCAAAATGTTGCTAATCGACACCGAACAAGGCCGCATTATCGATGATGCCGAACTGAAAAATAATTTGGCCGCTTGTCACCCTTATGCGGAATGGTTGAAGAAAACCCAAATCATGCTCGCCGATCTGCCTGCCGAAATTTCCGCAATGGCACCGGATGCGCATACCCTGCTCGATAGACAGCAAGCCTTCGGTTATACCCGTGAAGATGTTGAATTCATCCTGAAACCCATGGCAAAGACTGGGCAGGAATCCATCAGCTCTATGGGCATCGATGCGGCGCTGGCGGTGTTATCGCAACGCTCTCGTATGTTGTACGACTATTTCAAACAAGGCTTTGCCCAAGTCACCAACCCGGCCATAGACCCGATCCGCGAAGAATTGGTTATGTCCTTGGTTTCACTGATCGGCCCACGCCCCAACTTATTAGGCTTGGACGAAGGCGGCACTCATATGCGTCTGGAAGTGGACCAGCCTATTTTGACCAACCAGGATCTGGAAAAAATTCGCCGCATCGAAACACGTACCGGCGGTGTATTTAAGACTAAAACCCTGACGCTTTGCTATCCTGCCGATTTGGGAGCAGATGGCATGGAAGCGGCGCTCGATCAACTGTGTCTTGCGGCAAAACAGGCCGTTGAAGAAGGCAGCAATATCCTGGCGCTGTCCGACCGCGACCTGGATGTCGCCCATATCGCCATTCCTGCCCTGCTGGCAACCTCTGCGGTGCATCACTACCTGACCCACGAAGGTCTGCGTACTGAAGTAGGCCTAGTTGTTGAAACCGGCGAAGCGCGAGAAGTCCATCATTTCGCGCTATTAGCGGCTTACGGTGCCGAAGCGGTTAACCCTTACCTGGCATTTGATACCCTCTCCGGTCTCTGTGAAGCCATTCCCGACCTAAGCGAATATGAAGCGCACAAACGCTATATCAAAGCTATTTCCAAAGGCCTGCTTAAAGTCATGTCCAAAATGGGCATTTCCACTTATCAGTCTTATTGCGGCGCACAAATTTTTAATGCCATCGGTTTGGCAGAACCGTTTCTAGATCGCTATTTTACCGGCACAACCAGCACTGTCGAAGGCGTCGGCTTAACCGAAATCAGCGAAGAAACCGCTCGTCGCCATCGGGTTGCTTTCGGTAATGCACCGCTATATCGAGAAGCACTTGATGTTGGCGGCGAATACGCCTACCGTGTACGCGGCGAAGCGCATACCTGGACATCTGAAACTATCAGCACTTTGCAACACGCGACCCGTAGCAACAGCTACGAAAAATATGCCGAATTTGCTCGACTGATTGATGAACAAGGTGAGTCTCTGCTGACCTTGCGCGGCTTAATGTCATTCAAGGAAGGTACAACGCCGGTACCGCTGGAAGAAGTGGAATCGGCTGCGGACATCGTCAAACGTTTTGCAACGGGAGCGATGTCGTTCGGTTCAATATCCTACGAAGCGCACACCAATCTGGCTATTGCGATGAATCGCATCGGCGGCAAATCCAATACCGGCGAAGGCGGAGAACTGCCTGAGCGCTTTAAAACACTGCCCAACGGCGATTCGATGCGTTCGGCGATTAAACAGGTCGCTTCCGGCCGTTTTGGTGTAACCACCGAATATTTAGTCAATGCCGACGATATTCAGATAAAAGTTAGCCAAGGCGCTAAACCCGGAGAAGGCGGACAGCTGCCCGGACATAAAGTCGATGCCGTTATCGCCAAAGTACGCCATTCCACACGAGGTGTAGGCTTAATTTCGCCACCGCCGCACCATGACATTTATTCGATTGAAGATTTAGCGCAACTGATTCACGACTTAAAGAACGTTAATCCCGAAGCGCGGATCAGCGTTAAACTGGTATCGGAAGTCGGTGTCGGCACTGTTGCGGCAGGCGTTTCCAAAGCCCACGCCGATCATGTCACTATTTCCGGATTTGACGGCGGCACCGGCGCAAGCCCAATGACATCAATCAAACATGCCGGGTTGCCGTGGGAAATCGGTCTTGCAGAAACCCATCAAACGCTGGTACTGAACAAACTGCGCGGACGTATCGCGGTCCAAGTTGATGGCGGATTGCGTACCGGTCGCGATGTAATCATCGGCGCATTATTGGGTGCGGATGAATTCGGCTTTGCCACTGCGCCATTGATCGTGTCGGGTTGTTTAATGATGCGCAAATGCCATCTGAACACCTGCCCGGTCGGTGTGGCGACGCAAGATCCTGAACTGCGCAAACGTTTTACCGGACAACCGGAGCATGTGGTCAATTATTTCTTCATGGTCGCCGAAGATGTGCGTCAGTGGATGGCAAAACTGGGTTTCCGCAGCTTTAATGAAATGATCGGACGCTCGGACAAGCTGGATATGCAACGTTCGCTGAATCATTGGAAAACACAAGGCCTCGACTTTAGCCGGGTCTTCTACAAACCTGAAGTAGATCCCGGTACTATTCTATATAACCACGAACGCCAGGATCACGGCTTGAGTCAAGCGCTGGATCATACTTTGATTGCACAGGCTCAACCTGCACTCGAAAACGGCCAACCGGTAGTCATCAACATAGCTATCCGCAACATTAACCGAACTTTCGGTGCCATGCTGTCCGGCGAAGTGGCCAAGCGTTACGGCCATCAAGGCTTGCCTGCCGACACCATATCCCTTCATGTCAAAGGCACTGCAGGTCAAAGTTTCGGTGCATTTTTGGCGCAAGGCATCAGCATAGACCTTGAAGGCGACGGCAATGATTATGTAGGCAAAGGCATGAGCGGCGGACGTATCGCCATCTACCAGCCTAAAGACTGCCCGATTACGCCGGCTGAAAATATTATCGTCGGCAACACCGTGCTATATGGTGCGATCAGCGGCGAGTGTTATTTCAGCGGTGTCGCCGGCGAACGTTTTGCGGTACGCAATTCAGGCGCCGTCGCCGTCGTCGAGGGCGTGGGCGATCATGGCTGCGAATACATGACCGGCGGCGTCGTGATTGTACTTGGACAAACCGGTCGCAATTTTGCGGCAGGCATGTCAGGCGGCGTGGCTTATATACTGGATGAACAAGGCGACTTTGAAAAGCGCTGCAATATGGCGATGGTGGAACTTGAACCCATCCCCGCAGAAGATGACACGCTGGAAGCTTTCGCACATCAAGGCGGCGATATGGAAACCCACGGACGCGTCCATATCATGTCCGATATGACCTGTAATGATGCACAACGCTTAAAGCATTTTATTGAAAACCATAAACGTTATACCAACAGCGCAAGAGCACAGCACATTTTGGACAACTGGCAAGCTTATTTGCCGCGTTTTGTTAAAGTCATGCCGGTCGACTATCGCGAAGCGCTTAAACAAATTCAGGCCGAACAAGCAGCTGCGGTCGCATAATCATTGCGACACATGCTTATCGCACTTCAGAATTTGGCGGCTTTATTCATTGCATAAATGCAGACGCGATCACCAAGAATGTTTAAAAAGCCAAATTTTGAAGCGCAAACACTATATTTAAAGTAGAAGGTATTTAAAAATGGGTAAACCAACCGGGTTTATGGAACTGGCACGCACTGAGCGGCACACGAAATCACCGAGTGATCGTATCCAGAATTATCGCGAATTTACACTATCGCCCAGCGATACCGAAGTGGCTGAGCAGGGTTCGAGATGTATGGATTGCGGCATCCCTTTTTGCCATAATGGCTGTCCGGTCAACAATATCATCCCGGACTGGAATGACGGCGTTTATCAAGGGGATTGGCAACAGGCGCTGGAAATTTTACATAGCACCAACAATTTTCCCGAGTTTACCGGACGTATCTGTCCTGCGCCCTGCGAGGCCGCTTGTACACTTAATTTACAGGACCAACCGGTAACCATTAAGTCGATAGAATGCGCCATTATCGACAAAGGCTGGACAATGGGTTGGGTAAAACCGCAAATTCCGGAAAAGCACACCGGCAAGCGTGTAGCCGTAATAGGTTCAGGGCCTTCAGGATTAGCTTGCGCCCAACAGCTGGCACGTGCTGGGCATCAAGTCGTGGTCTATGAGAAAAACGATCGTATCGGTGGTTTATTGCGCTACGGCATTCCTGATTTTAAAATGGAAAAAACACATATCGACCGACGTATTGCGCAAATGCAGGCAGAAGGCGTCAGCTTCAGACCCAATAGTCATATCGGTACCGATATTTCCGCGCAAAAAATACTCGCCGACTACGATGCCGTGGTTTTAGCGGTAGGCTCTGAAAAGCCGCGCGATCTGGAGGTTGCAGGACGCAATGACTACCAAGGCGTTTATTACGCGATGGACTTTTTACGCCAGCAAAACAAACGCAATGCCGGCGACACCATAGCCGAAGATGACGCCATTATCGCAACCGATAAACATGTCGTTGTAATCGGCGGCGGCGATACCGGCTCCGATTGCATAGGTACATCGATCCGTCAAGGCGCAACATCAGTCGTGCAACTCGAAATCATGCCGCAACCGCCTGAAAAAGAGAACAAAGCTCTAACCTGGCCACTGTGGCCTAACAAGTTACGCACCACATCTTCACATGATGAAGGCATCAAAAAACGTTACTGGAGTGTCAACACCCAAAGCGTTACCGGCAAAGATGGAAAAATAACTCATCTAAACGCTATAGAAGTAGAATGGAAACAAGAAGGCGGACAGTGGAAAATGAGCGAAAAGCCTAACAGCGCTTTCACCCTGGACGCAGACATCGTGTTTTTAGCCATGGGTTTTGTTCATCCGGTACACGACGGCTTGTTGAAAGAACTGGGCGTTGAACTCGAGCGTAACAACATCAAGGCTACCGACAAAAACTATCGAACTTCGGTCGATAAAGTATTTGCCGCAGGAGACGGAAGACGTGGGCAATCACTGGTGGTGTGGGCAATACGTGAAGGCAGGCAAGCTGCCAGAGCAGTAGACGAGTTCCTGATGGGATCATCGGAACTGCCGAGGTAACCATGTAACCATTGCAGGGGTGACCGCCTGGTCGCCCCTTGTTTTGCGCACAGCGTTATAAACCGTGCAACGCGCCCTACAGAGCTTTAGATTTTGTTTTCGAACACCGTTTACACTGATAAACAGTAATCAACTTCCCCTGCTTCACATCAAAATTTTTTTCATTGGCAACTTCCCATTTATGAAAGCCGCTACGGCATAAGGTATTGCCTTTATGCTGTTGCGAGAGCTTGGGCCGTTTGAATTGAATGACGTCCCCCATACTTTTACTCCAATCCGAATGATAAGAAAAGCCGGCGTCGAACGCCCGTAGACGGGCGATTTTACAGCCAAAGCTGGCTTTAACGTTTAAACGTCACATCTTGCGACCTACGCTACGTATGTAGATCATCACAAAAAATTCACGTCTTGGCACCAAGGCATTAACCCTCATTTTTTAGCAATAGTATTCCACGCCGCAAGCCAAGCTTGGGACTGATAAAAATCGGCTTTCCGCTCAAGAAAACCCGTTAACACCAGTCGCAAAGTGTTATCAATAATACCGAAGAACTCGGCATAGCCTAGCTGCGGATTAATGCTCCGTATCTCGCCCTCCTTGATGCCGACCTCAATGATATTGATAATTTTTTTGAAAGCGGCGGATTCATGTAGCGGCTTTGCTTCCGGCAAAAACTCGTTGACATTCAAAATCAGCAAAAACCGCATCACATCCGGTGCATCATCGGTTAATCTGAACAACAAATCAACGATACCGCGTAATTGCTCGGATGATTTTTCGTTGGTTCGTCTTATATCATCAATAGAAACACTTAAGTTGTCGAGTATGTTTGCATACAACTGCGCCGCAATCATTTGTTTGTTTGCAAAATGCTGATAGAGCATGCCGATGGTGTTGAGTCCGGCGGTCTCTTTAATATCGATTAGCGATGCATTAAAATAGCCTTTTTCGGAAAATAATTTCAAGGCCGCCAACAATATTTCATCCTGTACTTCAGGTTGAGTCTGAATATCTTCTATTTCCTGATCCATGTTCTTCTTTCACAGCTGATTCAATGCGCTGTATTGTATGTTATTGAAAATCCAAGGGTCTTTTCGCCATCGCAGGAGCTGCTTTAGCCGCGATAATCGCGGCTAAAGCAGCTCCTGAAGGTATTAAATCTTATAGACCCAATGTTATTTTGCAGTCAATACTGCCAGTGCTGCCCTTAAGTAATTAATCATCGACCATAATGTCAATATCGCCGCAATATACAACAAACCATAACCGCAATAATTGATAGGAATACCCAGTAAATCATCACGATATAACAACATACCAATTGCCAGCATTTGCGCGGTGGTTTTCCACTTTCCCAATTGAGAAACTTTAACCTGCGCACGCTGTCCGATCTCTGCCATCCATTCTCGCAATGAGGCAATAGTGATTTCTCTACCGATAATGATAGCGGCAGGAATAGCCAGATAAGGACTAGCCTGCTGCTGAACGATCAACACCAAAATCATCGCAACCATCAGCTTGTCTGCTACCGGGTCTAAAAAAGCCCCGAACGGCGTTTCCAGCTGCATTTTTCTGGCCAGATAGCCGTCCAGCCAGTCGGTGATACCGGCCGCTAAAAAAATCAGCATACAGGCCACATTGGAATATTCCCAAGGCAGGTAAAAAACCACGGTTAATAAAGGAATTAACGCGATTCTTAACAGCGTAAGATTTGTAGGTAAGTTAAATTCAATCATCTTGATGATGAAATAGTTCGTATATCCGTTGTGCCAATTGACGACTTATGCCGTCTACACTGCAAAGAGCATCCACGCCAGCTTGTGAAATACCTTGCAGCCCCCCAAATTGTTTCAATAAAATCTGTCGCCGTTTAGGCCCCAATCCCGGAATAGCTTCCATAGCCGATTGTTTTTTAGCCTTGCCCCTGCGCTGCCTGTGTCCTGTTATTGCAAACCGGTGCGCCTCATCGCGAATATGCTGAATCAACAACAAGCCGCCAACTCCCGGTTTTATATCTATCGGCTGCTCCTGTTCCACCAGAATCAGCTTTTCCATGCCGGGTTTTCTATCCGGCCCTTTAGAAACACCGACTATCATAACATTATTTATGTCTAATTCCGCCAGTGCCTTTTGCGCTTCACGAACCTGACCTTTGCCGCCGTCGATGAACAATATATCCGGTGCCGTATGTTCGCCCTGTTTCAGCCGCTTAAAACGCCTGAATACCGCTTGATGTATGGCCGCATAATCGTCGCCGCCGGTGATGCCTTCAATGTTAAAGCGACGATATGCCGACTTTACCGGACCTTCCCGATCGAAAACAACGCAGGACGCAACCGTCTGTTCGCCCTGGGTGTGACTAATATCAAAGCATTCCAGGCGTTTCGGCAGTTCCTTGCAGCCCAATTCTTGCTGCAAACTGAGAAACCTGGCATAAATCCCCTGTTTATCGGACAACTTGCTCAACAATGAATTTTCGGCGTTGGTACAGGCCATTTGCAGCCATTTTAAGCGCTCGCCCCTGACGTTGTGAGAAATAGCTACCGAATGTTTCGCCTGAGCCGCCAACACTTCCATCAACAACTCGGTTTCTTCAGGCTGATGGCTGACGATCAATTCAGGCGGGACTGTCCCTGCCCGCCCCCCTTCGGGCGCTTCGCGTGCAAATCCGCTCAGGGCGGATTTGTCATGAGGAACCTGTTTATCCAGATAATATTGCGGAATAAACGCCTGGACGATAGCGGCCGGATCATGCTCATTGCTTATCTTGGGATAAAACACCTTGTTGCCTAAATGCTGCCCGTTGCGGATAAAAAACACCTGCACACAAGCAACTCCAGCTTTAGTCGCACAGGCAATAATATCGACATCGCCGCGCTCGCCATGCACAAACTGTTTTTCCAGCACCGAACGCAATTTGGCGATCTGATCCCTGAAACCGGCGGCCTGCTCATATTCAAGCTTAGCCGCCGCCTGCTCCATCTTGACGATTAACCGGTCAATCAACAGACCACCCTTGCCTTCCAAAAACAATACCGTGCCGTCAACATCCTGCGCATAACGATCTTTATCGATTAGACCGACGCAGGGCGCAGTACAGCGGCCTATCTGGTGTTGTAAACAAGGCCGGGAACGATTGTTGAAAACCGAATCCTCACATTGCCTGATCGGAAAAATCCGTTGCAGCAATTTCAGACTTTCCTTGATTGCGCCGATACCCGGATAAGGGCCGAAATACTGACCCTTACGCTTTTTTGCGCCGCGATGCAGAGTGATCCGGGGGAAATCCTGATCCGTAGACAGGAAAATATAGGGATAGGATCTATCGTCTCTTAAGCAGATATTGTATTGCGGTTTATGACGCTTAATTTGCTGACATTCCAGCAACAATGCCTCGCCTTCGGTATGCGTGACCGTGACTTCAATGGCCGCAATCTTAGCGACCATCGTCCGTTGCTTGGTCGAGGCGGTTTGGTTTTTAAAGTAACTTGAAACCCGGTTTTTAAGGTTTTTAGCCTTACCGATATAAATAATCTCGCCCCGGTCATTGAGCATTTTGTAAATGCCGGGGCGGGTAGTCAGGTTTTTTAAAAACGTTTTCAGGTCAAACTGGTTTTGTGCTGCTGACGGCATTGTTACATCGCTCACTTCACAGACTAGCCCCGTCTATCCAACGGTTGCTTTCCGGCCAAAAGCACATGGCCTTTAATTGCCGACTAAGCTCCGGCGTGGTTTTAAGCTGAAATGTAAAGGCTTTGCGTATCGTCTTGTTCATGGTGCGATACTAGCATGATTTTTTAATTGGCCCATGCAAAACCACCCTAAATCGCATAGCTATCTACACAAGTTATTTGCCCGTTGTCGCGATAAAGGGTAGGGGCGATCCGGCCAAGTCGCCCATCGTGCAACGCGGCTGTGGGGCGAATTCATTTGCCCCTACAACTTTCGGACGAGATACTGCACCACATCAGAACAACCTTGCTCCTTATGACGCCATAACCTATCCTAGCCGGCAACGCCGTTGGCAAACCCAGCCGCAACGGGGCAAATTATTGGCGATGTCCGCGTCTGTCGAGGGCGAAATGGTCGGCTTTGCGGTCGCTTCGATAACCCACTTGATCAATCACTGTTAACTACCGAAAAACCTCATGAGCATGATAGAAAATAAAAAATCAGCGGCAACAACAGATCACCTGGCGCAGCCGGTTCCGGTCATCAGTAATGTCACCTCAGCGAATGCCGAGCTTGGCATGACAGACATTGCACCACTGCGTCTTGCGGCCGCACCACTGCCGCAACGCACGGAAGTCGCCTTCATCGTCAACACCGTTACCGACTGGCAAACCCTGGCGCAAGGCATCAAGCCCGGTGTGCAAGTGGTGGTGCTTGACGGCCACGGCGACGGACTGACGCAAATGACCGACTGGCTGGCGCAACAACTCGCCGGTTCGATCGACGCGGTACATGTATTCAGCCACGGCGCGGTCGGCAGCGTGGTGCTGGGCAGCATCACCCTCGACAGCGCCAGCCTCGATGCACGCCAGGATGAACTGGCGCAACTGGGGCAGGCGTTGACGCCGAACGGCGACATCTTGCTGTATGGCTGCAACGTGGCAGCAGGTGAAACCGGCGCACAGTTTGTCGGACGGCTGGCGCAATTGACCGGGGCCGATGTGGCCGCCTCGACGAACCTGACGGGAGCGGCGAGGCGGGGTGGGGATTGGGTGTTGGAGTATGCAACCGGCAAATTGGATGCCACTGTTCTAAGCGATGTAGGGTATCAAGGCACGCTTGCCGCGGTGATCGTCACCACCGATCAGGACACTGGCGTCGATGCCACTATTGACACTGACTACTCAACTGACCTGGCCGATGGCGGTGGCCTGAGCCTGCGCGAGGCGCTGTATTACGCCGGTACCAATGGCGCCGTCGGCTTCGCGGTGGGCCTTAGCGGAAAAACGATCACGCTTGGCTCTAACGCCAGCGTGGACGCGGGTGTTACTTTTGATGCCGACACGGTGGGCACTCTGACCATCACCGGCAACACGATAAACCTGGCGGGAGCCTTGAATGTCACCAATGGCTCGAACGACGAACTCACGATCGAGTCGGTGCTTTCGGGGTCGAGCACACTGACCAAGTCCGGCGCGGGCGCCCTGACACTGAGTCCCGACTCCCCCAACCCCCTCACCAGCATCAACCTTCTCGCGGGTACCTTGAATGCCAATAATGGTAGAGGCACGTCTAGTGCCACTGCAGTCACCATTGCCTCCGGTGCCACCTTGAAGTTTTCCAACGATACGTGGGTCGGCAATATCTCCGGCGCAGGTTCGCTTGATTTGACCGGCATATGGCTAACGATTACCCAAAGTGCCGACACCAACTTTTCCGGTTCCATCATAGGATCTTCAAAGCTCTTCAAAGCTGGTGCTTCGAGCTTGACGCTGTCCGGCACCAACAATACCCAGAGCTGGGCCACGCAAATCAATGCCGGCACACTCAACATTGCCGGAAGCAGTAATCTGGCTACAGGTGCGATAACGTTGGGCAGCGGCGCGACGCTGCAATTGACCGGTGCCACGACGCTGACCAACGCGCTGACGGTCAGCGGCAACTCGACCATCCAGACCGATGCCGACGTCACGCTATCGGGTACGATTTCCGGCACCGGCAAACTGACCAAGACCAACGGCGGCGTGCTGGTACTGACGGGTACCAACACCTACTCGGGTGGTACCTCGGTGGCGGGAACCAACGGGATATCGGTTACCGATGGTGCCAATCTGGGTAGCGGTGCGGTAGAGCTGCAAACTAACGGTGTTCTGACCATTACCGGGTCGGGAGTGACGATCAGCAATACCTTCACCTTGAGCGGTGGCAACGTCTCCAACGAGAATGCTGTGACCTTGTCGGGGGTGGTGTCGGGATCGGGGGACATGGAGAAATTGGGAGACGGTACCCTAACCTTGATGGAAACCAACTCCTATACCGGCACCATCACGGTGTCGGCGGGCACGCTGAACGGCACCACGTCAAGCTTGGCGGGCGATATTACCAACAACGCACAGGTGGAGTTCACGCAAGATACGGACGGCACCTATGCCAAAGTGATCAGCGGCAACGGCAGTGTGACTAAATACGGAACCGGTACGGTGACTTTGACCGGCTCCAACACCTATGCCGGCGTGACCAGTATCCAGGCGGGCGGGCTAATCCTCAATAACAGCGGCGGTTCGGCCTTGTCCGACACCGCCGAGGTGGCGGTGTACGGCACCTTGACCTTGTCCACCAACGAGGCTATCGGTGCGCTTGCAGGTGGTGGAGCAGTAGCGCTAGGATCCAACACGTTGACTGTATATTTGGGGGGGAATAATTCTTTCTACGGCGTAATAAGCGGATCTGGCGGATTTACCAAGACGGGTACCGGAAGGCAGGAGTTGCGTGGGAATAATCTCTATACGGGAGCTACCACCGTATCGGCGGGCACCTTATTGGTTAACGGTGCCCATAGCGGTAGCGGTGCGTTGAGTATTGCTTCCGGTGCCACTTTAGGCGGCAGTGGTTCAATTGCCGGTGCCGTCACCGTTAATGCCGGGAGTACGCTAAGCGCAGGCACCATCAGCACGGCGGAAGATTTAGCCACCGGCAATCTCGCGATAGCAGGTAGCTTATCGGCACAACTGGGCGGCACCACAGCGGGCAGCGGTTATGATCAATTGAAAGTGACCGGTACTGTTAATCTGACCGGCGCTACTTTAGCTGCTTCGTTAATCAATAGCTTCACACCGACAGCGGGTAATAGTTTTATCCTCATTGATAATAATGGCCCTGATGCGGTTACCGGCACCTTTACCGGTTTGGCCGAAGGTGCGGCGCTAACGCTAGGCGGCTATAGTTTTAAAATCAGTTATGCGGGCGGCACCGGCAATGATGTGGTTCTGACTGTACAAGATACCACCGCGCCGACCCTTGCGATTACCAGCAATATGACCGCTATCAAAGCCGGTGAAACCGCGACTATTAGTTTCACCTTCAGCGAGACACCAACCGGTTTTGCGGCAAATGATGTCACTACCACCGGCGGTACCTTGAGCACCCCGACGGTTGATGGAGGTAACGACAAACTCTACACCGCCACTTTCACGCCAACCGCCGACTTAGCCAGCGGCACTGCCAGCATCACCGTGGCGGCCAACAGCTACACCGATACGGCAGGCAATAATGGCGGCGCAGGCACCACGCCCAGCATCAGTATTGATACCTTAACGCCGGTCTTTACTAGCGCCACAATCAATGGCAGCACCCTGGTGATGACTTATACCGAAACCGGCACGTTGGATGCTGTCAATATTCCTGCAACCACGGCGTTTACGGTGATGAACGGCGCTACCCAAATCACGGTTAACAGCGTTGCGGTCAATGCGGCCAATAAAACCGTGATGCTAACCCTGGCTTCGGCAATGGCTAATGGCGCTGTAGTAACGGTGGCTTACACCGATCCGACCGGGGGCGACGACACTCCCGCCATTCAGGATGCGGCGGGCAACGATGCGGCAACCTTGGCGGCAACGGCAGTGACTAATAATACGCCTGCACCAACTCCAACCCCAACTCCAGCGCCAACACCCACCACCACTACGGAAACCGTGGATGGCGTAGTCGTCACCGACACCACGAAAACCATCACCACCACAGTCACCCATCCGGTAACCGGCGAGCAGCAGATCATCACCACGGAGGTGGTCACTACCACGGTTCCCATCGTCCTCAATACACGGCCGGACGAAAACAACGCCACGCCTCAAGCCGATATTCCGCTGGCGCGTAACAGCAGCGGCGAAACCATCTTGCAAGCCAGTCTGCCGGTCGGCGTGGGCCTGACCTCCGAGGCCGTCACCGGCGGTGATAATCCGACTTTACGCGAGTTGCTGATGGCCGCTTCCGAGCCGCGCACCGATCCATCCGCTTTTGCTGACATTCTCGGTCGTGGAATCGACAGCTATGTGCCCGGCGTGCGCGACGAGGCTCAGGTCAGTGTGCGCACCATCACCTTGCTGACCACGCCGGATCGTACCGAGGGCTTCAATGCGCCGATTGTCATCAACGGCGCCACCGGCACCGGCGAGCAAGACGGCAATCATCCGGACCGGCAAGAAGCCTTGGTCATCGACGTGCGCAATTTGCCATCCAATACGGTGTTGCAACTGAATAATGTGGAATTCGCCATTATCATTGGTGCAGCCCGTGTGACCGGCGGTAATGGGCAAAACTTTGCGGTCGGCGATGACGCGGCCCAGTACATCGTATTGGGTGCGGAAGATGACATTTTGCACGGCGGCGGCGGTGACGATACCGTCGGTTCCGAGGGCGGCAATGACCTGATTTTTGGCGATGACGGCAACGATACGGTGTTTGGCGGCGCCGGATCGGATCTGCTGCATGGTGGCCGCGATGTCGATGAAGCCCGTTACGCGGGCAGCATCGATCGCTACCAGATCACTGAGGATAATGGCAAAACCCTGGTGCGTTCGCTTGACCGCCCCGACGACATAGATACCCTGATCAACGTCGAGACCATCCGCTTCGACGACCAGGTTTATTCGGTACAGAGCCGCGATTTCCATATCCAGATCGCCTCACTGTACACTGCGGTACTGGGTCGGCAGGCGGAGATTTCCGGGTTTCAGTTTTGGTCAGAGGCTAATGTAGCGGGTGTGTCGATAGGCAATATTGCTTTCGAATTCCTGCATTCGCCAGAGCACCAAGCGAATACCGAGGTTGATTTTAGCCGACTGACCAGCAGCGAGCAGGTTAATATGTTCTATCAGAGCTTCCTGGGTCGGGAGGCTGATCAACAGGGTTTTGATTTCTGGATGGCTCATATTGCCGGTGGCGAATCGCTGGAAAATGTTGTCTGGGGTTTCGTCACTTCGGTAGAGATGCAAGGCAATTATCTGCAGCAAAATCAGTGGAACTTCTCTCTATGAGTTCAGGATCGTTGATTTTTTTGACTCTGCAGTGCAAGTAGCGGGGTTTTCGGTTAGGGCGTCTGTGCGGATTCAGGAAATTGCGGGGCGAATTCATTCGCCCCAGCTCTAGAGCAAAGAAGCCTTTTAAAATCAAGCTATATCCGCCAAATTACCCTTGGTTTCCAACCACACTTTCCGGTCTTGCGAGCGTTTTTTAGCCAGCAACAAATCCAGCTGACCGCTGGTGTCGTCGTTTTCCTCGACCGTTAACTGCACCAGTCTGCGGGTATCCGGGTTCATGGTAGTTTCCCTAAGCTGGCTAGGGTTCATCTCGCCCAGGCCTTTAAAGCGTTGCACATTAATTTGGCCTTTGAGTTTTTCGGCGGCAATGCGATCCAGCACACCCTGACGTTCGGCTTCATCCAGCGCATAAAACACGCGTTTGCCGACATCGATCCGGTACAACGGCGGCATTGCGACAAACACATGACCGGCAACCACCAGCGCATTGAAATGCTGATAAAACAACGCGCAGATCAGCGTCGCAATATGATTGCCGTCAGAGTCGGCATCGGCCAGGATGCATATCTTGCCGTAGCGCAAGTTCTGTAGATCGGAAGAGCCCGGCTCTATGCCCAAGGCCACCGCAATATCGTGGACTTCCTGCGACGCCATCACCTGAGCGGACTCCACTTCCCAGGTATTCAAAATCTTGCCACGCAACGGCATAATCGCCTGAAAATCCCGCTCCCGTGCCTGTTTAGCCGAACCGCCGGCAGAATCTCCTTCCACCAGGAACAATTCAGTTCGGGATAAGTCCTGTGCGGAACAGTCGGCCAGTTTTCCCGGCAATGCGGGGCCTGAGGTGATTTTTTTGCGAATGATTTTTTTATTGGAACGCAGCCGCTTTTGCGCGCTGGAAATAATGATTTCGGCGATTTTTTCGCCTTCGGCAGGATGTTGATTTAACCATAGACTGAAGCCGTCTTTAGCGACACCGGACACAAAAGCCACGCATTCGCGGGAGCTGAGTCGCTCCTTGGTTTGCCCTGAAAACTGCGGATCTTCCAATTTGACCGACAGCACGAAATGGCAGTTTTCCCAGACATCTTCCGGGGCGACTTTAACGCCGCGCGGCAAGATATTCCTGATGTCGCAAAACTCGCGCATCGCTTCGGTCAGACCGGCACGCAAGCCGTTGACATGGGTTCCGCCTTGCGCAGTCGGCACCAGATTCACATAACTTTCAGTCAGCACTTCAGCCGGATTTTCAATCGCCCAGACGATGCCCCATTCAACCGCTTCATGATTGGCGGCCATGTTGCCCATAAAAGGCTGTTCCGGGCAATAGTCAATATCGCCGATGCGGTCGAGCAAATATTCCTTAAGGCCGTTCTGGTAACACCAGAAATACTCCTCGTCGGTTTGATCGACTTTTAACGATATTTTCAAGCCGGGACATAAAACCGCCTTGGCGCGCAACACATGCTTGAGCTTTAAAACCGATATTTTATTGGAATCGAAATATTTTTCATTCGGCCAGAAGCGGATGGACGTGCCGGTATTATTTTTGCCGACCGTGCCGGTCTCCGCCAGCTCGGTTTGTTTTTCGCCGTCGGCATAGTCCATCCGATAAAGCTTGCCGTTCCTTTTGACTTCTATTTCCAGTTTTGCCGACAAGGCATTAACAACCGAGACGCCGACACCATGCAAACCGCCGGAAAACTGGTAATTTTTATTGGAAAACTTGCCGCCCGCATGCAGTTGGGTCAAAATCACTTCGACACCGGGGATGCCTTGCTCAGGATGTATATCGACCGGCATACCCCGGCCATTATCAGTGACCTGCACCGAGGCGTCTTTATACAAGACCACGTCAATGGCTGTAGCGTGACCCGCCATCGCTTCATCGACGCTGTTATCGACAACCTCCTGCACCAGATGGTTGGGCCGGGTCGTATCCGTGTACATGCCGGGGCGCTTTCTCACCGGTTCCAGTCCGCTTAAAACTTCAATGGCCGACGCGTTATATTCGTTACTCATACTTCCTAATCACTCACTATCCAATTTCATATATAATGTTCCGGTTTATCTATACATCGTATCATTAAAAATATTTTTATCTCATGCCGAAAAAAAAAACCGCGACTTTATTCGAAGATTCTCTCGCAGAACTTGAGCAATTGGTTAGCCAACTTGAGCAAGGCGAACTTTCGCTGGAAGAATCATTAAAGTCATTTGAGCGCGGCGTTAATTTAACTCGCACCTGTCAAAAAGCCCTGCAAGAGGCCGAACAGAAAGTTCAAATCCTGATTAATAAAAACGGCACTCAAACCCTGGAGCCATTTACCGATGAGTAATACGTTAAAAGACTATCTTGATTTTTGTCAAAGCCGTGTAGAAAAAGCGTTAGACGCTCGCCTGCCCGGCGAAAACATCCTGCCGCAAAAACTGCACCGGGCGATGCGTTACAGTACATTAGATGGCGGCAAACGTATGCGCCCGATGCTGACCTATTGCACCGGAAAAACACTGGGCATAGCCCCTGAAGCATTGGACGGCCCGGCTTGCGCCGTGGAATTTATCCACGTTTATTCACTGATCCATGACGATCTTCCGGCCATGGACGATGACGATCTCAGACGAGGCAAAGCCACCTGCCATGTGGCTTTCGATGAAGCCACCGCCATTTTAACCGGCGATGCGCTGCAAGCGTTGGCTTTTGAAATACTGGCCAATGACCCCAGCATCAACGCATCCGCTGAAGGTCGTTTGAAAATGATTACCGCATTGACTAAAGCCAGCGGTTCGCAAGGCATGGTAGGCGGCCAAGCCATCGACCTGGAATCGGTAGGAACCCGACTGACCCTGCCTGAACTGGAAAACATGCACATCCATAAAACCGGCGCTTTGATTCGCGCCAGCGTCAATATGGCTACCTTGGCGAAAGCCGATATCGATCCCGATGTCGCCAAAAAACTGGATAATTATGCCAAATGCATAGGTTTGTCGTTCCAGGTTAAAGATGACATACTGGACGAAGAAAGCGATACCGCAACTTTAGGCAAAACCCAGGGCAAAGACCAGGATAACAACAAACCCACTTACCCTGCCCTGCTTGGTCTGGCTGGCGCCAAGCAAAAAGCGCAAGAACTGCACGAGCAAGCCCTGGAAAATCTGAATATTTTCGGCAGCGAAGCCGATTTATTGCGAGATTTATCGCTGTATATTATTCAACGGAATCACTAAGAAATCATTGAAAACAGCATAGAATTGGACGATATTCAGGCCAAGTTACAGGTTTTACCCGCTACCCGGAAGTAATTTAGCCCAACGCAAACGGTTGGCGTTGGCGACCACAGTCACAGAAGACATCGCCATCGCCGCACCGGCTATCATCGGATTTAACAACACGCCGAACAGCGGATACAACAAACCCGCCGCGACCGGAATGCTGACAGTGTTATAGAAAAATGCGCCGATCAGATTTTGCTTGATATTGATAACCGTCGCTTTGGATAACTCAATAGCTTCAGGCACTTTCAGCAACGAGCCTTGCAAAATAACCACATCGGCGCTTTCAATAGCGACATCGGTGCCGGTGCCGATCGCAAAGCCGACATCCGCTTGTGCCAATGCAGGCGCATCATTAATACCGTCGCCGACCATGCCGACGATTTCACTTAGCTGTTGCAGTTCTTTAACTACTTCGGCTTTATCCTGAGGCAACACCTGCGCCCGCACTTCAGCAATACCGGCCTGTTTGGCAATGGCGTGAGCGGTTATTTGATTGTCGCCGGTCACCATGATGATGCGGATACCCTGATCTTTTAACAGCTGTACTGCGTGTGCCGAGCCCTTTTTAATCGGATCGGAAACGGCGATAATCCCGGCAATTTTATTGTCCAAAGCAAGTAACATCGGCGTTTGTCCCAGACCCGACAATTTTTCGAGTCGGTTGTTATAGCGGGTAAAACTAACGCCTTGCTGATCCATTAACGCCTTGTTGCCGAACAACACATGCCGCTCATTAATCATCGCCATCACCCCGTGACCCGGCACGGATTCAAACTGCTTAACTTTTTCCAGCGTTAACTGCTTGGCTTCTGCTGCCGCCAAAATGGCCGCTGCCAATGGATGTTCCGAACCGGATTCGATACTCGCCGCCAACTGCAGCACTTGCTCTTCGCTAATGTCGCCGATGGTTTCAATCGTCGAAACAGTCGGCTTGCCTTCGGTGACCGTGCCGGTTTTATCAAGTATCAAGCAGGTTAATTTACCGGCCGTTTGCAAGGCTTCGCCCTTGCGAATCAAAATGCCTGATTGGGCGGCTCTGCCCACCGCCACCATCACCGAAATAGGCGTCGCCAAACCTAAAGCACAGGGACAGGCGATAACCAGAACAGTCATTGAGGTAACAAAGGCGTAACCCAACGAAGGTTCAGGCCCAAAAGCGTACCAAATCAAAAAAGTCAGCGCTGAAAACGCGACCACGGCTGGTACAAAAACACTGGAAATTTTATCCGCAAGACGGGCGATTTCCGGTTTGCTGCTTTGCGCTTGACGGACGCTTTTAATGATCTGCGCCAATGCGGTATCGCGGCCGATGCGGGTTGCGGTAAATAAAAAACTACCTCTCTGGTTCATGGTTCCGGCAACCACCTGGGCGCCAGCGGCTTTTTCTACCGGTAACGGTTCGCCGGTCAGCATCGACTCATCGACCGTGGAATGCCCTTCCAGCAGCACACCGTCAACGGCAATTTTCTCGCCGGGCCTGACTCTCAAGGTTTCGCCCAAGCCCACTTGCTCGATAGCGATATCGATTTCTTCGCCATCCCTAACCACTCGGGCCGTACGCGGCTGTAAACCGATCAGTTTCCTGATCGCGCTAGAGGTTTTACCTCGAGCCAGGGTTTCCAAGCCGGAGCCAAAATTAATAAACGCCAGAATCATCACCGCCGCTTCAAAATAGGCATGTTTAGCCAGCGACGGCAGGGTATCGTAATAATCGAGCACAATGCACGAATACAACCACGCCGAACCGGTGCCCAGCGCAATCAGGGTATCCATGTTAGCCTGTCCCCGCATTAACGACTTATAGGCGCCGCTGTAAAAATGCCAACCTGAATACATCATAACGCTTAAAGTGATCAGCGCAATTTCCGGCCAGACCCATGAGCCGGTTGCTGAACCGATTTCCGGCAACCAGTCAAGATGCTCGGCGGCCATCAGCAACAATCCGAAGGTTGCCGCTACCGAGGCTTTTTTCATCAACTGCCGATAGCGTTGCAACTCTTGTTCTTCCTGTTCGGCAGGGTCTTCAAATCCCTCCATCACCGCCGCATCGTAACCTGCTTCCTTAACCGCCTGTATTAACAGCTCAGGGTCGGCATGGCCTTTAACCACGGAGGAATGATCAGCAAAATTGACGCTGACTTCGGTCACACCGTCAACTGCCGCCAATGCGCCTTCAACGGAACTGACGCAGCCGGCGCAATGCATACCTAAAATGGATAAGTGCAAATCTTCGGAAGTGTTGGTACTCATTACGCTGTCTCTACGGTAAAGCCCGCATCAGTAATAGCATCGGTAATAACATCCAGACTGGTTTTTCCAGCATCAAAGTCGACCTTAACTATTTTGTCTTTGCTTGATGCCTTAACCGACAATACGCCATCGATGGCTTGCAGCTTAGTGGTCACATTGGTTTCACAACCGCCACATTTCATGCCGGTAACATTTAACGATACAGATTCAGTCATTTTTATGCCCTCTTGTGCAGTGAAGTATTGCCCATATCATACTCGACTGATAGTCGATAATCATGGTATAAATTGGGTTATATTTCGGATTTTACGCTAAACCCGACCTACAAATAGTTAAACTTAATACCTCTAGCAATTAAAATGGCAGACATTATCATCGGGCGTCAACAGGTTTTTGACCAGCAGCTGAATATCTACGCCTACGAACTCCTTTTTAGGGGCAATGATTTCGATCTGAATCATAAGGATGGCGCTACCCAAGCGACCAATCAGGTCATTACCGATACCATTTTAGAGCTTGGCCTTAACGCTATAGTCGGACCTCACAAAGCCTTTATTAATTTTACGACGCAAAACATCCTGGACAAAACCCCTTTACGCCTTCCTAAAGATCGAGTTGTTGTTGAAGTATTGGAAAATGTTGACATCGACGCAACCATTATCACCAACCTAAAAGAACTGTCAAATCTAGGCTATATCATCGCACTGGACGACTTTGTCTTTTCCGACGCCTGGACGCCGCTGGTGGAATTTGCCGATATTATCAAGCTGGATATTCTGGAAATGGGCGAATCCAAAACACGAGAACTGATCACGCGTCTCAAGCCCTACCGGGTAAAACTGCTCGCAGAAAAAGTAGAAAGCTACTCCGAATATCAATACCTGCTCGAACTAGGCTGCGATTATTTCCAGGGTTTCTTTTTCAACAAACCCAACCTAGTTTCCGGCAAGCGCGTCAGCGTCAATGAAACCGCAGCCATTCAATTGTTAAGCACCGTCAACAACCCCGACGTAGCACTTGCAGACCTGACCAGGATAATCTCACTGGATGTCGGACTCAGCTATAAACTGCTGCATTATATCAATTCCGCATTTTTCGCACTACCCAATAAAGTCTCGTCCATTAGCCATGCTATTTCCTATCTGGGGCTGGTCGAAATAAAACGCTGGATAAATATATTGACGCTGGCTTCCTTATCCGAAAAACCGGAAGCGGTCATGCAAAACGCCTTAATACGCGGCAGAATGTGTGAAGAACTGGCCTATCTGAGCGGCAATAAATCAGACAATTTTTTCCTGATTGGCATCTTGTCCAATCTGGATAGCTTGCTGGATATATCCTTGGATGAAGCGCTTAGCCAATTGCCTTTAGCCGATGATATTGTTTCAGCCATATTGCACAAAGAAGGACTGGGCGGTGAAGCGCTTAACTGTGTTATCAGCTATGAGCGCTGGGACATTTCATCCGTATCATTTAGGAATGTTGACCAATCTATTATTGGCGATGCTTACATTAAAAGCATAAACTGGGCAAAAGACATTATGGGTACTATAAAATAATTATGTTATTAAACACCATCGCCAACCAAACGCTCGCTCTTGCGGGTATTTCCCAGGCAGCTGCACTGGTTCAACAATTGGCAACGACCGGCACCGCCGATTCGTCCGCCCTTGAAGCCAGCATAGGCAGTCTGTTCATCAGTGATGAACAGGGTGTAGCCAATGTTTACGGCGGTTTATCAGGCATTAATCTGGGGATTTTACAGCTTAACGATCAAATGACCGGCCTTAAAATTGCCAATCCCGAACAAGCGCGCTATGCCGCGTCGCTGGTTTTTCTGGAGAATCAACTAGCCAAGCAACCGGCCATGCTTAAAACCATTTTTACCGGGATTGAACGTGCCCAGGCGCAATCGGAACATTTCGGCCTACTCCATGAAAATGTACTGGCAAATCTCGGCGAGATTTATCACACCACCGTCAGCACCCTGCAACCAAGAATCATGGTTAATGGTGAACAGGAATACTTATCCAAGCCCGATGTCGTCAATAAAATACGCGCTTGTTTATTGGCCGGAATACGTTCGGCCATTCTTTGGAAACGATGCGGCGGCACCCGCTGGAAGTTCCTGTTTTACCGTAAAAAAATTCAAGCTGAATTGCAAATCCTGCTGAAACAGCTTTAGCCTTCCGTATGACTACCCTGATCGAAGCCCAGCACCTGACCCGTTATTACGGCAAACATTGTGCCGTTAACGATGTCAGCTTTACCTTAGCCAAAGGCGAAGTACTCGGTTTTTTAGGTGCCAACGGCGCAGGCAAAACCACCACCATGCAGATGCTATGCGGCAATCTCGCACCCAGCGCCGGGCAAATCACAATCAACGGCTTCGACCTGCTCGACCAACCCAAAGCCGCTAAACGGAATCTGGGCTATTTGCCCGATACACCGCCGCTATACAAAGAGCTAAGCGTTCAGGAATTTCTGCTGTATTGCGCCAGACTGCACGGCGTAGCCAAAAGTTCCGTTACTGATGCGATCAACCGAACCAAAGAGCGTTGCGGTTTAACCGAGGTTGCCGAGCGATTAATCGTCAATCTGTCCAAGGGCTTTCAGCAGCGCGTCGGCATTGCTCAGGCCATCTTGCACAACCCTGAAGTTATCGTGCTTGATGAACCGACGGTTGGTCTCGATCCCATACAAATCCGGGAAATACGCACCTTAATTCGGGAGCTGGGACAAGATCATGGGGTGATCCTGTCTACCCATATACTGACCGAAGTGCAGGAATCCTGCTCCCATGTGCAAATCATTCATCAGGGACAGCTGATCTTGAATGAAACCATAGCCGGACTTAACCGGCAAATGGATACCGGCACTCTGCAAATCACCACCCGGCTAGTGCCTGACATTAACAGTTTGCTAACGCTCCCCGGCATCAGTTCTATCGAAACCATGAGCCAAAACCGGATCAAAATTCACCACAGCGTCACCGCCAATCCGGTCGAACAAATTGCCGAACACATCATTACCGCCGGATGGGGATTACAGGAACTGACCCCGATAAAAAGGTCGATGGAAGATATTTTTATTAGCCTAACCAAAGACCATCGCGAATTATGAATTTGATTTATTACTATAAACCAATAGAACGCAGATGACGCAGATTGTTTATGATTTAACAAGATTTTTTGTGGTTATCTAACCCATATTGAAATAGAACCCGTAACACTAATAAATACTGATTTAAAAGATCCGCGTAAATCGGTCTAATCTGCGTCATCTGCGTTCTATTTCGTCAACCGAGTAATCACCATGATTTTAACCATTGCTTCCCGCGAATTCAGAACCCTGTTTTTATCGCCGATGGCCTGGACAATATTGGCCATATTGCAATTCATTCTGGCATTCTTGTTTTTAACCCAGGTCGAAGCCTTTACCTCGCTCCAGCCCAAACTGGCTTCCATCGAAGGCGCGCCGGGGCTGACCGACATTATCGTGCCGCCCTTATTCGGCAACGCGGCCATTATTCTGTTACTGGTCACGCCGCTATTAACCATGCGTCTGATTTGCGAAGAACGGCGCAATAAAACCCTGTCTTTGCTGTTGTCCGCGCCGGTTTCCACTATCGACATTATCCTCGGCAAGTATGTCGGCATACTCGGACTGATGCTATTGATCATTGCCCTGATCACCCTGATGCCATTATCTTTACTGGGCGGCGGCGAACTGGATTTGGGTAAATTGTTTGCCAATATTTTAGCCTTACTGTTGCTGGTTACTGCGTTTACCGCAATCGGCCTGTTTATGTCCTGCATCGCCGGTCATCCGACTGTTGCCGCGATGAGTACTTTCGGTGTTTTGCTGCTATTGTGGATTGTAGACTGGACATCCGGTCTGACAGATCAACGTAGCGAACTGTTTGAATACCTGTCGATTCTCAGGCATTTCCAGAACATCCAAAGCGGTCTGATCAGCTCGGTCGACGTCAGTTACTTTTTGCTGTTTATCACCACCTTTATCGCACTCAGTATCCGCAGTCTCGACAATGAGCGCTTGCAAAAATGAAAATATCGCCTCATAAACACCAGCAAATCCGCTTGAAAAACGGGCTCATTATCCTGGTTCTATTGTGCATGCTCGGCACACTGGCCTGGATCAGCACCCGCTACAGCATTGAAACCGACATAACCGGCAATGCCGGTAATACGCTGTCTCAGGCATCGCAAAAACTGTTGGAATCGATGCCAGGTGAAATAGTTATCACCGCTTTTATTAAAAAAGACCCCGCGCTAAGAAGCCAGATTTCACACTTGATCAACCGCTATAAACGCCATAAAGCCGAGCTAACGCTGACCTTTATCGACCCCGGAGCGCAGCCGGAAAAAATACGCGAACTGAATATAGGCGCGACCGGCGCGATTATTGTCGACTACCAAGGGCGCACTGAAAAACTGAACTTTATCGACGAATCATCGCTGACCAATGCGCTGCTGCAACTGGCAAATGCCGATGAACGCTGGGTCACTTTCCTGACCGGCCACGGCGAGCGCGCGGCTGACGGCATCGCCAATTTCGATTTAGGCCAATTCAGCAAGGAACTGGATCGCCGTAAAATCAAGGCCCAAGCCATCAATCTGGCGACCATGCCCGACATTCCAAGCAACTCCGCGTTGCTGGTGATCACCGCCCCGGTCGTGCCGTTACTGGCAGCTGAACTGGAACTGATCAAACGCTATGTCCAGCAAGGCGGCAACCTGCTGTTGCTGACCGATCCGGGCAACCCCCATTTGGACGCCTTGCAACAGCTCCTGGGTTTGCGCCAGCTTCCGGGAACTCTGGTAGACAGCAGTTCCAAGCTTTACGGCATTAACGACCCCAGCTTCGTGCTCGCCAGCGATTATAGTGTTCATCCGATCACCCAAGGCTTTCAGACTATAACCGTTTATCCGGTTACTGCCGCGCTGGCAATCGGCGAGGAAACCGATTTTCACCCCGTGGAGTTACTCAAAAGCGTCTCACAGTCATGGACAGAAACCGGCCCGATAGCCGGAAAAATTGTTTTCGATGCCGACGGCGACGAAAAACAAGGCCCGCTTGCCTTTGCCTATGCATTAACCCGCGACCTTGGTAAAAAAACGCAGCAGCGCATCGTGGTGGTGGGTGACGGCGATTTTCTATCCAACACTTATCTCGGCAATGTCGGCAATCTGGACATGGGCTTAAGAATGATCAACTGGCTGATTCATGATGACCGGTTTATCGACATCCCGGCCAAAATTGCAAGCGATAAAAGCCTGCAATTAAGCCAGCTCAGCGTCGGCATTATCGGCTTCGGTTTCTTGATTATCATACCGTTGCTATGCATGGGTACCGGCTTTTATATCTGGCATAAACGCAAGCAGCGTTAAGGTGTGCTTAGCCGATTACTACCCATATCGCTAGACAGGCTTAAAAAGCCATAACCACGAAGTTATGGCTTTTTTTATGCTCTTCGTGATGAATAAAAGCCGCCAATTGCCTATAGCTAATGAGAAATTACAGATTATAATAATAACAGATTGTTTTTAATAACAGTCTTTTCGAAACTTGGAGAACACTAAATGAACTTTAAAGTAATAACACTCATGCTAATTTTATCTTTTTTTTCCGGAACCACAATGGCATTAAATGTGGACGAATGGGTTTATAAGGAAACACAAGGAAATCTACAATCTTCGCCGGGCTGTACAACAAAAGAAATAGCCACAGCCAAAGCGCAAAAGCCTTACAGAGTTAAGAAATCTACTGAGCTCATGTGCCAACATGAAGGCTATGGCTGGTCACTTTCGGAAATTAAAGATACGGGGACCGTAGTTTGTGACGAATGCGAAGGAGACGTCAAAGGCAAATACCGTTGTTATCTATCTAACGTTAAAGTTCAATGTAAAATTATTAAGCGCGGCTGGTGATTGCTTTTTAACAAAAAATAAAAGTATCGTGCAAGCACATATCATAAGCAATAAGGAAACATCCCGTTGGGATGACGCCAACGATTGGGAAGGGGTATGCATCCCCTCCCCAATCCGCGCCCGATAAAGCCAAGTCGATCATAGTAACGTATGGGCGTTGGCCATTGTGTTCGACTAAGTTGAATACTCATCTATAAGCATCCTCGCTACTCCCAATTTTTAAGACTTCAATGCGCGAAGGTGCGGCTGAATGGCGGCCTATGGCTGGTTTTGTTACTTATTGCCATGCCCCCCAATTCATGATAGTTTTTTGTTTAACGTTAAACAAAACTTTTAACATCTAATGACCTTAATTCAATTCACTTTTAAATCAGGATAGCTACTATGGATGCACTTGAAATCATCGTTGTACTTGCTTTGTTAATAACAATTTTCATTGTTTTTAACAAATATAAAAAATGCTCTTCGCGCTCAACAAAAGAAGCACACATTAGCGAACCTAAAACTCCAGAGTTGAAAAAGCAATCGCCAGAAATCAAAGTAGTCGACCAGCCTGTAGGCAATGCCGAGCCTACTGCGGCAGACTCACAATCAGCCGATACCATGATTGCGACTCCCCCAGAACCTAAATTAATAGTTAATACAGCGGCGTCTACAAAGCCGCAAACAAAAGAGCCGACAGAAATCAACAGCTGTCTTCCTCAGGATTCGGTACTAAGACGGCATTATTTGGCCCATTTATGCAGCATGATAGAAACGCTTGCTCCTCTGCGGCCTACAGAGTCGGTTTTATGCCGTCATTACG
>JAGXGY010000044.1 GCA_024636505.1 Methylobacter sp. | reverse complement strand
GCTTTAGTGCTAGTCGCGACGTAGGCGTCGCTCCCACAACGATTGGCTTTAGTGCTAGTCGCGACGTAGGCGTCGCTCCCACAACGATTGGCTTTAGTGCTAGTCGCGACGTGGGCGTCGCTCCTACAGGGGGTTGCTCCCACATTGGCTATAGCCATTTTGCATCCCAGTGCGGGTAATCACCAATGCGTTTGACCAATCCGGCGCGCAAGGGGTTGGCGACGATGTAGCGGGCAATAACCACGATGTCTTCTTCTTTGCGCAGTGCATGATCATGGTAACCTTCCTGCCAAAAAGGGCGGCCAAACTCTTTGGCGGAAAGGGTTTTCACGCTGTGCATGATTTTGGACAGCTCTGTTGCGCTGGTTAATGTCATCATCCAATGCAGGTGGTCGGGCATGACCACGAAGGCTAAGGTATCTGCTCTGCCAAGCTGTTGTTCATTTTTTAATAGCTGGATTAAGGCTCTGGCTCTGTTGAAGTCTTTAAAGATAGGTGTCCGGTTTTCGGTTACGGTGGTGATTTGATAAATTTGGTTGGTTTCTGAGTGGCGGCCTTTGCGTAGGTTTTTGCTGTGGGGGTTGGTTTTTTGTCTTAGTCGCGACGTAGGCGTCGCTCCCACAAGTTTTGTTTTCATAGTTGGGATAGCCATAATCAATCTTGCAAATAAGTCAGCACTTTTTGGCTGCGCTGTTTCAGTTTTACTTTTTGTTTATTATCACCGGCAAAGTCGGGCATCCATTTTCTCAGTAATGGTATCGGCACTGCACGAAGATTATAGTCGTTGCATCGGCTTTGTATATCAACCGATGTTCACGATCAATACGCCTTGACCAATAGCCAGACCAGTTGTGTTTTAACGGTTCAGGATCACCCACACCTGTGAAAGGATGGCGTTTAATATCCTGGATCAGGGTGTTGATGCGTTTTAAGGTTTTCTTGTCTGTTGTTTGCCAATACAAATAATCGTCCCAAGCGTGTTCTGCCCAAGCCAAAATCATTCTTCAAGCATCTCATGCCGGATGACTTGACCGGCTTCGACTTCGGCAATGGCTTGATTCAGACGCTGGGCATTGGTGGGACTGGCCATGAGATAAGCGGTTTCCTCAAAAGCGTTATAGTCTTCTAAGGACAAAATAACAGCCGGTTTGCCGTTCTGCCGAGTGACTAATACCGGCACATGATTATCGTTGACTTTGTCAAGTACACTGGCCAGGTTGCTACGGAATGTCGAATAGTTGATTGTGTCCATGGCTGTTATTTCTGCTGAGTGGGAAGTTTTAGCATTGTAGTTGTACTTATTTTTGTACGCAATTGGCTTTTTATCGGCATTTGAAAGTGCAGTGTTGGTGGCGCGCCGGTAAAATAGATATTGGCACCAATGAATCATTCCAGCTCCAATCGCTCTTCATATTCACCTTGATGCTCCCGTTCTGGAAAATCGGGAATAGAACCCGCAGTCTCTTCAAAAAAACCAATCGGCCAGTCCAGCGGTATCTGATTTTGGTTGTTCTTTTATATTGGGTTGTATTGGCTGCATGGTTATTTCTCCAAATGTTTTAATACTTCTAGGGTTCGTTGATGTTCCTTATCTTTACTGGGATCTTTTTTCTGGGTGGTTGGCTTCCAGTCGCCGACTTGCTGCATCAACGATTTAATCCGTTCCAAAACTGATTGCTTATCATCATCTTGCCAACGCCCGGTTTTTGCGGCATCCAGTAATATCAGGTAATCTTTTTTATTAGGGTCTTTATTGGCTTTGAGTAACTGTTCGATGTCACGTTCAAGCGGCGATAATTCGGCTAGGCGTTGTTGGTCGGCTTGTTGTTGCAAGCGGGTTTGTTCGGCTAGCTGCTGTTCGGCCTCTATTTTTTGTTGTTCTTGCTGCTGTATTAGTTCGACTTTTTGCTTAAGTGTGTTTTGTTTGGCTAATTGCTGTTGCATCCAGGCGCTTAAATCGCTGCTACCATTTTCCAACCATTGTTGCAGGGCGCTATCGGGTGTTTTTGGGTTAATTTCGACCAACAGCCAACCAAACGGCAATAGTCCTTGTTTATTGCTGACATCATCAGCGGCCAGCCACCAGGTTTTGGGTTGTTTTTCCCATACGGGTCGCTCATTACGGCCTTGCATTATTTTGATACTGCGAACACCGTTCAGTGTTAGCGCCTCGGCGCCGCTATGACGACCAACGCGAAGCAAAAAGGCATCGCCGTCATTCAGGCGTTTCAATAAGCCGTCACTGAGCAATTGTTCCATTTGTTTTAGCCAATCGGCGTTCAAATAGCCGCGCTCTTTCATGGCATCCAGTTCTTGCCAAAATAGCGGCATGTAAAAGGC
This sequence comes from Methylobacter sp., assembly GCA_024636505.1. Taxonomy (GTDB): domain Bacteria; phylum Pseudomonadota; class Gammaproteobacteria; order Methylococcales; family Methylomonadaceae; genus Methylobacter_A. The sequence goes on along the minus strand of JAGXGY010000044.1, from coordinate 73,174 downwards.
GTTACAGGCTTGGGTAAGGTCTTTTGCTGTCCAATGCAACTGTTGTTTGGGCAGTTTGCTATTATTTTGGGCGACTGATTGGGTGTTGTGTAAAGTTAAGCTGCCTGTGAAGCTTTGATAATGGTGGGGTACTACGCATTCCAAAAGCTGATAGAGATTGCTGGCTTCGGCTTGTGATTTAACTAACTGGCCATCTTTGATGACAGGTTGGCGTTTACGGTTGACGGCAAACTGAATCTGACAAGCGGGTTTGTCGGGATTCCCTTGCCAGCCAGCATCACCAATAGAGACAAGGCGCATGGGGTCGGTGTGGAATGCGCCATCGAATAAACGTTTTTGCAGTTGTTGGTTGCGTTCGTTACGGTCAATTAACGGTTTTGCGTTATTGATACCATCGAGTAAGGCGGTGCGAATGGCACCTTTAATGCTACTGCCGGGTAACAAGGGTTGGCCGTTAACGGGATTGTAAAAGGTACGCTCGATTTCCAGTTTGTTGATGACTCGCCTGCCCTGGCCTTCGTGTTGAGCGGTCTTGCCAATACGTTTTTCGTACAAGGATTTGATGCCGCTTGCAGTCGGAACAGGTGGCATGGCAAAGGCCAGTAATTTTTCCCGGTGATGATGAAAGAATGCCTGCACTTTAGTCAATAAGGTGTCGTCCGGCTTGCTGTTGACGATGGCTAACAATTGCTGTCTATCGCTGGCAGTCAATCCGGCTAATGCGGCGTGGCTGTCAAAGCTGTATAAGGCGCCTGCTTGGTCGTCAATGACATAGTTGCCCGGCTGGTAGCTTTCATCGGTGCCGATATGAATGGGCGATAGTGGCGTGTATTTCAGCGTGTAGTGATTTAAAAAGTTTGTCATAAATGTGCCTAGCCGTTGTGGAAGCAATTTTTCGGGAGCTGTTTTGTGGGAGCGACGCCTACGTCGCGATTGGCTTGTGCTAGTCGCGACATAGACGTCGCTCCTACATTTGCATCTACATCCAAATACACCGCAATTACCGGGGCATAGCCTTGATGTACGGTGGCTTTGAGTGTTTTGGATAATTCACCACGGCCGCCTATGCCTTGACCGATAAAGCCCGATTTAGGTGGCGCCGTTGCAAACACAGCGGCGGTTTGTGCCAATAACAGCGGATTTTTAAACGGCTTGCCTTCCTGATGTACGGCAATGTCGCCATGACGGCCAAAGCGGGTGAATAGTTGGTAATAGCTGTTTGGGCCGTCAAAACTTAAGCCTTGCGGGGCGCAGGGCGCGAGTGTTAAACAGGCGTTGGCGTTGTCTTGTGCAGGTAAGGGTTGTTCTTGGATATTTTCAATGTGGAATTTACCCATGCCGATGCTGGCGTCTTTACCAAAACCAAATTGGCCGATGTCGCTTAGGCATTGTTGGCATTGTTCGATGCTGAGTTTTGTGGTATCGAGCAACAGGTAGAGGTGCCAACGCAAGCCTGGGCTAAACCACTCTTGGTCTATGCTGAAAGGCGCAAAGCCGTTTTCGCCGGTGGTGTTGCTGTGGCGGTTGATGGTGTTGTGGGGTTGCGGGTGTTTTTCGCTGAGGTTGCTGTGTTTTGTCGCGACGTGCACCCTAAAGGGCATAAAGGCGTCGCTCTCACGAACTTCGCTCCCACTGGCAATAGTCTTAGCGTTGACGGACTGACAGAGCCATTGCTTCATGGGCTGTTGCAGTTCGGTTTCCGGCAACCAAGTACGTTTTTTTACCGCTTTACGATCTTCATCTGGCGGAAGTTGGTAAAAACAACCCGGTAATTTCGGCAGGGGCAGGTAGCCTTCTGGAAATGCGTCAGATATGACGGCAAACGGTTGATGGTCTGTGTAGCCTTGCAGGCATTCATTTAATCGGGTTTCACCCAGGCGATTACGCAGCGCCCAGCATAGTTGCCCAAACAAGGTATCGCCTTTTAAGGAGGTGGCAAAAGCCGATTGCAGGCTTAAGGTTATCTGATACGCCTTCATTTAAACCTCCCAATCGGTTAAGCCGTCATTGAGTAAAAAAATCATTTCAGCTCCAGCCGTTGTTCGTATTCGCCTTGTGGCGCACGTTCAATAGGGTCGTCAACCAAACACCCTGCCGTTTCTTCAAAAAAACCTAATGGCCAGCCGTTGTCATCGGTTTCAATGTCTGTGCTGACATCGGTTTTATTCAGCGGCCAGATAATCACTTCGACAGGGGTATGTTGAAGTTCTTCGGGAATGCTGATGCTGCTGGGCGCATCTGAATAGATTTGGCGTATCGGTTGCATTAGGCCACCTCTTGTAACTTAAGTTGATCGAGTTTGCTTTGAAAATCTTGTCCATCGAGTTGTAGATTACGGAAGGCAATTTTACCGTAGCCGCGTGAACCCGATCCGCCCAAGCCGGTGAGTTCCAATAATTTAAGGCCGGTTAATAAGGTTTCGCTCAGGTCTTCGCCATCATGGACGCGAATGGTCAGATTAAAGTCGAATTTGGCGGTAGCGGGGACGCGCTCGGTGTTGCGCGGATGCTCGGCGGTGCCTTTGATGCGGTCAATGGTATTTTCCATTTTGACTTCGGTGAGCAATAGGTTTTTCTTATCCATCTCTTCGACCCATTCGGCAACCAGTGAACAATCCCAAAATGCTAGGCGGCTGGGGCCAATTTCGGTGAGCAACTCTGGAGCAATGTCGCCATCGGGTGCGCCGCCGAACAGTTTTATCAAGGCTTTGGCGGGTGCCAATAGCTTATTGTCCAAATTTTTCAGGTGTTTGAAACTTAACGGGTGGCCGTCGGTTTGGCTGACTACGCCGAGTTGCCATTCTAATAAACTGCGCATTTTGCCTTTAATGCTGGAACCGGGGATATACGGTTGCTGGGTGATGGGGTTTTTGATGACCGGGTTGTCGGTGCCGCCGATATGAATTTCGGTGTTGCCGCTGCCGATATGCAGGCCGCTGAGCAGTTCGATTTGGCCGGTGAGTTTTTGGATGTTGGTGAGTTGCATGGTTAAGTCTCCTTTAGTCTTTGTCTCTTACTTGTTTGTAAAAACCCATGAAGGCTTCCATGAACAATTTGAAGGTGTGTAATGTTTCGGGGCAGATGACTTGTTTTAAGCCGCTGTTGAGCAAGCCAACAAAATTTCTATCGACCAGTTTACGGCCTTCTGCGTAGGCCACTTTGGCATTGAGCATGCGGATAAAAGGCAGATATTCATCGAATTTTTCCGGATGAAGCTGCACTTTGTTATCCCATAGCACCAGTTCATCATAGAATTTTCTGAGCTGGGTCGATTTGTTGATTCTATCCCCGCCGCTTGCGACTTCTATAGCGGCATTTTTGGCAAGGGTGTTGAACAAGTCCGGGTCTAGTTTGTTATCGGTCTTGCTGAGTTTGATGTCCATGCTGTTGTCCTGTGTTTATGTTATTGGTTGTTGTTAGATGTGGGAGCGACGCCCACGTCGCGATTTGCTGTGGTGTTAGTCGCGACGTAGGCGTCGCTCCCACAGCTGCTTCCACATTTAGCGTTGCTGGTACAGATGACAAAACAGCGCCACCCGGTAATTGCCGCCATGCCGGATAATACCGGCATTAGCAATTTCTTCGGCGAGTTCTGCTTGCCGCCGTTTGCGCTGATCTTTGTCGAGTTGCTTGTTGCGCTCCAGCATGCGCACGGTGCGGTAAGCGAAATAGCTGTGCCAAAGGGCGTTTTCCGGTCTTTCTCCCACTTTTTCCGCCATGTCAATCAAGGTGAGCAAGCCGTAGACGTAGCCGGTACTCAGGCTGTTGTCTTGGCTGAGTTCTTGTAGGCGACTTCTTCTAGTTTCCAAGGCGGTGAATTCATCCCAAAACATGGGTTGGTTGAAGCAGGTTACTGCGTTTTTGGGTGCTAACATTTCATCTTTAGGATTATGTCCCTTGGCTTGTTCCAAGGCAGTTTCTGCCATGTCTCCTAGCTGCCCTATCGGCAGGCCGGGCTTGGTGGTGCTGATACCTGCCGAAAAGTGTACTTCAGGATTGCTGGCGACATAATCTTGAAAAGCTTGCCGAATTTTAGATGCCAATTTGATTTGCGATAGCCACGGGCCAATTAAAAAGAAGTCATCGCCACCGGCAAACACGGTGTAAGTATTTCGGTATTGATCATCTGATTGGCATAGCCACGGCAAATAGACGGTAAAAAAATTGTTTATTTGCCGGGATAGCGCAGCGGTTTTGCTAAAGCTGGTGTCGTCACCCAAGCCGTTTTGGAAGATGGTGCCGAGGTTGTCGACATCGCCTTTTAGCGTCGATAAGGCGCTGATGCCTTGCCATTGGTGATTGTCCTGCAAGGTTTGATCTTCACAGGCAATATGGTTAAGGGTTTTGGCATCCTCTAAAACTAGCTTGTCTTCGCCTGCATATTTTCCTAATGCGGCTTCGGCCTGGGCTTTGTCGTCGAATAACGGTATGTAGGCGTTGATAGTACGCCGGGCGTAGCCGTTCCATAGTGCTTGATCGGCTGATTTGGGTAAGGAGAAATCCCACGCTCTAAGCAAATTGCCGTTTTTGACTTGTTCACCGAATTTACCCTGTCCATCTTCGTTTTCTGCAAAGCTGATGTGGTAACCAAAGATGGGGATTTTTAAAGCGGTATCCATGCCCAGCGACTTACGGGTGATCAAGATGCGTTCCCGTTCTGCTTTTGCCAGCCAAGTGCCCGTGTTTATTTGGTCATTGGCAAGCTCGCTTATCCAAATGTCATTATTGAGCAATATTTTTGCCGGCGAGCGACCGTCAATTTTGCACACACCTTTGTCATTATCAAAGCCGTCGAGGAAGTCGTTGAAAATAATAGGAGCTGCTGTGTTGGCGCACAGGTTGAAACGCTGGTTTTTGATGATGTCCAGTTGATCGAATAGTTTTTTGATGAGCTGTTGGTAGGGACTGGCTGTTTTTAGTCGCGACGTGGGCGTCGCTCCCACTGTGGGAGCGACGCCCACGTCGCGATTATCAGAATTGCGACGAAAATCATTACAAGACGCTTCTGTCCAGGCTAGACCAACGCCCGCTTGCCCCCAGCTGTGCGCCAAAAACCAGCTATCGAGTTCTTGTTGCACTTCCTGTAGTTTTTCGACTATTGCCGGGGTATTGGCGGCAACGATCATGAATTTTCCGGCGGCATTAATCACTTGGCTGGTGGACGGTAAATCTAACGCATCCAACACTTTTAACGCGGCACATTCACTGAGCAGTGACACGTAAAAAGAACGTCCGCGCAACAGTTTGGCTGCACGTTTGTTGGTTTCGCCGCCGCTGGCAAAGATGAAATCCTGAATGCCGAAAAAGTCACCCTGAATCAGTAAAAATTTGTTTTCTGTCCAGCTTTCTTCCTGATCTTTAAGGTCTTTGGCCGCTTCTGCATCCGTCCGCTTGAATTCGTGGTGATAGCGCCATAACGCTGTCGCCAAGGCTGCCGCAACACGGGAATGGTCGTACAACGACACATCTGGGCGGATATTAAATGCGGTTGCCGAAGGTATCGCTTGGGTATAAACGCCCCATACGGTTTCAAAATGATCTAACCATAATGACCAGTTGTTACGGTGCGACTTGGGCATCAGTTTTAGCGCGTCGGTAAAACTTTGCCAGAGTTTTAGATATTCATCTTGTGCAGACTTGTCGTCGTTGCCTTCGCAGTTGGCGGCTTTAACCGGAAAGATACTGTTGGGTGACAGGGGTTTGAGTGGGTAACGGTAGGCATATTGTTGCTGGCTGTCGCTATTTAACCGAATCTGCTCGAACAGTGGCAGTTGTCGTGCGGTGTAATGGTTTTTACCGGTGGAGGTGCCTTCGTCGGCTTGGTTGTATTGTTCAAATTCTTCCCGGTCAAAACCCGATGCCACGCGGTCGGCGGTGGCGATAATCCATTGCAGAAAGGTTTCCGGTTTATGGTGTTTGGCCGCTGCATTGATAAAGGAATCATCAACGTCTTGGGTTTTCCATGAGCCGAAAGGCGCAAAATCAGCGCCGGTTAATTCGGGCATCGACTCTTCAATCAAATCCATTGCCAGGCCGGTGTAGGCGGCGTGGACATGGCTAAACCAACCCTTGTCGTCAGTAAATTTTTTACGGTGCGGACAATAGAGCTGTTTGTTGACGTCCAGGGTTTCCTGGTTAACCGGGATTTTTGCCCGCTCAGCGAATTTCCCTAAATCATGCAGAAAAGCCGCTAAGGCAATGCGGCTGGACTGTTCGAGCAATGGCTTAATGGTCATGCTTTATTCTCCTGTTGATAGTGAATCTGTTGTGCATCCAGCATTATCTGATAGCGGGTTTGCGGGCGTTTGCCCACGGCGCTGATCAAATAAGCCGAAGCAGCGTGTGACAAGGTTTGCTGCAAGATTTTGTTAATGCGTGATTTGCGCTGCTCAAAAAAGGCTTTGCTCATGCCCTGGTGCAGTGCTTTCCGGGTACGGTCAGCGCCGCCCAGTTCGCCGTTAATCAGCCGGTATTCCTGTAAATATTGTTCGGCGTAGTCAAGGTCAGGTGCGCCGTCGCAGGGGCAAACGAGGGATGCTTGTGCGGCTAATTGGCGTTTTAGCAACCAGCTATAAAAAGCGAGGTCGGTAGGAATCAGTTTGATAAAGGTATCCTGGGCGTTGATGCGGCGTCGTTGTAAATCAATGCTTAAATGTGCAGGATCTAGCGCTTGCTGGGCTTTGGCAACCGATACGCTAAAACTGCTTTGGCCTTGCAGCAAGGCGCTATCCAAGCCGTGGCGCAAGCGCACAAAGGCAATATCGGCGAGCATGACTTCGGCATTTTGGGTGTCCAGGGGTTTGCGGGTGGGATCGTTACCGTAGATAACTTGAGAATACGGTGTGGGATAGTAAAACTGCGGGTGCGATTCGTAGTCGGCTGAGACCAAAACATGACTGAGACGGTCTTGCGCACGGCCATACAATGACAGCGCGTAACCGGCGTAAAAGCCCATGGTTTTACGGCCACCGGCGATGGAAACGTGCAGCGAGGTGTTAGGGTCTGCGGTCAGGCTTCTGATCCATTCGGTAATACTGTCAGCCATGGCTTGATTGTCGGCTTGGGTGCGAATGTCAACTAAAGCGTCGCCGTTGGCGTGTTGCAAAATATGGATATGGCGTTCGGAAAAATCCGGTTGAGGCTGGTTGTAGTCACGGTAAAAGCGCGCCAGCCAACCGTCGTTAATTAAGGTCAGCCGCGCCCGCTGATAGCCTTCTGCAGTGGTAAGGATGTGGATTTGCTTAGGCAACATTTGGCCTTGCTGATGAATTGCATACAAGGTTTCGGTCACGACCTGCGGGGTAAGTCCGGTGACGGCGAGTAAACTCATTTTAGAGCAGCCATGGTTGTAGGGGCGACGCCTACGTCGCGATTTGAACGGGTAGTCGCGACGTGCACCCTAAAGGGTATAAAGGCGTCGCTCCCACAATCGCTCCCGATGGAATAAGCGCCCATGCCCATGCTGGTGCCTTTGCCGACATGGGTGTATTGCCCCAGCCAGAGATAAGGCCAGAATGCTTCCAGACCTTGCATATCCAAATGAACGCTGCCGATTAATCCGCCCATGTTCATTTCGGTTTGTTGCCGTGATGAATAGCGCGTCCAGTCGTACCATTTGAGCTGTTGCCGGGCAAATTGCACGGTTCTGGCTTTGGCGGTCAGTGCGGCAAAATCGGTTTCCAGTGGCGTGTCTGTATGAAAATAACTGATCATGGAAATGCGTCTAAGCAGGGTGCTGAACAAAGCGCCGAAATGAAAGTTTCCGGCCGTCAGGTTTTTACCCTCCTGCTTAATGCGCAATGGGGTGTGAAAGGTTATTTCTATTTGCTGCGGCATCGTTGGCGGCGCCTGCAAGGCGGTCGATTGTTGAGCCTTGAGTACGCCATATTGATAAACGGTTTCGCTTTGTTCGCTTTGGCTAATAACGTCAATTTTTTGCAGGTTGAAAATCTGTTGATGGCTGCCGATGCCATCTTGCCCGGCTTTTTGCAAGGCGTGGATAATGTAGGGCAAATAGCGTTGGCCGTGTCCGAACAGAATGACATCCAATGCGTAAGCTGAATCTATTAACGCTGTCGGCGAAGAAAAACAAAATACAAACGGATGCGGAGCCGCTGTGTATTTGCGCATTTTTTCACTATTAAGCGGTGGCGGCGTTTCAAAAATGTAGCTGTAGGCGCAGGCGCTTCTCAACATACATTGATTACATGGGGTGTTACGAACTACGCACACCGCTTTTTTTAGTGCATGGCCAAAGGCGCCGCGCCAAGCAGATCCAGGATATGCAGGCAGATGGGGTTGACCGTCAGTGCCAAAGAAAAATCGATAACGTGTTAAGGGTATAGCCGACTTCATCAAATTTCCTTGCTGGTTTAAAACCTCCCTAAAGGGAGAATCGTTAGATTTAACAACGATGTATTCGCATCGTTATCCTCTGGTAAGCTCCTCGTTCACGGCGAGGAAAGCCACCGACCTCATCTGTCGATGGCTTTGTCATTCGACAGATGAGGTCGGTGGATTGCAACATGTAACCATTATCAGGAGTCTAACGATAATAGTCATTACTGACAAGCTTGTGGGACGGCGAGCAATACCTGCAGAATCTATTGCAGTTGCGCTAAAAAAAAGTTCATCGTATACTTCGATCAGCTTACTTGATCAAGCTGTCCTAATAATTTAAACACTTCTGGAGGTTCACGATGAAATGGGAAACACCAAGCTACACAGACCTGCGTTTCGGTTTTGAAGTCACAATGTATATTTACAATCGTTAAACAACATACCCCAACTTAACCATTGGCGTAGACCTAAAAAGGGGCTCATCAAGAGCCCCTTTTTTTTGCCTGATGCCTTTTATCCAGTTTGTCCGTAAAACCCCTTCCTTCAGGTAGGGGATGTAAGGACGCTCTTGATTTTTCATTTGCATCCGGGTATGATTTTTTCTGTGCTGATGGCGCTGGTCGCCCTAAGTCAGCCTGCCGCTGGGAATCAGCGGTACTGCCAGTTGAGGGGACTTTAGACTCCGCATTATGCCGAGCATCGCCCCGTTGAAGCTGGAAGCTCCTTCCTTTAGGTAGGAGTAATTCACTCCCGTATCATTTAGTTTTTATCCCTCTAAAATTTAAGCTCCCTCCAAATTATGAAAATCAGAGTTCTCGGTTCAGGCGCAGGCGGCGGTTTTCCTCAATGGAACTGCAACTGCCATAATTGCCACCGTTTGCGGCACAAGGAAATGAACGGCTCAGCCCGTACCCAGTCATCGATTGCGGTCAGCACCGACAACCTTAACTGGTTGCTGTTTAACACCTCTCCCGACATTCGCGCCCAACTGGAAGCGTTTCCCGCTATCCAGCCTAAACAAGGGGTGCGCGATACCGGCATTAAAGCGATCATGCTGATCGACAGCCAGATCGACCATACCACCGGCTTATTGATGCTGCGCGAAGGCAAACCGCTGGACGTTTACTGTACGGAAATGGTCAAGCAAGACCTGACCACCGGCTTCCCGTTATTCAACATGCTGGCGGATTACTGCACGGTCAACCACCATCCGATCCCCTACGACGGCAGCAGCTTTACCATTCCCGGCATTGACGATTTGCGTTTTTACACCCAAGCCTTAAAAAGCAAAGCGCCGCCTTATTCACCACATCGACATGACCCGCATGACGGTGACAATATCGGCGTGATTATCGAACAAATTTCCACCGGCAAAAAGGTGTTTTATTCCCCCGGTCTGGGCGAAATTGAACCGCATGTGATGGCGGCGATGCAAACCGTCGATTGTTTACTGGTGGACGGCACCTTCTGGACCGACGACGAAATGTGTACGCAGAACATCAGCCACAAAAAAGCCCGCGAAATCGGCCATTTGCCGCAATCCGGCCAAGGCGGCATGATAGAAGTGTTAAACGGCGTGGCCAAAGCCCGCAAGATTTTGATTCACATCAACAACACCAACCCGATTTTAGACGACGATTCCGAACAGCGTAAAATCCTCGATGCCGCCGGTATTGAAGTGTCCTACGACGGTCTGGAAATCGATTTATAAAGGATGCACCATGAGCAGCGATAACAAACCTTGGACCAAAGAGCAGTTTGAAGCCGAACTGCGCGGCATGGAAACTCATTACCATATTCATCATCCTTACCATACGCTGATGAACGAAGGTAAACTGACCAAGGCGCAATTACAGGGCTGGGTCGCCAACCGCTTTTATTATCAGGCGTGCATTCCGATTAAAGACGCCAACATCCTGGCTAACTGCCCGGATCGCGAAACTCGCGCCAAATGGGTGCAGCGGATCATGGATCATGACGGCCACCCCGGCGATCCCGGCGGCATTGAAGCCTGGATACAGCTGGGCATGGCGGTCGGCCTGGGGCGCGAAGACATCACCTCGTTAAAGTTCGTGCTACCGGGCGTGCGTTTTGCGGTCGATGCTTATGTTAATTTCGCTCGCCGAGCCGAATGGCACGAAGCGGCCAGTTCTTCATTAACCGAACTGTTTGCGCCGAAAATTCACCAGCAGCGCCTGGATAACTGGCCGGAGCACTACCCCTGGGTCGAACAGGAGGGTTACATCTATTTCCGCAAACGCCTGACCGAAGCCCGGCGCGATGTCGAACACGGCCTGGCAATTACGCTGGACTGGTATAAGACCCGCGAACAACAAGACCGGATGATTCAAATCCTGCAATTCAAGCTGGATGTACTGTGGACGATGGCCGATGCCATGTACATGGCTTATATTCACGAGATGCCGCCTTATTTTACTATTGAAAAATGAGTATTAACCCAGATCAAGCCATCAAATTTTCCCCGATGCACCGCCTGCAATGGGAAGAAGCCCAGCAAAAAGACGTTATTCTCTACCCTGAAGGCATGGTGGAACTTAACCAAAGCTCCGCTGAAATTCTGAAGCTATGCGACGGCAGCCGCAAGCCCGATCAAATCATCGCTGATCTGGAACAGAAATTCGCCACCACAGGACTCACCAACGACATCACCGCTTTCTTAGAGGTTGCTTTAAAAAATGGCTGGATCCAACAAAACTAGCATCACCCCGCCGCGCTGGTTGCTGGCGGAATTGACTTACGCCTGCCCGTTGCAGTGCCCTTATTGTTCTAACCCGATTGATTACGCGAACTATCAATCCGAACTGGACACCGAGGACTGGAAGCGCGTACTGACAGAGGCCCGCAAAATGGGCGCGGTGCAACTGGGTTTTTCCGGCGGCGAACCGCTAACCCGAAAAGATCTGCCCGAACTGGTTAAACATGCCAAAAACCTGGGTTATTACTCCAACCTGATTACCTCAGGCTATGGACTGACCGAAGAAAAAATCGTCGAACTCAAAGAAGCCGGACTAGACCACATCCAGGTCAGCATCCAGGCCAGCAGCCAGGAATTGAACGACCATATCGCCGGCACAACATCGTTCCGGCATAAAAAAGAAGTCGCCCATCTGGTCAAAAAACACGGCTATCCGATGGTCTTGTGCGTGGTCATTCATCGCGAAAACATCCACCAGATGCCGGAAATACTGGCCATGGCCGAAGAGCTGGGCGCAGATTACCTGGAACTGGCCAATACCCAATATTACGGCTGGGCGCATGCCAACCGCGATTTATTGCTGCCCACCAAAGAACAGTTTGAACAGGCCGAACAAATCGCCCAGGCTTTTAAAGAAAAAGTCGCCGGGAAAATGAAAATCTATTATGTAGTGCCGGATTTTCATGAAGACCGGCCCAAAGCCTGTATGAACGGCTGGGGAACGACCTTCTTAACCATCGCACCGGACGGCGTAGCCCTGCCCTGTCATTCGGCCCGCGACCTGCCGGGACTCGATTGCCCCAATGTGAAAGACTACAGCATCGATCAAATCTGGCACGAATCCAAAGCCTTCAACTTTTTTCGCGGCTATGAGTGGATGAAAGAGCCGTGCAGCAGCTGCGATGAAAAAGAAAAAGATTTCGGCGGCTGCCGTTGCCAAGCTTATCTGTTGACCGGCGATATGTACGCCGCCGACCCGGTATGCAGCAAATCGCCTAATCACTCGGTGATTCAGGAAGCGATCGACTCGGCTAAAGCCAGTGCGTTATCTGACCATGAAAAGCCGTTGATATTTCGTAACAGCAAAAATTCACGACGGCTGTCTTAAGGCGACGCCTGTCTGCTGCGAACACACGAAGATTATGTGTTCGCGGTCAATATCTTATGCTTCTACAATCCTTCCCAAGGTTTATACAAGCCGTCGACATTAACCCCGAATAGTTCCAAAACCCGACCGACGGTCTCATCAACCATGGCCGCCAATGAATCCGATTTACTGTAAAAAGCGGGCATCGGCGGAAAGATGATACCGCCCATTTCGGTCACACTCGCCATGTTGCGAATATGCACCAGATTTAACGGTGTTTCGCGAGGCATCACCACCAAGCGTCGGCGCTCTTTTAACACCACGTCAGCCGAGCGTGAAATCAGGTTATCGCCAAAACCGTGCGCCACCGCAGATAATGTTTTCATTGAACATGGCGCGATAATCATGCCTTCGGTTTTAAAACCGCCGCTGGAAATACTGGCGGCAATGTCGTTGATACCATGGGTGACATCGGCCAACTCGACCAGCTCAGCGCGCTTCATGCCCATTTCATGGGTTAAATTGACCACCCCGGACGAAGAGATGACCAAATGCGTCTCCCATTCCTCCTGGGTCTGCAAAACTTGCAGCATCCTTACCCCATAAACCGCACCGGTTGCCCCGGTCATGGCGATAATCAAGCGTTTTTTTCGATTCATTTTTTATGTCCTCGTTCCCATGCTCCCGCGTGGGAATACATATGGAAAGTCGGTATGAGTTCCCACGCCGGAGCGTGGGAACCAGAAATGCCTTAAAACGGTTCGAGCCTACTCGCCCGCCCTGACATCAAATTCAATTTTCCAGCGACCCTGGTCTTTTTGCGAGACGGCTTGCAATTCCAGCGTGCCCACTTCGGTTACGGCTGCACACAGATGCACCGGCACCACTTCACCGGGTCTGCGCCCCTCTTCCGGCAGGGTGATTTCAATCTCGTCGAGTTCGTCCAGTTCTTCGTCAGTCCAATAATCCAGGCGGGTACCCACCTTATCCTCGCGCCGGGTATTGGAGGCGAAAAAGCGAAACCGTACCGGTTCGCCGATCACCAGACCGAATTCATCATCCGGCAATTCCTGCTGGGTACCTTCTTCCATGCCGAACGGAGCAATGCACAAAGCCTGAATTTCCGGCGCCATGCCGGGCACTGCGGGCATGGCACTTTCTATGCCGACATAATAGGAGGCGGCGGTACCGCCTTTGATACGCACACCCTTGCCTTTACGAACATAGCCGTAATACGCAGCCCCTCGGGCGACGGCCAGATCAAGATCGGCACCTTCCAATAATCGGGCTTCTGGAGCTTGTTCCGCGCTCAACCACGAATTTAACACCTCCATTAACCGGTCAGCCAAGGCATCGGCTTTTAGCACGCCGCCGTTAAACAACACCGCTGTAGGATGTAAAAAGCTCGCCTGTTCCGGCAGATGAATATCCTTAAGCTCGTCGGTAGCGCCTTGTTGTTTGGTTAAAAACGCCGCCAGATGACGGGTAATACCCGCATCCTGCGCATAAGGGAGACCTGCGGTTCTTAAGCCGGTACGGGGACGGCTGACCGGTCTGTCGCTGACCGCCGCCTTAGGCAAAAATCCTTCAACCAGGACGCGATTGACTTCTTCACGGGTTAATTCGCTGCGTAGCGTGCCGCCAATCAGCGAAGAACCTCTACTCGCCACTACCAGAGGGATATTATCCACTTCGGAATTGGTGAAGATTTTTTCTTTGGCATCGCGGCAACTGTGGGTCAACGCCTGAATCTGCCAAGGCTCCAAGCGCTTGCCGTCTTGTTCCAGCTTGGCCTTAACCGTATAGGCCAAGGCCAGATCCATATTGTCGCCGCCCAACAGGATATGATCGCCGACCGCGACCCGGGTCAGCTCAAGATTGCCCTGTTGCTGGGTAACCGCTATCAACGATAAGTCAGTGGTGCCGCCGCCGACATCGATAACCAGGATAATATCGCCGACCTCGGCGTGCTTGCGCCAGTCGCCATGGCTTTTCTCTATCCAGCTGTATAATGCGGCCTGAGGCTCTTCCAGCAGAATTGCCTGACCAAGACCCACCGCACGCGCCGATTCAACCGTCAACTCCCGTGCCGCCGGATCGAATGAGGCCGGCACCGTAATAACGACATCCTGCTGATCCAACGGCGCATCAGGAAACTGACTTTGCCAGGCATCGCACAGATGTTGCAGATAAGCGGTGGTCGCCTGAAACGGCGAGACCCGTTCCACTTCGTCGGAGGCTTCAGCCGGTAGAATCGGGGCTTTGCAGTCCACGCCGGCATGACATAGCCAGCTTTTGGCACTGGCTACCAAGCGTATCGGCGTTTTGCTGCCCAGATTACGGGCGATTTCGCCAACCAGATAGTCCGGTTTTGCGATCCAGGGTAAGGCCGTAGAATCTTCCGCCAATTCGGCTGGATGGGCCTGATATAAAAACGACGGCAACTGGAATTTGTCTTCAACCGAACCGGGAGAAGTCAATTGCGGTATTGCCATGACTTGCGGCGAGAATTCTTCATCGTCGATATTAGTCAGATCGGCATAAGACAAAACACAATGCGTAGTACCCAAATCGATGCCGACAGAAAACTGTGTTGCCGAGTCTGCGTGTTGGGCTTGCTCAACGGCTAACTGTTCAACGGTCTCGTCATCTTTAACTGCTTGCGAACCAAATAACTCCTTCATAACTCCACCTCTGCCGGCGCAACAATCGCGGCGTTATGCCCTGACGTCAGCTTGGGCAACCTGATACCGGTTACTTGCCAACCTTTATGCACCAGCGTACCGGTAAAAGGCGCCTGACCGACGATATTACCGGTTAAACGTACTGTAGCCGCGTCAAAACCCTGCGGCAAAGTGATTTTACTGCCTTCCTGCTCGCTACGGACGGTAGCCAAGGTAAAGTGTTCGTTAATCGCCTTATTACAGCCTTCATGCACGACACGGGCCGCAACACCAATATCGGCATCGCTGTAAGCGGCAATATCTTCTTTAATAAAATCGATAAAGCGCGCTTCTTTTTGCAACAAACCCAGCAATTGCAAGGCTGCATCAGGCGTCGCCTCTTTTAATACCACAGGTTCCGGCGCAGGCGCATGAACCAGCTTTTCCACTTCGACAATTTTCTCAACGATTTTTACCGCCGGTTCAGGCGGCGGCGCTTGAACCGGCGGTTTTTTCTTGCCGCGCATCAGGCTGATCAGCATCGACAGCAATAATACGATTAAAATCAGCGCCAACAAGGCCGCAGTACCCGCCAAACAAACATGCCAGAGGTCGAATGTAGTGGGTTTCAAGGATAAATCAATTGCATAAGTATTCATTAATCGAGACTCTTAATAGTTATTGTTGACCGGATTTTCTGGCGGCTTCGCCAAACATCATACCTTGCAGTACATTGCGCGTAGTTTGCATGCGCATCTGCCTTAAATGGCGGTCGGCAACGATGCCGGGCACTTTTTCAGCCAGATACACTTCGCGCATCCGGGATAAAATCGATTCGCATTGCTTCATGATCGCTTCCGTCGCCCGACGGCTCTCCTGCTGTTGATGAGCAGGTTTTTGCATTTCACCCGAAACACACATTTTATATTGATACCCCGCATCCTGAATCTTCTTAATTGTGGCATCGGATAGCGTGGTGTTATGCCATTCATTTTTGGCATCATCAGCAAAAGCGGTTACTGCCGACAACAAAACAATTAAGAAAAGAATCTTTTTCATGGTATTTCCCGGTATGTATGGTTAAGCAAATTCTGAACGCCTGATTTTACGCGAACTGCTGAAAAATAAATAACCTTTGTCAGCCTTATAAAAAGTGCGCAAGCGGCAAACTCTATTTTTTATTAAACGCCGCCATTACTGACAATGCGCCCGTTTTTTTGTCTTTCAAGGGTATGTACGCTTGCAGTCGTGCTTTTTTACCGGTATTACGCCTGAATAAAAGAGGCTATCATTAAAATGCACGCCCTCAAAAAAATCGGGTGCGTTTTTCCATGGATGATTTCGGCACCGGCTATTCATCGCTGGCTTACCTAGCACAACTGCCGTTTGATCAACTGAAGATCGATCAGTCCTTCGCCCGCAATATTGGCGTACAACCTACCGATACCGTGATTGTGCAAACCATTATCGGCCTGGCCGACAATCCTGGCATGGATGTGATTGCTGAAGGCGTAGAAACAGAAGAGCAACGCGCTTTTTTGGAGCGTCACGCTTGCCCGACTATTCAGGGTTACTTGTTCGGCAAGCCGGTGCCGATTGAGCAGTTTGCATTATTACTGAAACAACGCTGATTAAGCGTTTCATTGCCTGTACACAAATCGTTCAATTATGTTCATTTATTCATTACCCTTATTTTTCGCTCATATTGGTTTAGCCAGCCCGCTGGATTTGCTGATTATGTTTATCGTCCTGTTTGCTGTGCTGTTTATCAGTTCACTATTTTTCGAAGGAGATCAACCGAAAAAATCCGCTGATAACTATCTGTTGGCCGCATGGAATGGCGGCGTAGCACTCAAGTGGGCGTTCTGGCCTTTTTTTCTTATCCTGAACCTTTGTTTGTATGCCGCAGACACCCTGGCAAAAGCCGGCATATTTACCGTATCCAGCTGGGATGATGTGCATGTGATGCTAGTGCTGCCGATTGTCTGGTGGACAACCGCTGTTTGGCGATGCTCGCCCAATACCGCTCTAAGCGTTTGGGCGGCGTGCGCTCGATTGCTGACGGTCAGCGTGTTTTTCGAATATAGCTTGAAGCTATTGATACGTATAGACTACCCGAGAATATTTTTTGGCTGCGATGAGTTGTTACTGGATTATGGCAGCTGCTTTTAAGCCGCACTTTATTTGCGCATCGCCAAGCAGTTATTTCGAACCCAGTTCCTTTGATGCGGCGGTCACAGGTTGCTCCAGACCTGCCGCTTTCAGCAGTTGCGTCAGCTCAACCGAAGTTTGCACCGCCGGTTGCGGCCCCTGTATTTTTTGTTGCGTCCAGTCCACGGCCTCTCCCGATCCCCATGACACCAGGGAAGCCAGCACAAACACCAGTGTGCCGCGTGTCATGCCTTTAGGCAAGCCCTGCTCTTCCAGATAGCGGCGCAGATACCTGACGGCTACGAAAAACACCAGAGTGGAAATAATCAGGTTCCATAGCGAGGGTAGCGTCAACATTATCGGGTTTTCTCTTGTGTTGGCATGTTATTTTGCAATGCTGTTGTTAAATTCTGCTTCGAGTCTTAAGAACCGATCTTTCCAGTAGTTAGCGGTGTTGAGCGCATCTTCCTTGTCGGTCATCAAGCCATTGATGCGCTCGTTCAAATCCCTGTTCAGCTCGGTTAATTGCTTAACTTGTGCAATCGAGGCTGAAATCCTATCGTCAGACTCGAACACCTTCAACATCACCTTGTTATCGGCTTCTAACGTATGTATCGCACTTTGCTGTTGGTCAATAATGCAGCTCCGGCTGTCCTCAGCTTCCGGTTCGACAGTTGGAGCGGGCTCAGGCTTGGGCGCTACAGGCTTAGGCGGCGAGATCTCTTTAATGGCCTTATTCAGGCTTTTTTTACCGTCTATAACCTCCTTTACCAGTTCCGCCGACGCTTCCTTAACCAGCTTATCGGCCAACTGTTGCGTGCGATGCCCTACTCCGGATTGTTTAGCCCTGGATGTTGCGCTGTCTAACGGCACAACATTCTGCAATTGGGCGTTATTATCCTGTGCCTGAGCATTTACCCAGCTTTGAGAGGCCGATACGATAGCCGCAGACTGTCCCTGAGATAAATGTCTCCGGTGTAAATTTGACGACAAGATAAATTGCGTAGGATTGGAGCCGGTGTATTCAATAACGACCGGCGTAATACCCAGTTCACACAGCGCACGATAGCGATTGCCGCCATCCAGAATCATGCCGTCCAGCGTGTAGATAGGGTGTGTCTGCCCGTTAGCCTGTATGTTTTCTTTAAGCGAAATAAACTCGGCATCGGACATGCGCGGAAAGTAAGTGCAAAGCGGATGCAGCTCCAGTGTTTGAATAGTTTTATCAGTCATTTATCAGCCTTAATGTAAGCCGGTCAGTATACCATGCTCAGATCAATGGTTACCGCGATATATCCCCAGGGATTTACCGGGTCTCAGCTGCCATAGGTCATGGTAACCGCTATCGACGAATTGATGATAAGGGGGGGCAATGCCGGTCACGAAAGGCGGCGATGGCGTTGAAAAAAATAGAATTCCGCCGGTTTTATCGCATCTCTGGAAGTGGCGAACCGGCTTATCCCGGCTCTTCCTCATCAAACGGCGGCGGTTGCGCCGACAAACCAAACGAAAACCCTGCTTATCGGGATTTCATGGTCAAATTAAAGAAAAACTATTAACCTGTCAAAATTCAAGTCAAGCCGAAAGATCCTGACACAGATAAATTGAATGCCGACTTAAGCCGGCAGCATTGATCTAGCGCGCTCTTTTTTTCTCATTCCATGCAGGCATTCCCCCGGAGAAAAAGCACGCTACGCTTAAATATAGAGACTTATATTATTTAAAGGATAAAGCCATGAAAGCACAACTAAACCAAAAAGCCCCGTTATTATCGGTTTCTGACTGGGTTCAGGGCGAACCGGTAAATTTTGATCAGCTAACAGGCCGGGTGGTGCTGGTGGCAGTCTTTCAGGTGAACTGTCCCGGCTGTTTCTTATACTCCCTGCCGCAAGCGGTCGATCTGCACCGGAAATATTCGGATCAGGGCTTAACGGTATTGGGCGTCGCCACAGCGTTTGAGGATTTCGACAAAAACAATCTGCACAATTTGATCCGCCTAGCCGAACACGGTGAGGTTGTCGGCGAAACATTGCATTATCTAAACCGGCAAGGGCAGTTAACCGAAGGCCGCCTGCCCTATCGCATCCCTTTTCCGCTGGCGATGGATCGCTTAAACAAACGCCAAGCCGAGGTCAGCGCGGAGATAATCGCCGCTTTTATCAAACACCGTGTTCCCGGCTTTGACCAGCAGCCGAAACCTGATCGGCAAAAAATCCATCAGCAAGTACGGGATTATTTTCAGTCTCTTGATTACCACGCAGAAACCTTTGAGCGCTTCGAATTAAAAGGCACTCCTTCGCATATCCTGGTGGATAAAAAAGGCATCTTAAGGGATTGTGCATTTGGCGCTTATCCAGAACTGGAAACACGCATAGTAGGGCTGTTGCGGGAATAAATTCATAAGTGGGCAGGGCATGCCCGTGCTGAACAACGTGAAGCGCATCATTGACGATACATCAGCATTATCGCAATGCGGACGACCTGCCGGATCGCCCCTCGTTAACGTGTGTCGATAGCGATGCGTTCACGGGAAGGTCGGCGGATTAAATCATAACCCATAAAATTTGCGTTTACGCCAAAAAGTTGCCCGGCTCATACCGAGTGTCAGAGCGGCTTGAGTCACCTTGCCATGACTCCGCTCCAACGCCTGACGGATTGACGCTGCCTCTTCTTCCGCCGACAACGGCAGAATTTGCACAGTTTGAGACTCAACAGTACGCGACTCTCTAAACTCGGGCGGCAATTCTGAGCAGCGCAAGGTCGTGCCTCTGCCTACCGCAAACGCATATTCGACGACATTATGCAGCTCCCGGATATTGCCCGGCCACGTATAATCCAACAAAGCCCGCATCGCCTGCGGGTCGATTTTTTCAATTCTCCTGAAATTGGCCGCATTATGCTGCCGGATAAAATGCCAGATCAGCAAGGTTATATCTTCCCGACGCTCGCGCAACGGCGGAATAAAAACAGGCACGACCCTGAGCCGGTACATCAGGTCTTCGCGAAAATGCCCCAGTTTAACCTCTTCCCGCAATGAGCGATGCGTTGCCGCGACGATGCGCACATCGACATCGATACAACGGTCGCCGCCTACCGGAATGAAATTTCTTTCCTGAATGACCCGCAGCAGTTTGGCCTGCAATTCCAGGGGCAGTTCGGCCACCTCATCCAGAAACAGCGTACCGCCATGCGCACGCTGAAACAGGCCGCGATGATCCTTGACCGCACCGGTAAACGCGCCGCGCACATGGCCGAACAGTTCGCTGTCCAACAGGCTGCCGGACAAGGCCGCGCAATTGATCGCCAGAAACGGCGCATGGCGGCGGGCGCTCAGATCGTGAATAGCCTTGGCAACCAGTTCCTTGCCGGAACCGCTCTCGCCCCTGACCAATACCGTCGCTTCGGTTTCTGCGGCATTTTGAATAATCTGAAAAACCGCCTGCATCGCCGGTGAGCGGCTGAGCAAACCATGAAAACCCTGCTTTTCATCCAGCACAGGCGCTTTTTTCGGCAAAGCAGTACTGGCCGTCTGTTCCAAAGCAGGGTGCAACAGTCCTAAGCCGCCGGCAAAAACCCCATCCCGGTCATACAAAACCTGGATAATTTTTTCCAGCTCAATTTCATGACCGTCCGCCTGAGATGACTTTATGCGTTGTTTTTTATGTTCACCGCCCTCAATAATCGCGTATCCTTGAAGACAGGTTTTGCCTATGATGTCTCCGGCCTGCAATCCCGTTAACTGCTCCGCAGCTCGGCTCCAGTGAACGATCTGTTGATCCCGGTTAACCATATACAAGGCTGCGACATCGCAAAGGGCCAGCAGTTTTAAAAACAGCGGCTGTATCGGTTGGCTTTCCAGCCAGTCTGACAAGAACTTATTCATCTGTTTCACAAGCGTCTCACTGAATCGAATAAATGTTTCACTGAAACGATATATGAGACAGGCGAAAGGCACAAGGCAAAAGGCGAAAAAACCTTTCCTGTTCTTCAGCCGTTGTCTTTTAGCCTTTAGCCACTGCCTTAATCTTTGGCACAGGTGTTGCATTAACGAATACATATCCTATAACCCACCGGAGAGACACATGCTATTCAAACAATTATTCGATCAGGAAACCTGGACTTACACCTATTTGATTGCCGACCCGGTCAGCAAGGATGCCGTTCTGATTGATCCGGTCAACACCCATATTGATGAGTATATCGAGCTATTAAAAGCACATGACCTGCAACTGAAATATTCGCTGGAAACCCATGTTCATGCCGACCATATCACCGCCAGCGGTCTGCTGCGCCAACGTCTGGGCGCGCAAACCGGCATCAGCGGACTGTGCGGCGCCGAATCTGCCGACATTCAAATTCAGGACGGCGATATTTTTAAATTCGCCGGCAACGAACAGATCAAGGTGATTGCCACACCAGGACATACGCGCGGCAGTATTTCGTTTTTATGGCACGACCGGCTGTTTACCGGCGATTCGTTATTGATCGGCGGTTGCGGCCGCACCGATTTCCAGGGCGGCGATGCCGGTGCGCAATATGACGGTATCACCCAGCGCTTGTTTACTCTGCCGGATGAAACGCTGGTCTATCCCGGCCATGATTATCAGCAGCACTGGGTCAGCAGCATCATGCAGGAACGCACCACCAATCCGCGTCTGGCCGACAAGACCCGCGAACAGTTTATCGAGATCATGAACAACCTGAACTTACCCAAACCCCGCTTAATCGATGAAGCCGTCCCTGCCAACCGTTATTGCGGTTTGGATGAGAACGAGCGCCAGGACGCGGTAGCGCTCAGAGACGCAACGCTGCCGATCCGCGCCAGCACCAAAACCGAAGATATCGCCAAGGATGGTGTGTATGCCGCACGCCTATCGGGAACAGGCGCGGCAATGATGGTGGCAGCAGCCAAGCAACAGATCGTTGAAATCGATGTCGCCAAATCGAAACAGCTGCTTGCACAAGGCAATATCGTGCTGATCGATACCCGCGAAGAAAGCGAATACGCCGCAGGGCATATTGACGGCGCCTTATTGTTGCCGCGCGGCATGCTGGAGTTTAAAGTCGGCAATATGCCTGAACTGGCCGATAAATCGAAAACCATACTGATTTACTGTCGCTTGGGCAACCGTTCGGCACTGGCAGCGCAAACCCTGCAACAATTGGGTTACACTAACGTGCTGTCTATGGCTGGCGGCTTTGAAGCGTGGAAAAGTAACGCCTAAAACCCAAACGCCTAAGAAACCGGCCGATAAAAGAAAAATGGGGACATGACAAAAAAATCAGGTTGCTTTACACTTTTTTGTCGTGTACCACAATATTCTAATAACTACAGACTTAAGAGGAATTTATGTCAAACCAACACCATACCTTACTCATCATAGGCGGAGGCGCCGCTGGCGTTTCCGTTGCCAACAATATGCGCCGTCAAAACGCCGATATTGATATCGCCATCGTTGAACCGTCCGAAGTTCACTATTACCAGCCGGGCTTCACCATTATCGGCGGCGGCGCTTATACGCTAAAACAAACCACGCGTAATGAAGCCGACTTGATCCACCCAAGCGTCACCTGGATCAAGGATTACGCAGAAATCTTTCAACCGAACGACAACAGCGTCACGTTACGTTCCGGCGATACGATCAGTTACGACTACTTGGTAGTCTGCCCCGGCCTGCAACTGGATTGGGACAAGATTGAAGGCCTGAAAGAAACGCTGAACAAAAACAATGTATGCAGCAATTATTCCGCCGAAACCGTGGAATACACCTGGGAATGTATCCAAAATATCAAAGAAGGCACGGCGCTGTTCACTCAACCGCCGATGCCGATCAAGTGCGCAGGCGCGCCGCAAAAAATCATGTATCTGGCGGCAGACCGCTTTCGTAAACGCGGCACACTGGACAAGTTCACTCTTGAGTTTTTAAATGCCGGACCGGGCATGTTCGGCGTACCGTTTTTTGCCAAAGCCCTAAACAAAGTCGTCGCCGACTACGGCATTAAAACCAGTTTCAACCATAATCTGATTGCCATCGACGGTCCGGCCAAAATCGCCACCTTTGAAACCACCGACAGCGACGGCAACAAGCAGCGCATCGCTAAAGCCTTCGACATGATCCATGTGACGCCGCCGCAAAGTGCGCCGGATTTCATTAAAAACAGCCCTCTGGCCAATGCCGCCGGTTGGGTGGATGTCAACCCCAAAACCCTGCAACACAATCAATACGGCAATATTTTCGGCCTGGGCGATGCCACCTCGACCCCGAATGCCAAAACCGCCGCCGCAGTGCGCAAACAGGTGCCGGTGGTGGTCGACAATATTCTTAGCCTGAAGAACAGCGCAAAGCTAAAAGAAGGCTATGACGGTTACGGCTCCTGTCCGTTAACCACCTCGCTAAATAGCGTGATACTGGCCGAATTTGCCTACGACGGCAAGGTCACGCCTTCGTTCCCTTTCCTGGACCCCAGAAAAAGCCGACTGATCTGGTGGTGGGGCAAAATCATGGGCTTCCCTTGGATGTACTGGTCTTTGATGCTTAAAGGCTACCGCATTGATATTCCGCATCGGGAAGACTATGCCAAAAAATTTATCAAAGAAGATTGAGTTTCTCGTTCCTACGCGCCGTTCAGCGCTTAAACTGTTTTCCAGTCGCGACGTAGGCGTCGCTCCCACGTGGGAGCGACGCCTACGTCGCGACTGGAGTGATAAATGATCTGCGGCTGAAAATTACACCGTTATTCCGGCATAACCCACAAGGATGCAGGGAATGTACGCCAAGTGCACTACGCCGCAAATCCCCCCGACTAAACTGCCGGAACGAAGACCCACGCATATCCTGAGCTTTATCGAAAGACGCCGCTATCCTCTATGGCATTAGTTGACATCCACCCCCAGCTAAAGCAGGGGGATTCCTTAGTACAGCCCTACATGCCCGAAGGGGACGACTCTGAAAATCGTCTTACTTCACGCCATCTCAGTTACCCTGATGGCAGGAGATACGCAGCAACAGCGCACCCAACGGAAAAAATTATAGATGATAACCAAAACAAATCAAGAGCATCCTTACCATGACATCCCCAAATTACCGCGAATCACGATTCATGCAATTATTCCCGATTGTAAGCTGGCTAAAGTCCTACACCCGCGAGGAATTTAACGGCGACCTGTTTGCCGGTATCATTACCGCCATTTTACTGGTGCCGCAAGGCATTGCCTACGCGATCCTGGCCGGTCTGCCGCCGCAACTGGGGCTTTATGCCAGCATCCTGCCGCCGGTATTCTACGCGCTGCTCGGCACCAGCCGCACGCTGTCGGTCGGACCGGTGTCGATTGCCGCCATTATGATTGCCAGTGCCTTGAACGCGCCGGAAATCGGCGTACTGGGCGACTCGGTGCAAAGCGCGCTGATTCTGTCGGCGGAAAGCGGCATCATCATGTTGTTAATGGCGCTGTTGCGCATGGGCGGATTGGTGAACTTCATCAGTCATCCGGTACTGACCGGCTTTACCAGCGGCGCAGCGCTGTTGATTATCGGCAGTCAGTTGCCGCAGTTGTTCGGCTTGGCAACGCCCTCATGCGGCGTTGATATGGCCTGTTACCGCGATTATGTATCGGGCTTTGTGCCAGCCACGCTGTTGATCGGCGTCGCCGCGCTGGGCTTGCTGGTGTTTTTCGGCAAGCCGCTAACGCTGCTGCTTAAAAAAATGGGTCTATCGCCTGCCCTCACTACCGCCATCAGCAAATGCGGGCCGTTACTGACCATCGTTCTGGCAACGCTGGCGGTCACTTATTTTAATCAGCAAGTGGCGGTTGTCGGTCATGTCCCGGCGGGCTTTCCTGAACTCAACACCGCTTTCGGCACGCTGGAAAAATGGCGGCTGTTATTGCCTTACTCCGGTTTTATCGCATTGATTGCCTATGTGGAAAGCGTCGCCATTGCCAAAGTCACCGCCAATTTAAGAGGCGAAAAAATCGCGCCTAATCAGGAACTTGTTGGTCTGGGCGTTGCTAACTTAATCGCCGCCCTGTCCGGCGGCATGCCGGTAGCCGGCGGCTTTAGCCGCACCATGGTGAATTTTTCCGCCGGTGCGCGCACTCAAATGGCTATGCTGATCGCCGCCGGACTGCTGGCGTTGGCAGTCATCTTTTTCAGCCCGTGGTTTGAAAATATCCCCAAAGCGGCGCTGGCTGCGATTATCCTGGTCGCCATCATTCCGTTAGTGAAACTGGGCAATATCCTGGTCACTTGGCGCTATGACCGTGGCGACGGCATCGCCGAAATCGCTACCTTGCTGGGCGTTTTGATCTACGGCATAGAAGAAGGCATCACCCTGGGCATCATCCTGACGCTAATCAGCTATTTGCGCAAAACCAGCCATCCGCATATCGCCGTAGTCGGACGCCTGCCCGGCAGCGAACATTACCGCAACATCAAGCGCCACTCGGTCGAAACCTGGCCGCATCTGCTGTTATTGCGTATTGATGAAAGCATCACGTTTGCCAATATCAATTACATCGAAGACTTCATCAACGCCGAATTAAGACGGCAGCCGGGCATCAAACATATCGTGCTGATTTTCACCTCGATCAGCGACATAGACACTACCGCGCTGGAAGCGCTGGAAAATCTGAACCAGCTGCTGCAAGCCGCCAACAAGACCGTGCATATAGCCGAAGCCAAAGGCCCAGTGCTGGACAAACTTGAAAAAACCGATTTTTTCAAGCAACTGAAACCCGGCAAAGTGTTTTTTCATACCGAAGATGCGGTCAGGGAGTTATGCCTCGATGATACTGCGCATCAATACTAACTGTCCGCGCCCCTGATCAATAGCCCACGAAAAGCTGCAAAATTTTCAATGAGATACCCGGCTGTAGACCGTCACCCAAAGGCCAAGGTTTAAACCGGCAAAGCAGATCGATAAATGCCATTTCCAGGAATCGGCACCCTCTTCGCGGTCAATTCGCCGTTTTTATTTAGAAAACACAATAAAACGCCGGTAAGGCGAACCGTGCTTCCAGGTAAAGGATTCGGTGTAATAATGCATTAACGCCAGATAACCCAGCAAACCCACGGTAACCGCCTTGTTAATCTCAACCCCGAAAAACAGCTCGGTGACACTATTGACCGCGCTGTCCCCGTAGGACTGCAACACAAACGCCAGCAAAAATGACGCTATCGGCAATACAATAAAAACAGGCCAATGGCAACGCGCCGCATAGCGATAGATAACATTCTGCGGATGCCGGTGATGCTTGTTGTAATCATGCACCACGTAAAAAATATAAGCGGTCGCATCATGCACCAGCCTTGGCACCAAAATCGCGAGAAAATAATACTGCTGAACAAACAGATAAAAGCTGCTTAACACCAATAAAACATTCGACCACAAAAACCATTTTGCCATAGCCGTGGCCGCATAGCGTTGACATAGCAATGCGCTGCCAATCATCGCGACACATAAACCACCGGCAATCAGCTTTATCCACTCCAGCTGTTGCACATCCAGGCTGTTTTTTAAAAATATGCCGATATAAACAAAAATACCCGCCGTCACACTCAGCCATAACAGCAGATAAAAAGCCCGATCGGGCAAATGATACAGCCCGCGCCCCACGCCAATCTGCTGCTTAAGTACGTGGTATACCGTCCAGGCAGCGGCTATCAAGTAAAGCGCTTTATAAGGAATGAACAGACTGCCGACACCGAAAACCATCACGATAGCCGCAGTCATCAACATGATTTTCAGCTTATACGCTTTCAGGTATTCGGTATTGCTCGCCAGCAAGATGGAGCTCGCGACGATATGCGGCGTTCCAAAAAGAATTTGAAACAATAAAAACTGTTTCGGACTGCTCGGTAAATTCTGCTGTAAAGCCCCGTTCCAAAACCAACCGTCAAACAACTGCAGCAATAAACACAAGGGAATGATGGCATACAGCCCCAATAACAACCTGAATGAAACGGCCAGCTGATTATCGTTAACACTCGTTTGAACTGAAATGGTTTGAGCGGACATAAATCTATCCTCCTGTTATTGTTATTATTATATTCTCAGTCGAATTATTCAGTTAAACTGATTCTCCCGCCATTTTCAAGCATTGCTTTTATTTTTTAGGATGATTAGTGTTATGAGTTTTCAGCTGCACCCACGACTGGAACAGGATTGCATAACCATTGGCCGTTTTGGATTATGTCGGTTATTGATGATGAACGACAGCCGGTATCCGTGGTTCATTCTGGTGCCGCAACGGGCGGATGTGCAGGAGATTTATCAACTGAGTAAAACGGATCGCGAATTGTTGACCGAGGAATCGAGCTATCTTGCCGAAAATCTGGCGGCACTTTATAAGGCGGATAAAATGAATATTGCAGCCATCGGCAATGTGGTTCCGCAACTGCATATCCATCATATAGTCCGCTACCAAACCGATAAAGCCTGGCCTGCGCCGGTCTGGGGAAAATTTGTTGCCGAACCCTATACAGACCGGCAAATTGCAGAGCATTCAGCCCGCGTTAAAGACCGGTTAAACATGCAAACCTAAACTAAAATCAATCCACTAAAAACTCAGTAAAATAAGCGTCTTTAAAACCGCTGCTGCCCTCAGTTCCATCGGCTTTCCTGCCTTCCATCCTGTCCAGAACCTGGCGGATTTCCGCCGCCGTTTTTTGTCGCAACGCCTCGCGCTGTTCCATGGTTTGCAATTCATCAGACAATCTGTCGCTGTACAACATAATTAATGCGTGCCTTAATGCCGGCATGTGTTTTTTGACCGCCTCAATAGCTCCGGCGCCTTCAACCAATAATTGCACATTTATCGCCAAAAATTTTTTGGGTTCCGCCAAATTAACGATAAACTTGGGAGCCATTTCCACATATTCCGAACCTGATGTCTTTTCCTCCTCTTCATTCGCAACAGCGGCAGACATGAACAGAAAACTTAATACCACAACCCATAAACGCATAACAGACTCCTTGCAGCTAAAAAAACAGCGGTTTAGTATAAGCCAAACCCCTCAATTTTAAAACGACACCCACTAATAACCAGGTAATGACAACTAAACTTCCCATCGGCCCGATCATGCTCGATGTTGCCGGCTTAACCCTGGCACAAGACGAAAAAGAAAAACTGAACCATCCCAACACCGGAGCGGTGATTCTGTTTTCGCGCAACTATCAACATCCCGAACAAGTGACCGAGCTGATTAACAGCATTCGCGCGGCGCGCAATGGCGACCTGCTGATTGCCGTCGATCAGGAAGGCGGCAGGGTACAACGTTTCCAACAAGGCTTTACCCGCCTGCCGCCTGCCGCCAGCTACGCGCAAACGCCGGAACTGGCGGAACCGGCAGGCTGGCTGATGGCCGCCGAACTGCTGGCGCTCGGCGTTGATTTCAGCTTTGCGCCGGTGTTGGATATTGATTGCGGCGTCAGCGACATCATCGGCAACCGTTCGTTTTCAACCGATCCTGAACTCGCAACCCGTCTTTCAAGCCTATTTAGCAAAGGCATGAATGCCGCAGGCATGGCCGCCACCGGCAAGCATTTCCCCGGTCACGGCGCCGTGGCGCTGGATTCGCATTTGACCTTACCGGTAGACCAAAGAAACCTGGACGAGATCAGGGCAAAAGACCTGCTGCCGTTTAAACAACTGATTGCAGAAGGCTTGGAAGGCATCATGCCCGCGCATGTGGTTTATCCCAACATCGACCCGAATCCGGCCGGTTTCTCGCCATTTTGGATACAACAGATTCTACGCAAGGAATTGAACTTTAACGGCACCGTGTTCAGCGATGATTTGAGCATGGAAGGCGCGGCATCGGTCGGCGACTTCCCGGAACGCGCCCATCTTGCGCAGATTGCCGGTTGCGACATGATCCTGGTGTGCAATAATCCGACCGCCGCCGAGCAGGTACTCGAAGCCTTGCCGGTCACCCGGAATCCCATCCGGGAGCAGCGCCTTAAACGGATGCAAGGCCAGCCGCAGATGAACCGCGAACAGCTGATGAACAGCAAAAAATGGCAGCAATTATCAACCCTCATTAACCAAACCTATCACCATGCTTGAAGAAATCAAACACGTCCAGGCCACTGCCGACTTGCTGCACAACGAGCAGCAAGTCGAAGCCGCCATCGACAACATGGCCCGGCAAATCAATAGCACACTGGCCGAGTGCAACCCGCTGTTACTCTGCGTATTGAACGGCGGCATCCCGACTTTCGGCAAACTGCTGACCCGGTTAACCATGCCGCTGAGCATAGACTCGATCAACGCCAGCCGTTACCAAAACCAGACTTCGGGCGGCAGCATCGACTGGCTGCTTAAACCGCAAACACCGCTTAACGGTCGCACGGTTTTGATTGTTGACGACATTCTCGATGAAGGCATCACCTTGTCCGCCATTCGCGACTATTGCCGGGAACAAGGCGCGACAGCAGTCTACAGCGCGGTATTGGTGGATAAAATCCTCGACCATGAAAAACCGATCAGCGCCGATTTTATCGGCCTGACGGTAGAAAACCGTTACTTGTTCGGCTACGGCATGGACTACAAAGGCTATTTACGCAACGCACCGGGCATTTACGCCTGCAAGGACTCAACATCATGACCACACTTGCCATCATCGGCGGCACCGGCCTGACCCAATTAAGCGATTTAACCCTTATCAAACGCGAGCAACTGGACACCCCTTACGGCTCGCCTTCCGCCGAGTTCGTCACCGGCGAGCTGAACGGCATCCCGGTTATTTTCCTGGCTCGACACGGCAACCCGCATCGCTTAGCGCCGCACCAAATCAATTACCGGGCTAATATCTGGGGACTTAAACAACTCGGCGTTAAACAGATTATCTCGGTTGCTGCGGTCGGCGGCATCACTAGCGACATGGCTCCGGCGCATATCGCCATCCCCGACCAGATTATCGATTACAGTTATGGCCGCCTGCATACTTTTTTTGACGACGAAGCGGTGCAGCATATCGACTTTACCTATCCGTACAGCCAGAAACTGCGCTCCCGCCTCATCAGCGCCGCCGCCAAAGCCAACATCAAAATCAGCCCGCTGGGCACCTACGGCTGCACCCAGGGTCCGCGCCTGGAAACCGCTGCAGAAATACAACGCATGGAAAGGGACGGCTGCGATCTGGTCGGCATGACCGGTATGCCGGAAGCGGCATTAGCCAAAGAACTCGACATGGACTATGCCGCTATCAGCGTCGTTGCCAATTGGGCCGCAGGAAAAACGGAAGGAGAAATTACCATGGAAGACATCGAGCGGCATCTCCATAAAGGCATGGCGAATACCGCTGAATTGCTGAAAGCTTTTGTAAGTTAGTATTTAGTCAATTTAACATGACGAGCCTGTCACTGTGGGGGCGGCTTTAGCCGCCCAGTGGCGACTGAAGTCGCCGCCACAGCCAACTTAATGATGGCAACCCGCGCCATGGATATGCCCATGTTCGGCTTCTTCCTTAGTCGCAGGTCGCGCATCAACAACCTCAACATCAAAGGTTAAGGCCATGCCTGCCAGCGGATGATTACCGTCAATAGTAATATCATCGCCGTCTATTTTAATAATGGTGACCTCGCCGGAGCCGGAACTGACATCGGCATGAAACATCATGCCGACTTCAATTTCTTCAATGCCTTCAAACATCGCACGCGGAATGACCTGAATCATCTCATCATTTTGTTCGCCATAAGCATCTTTGGCCGCAATGCGCACCTTAAATTTATCGCCGACAGCTTTGCCGAGCAACGCATCTTCCAAGCCGGGAATAATATTTCCTGTGCCGTGCAGATAAACCAATGGCTCGCCATCTATCGAACTATCCAGCACTTCGCTATCATCGTTAGTCAAAGTATAGTGAATTGAGACCGCCATATTGTCAGCTACTTGCATGATAAAACCCTTTTCGTGATTTAAAAGCCCACTATGATAAAGAATTACTGCTCTTTTGTCTGAAAAAATATGTGCATTATCGCAATCTATCCGCAGCAAAGCCGTCATGTCGCGCTGGAGACCGCCGGGGCTGAGTCATCCCCTTACATGATGCCTGAAGGCTATCAGGTACTGGAAAAAGTGAATTAAGAGCGCGCTTAGATATTGATTACCGCAAGAACCGAACACCGCCAACCTAATCCAATAATATAATTTTCTTTGATAAGAACTATTGCAATAAATATAACAGCCTATATAATACTCCGGATGTGGAGAGGTGGCTGAGTGGCCGAAAGCGGCGGTCTTGAAAACCGTTGAGGGTTGATCCCCTCCCAGGGTTCGAATCCCTGCTTCTCCGCCATATACACGAAATAACCGATTGTTTTTTAAAGACAATCGGTTTTTTTATGCCTGCTTGCCCCACCTTGAACGGTGGCTCGCATTGAATCTCATTGAACAAAACATCCCCCACCTAAAGGAACGAGCTTTACGGACTCTTTGGTAAAACAGACTTTTTTGTGGGGATAATGGAAGTGAACTTCACTTCATGATTGATTTAATGAAGT
Source organism: Methylobacter sp. (assembly GCA_024636505.1). GTDB lineage: Bacteria > Pseudomonadota > Gammaproteobacteria > Methylococcales > Methylomonadaceae > Methylobacter_A. Next base: position 41,713 of record JAGXGY010000044.1, on the reverse strand, counting down.
TCGACAATCTTTTCAAACGGTTGAAAGTGCATTTTACAATGTTGCCGTTGCTGTGTTTGAAGCTTTTTTTAAGTGCTTTTTTCACTTCCCACGTGCCTTTATACCCTAATGGAAATACCACTAAGTCACCCGCTTTGAAAGTAGTTGAAGGGCCGCCATCTGCAGGCGTCATTTCACATTCACCTTCTAAAATAAGTGCCGTTTCTGTAGTAACGAATTCCCATGGGAATACAGATACTTCTTTTTCCCATGTTGGCCAGTAAGCAGCACCCATTTTTTTTAAAAATGCTTCACTTGGGTTGCTATCAACTGTAATTTCTTTCATGTTAATTCCTATAGTTAGATTTATGCCCGGAATCAGAATGATTTGGGATGTGCCATAGTATGTTATTCATCCTCTTTTTCCTACATTTTAAGGATAATCATATTCATTTAGTACTAGGTTCTGTTGACGTTTCAGCTCAGCCATAAAGTACCGAGTAAAATGAGAGTATCCCCATGTAATTAATAGCCTTTTTCTCGTATCGAGTGGTAAAGATTATTTACTTTTCAAATTCCCCGCATGCAGTCCGCATTCTTTTTTTGTCGCCTCTTCCCACCACCAGCGCCCCGCCCTTTCGTGTTGATTGGGTAATACCGCGCGGGTACAGGGTTCGCAGCCTATGCTGATATAGCCTTTTTGGTGCAACTCGTTATACGGCACCTGATAGGCTTCAATATAATCCCAGACCTGCGCCGAACTCCAGTTCAGCAAGGGATTGAATTTAACCAGTTGATGCCCGGCGCTGGAAAAGGCAGTGTCTATCTGTACTTCGGGAATATCCTGCCGGGTATCCAGACTTTGATCCTTGCGCTGACCGGTAATCCAGGCATCCACATGGGCCAGTTTGCGTTTTAACGGTTCAACCTTGCGGATACCGCAACATTGCTGATGCCCGTCTTGATAAAAACTGAACAGGCCTTTGCTTTTTACAAAACTGTCCAGCACCTCCCTGTCCGGCGTTAATAATTCAATATCGATGTGATAATGCTTCCTGACTTTTTCGATAAAACGATAAGTTTCAGGATGCAGGCGTCCGGTATCCAGGGAAAAAACCTGGATGTCTTTTCTGATAGCCACAGCCATATCGATCAGCACCACGTCTTCTGCGCCGCTGAAAGAGATGGCGATATTATCGAACAGCTCCAGCGCTTTTTTCAGAATGACGCGCGGATTTTTATGATCCAGTTCGGCTTGCAATTGCTCTATGTTGACGGAAGTCATGATATTTTCCCGGTTATGCCGTATGGCTTTATGGATTCCCGCGCCGGAGCTGGGAGCCGGACGCAAGTTAAGCGTTGTAGGAGCGAATCATGCCCGCTCCTACAGTGTCTTGTATTTTTTAGCTATGCGTTCACGGTGGATTGAAACATGACATCAGCTTTGCGAAAAATACTGCCTTAAGAATTCGTCAAAAGGGATTTGCTCTTGACTCTCGATTTCCTGCTGCTTGACTAGCGATTCTGCGGCCATGTCAGCAAACATCCGGTCGGTGGTTTTATCCGGCTTATTCGTTTTAAAATACAACTGGTGTTCGGCGGAGGCAGTTAATGCGAAACGGGCAAACGGCTGTTGCCGCTGCATCATCTGTTGCAGCATGCGTGCCGAAGCGGTTAAATCGGGATTATCGACCAGCCGCTGCTGTTTTGCCAGCGCCGAGCTATACGGTTTATCGGCATCGTCCCGGTCGAGAATCGCGCATACCGGCTGCATGGCTTCCATAATTTCAGCGGCCCATTGCTGCAACGGTACTTTTTGTTGGCCCTGTTGCAATTCCAGCCCCGGCTTCCTGCCGTAATGGGCAACGGCCAATTGATTGGCGTTGTTAACCTGATGCTCCCGATCCGAGGTTTTCGGACTGTCCTGCAACAGACAGCAAAGCAACAGTGCCTCGATAAATCGGGCTTTATCTTCATCAATGCCGATAGGATGAAATACATCCAAATCCAGAGAGCGCATTTCAACGTAACGAACCCCGCGATACTTAAGCGCCATCGTCGGCTTTTCGCAGGAACGGGCAATTTGTTTAGGCCGGATAGTGCTGTAAAACTCGTTTTCAATCTGCAGGATATTGCCGTTCAGTTGACGGTATTGGCCGTCGACCACAGTGCCGATTTTTTGGTATTCGGGATAAGGCGTGTTGATGGCGGCGCTCAAACTGTCGACATAGCCGTCTAATGCGTTGTAATCGATTTTCAGGCCCTCCTGATTTTTGCTTTTATAACCGATGTCGCTCATCCGTAACGAGGTCGCATAAGGATGGTAAAGCGTACCGTTATCAAACTCTTCAAATTGCGCCATTAATGCCGGGCGACTGTTGAAAAAGCTTTTACAGATAGCCGGCGATGCGCCGAATAAATACAGAATCAACCAACCCATGCGTTGGAAATTGCGGATCAAACCGAAATAACCATCGGCCTTGAACTGTTCCAGACTCAAGGGGCTGCGTTCTTGTTGCTGCAAAACCGGCCACAAGGCTTCCGGCACCGAATAATTAAAATGGATACCGGCAATGGACTGCATGGTTCGCCCGTAGCGATGCCATAAACCGTGCCGGTAAACATGCTTCATCCGACCGACATTGGACGATCCGTATTCGGCAATAGGAATACTGAGATCGCCGTCAATGCCGCAGGGCATACTCGCACCCAGCAGCATTTCGTTATCCAGATGCTGATAAACAAACTGATGCACCTTGTGCAAATAGTCCAGCGAGTCTTTTATATCGGCAAACGGCGGGGTAATCAATTCGATCAGCGCTTCGGAATAATCGGTAGTAATGCACGGATGCGTCAATGCAGAACCCAATGCCCGGGGATGCGGAGTTTGGGCGATAAACCCGTCCCGGGCTATGCGCAGACTTTCTTTCTCAATCCCTTTAAGCCCTCCGCAAAGCAGTTGCTGTCGGCCGTTTGCGCTCAGTTGATCCAAGCGTGTTGAAAGCGCGTTATTCAAAGTAGTCATAGAATGGGGGCATGCCCTGTAGTCCTTGTGTGCGAGGCATTATAAAGGGTTTAGCGGCGTGAAGAAATATTATCGCCGCCATAAGCTGAACAAAACCAGCCATCACTGGCGCAAACAGGTGATATGCCGCAAAGTGTGTCATATCACCTGTTTTTTAGGGTGTCGACAATGCCCATAAACACCTGTTTTATTAAAAAACAAGCACATGAAAACTTGGCACAGCGATTGCTTTATAGAAATCACTATCAAGTTCGTTCGCTTCAGGGATGATGAGCCAAGTAGGCAATAGGCAGGAGTAACACGAACATGGGGGAAGGGCTTCCCCCCCGCTGTGTGACGATCTCTAACATCGATAAACAGCGACTTCGTTAGTGTAACCTTAAACACTAAACTAACGATATTACGGGGAGAAACCCATCGTGAAACATTATAAAGTAAAACACATCGCCAGACAGGCGGGTATGACCTTAATCGAGTTGTCAGTTGTTTTGTTAATTCTGGTCGGCTTGGCGGGATTGCTGGTTCCTTATGTGGGCAGCTTTACCCAGACCACCCATGACAGCACCAACTCCAATAACGTGACGCAATTGAATAATGCATTGGGTCGTTATGTCTCCGAAAAAAACAAACTGCCGCCGCATATGGATTTGTTGACGGCTGATGCAGACGCCGCAGCACTGGCAGGTACAGGTTCTTGTGCAACAGCTCAAACTAAGGGAGATGTTTATTGCGGTTTAGCAAATACGACTGTATTTGACGCACCCGTAGCGTTTGCGGCAGATTCAATTCAAGCGAAATCGTTATCATCTTCTGGCATTAACATGGCAGTGGCAAATGATGCTTCTGTTAATAATAAAACTTTCGGCACAAGTGCTGGAATGTATATGTTAGACACGCCAACTGCAAGTGGCTGGGGAACTGCCAAGTTTCTACCAGTTGGTGCTGCTGGCATAGCTGACAAGACGGTTGGAATGATGACTGTTACAGGACTGCAACAACATCTGGCAACAGCCTTAGGTCGCGACCCGATGGTCTATAAAGCCGCTTGTTATGACTACATTGCCATGGGTCTTGGCGACAATAATGAACTGATTCAGTCGACGGCGGTAGCCTCACCGGTGTACTTCCCTCAAGATGCCAAATTTGGCCCCACAGAGCGTTATGCGCACTTCATTGCAATCGTGCAGGTGGATAAAGATAACACTACCGATGGTTGCTCGGAAGTCACTGAAAAAGCCAAGTTCTTGGGTGTCGTAGCTAACGTGCCAGCTACTGAATCAGCTACTTTAGTTGGTGCAAATACACTGCTGGCGCAGACTTATACAAACAAATCTGCCAACTAATCTGTAAGCCATGTGTCTCATTCCCAAGCTCCAGCTTGGGAATGCCTATCTTCAAGCTCTGCTTGAAAGATAGCCATGCAGAGCGGGTACATGCTGTTGGTGTCCGCCTTATGGCAACGGCAAGGGTCGGCGCAAAACGCCGACCAGCCGACGTAAAAACCAAATCCAACCGGTTTAATGCGGCTAAGCGTTTGACCGGTTGGCTCTGGCGCAAAGCCTTTGCGCGGTTGCGGCGTCGAATCCGGTATTCGGCTACGGCATACGCGCTACGACACTGTAACGGGTATAACCCATTAATTAATTAACAGACGGAATATTTTGATGAAAAAATCTTTTATTTTTATCGGTTTGCCGATGCTGCTGACAATAACGACGGCAAATGCCATGCAGCCGCCCGCGCCTATCGTCATCAACCCTTTTGGCGATGGCGGCAATGGCGGCTGCATGATCTCATCGGCAGAAGGCGACAGCGTGTATCACGGCCCCGCCAGCGTTAAGCTCACCACCAACAATAACTTCGCCATCGCCTCGTGCACCGTTACGCCCGACGCTGACGGCGACGTTCAACCGGCTTTCGTCGAACGCGACAACGTGCCTTGCCGGATCAAATACCAACATCCGGGGCCTTACTTTTACCACGGTCTAGGCGGCTTCACCGCGACGCCCAGCGGCAACGTGATCGCCCGCTGCAAGGCCGATTTAAGGGCGGAATAATCCGGGCGGGCAGAAAAACGCTGCCCGGCCTCCGCAAAAAAATCACACCGAACCGCAGGCAACCCTCTCTGCTTTTCGCGGTTCGAACGGCTCAAGGAACCCGGGCCGACAATCCTTACGGAATTTTTGGTCAAGGATGACATTGAGGAGAGCAAGGATGCCTCCTCTTTTTTCTATAGCACTGCATTTTCCCGGAGAGTGCAGCGCTATAAAAAGGCCGGGAGCGCGGGAATGCATTGGGCAACGCTCCAGCGTTGCGAAGCCATGCAGGGCGGGCAAAAAAGCACTGCCCACCTTACGAACCGTTCATCGTTCCCACGCTCCAGCGTGGGAACGCAGGGTAGACGCTCCAGCGTCCCGAAACCGTGTGGGGGGAGCGTTTTCTTGTCGGCGGCTCGGCAATTCACAACGCTGAGCGTTGCGGACTGAATTCCCACGCTGGGGCGTGGGAACTATATTCCTTGAATTCCCACGTTCCAGCGTGGCAACTATATTTCATCATTAACTCAATACAAAATTTGAATTTTTCATCGATAAAACTGCCTGCCTTAAGCAAGCGCCCTGCTCTCACCCTGCTGTTTATCACCGAGGTCAAGACCTTTCGCGTGGACGTGGATAAAGCCGGCGTGCTGTTTGGCAATGCCGGGGTGATTGCCGCCGAATGCCCGAATACCGCCAGGCTGGGGGATTGCGTCAGCACCGTTGCCGCCAACAGCGGCCCTTTAGGGCGCAAGGTCTGGCTGTTGTATGTGCGCCTGCCGATTACCTTGCTGAGCCTGCCGTCGATGCAGGTTGAAGGCGTTGATGAAGCGACCTTGGTGCAGGCCTTGCAATTTGAGCTGGAAGGCTTAACCGGCCAGTCTTCTGTAGACATGCAACTGGCTTATCAGCTGTTAAGCAATCAAGATGAAATGAGCAGCTACTGGGTCAGCCAAATGAGCCAACTGCATTTGGAGGATGTGCATAAGGTGGTTAAAAAAGCCGGCAGTACGCTGGCCGGTTTGCTGCACCCGGCGGCACTGCCGCTATCGCTTGAAAACCCCGAGCGCCGGGACTGGTTAAGAATGGAATGCTGGCCGACCCAATTGGCGGCAATCAGAAACCATCCCGAACACGGTTTTAGTTTGCGGTTGTTTGCTTTTGACAGCCGCCATTGGCGAACCGAACTGGAACGCTGGCTGTCAGAACAAGGCGAGGTCGAGCATTCCGAAACGCTGTTAAACAATAAAATCGAGTTATTGCCGGATAGCGCATTTCTGCTGCATTTAAACAATGTCGAGCCGGTTGCCGACTGGCTGTTGCTATGGGCGATAGCGCTGACCCGAAAAGACCGGCCTGCTGCGCCGGTTTTGCGTTATCAGTCGAAAATCAATAAAGATCTGCTGCTGATGGCTTCCGGCGGATCGCTGGCATTGCTGCTCTGTGCCGGTCATTTAAGCTGGCATTTGCATCAGGCCAATCAGTTCACTGCTGAGTTTAGCGCGTTGCAGCAAGTCGAAACATCAATGACCGCGTTGCGCAAGACCCTGACTGACAATCAAAATAAGCGCGACAAGTTAAAGACCAAAATCGACAAGCTGAAAGCGGATTCGGAAATTTTACCGGGATTGATTAAAAGCTTGCAGCAGCGTCCGGCCAAATTACTGGAAGCCTTAGCTAAAGGCCGGCCTGAAAATCTACTGGTGGAGAGCATCGCTGTCGACAAGGATGAGGTCAAAATCAGCGGCGTCAGTCTGGATGCCGTCTCTGCCAATGAATTAGCCAACTATCTGGAGAAGCAATTGCTGACATTGGGTTGGTCGGTTATCGCTCCCGCCAAGAAAAATATGGAGCTGTTTGTTGACGGCGGACCGTGGGAATTTGAAATTAAATTGATCGATCTGGGTGCGGACGGGTTTAGTAAAAAGCCATAGCCCAATGCTGTGTTTTGTGGGAGCGACGCCTACGTCGCGACTGGCTGAAAATCGCGATGTAGGCGTACTGAAAATCGCGACGTAGGCGTCGCTCCCACGGAACGCTCTTACAGAACTTGTAGATAAGGACAATGATGACACCGGAACAACAACGCGAACTGTGGCTCAAACGCATGCTGCCGGCACTGGGAATACTGGTGATTTATTTTGTGATTATCAGCGGCTTTGTGACTGAAAAATCCAAAAAAGCCGAGGATCAATATGTCGGTTTGCAACAAAAAGGCATTAATGCGGCCGCCTTGCCGGGGATTGAACAGCAACAGCGCACTATAACGGAAGAAATCGCCAAACTGGAACAGGAGGATAAAGCCATCCACGCCGCTTTTGCGGAAAACAGCGGCTTTTTATCGCAATCAGGGTCAAGCAATGACGCGATAGAACATATCTCGATTATTTTGGCGAAACATCATTTGCAGGTGCTCAACGAGCAACACAACGATAAACCGGTGGTCGCGTCCTTACCCCGATCGTTACGCGACACCCTGATCTGGCTTAAAGACATGGTACCGGCAGAGTCGGCTACTCATGGCGGCGCAGCCGTCACTGGCGATGACAAAAATTTGAATATCTGGACGATTCGTTATATCGGCGATTATCCGGACAATTACCGGGCGCTGTCGGCCTTGAACGACAGCCATATCAAGGCGCTGCCGGTATCGTTGACCATGCAGACTTATAAAGCCGAACCGGGCAAGCAAGAATGGCTGCTGACTTTATGGCTGTGATTTTTACAGGCGACGGTTGCCCTACAATGAAGGTCTTTATACCGATATGACTCAATACCTGCCGAAATTACCGCAAACCGGAGCGGTTTCTTCCGATAACCGCAACAGGACTCGCGAACCTGTCAACGGCTGGAGCGCCACGGTATTCCAAGAGAACAGCATTACCATCAGTCATGCGGAAATTGAAGACAGTTCCGCCGGTGGCGCCGGCCTGATGATTGCCGGTAATGTCGGCATTATCGATCAGGACGCGACGATTACCATCAGTATCGAAGCCAATAACCGGCGTTTTACCCGGCAAGCTAAAGTGCGGTGGTTACACGCCGAAGGCGGCGATGTCCGCTTCGGCGTGGAATATATCGATCATGTCGGCTTCGATCCGGCCTCCCATTTGCTGGACGTCAATGCAATACGCATCGATCCGGTTTGCGCATTAAAAATACCGGCCAACATTGCGCTCAGGCAAAAAGTCCTGCCTTTTATTGAAATGGACGGCATCGTTCACGTTGTTTGCCAGGATATAGAAAACCATGCGGTTATCACCGTACTGGAGCGCTTATTAAAAAAACCGGTTCGTTTATGGGCGGGGCAAGCGGCGCAACTCGACGCCAAACTCAAGCAGGTTTACGGAACCGTTCAAGCGTTGCCGGCACCGGCTTCAGCACAAGTCATGCAAACCGCCAATGCGGTCAATACCGGCGACGAACTGCTGTATGCCGCCTATATGCGCCAAGCGTCGGATATACATATCGATCCCGGCTATAACGGCGCCACCATCCGTTTTCGGGTCGATGGACAACTGGAGCACTACAGCCAGATCAACTCCAACATTTTTACCGAGCTGGTCAGTCGGCTCAAAGTGATGGCTTATCTGGATATTGCCGAAAAACGCTCGCCGCAGGACGGCCGCTTTTCGCATCAGTTCGTTTCCGGGGAACGGCGGGTTGACGTGCGGGTGGCGACGTTGCCGACCAAATACGGCGAACGCATCACCATGCGGTTACTGGCGGTGCAAACCGACTCGCTGACCTTGGAACGCTTGGGTTTCGAGCCTGCCCATAAGCGTATGATTGAGGGTTTTTTGCGCCGCATTCAGGGCTTGATGATTATGACCGGCCCGACCGGCAGCGGCAAAACCACCACCTTGTACGCGGCTATCCGCATGCTGCTGGAAGAGCGCAAGGTCAACATCATCACCATTGAAGATCCTATCGAATATGAAATTAACGGCATTGCCCAATGCGAGGTGGATTCCGCCGATAAGGTCAGTTTCGCCAAAGCGTTGCGCAGTATTTTGCGCCATGATCCCGACGTGGTGATGATCGGCGAGATCCGGGACAAGGAAACCGCCGACGTTGCCATTAAAGCGGCGCTGACCGGTCACATGGTACTGGGCACTTTGCATACCAATTCGGCGGCGGCGACCGTGACCCGGTTAACCGACATGGGCGTTGAGCCTTATTTAGTGGCGGCAGCGTTGCGGCTTGCCGTCGCTCAACGCTTATTGCGCCGCTTGTGCGTACACTGCCGCATTCCCAGGCCGTTGACCGAGCTGGAAGCGATTTCCATTAACCGCGCCGAATTGGCCGGACACACCATTCACGACCCGTCCGGCTGCATTTATTGCGGCGGCAAAGGTTATTCGGGGCGTATCGGCTTGTATGAAATATTGGAGTTGCGGGAAGATTGGGCGCGCTCGGTGGCCGACGGCGAAGGCGAAAGCAGTTTGGTCATCAAAATGCGCGATTCCGGCATTAAGAGCTTGCTGGACGATGCGGTCGATAAATTGCTGGCCGGCGTCACCTCGGTGACTGAAGTCGTTCAGATTGCGTCGTCCTGGTGAACGGAAAACTCATCGTTGCCGCACTCCGGCGACTCATCGTTCCCACGCTCCGGCGTGGGAACGCATTCTGCAACGCTCCAGCGTTGCTAACCGTGACGCCGCAGCGCTTATCGTTATGCACAAGTGGCCGTAGACGAACGGGAGTGCAAGCTTTGCTTGCTGCTGCAGGCAAAGTCTGCACTCCAACAGCAGCGTTAAAAAGGTCTCGGTGCCGGCTATCCAAGCGGGAAACCCGGGTGTCGGCGAAAGATGCGTATAACCATGAGCGCCGGAGCGTCACAACTGCATTCCCACGCTGGAGCGTGGGAATGATAAATAAATTCTGCAAATAATGCCGATATTCACCTACACAGCCCGAGACCGTAGCGGTCAGCAACGCGTTGACGCAATAGAAAGCGCAACGCGCGAATCGGCGATTCTTGCATTGCGCGCCCAAGGCCTGTTGCCGCTTAAAATTGAACCGCTTAAACAAGGCGGAGCTACGGCTAACAAAATCAGCCTGAATCCTATGGCTTACCGTTCATTCAATGCCACCGATATAGAACACGACTTCCACCAGATCGCGGTGATGTTGCGTAGCGGCATCAGCTTGCTCGATGCTTTGAACTTGAGTCTTAAACATTGCCGGATTGGCGCCAGGTCGACCTGGGAACGCTTGGCTAAACGCATTCAGCAAGGCAGTTCTTTGACCGATGCGTTATCCGAACATACAGCTTTCAGCGAATTTACCATCCAGTTGATTCGGGTCGGCGAGCAAACCGGTAATCTGAGCACGGTCATGGATGAGGCCGCCAAGGAAGTCAAAGCCAGTCGCCAATTAAAAAAACAAATCACCACGGCGTTAAGATCCCCGGCCTTTTCCTTATTGATGGCAATCGGCATTATCATTTTTATGATGACCGGGCTGATTCCCGAGATTAAAAAACTGCTGAAAATAATGGGCAAACCGATGCCGCCGGTAACCAAAGCCTTGATTGACAGCTCCGACTGGGTGCTGGCCAACGGCTTGATGATGTCGGTTTTAGCCACAGCGGCAGCGGTCGTTTTTATTGTATTTTACAACTGGCCGCCCAGCCGCTGGTGGATAGACAAGTACGCGCTGAAAATTCCGGTAGTCGGCTATGTGCTGCGTTTGTCAGGTACGGTATTGTTTTGCCGGGCCATGGGGTTGTTACTGCGTAGCGGCGTGGTCATGGTCGACGCCTTAACCACTATCGAAAAGCTGCATGTTAACAAATATATGGCGAGTCGTATTTCCGTTGCCCGCGAGCAGATTATGCAAGGCTCTTCACTGGCGGAGCAAATGGAAATCGAATCGGGTTACATGCCGCTGGTGTTGCAAATGACCCGCGTCGGAGAGAACTCGGGAACCCTGGATGATATTTTGACGGAAATGACCGAATACCACGATGACTTACTCAAACAAGCCATCGCCACCCTGACCGGCATGATAGCTCCGGCGATGACTATCTTTGTCGGCGGCGTGATCGGCTTTGTCTATGCGGCTTTTTTAGTCGCGATGTTTGCTGCCGCCGGAGGAAGCCCGAAATGACGTTGCCATATTTTACACGGGCAACGTGTCTGTTGCTGCTATGCAGTCAGTCGCTGTTGGCCGAATCGTTGTCCGCTCAAGCGGCGCAGGATAACGCCCCTTTCATAGCCGAAGTATTGAATGACCCGACAGTGATGTCTGAAAAGCTGGAGCGGAAACTGGCGGGCGTTTTATTGCCGACAAAAGACAGCGCGCCGGCCTCCCCGGTTAACAACCCGGATAAAAGCGACATAAAAGATCCTACCCGAATGAATCAAAACTTCAGGCAGGCGCTAAAAGGGGTGTCTACCACGACTGCCGGAGCTCCTGCCGGTATTGTTGCACAACGTTCAGCATTTCCGGACATGACCTTAGTTGCCAGCGTATGCGGCATGCACAAAGATAAAAATCACGCGATGTTACGCATTAACGACAAAACCGAAATGGTCGGCACAGGTGACAAGATCACTACGATTAAAGATAACCAAGTCATTGAAATTCACGTTCTGGAAATAGCCAAAAGTCATGTCAAAGTCGAGATACAACCGGCTAACGAAACGATTTTTTTACGGTGAAGTTGGGGATGGTTCAATTTCACGGTTTTCATGTTAACACTGGACGGTTAAAGCTTATTCGGTGGGTGGCGAGCCTATCGAACCATAAACGAAAACTTACTCTACACATGCATAAATTATTATCAATCCCATCTTATATGGTCATTGCGCTGACGCTGACGATGCTGCCGACAACATTATCGATGGCCGCCGCTAAAGCGAATCCCGGTCAGGTTATCGAACAAATTGAGTTCCGCGATATTACCGTCGGCGATGCGCTGCGGATTTTATCCGAGCAATCAAGGCTTAATATTATCGCATCCAAAGCTGCAGCCGATATTCACGTCACCATGTTCCTGCGCCGGGTGACGTCTTTGGAAGTCATCGATGCCATTTCTAAAACCTATAACCTCTGGTATCAACGGGATGCCGATTCCAATATCGTCCGTCTTTATACCGTTGAGGAATACCGGCTGGAACAGGTGGAGTTTAAAAAAGAAGAAACTGAAATTTTTACCCTGAAAAATGCTAAAAATGCGCTGGATTTGGCTGAGACAATACAGAATTTATTTTCCAACCGAGTGCGTCTGAGTTATGGCGAACAGAACCAAATGCAACAATACTCTGATTTGAAACAGAGGTTTAAGCGTTTCGATGTGATAGATAGCCGAACCACCCAAAACTTTGGTACCTCAGGCAGCACCTCAGGAAATACCACCAACCAAAGTAGCGGGAGCCAAGGATCGAGTAATCAACAGCTCGGCACTCAAAATTCTGGTTCGCAAAACTTTGGCAATAGCCAAGGTTATGGACAAAATAATCAAAACAGCCAGAATAACCAGCAGGCAGGACAACAAGATTTGACTAATATTACCAATCAGGTAACTGGCGACATTGAAAAAAGCCGAGAGCAGGTGGATGCCAGTTCTCGTCACCAAGCACCGATTTATGTCGGCGTTATCAAACATCAAAACCGTGTTTTAGTACGTACCCGCGATCTGGATGCGATGAATGAAATTCGCTCCATTTATAAAAATTTGGATCTGGAAAGCTCCATGTTGTTGATGGAAGTAAAAATTCTGGCGATAGACCTTTCCGATGGCTTTGATTCGTTGTTTGATTTCAAATTAAAGAATGGTGATTTTCAAACCAGTAGTTTTGATAGAAGTACAACCGAATTAACTCAAGACGCGTTGAGAACCGCAGCTGCCGCATTTAATCCAGCGTTACTGGCTACCGTGGTCAGCAAAAACTTTGAAATGCGTTTGCAACTGATGGAAAAAGAAAACCGGGTAACTCAACTAGCGACACCCATTTTGATGACCTCTAATCAGGAAGTAAGCCGTTTTTTTGTTGGTAGAGAAATCCCGGTGATAACGGGTTATACCCAAGGTTCTACTACTAATAATGCCGTTAACAATATACTGACAAATACAGTCACCTTGCCCAGCGTAACCTATACCCAACGTAAAATCGGCAATACCTTACTGCTAACACCCAATATCAATGCCGATAACACCGTAAACATCCAAGTGCTGGTTGAGCAATCCTCAATGATTCCACATGGTGCCAATTTATTGGTAAATGTTGGTTTTAATGGTTTTGAAGAGTTACCCATAGATATTGTTGAGGAAAAAACCTTCAGTGGCTCAGTTATCGCCAAAGACAATAACACTGTTGCCGTGGGAGGCCTGATACAAGAAGGTGCCAGCAACCGGGAAAGCAAAGTCCCTTTTCTTGGTGACATTCCGCTACTGAGCTACTTCTTCCGCGACGAAGGCCAAACCCGCAGCCGTACCGAGTTGGTAGTGCTCATCAAACCGCACATCATTAACTCACCAGCAGAAGCACAAGCTATCAGCAACAGAATGATAAAAGAAAATAGTGCCCATCCCAACGCAACTAAAAATGGCAGTCTGAATGTTTACACCAATCCAGATCGGGAGCACAAAGGCTACAAGCTGGAGCAGCCATTTAAACAATATAACAATCAGGACAGTCTAGATCGTTACCAATGGGATAACCCAAATCCCCTACGATAGACCCCAAGCAATAAATGGGTTATCCACTAAAGTGTAGAGATTTTGAATGGTTTCTCTCTGTGCCTTAGTGGTTACTTTTAACTGTTAAAAAATATATTGGTTAGCTATTTATGAAAAAATATATCGTCCTGATTACCGTATTACTGCTTCACGGTTGCGCCAGCATAGTCAGTAGATCCGCCTACCCAATACTAATCAACAGTAATCCTGACCGTGCTGAATTTATTATCACAAACTTAAACGGTGTGGAAATTAAACACGGACAAACCCCTGCTACTGTTTGGCTGGAAAGTGGGGCGGGTTATTTCAGACGGGGGTACTATACCGTTCATTTCAGCAAACCGGGTTTTGAGCCGCAAATCTACAAACTGGCAAGCCGCATGGATGGCTGGTACTGGGGCAATCTGTTAAATCCTCTCGGTATGCTATTGATTGACCCTACCACCGGTGCAATGTGGTGCTTGCCGCAAAGACTAGATGCCGAATTGCCGAAAAAACCCACAATCACTACTCACCCCTGATAACCCGCTATGATTGCCCGTATATACAACCCTCAACGCGGCTTCACGCTGGTCGAACTAACCGTAGTGTTGCTGCTGATTACTCTGCTGGCCAGCGTCGCGGTGCGCGAAACCGCCGAATTGGGTTTTCAGACCCGTTACGAACAAACCAAGGAACGGCTGGAGATGATCAAGCAGGCGATTTTGGGTAATCCCAAGTTGGTTATCAACGGCCAGCAGGCGGTTAGCGGGTTTGTGGCGGATATGGGGCGGTTGCCAATGAGCGTGCGGGAATTAATTGATATAAATGCAGGAGCAACAGGTTATTGCGGCAATAAAACTTATGCTGATGAATTAACCTGCGAAAGCAATGGAGGTGTTTGGTTCAGTTTTTGTTCCAATTCAATTTACACCTCTCAGTCGGCATGTGAAACCAATAACGCCTTGTGGATCGGGAAAAAAAGTTTTGGCTTGTGCAGCGATGTTCTTTATCAAAATAATCAGACGCAATGCCTAGCAAATGGTATGCAATGGGCGCATTTGTTTTATGGCGGTTGGAATGGTCCTTATTTATCGATCTCTGGAAATCCCGACGAACCTGATGCGCTGACAGATGGTTGGGGTAATTTGGGGGCGGGGGTAACTGATCAAAGTTATGGGTGGGGTTATTTTCAACTTGATGCCTTGACAGGCAACAATCAAGACAGTGGTAACTTAATTATCCAAAGTTTCGGTAAAAACCAGCGAAAGGATAATACTATTCCAACCAATACGGATTACGAGAATGACTATCCACCCAACCTTAACTTATTTGGTACGGATTACTTTCCGAATCCTACAGTGCTTCGACAAGATTGGTTGGTGGATATTTCCGGTGGCATAAAACTCAACATCAAGAAGCCCATAAATCCGTTACTAGGTAATTGCGGCTTTTCGATTGTTCAAGCGTTAAGTTTTTACAACAACACTCCAAATGTAGGCATTAAATCCTGCCGCAATGCTTCTGGACGATGGGGCGAATCAGGCTGTTATTTAGGCAAAGACGCTTGCACAGACTTTGGCGGAACCTGGGAGGCAATTACCAATCGTTGCTCAATTACTCAACCGCAATGTGTAGCGCCTAATACATGGGATACCGAAACAAGCAGCTGCCATATTGCAAAAGCACAATGCCCTACTGCATTGCCACACCCTGGCTATTGGACTGGGGCTTCCTCATGCCATTTTTCGCAACAGGAATGTAAAGATTTAAATAGTAATGTGGATAAATGGAATCCTGCGACAGGCGAATGCGAATTTGATTCGACAACTTGCTCGTCTGCCAATGGTACTTGGGATGCAACAACCGGTAGCTGCGATTTTAAACCATCAAATGATGTATCCACTCCCCAACAATGTGATACATCAACCACACCGAACTCAGACAAAGGCATCTGGGGTTGCAATATCTCGCAAAAAAGCTGCAATGTTGCGGGTGGAGCCTGGAACCGTTGTGATTTTACGCCCAATCAATGCACCAACATGGTGGGCGGCTCTTATGTTAGCCAATGTGAATTTACCAATTCGGCCTGTAACCGTTCGGGCGGCTCCTGGCTGGCAAATAGTCGGCAATGTCAATTTACACTGCCATTGACTGCACCTTCAACGCCTGCTGCTTGCGAGGCAATGGGAGCGCAATGGAATAGTTATTGTGCTTTCGATACCCTAGCCAACTGTACAGCGCAAGGCGGCATTTGGAATGCAGGCTCTGAACCCAAACAATGTGAATTTCCCGATACCCAGTGTTTAGTCAAAGGCGGCAACCCCCGCGAGGGTGATTGTTCTATACCGCGAGCCGAGCATGATGGCGCACCGTTCAATAAACAAACTTGCGAAACCGCAACCGGAGTATGGAATGAGCATCGACAATCGGTGTGTCTGAATGTGTTTTATCGCAATAACGGTAATCTCAACGTGGCAACCAGCTTGCCGACTTTGATTGAGGAAGATGGGGCTTATCAAACTGTGCAATTTAATTTTGAGACCAATCCTGTTTTCATCCCCACAGGCCAAAACGCCATCGGTATTTACGAATACGATGGCGACTGCGATCCGGTCAACAATCCGCTTTATCCAGCCGACCGTCAAAACCCTATTCAGATAGATTTCCATCCGAACGCCACCTTGCCGGTGATCAATTGGTAAACGAAAAAGAAGAAAACGCATCGTTCCCACGCTCCGGCGTGGGAATGCAGTCCGGGACGCTCCAGCGTCCCGTCTCACTAACTCGCAACGTTAAAAGATTATGGGAAGAAGCCGCTACACGATAACCGAACCCGGCATGCCGCATTTTATGACCTGTACGGTACTGGAATGGCTGCCGGTTTTCACACGCCCTGAGACGGTACAAATCGTACTCGATTGCTGGTGTTACCAAAGGGAACATCAAGATTTACAGCTTTATGGTTACGTTATTTTAGAAAACCATTTGCATTTTATTGCGCAAGCGAAAGACTTGAACAAGTGTGTGAGCAGTTTCAAGGCTTATACGGCGCGGCGGATTATCGACCATCTGCAGGCACAGCATGTAGAGCGATTGTTGAAACATTTACGTTTTTTCAAGCGAGCGCATAAAACTGACCGCGAGCATCAGTTCTGGCAAGAGGGCGTTCATGCCGAGCTGGTGTTTAACGAGGCAATGATGCGGGAAAAATTGGACTACATTCACGCCAATCCGGTGAAGCGCGGTTATGTGAATCTGGCGGAGCATTGGCGGTATTCGAGTGCCGCTCATTATGCCGGGTTAGAGGGGTTGATTGATGTGGATTCCTGGTGAAATCGACGCTGGAGCGTCTGAGACTGCATTCCCACGCCGGAGCGTGGGAACGATGAATGCTCTGCGTGGGAATCCATAGCGGCTTTAGGGGTGGTCGTGCTGTCGTATGCATTGCCACGCGGAAGCGTGGGAACGATGAACGCCGGAGCGTGGCAATGATAAATATCTATCTATATTGGTGAAACATGACAGGAAAACATTACCTTAATACTTTGCAACGCGGCGTGACCTTAATAGAGCTATCGGTGGTGCTGCTGATACTCGTCGCCCTTGCCGGACTGGTGGTGCCCTATGTAGGCAACACCAGCAGCACCGCCAGTTGCCAGACGACCGATGCAACCATGCAGACGGTTAAGCAGGCGATTATGGGCGGCGCTGCCGGTGCCGGGTTTTATGGCGATACCCTGGGGCGCTATCCTTCACCCCAAAGTACTCCAACGGATTATTCGCTTACTTATCTTTTTGAACCAGGTGGCTGGTCTGCTTATAATGCCAAAACCGGCGTTGGCTGGCGCGGGCCTTATTTACAAAGCGGCGGAGTATTGAGTGCGGAAAGCGCGGCAAATTTGGATACCTCTTTTACGGCCTATAGTACAACAACGCCCAACGGCAAGGCTCATATTGATCATCATGTAATTACTATCACCCAAGTTTTCGATGCCTGGCATCGTCCCATTATTCTTCAGGTACCTGCGACATGTAGCATTTCTTCGAATCCTTTGGATTGTGCTCGTTTGGTGTCAGCCGGGGACGATGCCATCATTAACACGCCAATAAACGATGAGGGTGCTAACCCTCGTAACGATGACCGGGTGCTGTTTCTGAAAATATCCGACCCCAAACCGGGAGGCAACATCGCTTGCGATCAGAGCTGAGTAATAAGGAAACATCCCTGCGGGATGAAGCCAATGATTGTGAAGAGGTCTGTATCCTCTTCCCAATCCGCGCCCAAGAAAGCCACTTCGCTTCGCTCGTTGCGGGCGCTCCTTTCGGCCTGAAGGCCGAGGTCTAACACCAGCAAGGAAGGTTGATAAAAAGGTTCAAGATGGATAACGCTAAACTTTCTTTTAAACAACGCTTTAAACTCAGCCGTTTTTTCAGGGGCGAGCCGCCGTTCAATGGCCCGGTGGAACTGAACCAGCGCCGGGTGTTTATCCTGCCTACCCAGCGAGGCTTGGGCATGGTGTTTACGATTGTGCTGCTGCTGTTGATCGCCTTTATTTACAACAATAATCTGGTCTACCTGCTCGGTTTTTTGCTGGCGAGTATCTTTTTTATCACCATTTTGCATACCTTTAAAGCATTGGCCGGACTGGTGGTGCAGGCAGGTTTCGTGCAGCCGGTATTTGCCGGGGAAGCGGCCGAATTTACGGTAACGGTGACCAATCCCGGCAATCAACCGAAAATGGCATTATCCGTAACGCTGGAAAACGAGCAATCTTTTACCCTTGATGCCGATGCCGACAAGACCATAACGCTACGAGCAGCCACGCAAAAACGGGGCTGGCAGTTAATCGATACAGTCACCTTTTCCAGTTGTTATCCATTGGGGGCGTTTCGTGCCTGGTCGCCGCTCAGGTTTGACAGCAGGGTACTGGTTTACCCCAAACCCAGCGCTATTTCCTTGCCTTTTCCTGTCGGCGAAGGTCAACAGCCATCAGGGAAGCGCCAGATTGAGCGCTCGGGGCGCGATGATTTCAACGGCATCCGTGCTTATCAGTTCGGCGATTCGTTGCGGCAGATTCACTGGAAGGCTTATGCCAAAGGCCAGGGACTGCTCAGCAAGCAATACGCCGACGATGCAAATAGCATGGAGTTGTGGCTGGATTACCAAAATACGCCCGGGGCTAATGTTGAAAAACGGCTTAGTCAGCTGTGTCGCTGGGTTATTGAGGCCGAAAATGCGGGAATACGCTATGGCTTGCAGCTTCCCGGCAAAAAAATTGCGCCTGATTGCGGCATCAATCATTACGCAGCCTGTTTGAAATTATTGGCGCTGTTTTAATGAGGGTTAACGAACTCAATCCACGGGTGCTGCTATTGCTGTTAACTGCAATCGGCCTAATTACTGTCCCGCATATCGGTCATGTTCCGCTGCCGCTGTCGGTTCTGTTTTTTGCTTTGCTGTTCTGGCGATTGCTGGGAGTTTGGCGACCGTATTATCTGCCGAATGGCAAGGTCATTTTTCTACTCACTCTTTCCGGCATCGGTTTATTGTATAGTCAGCATAGCGGGGTATGGGGGCGGGACGCTGGAACGGCGGTTTTTATTACCGCATTGGGGCTTAAGTTACTAGAGCTTAACAAGAAACGCGATGTGTATCTGCTCAGTTATCTGGCGTTTATCGTTGCCGCTTCGCAATTTCTTTATCAACAGAATATTGCCCTGGCCGCTTATAGTTTTTTGGTTTGCTGTATTTTATTGGCGGTTCTGGTGGCCATCAACAGCGCTCAGCAACACAATAAAGTGGCGTTACGCACGGCTACGACCATTGCGTTGCAGGCGCTACCGTTGACGTTCATCATTTTCGCGCTGTTCCCAAGAATGCAGGCTCCGGCCTGGGGGCTGAACAATCACGACAACAATCAGGCTCAGTCCGGGTTAAGCGAAACCTTGGAATCGGGATCGATTAACCGGCTTGCCTTGTCGCCGAAATTGGCATTCCGCGTTAAGTTTGACGGCGAGTTACCGCCGCAGAATCAGCTTTATTGGCGCGGCCCGGTTTTTTCTTATACCGACGGTAAGGTTTGGCGAGCCAAACACTATGATTATGTTACGCGTTACCAGGACCGGCTGAAATTTTCCGGGAAAGCCTATCGATATACTCTGTTGCTGGAGCCGCAAGATCATAATTGGGTGTATGCATTGGATATGCCGGTTCGATTTGATGCCTCGGTGCATCGCAACAGCAATTATCAGCTCACCAGTCGAACCGGATCGGGCAAAGCGACTGAATTTTCGCTGGTGTCTTATCCGCAATACAATACCGGTTACATCACTAAAACCGAGTTCCACGAAAATCGTCGGCTGCCGGGCAGTCCTTCCAGGCGGATTGACGCTTTGGTTAACCATCTGCATGGTTTTGAGGACAAGCCCGAGCTGTTTATTCAACAGCTGCTGGACTATTTCCGCCAACAACATTTCAGCTACAGCTTGCAGCCGCCGCTGATGGAGAATAATCCCATTGAGAGTTTTTTGTTTGAAGCCAAAAGCGGGTTTTGCAATCACTACGCAACGGCCTTTGTTTATCTGATGCGGGTTGCCGGTATTCCGGCGCGGGTGGTGAGCGGCTATCAGGGCGGCGAATTCAATGCGGTCGGTCAGTTTCTGGAAGTCAGACAGGCCAACGCTCATGCCTGGGCGGAAGTCTGGCTGCACGGCAAGGGCTGGATCAGGGTAGACCCCACTACGGCTATTGCGCCAGAGCGGGTTGAGCAGGGTATTAATGTCCAAAAGCAGGTCGAAACCGGGGCGATGAGTTTAACAGCGATAGAAACGAATCAATGGGACGGTCAATTCGGATTAAAACAGGCAGAACAACTCTGGGATAGTGTCGATTATCACTGGCAACGCTGGATTGTCAGTTATGGCCGCGATAATCAATCTTTGCTGTTCTCAACTATCGGCATTGGCAGCTTGGTTGAGCTTGTATTTTGGATAGTGGCTACCATTGCGCTGGCCCTGTTGCTGCTGGCCGCCGGGCTGTTAACAGTTCAGCGCAAGCCGGAAGATCCTGCCGTTATATTGTATCGGCAGTTTTGCCGAAAAATGGCAAAGGTCGGCGTAGTTATCAGGCTAGGCGAAGGCGCCAATGATTTTGCTGTTCGGGCCAAAACGCAAAAACCGGAGATCGGCGACGTTATTGATGAGATTACCGGGATTTTCGTTAGGCTACGCTACCAAAGATGTCCTTCTGAGCGCGATATAAAATTGCTTAAACAATGCATTAAAAATTTATAGCCGATATTGTGCCTATAAAACACTGCAAGCCTGACTTAGGAATGAGCATGAAACAATTTGAATAACTCGCGACGTAAATTTTCAGCGGAGTGCACGCTTTGCTTGCGCTTGCAGGCGAAGCCTGCATTCCCGCTATTGGCAACTTGCTCACGTTATTTTATGCACGTTCCTTATCCAACAAACCAAGCATCATAGGTCAGGCCGCAACAATTGTTGTTGGTCAGACGGTATATTCATCGCTGCTTTCAACGTGAATAGCGCCTATAATTTTTTATTTTTATTCTCGGACAACCCTCAGGAGATCCACATGTTTGAATCGGCAGAGCTTGGACACAAAATAAACAAAGCCACCTACGATAAGGAAGTGCCTGAGCTGCGCGAAGCGCTGCTGGAAGCGCAGATGGATTTGGCAAAACAGGCCAAATTCCCGGTCATTATTTTGGTCGGCGGACTGGATGGCGCGGGACGTAGCGAGACCGTCAATCTGCTTAACGAATGGATGGACCCACGTTTTATCGAAACTCACGGCATGGGCGAACCGTCGGATGAGGAGCTTGACCGGCCTATGATGTGGCGGTTCTGGCGTGAGCTTCCGCCTAAAGGCAAGATCGGCGTATTTCTCGGTTCCTGGTATACCTGGCCGATCCTTAATCGCGTAACCGGCCGAACCAAAGCGGCTGATTTTGACCAAAGTATGGAGCGCGCCAAACGCCTGGAAAAAATGCTGACCAACGAAGGAGCCTTGATTCTTAAATTCTGGATGCATTTATCCAAAGACAGGCAGGAAAAACGACTGAAACTACTGGAAAAAAATCAGCAAACCCGCTGGCGCGTGACCGATCGCGATTGGCAGCATTTCAAGCTATACGACAAGTTCTGTAGCGTGCATGAAAGCGTGATACGGCATACCAGCACCGCCGAGGCTCCGTGGACTATCGTCGAAGGCTATGACCATCGCTACCGCAGTTTGACCATAGGCAAGGTGATTCTCGGCGCGATACGCAGTCGCCTGGACGATGTCGACAATCAAATAACAGCGGTTATTGCGCCGCCGCCAACACTGCCCTCAATTGACCAGCTGAACGTGCTAAAGACGCTCGATCTCAACCAGAAGATTACCAAAGAAAAATTTAAAGCTGAACTGGAAAAATATCAGGGCAAGCTCGCGTTGCTGACTCGCGAAGCCAAGTTTAAAGACATCACGGTTATAGCGATGTTCGAGGGCAATGATGCGGCCGGTAAAGGCGGTGCCATTCGCCGTATCACCAGCGCGCTGGACGCGCGTTACTATAATATTATCCCCGTTGCCGCACCCACCGAAGAAGAACGCGCCCAACCGTATTTATGGCGTTTTTGGCGGCATATTCCCCGGCGCGGACGGGTAACGATTTTCGACCGCTCCTGGTATGGCCGCGTATTGGTTGAACGTGTTGAGGGTTTCTGTTCAAAAACCGATTGGATGCGTGCTTACAGCGAAATCAACGATTTTGAAGCGCAGTTGGTGCGGCACAATATTGTGGTGGTCAAATTCTGGCTGGCAATCAGCAAGGATGAACAACTTGAGCGCTTCAATGCCCGCGAGAAAATCGGCTTCAAGCGTTTCAAGATTACCGAAGACGACTGGCGCAATCGTGACAAATGGGATGACTATGAACATGCCGTCTGCGATATGGTTGATCGCACCAGCACCGAAATTGCGCCGTGGACGCTGGTGGAAGCCAATGACAAAAACTTTGCGCGGATCAAGATTTTAAAAACCCTGTGTAGGCAAATTGAAACGGCCATAAACAACGTATAAGCTGCGGGCAATAACGCCGCAACTATTTATTGACCGCGCGCAAACCCCACGGCTGCGGTTTAACTGCGGCCTCCAAAGCGGCTTCGGTGCGATCATCCAGTTGGGCAAAAAAATCCAGACCGGTTTGCGCTTCTATGGTATCGATACTGGTCACGAACTGCGCCAGCGGCTCGTTGCCGTTGACCGTTTGCGGGATTAAAAAGGCCAGGGCAATCGACGGTTTGTCGGCAGCGGCTTCGGTGAGATAAATTTTATAAAACGCGTCCGGTATTTCCACTGTCCAATCCGAACTTAAGCGTGCAACCGCTCCGCTAAAAACCGGGCCGGTAATGACCCATACCTTGCCAAATTTTTTGGCAAAATGCTTGACTTCCATTTCCTCCAGACGCTGCCACAACTGCTGATTAAGCTTGGGATTTTGCGGGGTGATGTTGGTCATCAAAAAACTGTCAGCCTGCCCTTCCCTGCCGTAAAGACGACTGATCGCATAATTGGGCGCCATGTGTCCCCGGTCGTAACCGCTTTTTTGATAACTGTCGTGACTGACACGATTGATGCCGCGCCAATCGGTTTCAAAGCGATTGGGACGCTTTAACGATGGCCTATCGGCTTCCGGAGTTAATGCGTACTGTACCCACAGCGGATTACCGCGCAAATCCGAATAACCCAGAATAAAGCCATGATTGCGTAATATGCGAAACCAGGTATCAGTGTTTTTGGCATCAAGGGCTTGCGGAGCGCCGTGATAAAGCAATGCGGGACGGGCAATTTTGACTTCATAGCCATAACTGCCTAAGCCAAGACCGACAATAATCAGCAACAATACCGGATATTTTCGGCCTAGGCGAAATAAGCGAGGCAGTAATTTAAGTAGGCTGAGCGATGAGTTTTTTTTGCGCATGAGCGGATGGTTAAAAGTGTGGCTCGACAAGCTTGACCACGAACGGATTAAGCTAACACTAGATTGGCCGTATTAGAACTGAATAAATAGTCTTTTTTTAAACAATGATCCAGCCATTTCTGCAAAAAATAATTTAATCGCCATTTGTAATTCATGATTTCACGGCTTAAACCGGGATCTTTAAAAACCTGGGCTACACCGGCCCGGGCATGATCGCTTAATACTTCGGCCAGCTGTGCATCCAGATAAATTCTTATTTTTACGGCGGGCGCCATAAACTCGTCCCGGTTTTTATCGAAGCAGTGACTCAATTCGACTGTCAAGGTATGCGGGGTACGCTCAATAATTTCAAGATGCAGCGTGGTATGATGAGGAGCAAGACCGATGGCTGTTTGTTTAAACGCCATTAAATCTGGAATTAACCTAAATAACTTTTGATAGTTGGATTCGCAGACTTGTTCCAGACAGATTGATTTGTTGACCGGATTGACAAAACTCATGATCGATATCAGCTTTCCCGATAGCAGGCTGCGGCGCTGGCAGTTTCCCATAATACTACCTGAGCAACGTTAAAACCGGCCTGTTTGAGATGCTGATAAATCATTTTACTCAGGACTTCTGCGGTGGGATGTTCGTCAAGGGCAAGAAAGCGTTCCTGGTTTGCGATAAGCATGGGGATGATCGGATCATCTTTATGCAGCAGAAAATTATGATCGAGCTGCAGATCGATGTAGGCCTCAACACAATCCTTAATATCGGAAAAATCGCAGACCATGGCTTGATCGTTAAGCTGCTCCTGCTCTATGGAGATCGAGGCCTTAACGCTGTGTCCGTGTAAATTGCGGCATTTACCGAGATGGTTCATTAAGCGGTGTCCGTAACAAAAATACACCTCTTTGGTAATCGTATACATAATTAAAATATAAACAGTTTAAGTAACAATCGATAACAGGGATTTTAGCTCCCTTTTATACTCTTTATGGTGGCGGCAATCTCGTAGCTGCCGTCATCTTGCCGGGTGCTTCTGATAACCTCAATAAAAGCGGTCATCGACGGCGTCAGCGTGTTTTTAGGAATGACGTTTATTTCCATGGCCTTACCCGTATCGAAAACACGGTCGGCAATAAATGAAACGCCGACACCACTGATCGATGAACAGCGGCCCTGATGTAATTCATCTGAATCCGCAAGCCTGTAGGTAACTTCACAGTCTATTTCCATCCGAATATAATTGCGCTTTTCATCATATCCTAACATGTCATGTCTCCGGTTTTATTACAGTTATGGCATTTACTAATTCAGCTATAGGGTTTTGGCTGCGAAGTTGACATCCTCCCCGACCTAAAGGAAGGGGATTCCTGATTGCTCAGGAGTGAGACTGTATCGCTACTGCTCACCGGTTTCTGCTGCTGACGGCATTGTTGCACCGTTCACTTCACAGACTAGCCCCGTCTGCCCGACGGTTATTTTACTTTTGTACGGTTATTCGAGACTTCACATCGATCGCTTGGTTTTTGCTGATTGTGATGTTGAAGTCTTTACTTTTAAGTTGCCGTCATGGAGCGAGCCTAAGCGTCCTCTGCTAGCAATCTCGGTGTAATTCTAACACAGGATATATTGTGCATATTATGAAAGATTCGGAATTGAGCCGCTGACATCCTCGCCCTGAACGGCGGGGTTTTACGCTACTTAGCGATAAAAAGATTTGCAATAGCGCTATGAATTGCGCTATTGCGCTGGATATTAAGCTGAATTTAGGTAATATGATGCCCATTCCCAGCACTTCAATAAACAGACTTCTGACATCATGAATAAAGCAATCGTTTTAACCGGAATCACCACTACGGGTACCCCGCATTTGGGTAATTATGTCGGCGCCATCAGGCCAGCCATTGCCGCGAGTAAAGACGCAAACGTCACGCCCTTTTATTTTCTGGCCGACTATCATGCGTTGATTAAATGCCAGGAGCCGGAAAGAGTCAGGCAGTCCAGCCTTGAAATTGCCGCAACCTGGCTGGCTTTAGGTCTGGATACCTCAAATGCGGTTTTCTATCGACAGTCGGATGTACCTGAAATCATGGAACTTTCCTGGATGCTAACCTGTGTGGCGGCAAAGGGCTTGATGAACAGAGCGCACGCCTATAAGGCAGCGGTTGCTGAAAACGAGCAGGGCGGCGAGGGCGATGCCGACAAGGGCATCACCATGGGCTTATTCAGTTACCCGATATTAATGGCCGCCGATATGCTGATGTTTAATGCCGATAAAGTCCCGGTAGGCAAGGATCAGATTCAGCATATTGAAATGGCCAGAGACCTTGCCGGACGGTTTAATCATATTTACGGTGAACATTTTGTACTGCCGGAAGCTGTCATTGAAGAACATGCGTCAACTTTGGCGGGCATGGACGGACGCAAAATGAGCAAGAGTTATAACAACACTATCCCGTTATTCGAACCTGAAAAAAAGCTAAGAAAACTTATTAACAAGATTAAAACCAATTCACTGGAGCCTGGCGAGCCTAAAGATCCTGAAGGCTGCACCTTATTCGGCATTTATCAGGCATTTGCCGGCAAAGCCGAAGTGGCTGAAATACGGCAGCGTTATGCAAACGGCATTGCTTGGGGGGAAATGAAACAGACCTTGTTTGAGCACATTAATGAACATATCACGCCGGCAAGAGAGCGTTACGAGGCATTAATGCAGGCACCTGAACATATAGAAGAACAATTGCAGGAAGGCGCTCAAAAAGCGCGCGCCGTCAGCGTACCGTTTATGCAGGAGTTACGCAAAGCAGTCGGGATTTCTCGGATTTCTTTGTAACGCGACCGGCGCATACAGCCTGTGTGTTGGCTTAGCGCAAACCAACACACAGGCTTTTTATAGTCGCGCCATGACTAAAACAGCTGCCCCAGCGCAAAAGCACCAAAATAAGTCACTGAAAAATAAAATAAAGATAAAATCAGGCTAGCTAAAATATTGACGGACAGAACTTGCCTGATAATATTAGTGACTAAAACAAATTCCCAAAACAAAATCAGCGCAAAAAAATAATAACTTAAAATATCTTCGCTAACGGTCAGCCAAATCAACACCGGCACCAGAGGAAGTGCAACTACATTTGCACAAAATAAAATTGCTGTCGCTACTTGTATATAAACATATAAAGTCCTATTAAAGAACAGTATTAACCCTATAAAGGCAAGCGTTAATAATGTCTCTATACTCACTTCAACAAATGATTCCAGCGGGTCGACAGTCATGTTAGTCTGCATGAAATACTCGACCACGAAATAGAACAACAGATTTTGTTTAAAAAAACTGAGTGATCTCGACAACTCTAACGGGTTATTTTTTAACCAGCATAGCGGCAGGTATTGTTTTAAAACATCCATAATTCCTAGGGTCTTATTTTTACAAACTGTTTATATCGACCGAGCAATAAATACGGCAGAGAATACGAGAATATTTAGTTAAAATCCGACAAATCCGAATGGTTGCTTAAGGATTCCTGATCATATATGCTGAAATTGTCGTTCAATAATTGCACCAGTTCTTTGGTTTTATTGGAGACCTGAGTCAGGCGGAGCTTTGTTTTTTTGTTCCAGCCGATGGGCTCGGAGATCGGCAGCATCATGCGGCCGAAGGTCATATTTTTTTCAAAAATACCCGCTAGATTTTCCATTAAATGAAGTTCTTTTTGCCGACTGTTCAGTTGATTGATGATTGATTTCGCATGAATCCTGCTAAACATAAGATGCAGAGGCGTCATGGACACTATCAGTACAACGACGACGATAGAACCAATGACGGGGTCTAGCAATAACTCCAGAATACCAGCCTGTATTTCAGCAAAAATAGCCAGGGTAGCAATAAATCCGAGAACAACCAAACTGGAAAAGACCGCTCGTTCTTTCCATCGTATGATGGCGGCTTTGACTTCCGGCATCACCACGTCATTAATCTCGCGAATGTTTTTTTCCAGTGAATTTAACACCCGGTAAGTACGGTCATATCCTACATTGGCTATACACTGATCTATCGCTGAAAAATCAACAGGACGTTGACTATCCACACCATCTTCCCGGCTAGGCAGAACGATAAATTGACCGGTATTTAATCCCAATCCGGCCAATTTTCTTTGCCATGAAGAGATGATTTCGCCGTTGGCAGGCGAATGGGTCATCGCGGTCGGCTTATCTATCAGATAAACAAACTTATTGGAATCCTGATGGAGAATAATGCTTTCTATAAGCTCATCGACCAGTGGCGATATGGAATCGAATACATCGGTAAAAACAAAAACTAGGTCCGACGTTTCAGTGATATGTTTTGTTAATAACGAGGTAACCGGATTAGGCGGTGCAGCACTGATGTTGGGTGCATCAATAAACAGCTTACTTTTCAGGCGGTCGCTGTTCAGTGTTTTTAATTCCAGATAAGAATTAATCCTATCTCCCTCACCTTGTTTCTGCTGCTCGATTTTATGGCTAATTTGATAAAAGGGGAACCGGTGATCTACATCCAGCGCGATACCGGGCAAGGTTGTCGGATTAGACTGATTACTATGCAGCAACACGGTAAACTTATGACTGGCCGTTTGAATGCCGGAAAACTGCTCATCCGCAGAAAAATAATCATTAATAAACCGGGACTTAGCGGTTGAATTGCCGCCAATCAAGCTAATTATCGGCCACCATGAATTTTTACTGGCCGTGGTTTGATCCATGTCGATCAATCCTAAATCATATTCAATTTGATCAAGCTCCTGAAAGACTTTTGACGCTTTCAGTAATATCGGATTGTCAGCAGCGAAATGTTTTTCAAGGTTAAGCAGATATTTGCTTGTGGTCTTTTTAGTCATTTTTTTGACACCGTATTTGTTGGTTTTTATCGATACAGATTTGATAAAGTATACACCTGGAATGCAGGAGAAATACAAAAAAACAAGAATATATAACAGATGTTTGATCGCTAAGTAGCGTAAAATCCCGCCATTCAGAACGGGAATATAAGCGGCCCAATTCGCCAGTGATTCGCTACGTCCGGTATTCGTTTCAATTTATTTAGCAAAACAAGTGCTTTGTTGGTAAGATTTTCCGGGCGGCAAAGACCTGTGCATCACGATCAACGATAACCCAGCGACCCGGGTAAAGTCTTGAATGCCGACGTAAATGAATAACTGATGTTACGCAGGCAAACCAAAAATCAATAGCTTACGAAGCAAAAAATGAGCGTAAGTTATTGATAGCTTGTAGTCGGTGCGTAACATCAGTGAATAAAAAAACCGTCGGGCTGACGGCTTGGTCTGCGAAGCGAATGGCGCAGCCATGCCGTCAGCAGCGATACATACCGATCCTGAGTCACCCCAGGAATCTCCGTCTTTTAGAACGGGAGCAGGTCAACGTGTATTGTGATTTAGTTATTAAGCATTGGTTTGAAAAATAAAATGATGGATCTGAAATATTTGGTTATTCATCGAAGCGTAGTCGTATTTGCTATTGTTTCGTTACTATCAGGCTGCGCCATTCCGTTTTGGGGCGGGTATGGTGCTGACGGTCAGTCGCGCGAAGCGTTTGAACGTCACGTAGAAGACATCTTCCGCTTGCAAAATAAAATGACCAGTGACGTGATGATATTGTTACTGCTGGAAGGCGAGGATACCAAAAAACGCCAGGCCTTAATTCAGGCTGAGCACCATATGCAACAGGCATGCGCCGATCTTAACGAATATGTTTCTCGCGATATAGACGGCTTGAGTATTGGTCTTCTTTTGCGGCGGCGCGTTGAGAAATCTGCGTTAGACTGCGAACAGGCGGCTTTAGAACTCAAGGCGCTGTTAGCGCTTTAACATCAACACCGCTCAGTCGGACACGGTGTCAAAATTGTATTTTGCGCGGGCTTGCTGTTATCGGTTTCAGGATAGTCGAGCGTGTAATGTAAACCGCGGCTTTCCTTGCGCTGCTGTGCGCAACGGATGATTAATTCGGCGACAATGACCAGATTGCGTAATTCCAGCAAATCGCTGGTCACACGAAAATTACTGTAATATTCAGCGATTTCCTTTTTCAGCAATTCGACGCGATTCATTGCCCGGCTCAAGCGTTTATCGGTTCTGACAATACCGACATAGTCCCACATAAAACGGCGCAGTTCGTGCCAGTTATGAGCAACAACTACTTCTTCATCAGAATCGCTGACTTTTGACTCATCCCAATCAGGGATTTCCGGCACCGGCAAAATGCCGGACAATTTCCGCAAAATATCCTCGCTGGCCCGTTCTGCGAACACCAGACATTCCAGTAACGAGTTACTGGCCATTCGATTAGCACCGTGCAAACCGGTACAAGCGACTTCGCCTATCGCATAAAGATTGGCGATGTCAGTGCGCGCATAGCTGTCGGTTAACACGCCGCCGCAAGTATAATGCGCGGCCGGAACGACCGGAATAGGCTGCTTGGTAATGTCTATATCGAACTCAAGACACTGCCGGTGAATGGTCGGAAAGTGTTCGCGTATGAACGCCTCCGGTTTGTGACTGATATCGAGATACACACATTCTATGCCGCGCTTTTTCATTTCATGATCGATGGCCCTAGCCACTATATCCCGAGGCGCCAATTCCGCCCTCCGATCAAAATTGTGCATGAAAGGTGAGCCGTCCGGCAAAATTAACTTGCCGCCCTCGCCTCTTACCGCTTCGCTGATCAGAAAAGACTGTGCCTGCGGATGATAAAGGCAAGTAGGATGGAACTGCATAAATTCCATATTGCTGACGCGGCAACCTGCGCGCCAAGCCAACGCGATGCCATCGCCGGTTGAGCCTTGCGGATTGGTGCTGTAAAGATAAGCCTTGCTGGCTCCGCCGGTTGCCAGAACCACGGCGCGTGCTGCTATCGTCCTGACCTGTTGACTTTTTGAATCCAACACATAGGCGCCCAAAACCCGTTTTTCTGCTTTTTGGGTATCGGTAATTAACTCCACCACATTATGGTATTCGAACAACTCAATATTACCGTGCTCTTGAGCACGTTCAATCAGCGATAAAGACACCGCCTTACCCGTTGCATCGGCGGTATGCACGATGCGGCGATGAGAGTGTCCGCCCTCCCGGTTTAAATGCAACTTCACTTCACCCGATGCGGTCTGCTCCTCAGTAAAAACAACGCCCTGCTCCCTTAACCAATCTATAGAGCTTTTCCCATGAGTCACAGTCAAGCGCACAATATCGGGATCACAAAGTCCGGCTCCCGCGTCCAGCGTATCGTTGATGTGCGATTCAATAGAATCATCGGCACCGAAAACTGCGGATATGCCGCCTTGCGCATAATAGGTGCTACCCGTGGTCAAGGAGAATTTAGACAACACGACAATTCGCATTGAATGATCCGCCAATTTAAGCGCCAAGCTTAAACCGGCGCCGCCGCTGCCAATAATAAGGACATCGTAATTTTGGGAATTAGGCATTTAGATATTAAAGGCAGCCGACCGGGCAAATGAAAGGAAAGTTATTGTACTAACACGCTAAGTTGTTTATTGACCGATAATAAAGCTTTTTAGCGTGATAACGCAATTTTATATCTCAAAATCAGATCAATGCGATGTCCTGCGAAGAATGTCCTTAAGCAATAAAATAGAAACGGGTCGCACCAAATAATAATGATAAAATTAAAATGTATTCAAACCCGGCTCCGGTCTTTTTAAAAAATCATTCAAATCCACCGCGTCCCTTTCACAAGCTCAGCACCTGCTGAACAGTTACATTATTTTTTTAATATACATATTTCATTAGAAATTAAATGGAGATTTTTATGTTCAAGAACATTAAGTGGTATTTTCTTCTGATCGTTGTGCTTACTGAAAATGTATTCGCACAATTACCGGACTTTACCGACATGGTAAAAACCAATAGCGTAGCCGTGGTCAACATCAGCACCACGCAAAAAGCGT
This sequence comes from Methylobacter sp., assembly GCA_024636505.1. Classification (GTDB taxonomy): domain Bacteria; phylum Pseudomonadota; class Gammaproteobacteria; order Methylococcales; family Methylomonadaceae; genus Methylobacter_A. The sequence continues at coordinate 10,062 of JAGXGY010000044.1, read as the reverse complement.
TACCCGCAACTGAAAACACCAACGAACAACCGCAACTGCCGGAAGGCATACCTCCCGAACTGGAGGAGCTTTTTAAACGGTTTTTAAACGGACAGGGTGACGGTGACGACTATAGTCCCAGAGATACCACATCGTTAGGTTCGGGATTTATTATTTCAGCGGACGGTTACGTATTAACCAATCACCATGTTGTCAAAGATGCCGATGAAATTGTCGTTAAATTTTCCGATCGCCGCGAACTGACAGCCAAACTGATCGGCTCCGATGCCCGTACCGATGTTGCCCTGCTAAAAGTCGAGGCCAAAGATCTACCCGCCGTAACCATTGGCGAGCCGAACAAACTGCAGGTAGGCGAGTGGGTTCTGGCGATAGGCTCGCCGTTTGGATTTGAGCAATCAGCGACAGCCGGCATAGTCAGTGCTAAAGGGCGCAGCTTGCCCGGCGGCAACTATGTGCCGTTTATACAGACTGACGTAGCTATCAACCCGGGTAATTCAGGCGGGCCGTTGTTTAATATGGAAGGCAAAGTCGTTGGCATCAACTCTCAGATTTACAGCCGTACCGGCGGCTTTATGGGACTTTCATTCTCTATACCGATGGATGTGGTGATGAATGTTGTCGATCAAATAAAAGCCACCGGTAAAGCCGCACATGGCTGGCTGGGTGTCCAGATACAAGACGTAACCCGGGAACTGGCCGAATCATTCGGCATGAAAAAGCCGCAGGGAGCATTAATTTCCAAAGTCCTGCCCGGCAGTCCTGCCGAAAAAGCCGAATTGCAAATTGGTGACATTATTACCGAATTTAACGGTCAACCGATTGAAAGCTCGGGTGATTTACCGCCCATGGTCGGTATAACGCCGATCAATGACAAAGCCAGCTTAAAAATCATCCGTCAAGGTGAGGTGAGAAGCGTCGACTTTACAGTCGGCCTGTTACCGGATGAAATTAATACATTAGCCGACGCTAAAACAGCGCAAAAACGGCCGCTTAACCGACTGGGCATTAACGTCATTGATTTAACCGATACGCAAAGAGAGATTCTGCAGATTGCTAAAAACGGCGTATTGGTACAGGATGTCGCTAAAGGTAGCGCCCAAAATGCCGGAATTCAGCGTGGCGATGTTATTTTACGCATTCAAAACAACATCATCCGCGATGCAGCCGATTTTGAAAAAATCGTCAAAAAACTCCCTGCCGGTAAATCGGTTGCTGTTTTGATTCAGCGGCAAGGCAACCCCGTATTTCTGGCGATTAAAGTGGATAAATAAACGGCAGGAACCTTGTCAATCGCCAAGCGCTTTCCATCACAATGGGGCGCTTGGTGCCAGACACACATCGAACCGATCCGTCAAGGATGCGTCGATGACGGTCTGTAGCTGGAAGCCCGCCCTAAATCCGCTAACGACTTATTAACTTATGCGCGCCCTCACCCTTTTTCATTTGCTTACGGCCCTATTGTCGATGGGGTCGATACCAGCGCTGGCGGCTAATGATGCCGATGACACTTATCGACTAGGTAGCGGTTATCCTATCAAAGAAACCGGGTTGCGTATCGGTGGCTACGCCAATGTACAAACAAGCCTGCCCCGTGCTGGCTCTTGGTACTCCGGAATCAGCGATCTTAGCCTATTTTTAACGTGGGATAATGACTCGCGACTGCGTTTTTTCTCGGAATTAGAAGCTGGCGATATACTAAACGCAGGCAAACGCCCATCACCGGAATCCCCCAGCGCCCATTTTGAGTTTGAGCGGCTTTATTTCGACTATCTGGTAAACAACAGCCTAACCGTGAGGCTCGGTAAATTTCTTACCCCTATCGGTCAATGGAACTTAATTCATGCCGCGCCCCTGGTTTGGACATCGTCCCGACCTGTGGCGACCGAAAACTTATTCTCCACCAATGCTTCAGGGCTCATGTTACACGGCTCGGTCTCCGTTGCTAACCGTCAGCTTGAATATAGCGTGTATGGCGATATAAGCGAAAATATCGACCCGCACCGCTCAAAAAATCCTTTTGAAAATGCACTGGGAGCTCATTTACGTTACTTCTTAAACGACACCTTACAAGTAGGCGCTTCTTTCGCTAATTTTGTCCTGAATGATCTACGCCCCACCCGCTACTATTTGTCGGGACTTGATGTCACTTGGTCTTATCAGCAATTCGAACTCAGTAGCGAAGTCGTTTATCGCACCAGCGACCATGCCAATATCGGCAGTACTTGGCAAGGCTTTATACAAAACGTAATCCCGCTTAGTCGACATTGGTTCGTAGTGGGGCGTTACGAACTTTTCGAACAAACACTAGATAAAACAGGACAAGCCGGAACTCTGGGGCTTGCATACCGACCTTTACCGCCACTGATCTGGAAGCTGGAGTATAAACTGGGATCACATAATGAAGCATTGGCGCCAGACGGATTTTCGGCATCCTTTGCCGTACTGTTTTAATGATCATGCGTATAGTCTTAGCATTACTGATCACTTTATCGTTGGTTAGCATGCCAGTGTGTGCTGCCGAGTCTTTAGCAGTAATAACTTCTGCCACCAATCCAACAAATACGCTTTCCCTTGAAGCCTTAAAACTGATTTATCAACGCAAAAGTCAAATGGACGGCAAGGGAAATCGCTGGATTCCTTTAAACTTGCCGGTTTCCGATCCCTTACGATGCAGTTTCTCATTGACTCTTTTCTCAATGTTGCCGGAAGAACAGAGAGGCTATTGGAATGTTCAATATTTTAACGGCATCACCCCCCCTAAAGTTATGGCTTCGGAAGAAGCAGTACTGCGTTTTGTAACATCGACTCCTGGTTCTATCGGCTATGTCCGCAAACAAAAAGTAGATAACAGGGTAAAAGTACTGTTACTCATTACAGCTCCATTTCAAAAATAACCGCCAACCCATCAATACTTGTTTTCATACCAAAATTGCAGACATTATTTGCATGGACTGCAAGAATAAAGGACTTACTCTTCCATAGACTATGTAAAAATACTTAACTATCAATAACTTATAATTTGGCACGGATAGTGCTTTACTCCTATCAGCAATACTGACAACAAATCCCTTAGGAGATAATAAAATGAGTTTAAATGAAAACGAAAATGAACACGACCTTGAACATGAAAGCTCGCACGGTCAAGAGGGCCTGAATGAAACGCACAATAATTCCTTACATTCAGAATTGGACGACGATAACTATCTTGAAGAAGCATACATGAGCGCTCTAGGCAGAAGCGCCGATGCAGAAGGCAAAGCCTATTGGCTGAATGAATTGCAAACAGGTCATGTCGACCGCAACACCCTGTCAACCTTATTGTCCAATTCCGAAGAGGGGCATGCACATGCCGCTGCAGTTGCCGGATCTCCAGCAACTGGTAGCACTCTTGCTACGCTGAACAATGGCGACTATCTTGAACTGGCCTATAAGACCGTTCTCGGCAGAAGCTCCGATGACGCAGGAAAAAGCTTTTGGCTGAATGAGCTGGAAACAGGTCATGTCGACCGCAACTCATTATTGAATGCCTTTTCCGATTCTGCCGAAGGTCAAGAGCACACCCTACAAACTACTGGCGACTCCACCACGTTAAGCAACGCCAACTACGTCGAAGAAGCCTACCATTCTGTTCTCGGCAGAAGCTCCGATGACGCAGGAAAAAGCTTTTGGCTGAATGAGCTGGAAACAGGCCATATCGACCGTGCCTCACTACTGGAAGGTTTTTCAGAATCGGAAGAAGGACACGCCCATCTTGCTCTTATCGGCATTTCGCCAACGACCCCGGATGCGGCATTGACTGCCTAGGAATAAAAAGCAAAGATCATTATCAAATTATAAGGTGGACTTTGGACTCTAAAAATCATGAATGCCGGAGTCCAAAGCTGGCTTTGAACCTTAGGGTTTTACAACTGGACGGAATATATTTCCCCACCCGAAGCCTTTCAAACCGCCATACCCATCACCATAGCTATCTACACAACCCCGTAGTAAACAGGTGCAAACATCTGCATCTATCGGGTCATTTTACCCCGCTTTTCACAACGGCCCCAGAAATCTTTATATAGTTAGTTATTCGCTATTTACAGCGTAATTCAGAACAAAACCCCACATAATGTCTAAGCTAAAAAACTGTTTTAACAATCTCAAAGAGATGACTAGTACCCAACTGATTATTTTGCTTGCTTTGTTTTTTATTACGTTTGGCAATGCAACATTTTTTTCAAATGTGACAGACGTCTATCCAGTTAATCTGAAAAATTTTGGATTTCTGCTCTCCTTGGCGTGGGGATTTTCCGGGGCAATTGTGATTTTATTGGCCTTGGTTTGTTACCCTTATACCTTTAAGCCGATTGTTATTAGCCTACTGTTAATTTCATCGTTCGCTGGTTATTTTATGGATAGCTATAACACGGTGATAGATGACTCGATGATTGAAAATATAGTTCATACCGATTTTGCTGAATCGCTTGATTTATTTAGTTTAAAGCTTGCCTTGTACGTTATTTTTTTAGGGATTCTGCCTTCCTGCCTGGTTTATAAAATCAATATTACCTTTGGGACCGGATGGCAGCTGGTTTTCTCCAGAATAAAGCTGATTGGTTTAACGCTCTTGAGTGTATTGGCTGTTGTTTTTATTTACAGCAACTTTTATAGCTCATTTTTCAGGGAGCATAAGCCACTGCGCTATTATGCTAACCCCAGTTATTATATTTTTTCTGCCGGTAAATATCTTAACGGCTTGTTTGTAAGAGATGCTTTAGCCATCAAGGAAATTGGCTTGGATGCAAGACAGCCTGCTCACGATAAAGACAGGGAACTGGTTATTTTTGTGCTCGGAGAAACAGCCCGAGCAGACAGATTTTCTCTGAATGGGTATGACCGAGAAACCAATCCTTTGTTAAAAAAAGAAAATGTCGTTAGCTATAGTGATTTTTGGAGCTGTGGTACCTCGACAGCTACCTCAGTGCCTTGCATGTTTTCAAGTATTAACACAAATGAATATTCCAAAGACAAAGTGCAGGCAACTGAAAATGTACTTGATGTATTACAACATGCCGGTGTTAATGTGCTTTGGTTAGATAATAATTCTGATTCGAAGGGCGTTGCAAAAAGAATTCCTTATCAAAATTATAAGGATCCAGAGGTGAATTCAGTCTGTGATCCAGAGTGCAGGGATGTCGGTATGTTAAAAAACCTACAAAGCTATATTGATACACATCCGCAAGGTGATATTTTTATTGTGCTGCATCAAATGGGTAATCACGGGCCTGCTTATTACAAAAGATATCCGGCAGAGTTTGAGAAATTTACCCCGGTTTGTAAAACAAACCAACTTGAAGATTGTAGTAAAGAAGAACTCAATAATGCTTATGACAACGCTATTTTATATACAGACTATTTTTTGTCTGAAGTGATAGGGTTGTTGAAAAAGAATACCGAATTTTTTGAAACGGCTCTATTCTATGTGAGTGACCATGGTGAGTCTTTGGGTGAGAACGGTCTTTATCTTCATGGACTTCCAAGATTCATTGCTCCCGATACGCAAACCCATGTTCCTGTCATTATTTGGGTTGATGATGATTTTAATGGGATAACCATGAACTCACTGGCAAAGAAAGCAAATAACACATATACCCATGATAATGTGTTTCATTCCATTCTGAGGTTTATGGAGATTAAATCAACGATCTATAATAAGCAAATGATTATTAATTAGCGCTCAAGAAATAGGGAGTGGGTCTTGCAATCAAGCATTTTTGGATTAGCTCTTATTAATATTAACCGCTCTACTGACTGTAGAATAGTGCACGCCGAAAGCATCTGCAATTTGCTGCATGGTCGGAAATTGTCAATGTAGTTGTCAGTGTAAACTTTGCCAGCCAACGGGATGACACCGCCGTAGACAGCTCAAGTTGAGCACCCTATGCAAATCTGTGTGGTGATGCTCCTGAGGATCGTAGTCGGATAACTTCCACATTCTGCCGCTATTAAATATGTTTGTTTTTGCATGATAATTAACGACCTTTATAATACCTGATGCGCATTCACCGGATATTATTAATCTCTTTTCTCTCACTGCTGCTTCTAGCCACAGTACCGATAGTCGCGCTGTCCTTTTACGCCTCTCGAGTTGCTTTAGAGGCTGAAATCGGTAAAAACCTTAAAAACGATGCCGCCATGTTGATGGAACAAATCGACATGCTGATTTTTGAACGCTTGCAAAATGTCCATTCATGGAGTCATCTGGATATTATTCAAGAAGGCCGTATCGGCGATGTCGACAAACGTCTGGCGCAATTCTTGGCAGAATTGGAGCACGGTTATCCTGGGGTATACCGCAGCTTGTTTTATCTAAACAAAGAAAACCGGATTATCGCCGCCGACGATCCTGCACTGATCAACAGCTTCTTTCCAACCCAAACGGACTGGATACAAGCCCAAGTACCGCACGGCGAAGTCTTTCTGGAAACCTTGCAGTTACAAGCGCCTTATGAACAGGCCGATCTGTTCATCCGCGCCCCGGTACCGGACAATTATGCTGCTGGAAACATTGGTCAACTTTATGGTGTATTCGATCTTCGGCAAATTTTCCGACTATTCGATCAAACCAGTCATGCCGAATCTGGTGAACGCTTTGTTATTCTACTGGATGCAGAGGGTCGAACCATAGCGGCCTCCGCTGGTGCGCGCGACCAAAAGCTGCTATTGACCGATACTTTTGCCGGTTGGAAGCTCCAAGAACAAAACGGCATCGCCGTTCATACCGGAAAGCCGTTAACCGATGCATCGGTATTAGTCGGTTACGCCAGCTCCAAAGGCTATCAAGGTTATGCAAATATGGGCTGGTCATTACTGGTTATCCAATCCACGCAGCAAGCATTCCAACCTATCTGGGCCTTGTGGTGGCTTTTTTTCAGTGTATTCATTATAGCCGGTCTAATCGCCAGCGGCGTCGCTCAAGGTGTAGCGAGACGTATCGCTAAACCCCTGCTGGATTTAACCGTATGGGTTCGATGCTTCCAGAAATCGTCAGAATGCACTAGCCCCGCAGTATCCGGCGCAAAAGAAGTTCGCGAACTAAGTGTTGCCTTTGGACAACTCACCGAAGATCTGGAACGATCCCGCCAACAAGTGATCCATGCGGCTAAATTGGCCGTAGTTGGTGAAATGGCAGCTATCATGGCTCATGAGGTACGTACTCCGCTTGGCATTTTGCAAACTACCGCACAAATGTTGCAATGGGAAACGGCACTAAGTACTGACGGCAAAGAAATGACGCGATTGATTATTGAGGAAAGCGCCCGACTCAACCGTTTGATTTCCACCTTGCTGGACTGCGCTCGCCCGCGTCCGCCCAACATACAAGCGCAAGACCTACATAAAATCATAACGCGGGTTATCGATCTGCTTACCACGCAAGCGCAAAAAAAAACCATTCGGATTGATTGGCTTTTGCCAGATCAAGTGGCGATCATCGAATGCGATGAGGAATTATTAATTCAGGTTTTTCTAAACCTAATTTTAAACGCTATTCAAATTGTACCTACCGGCGGACAAGTGCAGATACGCACTGATTGTTCAAACAAGGAATCGGTAAAAATAACCATCGAAGACAATGGCCCCGGAATCCCACCGGAAAATTTCGCGCGTTTATTCGACCCCTTCTTCACCACTCGAGAGGGCGGCATCGGCCTTGGTTTAACCGTCACCCAACAAATCATCACCGTCCACGGCGGTCATCTTACAGCAAATCGGAGCGACCTTGGCGGTGCTTGTTTTACGCTGTATTTACCTTTTTTTCAGGAACACAAACTATGCTGAACGGATCGCGTGTCCTGGTAGCTGACGATGAAGCCAATGCCCGTCGCGTACTGGAAATCTTATTACGAAAGCTCGGTTGCGAAGTGTATTCTGCGCCTGACGGTAAAGCCGCGCTGGATATATTAAGCAAAACACCTGTAGATTTATTGATTACCGACCTCAATATGCCGGGGATGAGCGGCTTGGAATTATTAACCACCCTGCGCAACGATGGACATACCTTTCCAGTCATTGTGGTGACCGCCTACGGTACCGTTGAAAATGCAGTTGCCGCAATGAAACTGGGTGCCTTTGATTTTATTATTCGCCCGCTGGATGTCGATCAAGTTGAAATTGTGATTCGCCGCGCACTGGAGGTACAAAGAGTTCATCAAGAAAATGTGTTCTTGCGCGATGAAATGAACAAAGACTGGGGCGAATTTGTCGGTCAATGTCCGTCCATGCAAAAAATTTATGAATTAATCCGGCAAGCAGGACCTAGTAAGGCCAGCATTTTTATTATCGGCGAAACCGGAACCGGAAAGGAATTGGTTGCACGCGCTATTCACAGTAATTCGGGACGCAGGGGCCTATTCGTACCTATCAATTGCGCCGCCATTCCCGCCGATATTCTGGAAAGCGAATTGTTCGGCTATGTTCGCGGCGCTTTTACCGGTGCCCATAAAGATCGAATCGGTAAATTCGAATTGGCACACGGAGGCACTTTGTTTCTGGATGAGATTACCGAGATGAATCCTTCCATTCAAGCTAAGCTGCTACGCGTACTTCAAGAAAGCACCGTTGATCGTCTGGGCAGCAATCACAGCATTGAAATAGACATCCGCATTATCGCTGCAACTAACCGTGATCCGCTGGGCGCTGTTCAGGCTGGACGTTTACGGGAAGACCTTTACTATCGCATCAATGTTTTAGGTATTCAGTTACCGCCTTTGAGGGAACGGCGTGAGGACATTCCATTGTTGGCGCGTCATTTCCTTGAAAAATATCGGCGTTCTCTGGGCGGCGACGCTTTTATCCTATCGAATGAAGCAACTCAAGCGTTAATAGCCTACGCATGGCCGGGCAATGTTCGCGAACTGGAAAACATGATGGAACGTGCGGTCGTGCTGAGCCAGGGTACTGAAGTCGACATACGGCATTTACCGCAAGAAATACTGTCCACAGAAGGCTCTGTTATACAGGCCTCTGCTGTCGAGACAGAAGACATGAATCTTGAGGCCTGCGTGGCAAAACTGGAAAAGCGATTAGTCAATAAAGCCCTAGCCGAATCAGCAGGCAACAAAGCAAAAGCAGCGCGTCTTTTACAAATCAGCGAACGTACCCTTTGGTATAAAATCAAAAAATATGGATTATAAAACCAAAACCGTTTAACTACGCCAGTAACTCGCAAAAAAAATAAATCACCACATCCCTGTGGGTTACGCAGGAGCAGGAGCAGGAGCAGGAGCAGTTGCCGAGAACACCAAGCTTTTAATACCTTGAAAAACGTTGTTATTTTTCTCCACGCTCTCTGTGAGAAAATATTTTCTAGCTTGATTTTGATAGTACTTTCACAATCTCTGATGCATGGGAACGGGAAAATTAACGCCCCGCAAAATCCATTTCAACCTTCCCCGCGACCAGTTTCAGGTTGGCTTCGAACTCGGTGCCTTTAGCCGATTTAAAGCCTTTTAATATCCCGGTCTCGCCCTTGCTGAGTAATTTTTTAGCCATCGCTGCAGTAATTTTTTTATGCGCAACGGTTTTCCAGATGGTCATTTTGCAGCCGCTGCGCCATTCGCTACAGCCGTAGGCTTTTGCGGTTTCAATGATCTTGCCGTTACAGAGCGGGCAATCGGCAAGCGCTTCTTTTACGACTGGCCGCGACCCTTGGCCGACTTTAACATACCCTGTTTCACCCTGCTTATTGAGCGTCAATTGGGCATTAAACACTTCATCGTCGAGCTTGATCGCGTAACCGTGCAAAGTACGGCTGTTTTGCAATAGCTGGCAAGCCATGTCCGGTGTCACCGGCACGCCATAGATCTCTTTCCATAGCACAAAGCGGCAACCGGCTTTCCAGTCGCTGCAACCGTAGCCTTTTCTGCCTTCGATAATGGGTTTTTGGCACAACGGGCAGTCGCCGAAGCGGCTTTGATCGTAAAGCGGCTTGTCCGACTGGTCTTTTATTTTCTGAGTAAATTGAATGATTTCGGCCATGAATTGCTCGGGACCGTAATCGTTGTGTTCTATTTTTTTGAG
>JAGXGY010000043.1 GCA_024636505.1 Methylobacter sp. | reverse complement strand
AGAGCATCGCCCTTACAAGGCGAGGGTCGGGGGTTCGAACCCCTCAGCACCCACCAGACTTTGGAGTGGTAGTTCAGTTGGTTAGAATACCGGCCTGTCACGCCGGTGGTCGCGGGTTCGAGCCCCGTCCACTCCGCCAAATTAAAAAAGCCCCGGATCAATTGGTTCGGGGCTTTTTTTTTGATTATTGATTAAGTTGTTTTTTAGGGCAGAGTTATGCTGACAAAAATTAGAGAAAAAGCACAAGGTGCTTTTGCATGGGGTATTTTGATAGTGATTTGTGTGCCCTTTGCTTTATGGGGTATTCAGAATTATGTCGATACTGGGGAAGAATCGCCTGTCGCTTCGGTAGGTGATAAGGATTTTTTTCAGCGTGATGTTAATAGAGCTTATGAGCAATATAGCCAGAATCTTCAAGGAATGGCGTTTGACGAACAAGCCTTGAAGGCGCAAGCGTTAGAAAAGCTGATAAAAGATGAAGTTTTATTGCAACATGTGCAAGCCAAAGGCTTGGTTACCACTGATGATGCGGCGCGTGATTTCATACAATCTTTGCCCTATTTTCAGGTAGAAGATAAATTTGATGAGCAGCGATATAAAACCATGCTTAGCTTGCAAAAAATGTCTTCAGGGGAATTTGTAAGCAGAATTAAGAACGCTCTAATCATGGAGCAGTTTCAGCGCAGTATTATCGATAGCAGTTTTGCAACGAAATACGATGTAGAAAATTTCTTCAAAATCCAGAATCAGCAGCGCGATGTCGATTATGTCACTGTTGCAGTACAAAAGCCGACAGAACAGCCCTCAGAGGCGGATATAGTTGCCTATTACCAGCAACATCAGGACTTATACCAAACCCCTGAACAGGTTTCTGTCGAGTACATAGAATTGGCGCTTGAGGATATAGCCAAGACTATAGCGGTAAGCGATGAGCAGCTTAATGCCTATTATGAAGAACAAAAAGATCAATATACTACGGCAGAGCGCAGAAAAATCAGCCATATCCTGTTTGCAATTAAAGATAAGACCGACGAAAAAACCGCATTGGAAAAAGCGTTAAAAGCCAAAGAACAGCTGGCAACCAAAGATTTTGCAACTGTTGCGGCAGAACTTTCCGATGATAAATTATCGGCTAAAACAGGTGGAGATTTAGGCCTGTTTACTGTGGGCGTGATGGAAAAATCATTTGAAGACGCTGCGAGCGCTTTAAAATTGGGCGAGGTATCAAAACCCGTTAAATCGGCATTCGGTTACCATTTGATCAAAGTAACCGAGTTAATACCCGGAGAAACCAAGCCGTTCGATGCCGTTAAAAATGAAGTCACCCAGGCTTTTCAGAAAGCCCAGGCAGAAAACGCTTTTTATGAGTCAGCTGAAACACTGACTGAAATGAGTTATGAAAATCCTGATAACTTGAAAACAGTGGCGGATGCTTTGGGTATCGCCATTAAAAAAACAGGGTTATTTACCAAAGATAAAGGTGAGGGGATTGCTGCTGATGAGAAAATTCGACGCGCCGCTTTCACCGAAGAAGCCCTGCAAGGTTACAACAGTACGCCAATAGAATTGGGAACCGATCGCTTAGTCGTGTTACGTATGCTGGAACACAAGCCGGCTGCAGCGCGAAACCTGAAAGAGGTTGAGTCCGATATAGCCGCAGTATTATTGGCCGATAAAGCTAAATTGCAGACGGTGGAAACTGCCCGGAAGATTAAAGCCCGGTTACAGGCAGGCGAGTCCATTCAAACAGTGGCAGCTGAAAATAAGTTGCAGGTAAAAACGGTTGCAGGACTGACGCGCACCAAGAATGAGCTAGCTTTGCCATTGAGCGATGCGATTTTTAAGGCCGCTAAACCGGTTGGCGGCAAGCCGACTGTCTTTATCGCCGAATTACCCGCAGGCGAGCAAGCGGTCGTGAGTTTATCCAAAGTAAAAGAAGGTGTAATGACTGAGGACGACAAGAAACAAATGGAATTGGCGACCAAAAATATTGCCAAAGCTTTTGGCCAGACCGAATTTAATGCCTTGGTAAACAGTTTGCTGGCAGATGCCGATGTATCGGTGAAGGCGCCTAAATAAACCTCGAGCAGCCAATAAAAAAGGGAGTTTAAAAACTCCCTTTTTTTGTGTCAGAATTATTGTTTTACGATGCCGCTAAACCAGCGATATTATAGCCGCAATCTACAAAGGTGATTTCACCGGTAATCCCCGAAGCCAAATCGGAACACATAAAAGCTGCGGCATTGCCGACTTCCTCAATGGTGACGTTTTTCTTTAACGGCGCAGTGTCGGCCGCTTTGCCGAGCATCGATTTAAAATCATTAATGCCCGATGCGGCAAGTGTTCTGATAGGTCCTGCTGAAATCGCATTAACGCGCGTACCTTCCGCGCCTAATGCCACCGCCATGTAACGAACATTGGCTTCCAGACTGGCTTTGGCAACCCCCATAACGTTGTAGTTAGGAATTGCCCGGTCAGCGCCTAAGTAAGTCAGGGTTAACAGCGAGCCGTTGCGGCCTTGCATCATGGCGCGTCCGGCTTTTGCCAACGCGGTGAAGCTGTAAGAGCTCACGTCGTGGGCAATTTGAAAGTTTTCTCGGGTGGTCACATCGACATAATCGCCATTTAGTGCGTCGCGGGGCGCGTAAGCGACTGAATGCACGATACAATCCAAACCGTCCCAGTGTTCGCCCAGCTGATTAAACACGGTGTCGATATGTTCATCGATGCTGACATCGCATTCAAGAGTAATGTTGGAATTGCATTTTTCAGCCATTTCCTCGACGCGACTCCGCAACTTTTCATTTTGGAAGGTAAACGCTAATTCAGCGCCTTCGCGATGCATGGCTTGAGCAATACCCCATGCGATAGAACGATTACTGGCTAAGCCCACAATCAAGACCCGTTTTCCCTGCATAAAACCCATTATCATCTCCCGGTGTTTTTGTTGTTACAATAGAGTTTCAAGTATCTATGAGCCTTTTATTGATGTCCAGTCTTTTGTCCCGGCAATTACCCTGCTCTTAATCCTGTGTAGTCGTATGAAGATGCAATCTTGCAAAGTTTGTGTAGTAGTCCTGATGTCGTTAGCTGTATTTTTAACGGCTTTGGTTTCGTGTACGCTGCCAATATCGGAGTCGTTAAATAATCCCTATCCTGAGAATGAGAGCGAACAGGCGGTTTTGTACCAATCTTTTTCAGAGCGACCCAAGCATTTCGATCCGGCAGTATCCTATAACACCAGCGAATATGCTTTTATTGCGCAGATTTACGAGCCGCCGTTCCAATATCATTATCTGAAAAGGCCTTATCAACTGGTGCCGCTAACCGCCACCCGGCTACCTGAAATTATCTACCTGAACCAAAAAGGCGGGAAGCTGAGTTATGATGTAAATGACAGCGATATTGCGTTTACCGATTATATGATTGAAATTCAGTCCGGTATTCGTTATCAGCCGCACCCTGCATTGGCTAAAAACGCCCAAGGCGATTATCAGTATCATCAGTTAAATCCGACGCAAATCGAGTCGGCTGCATCACTGAATGATTTTAAAGCTACCGGCTCGCGTGAGCTCACCGCAGAGGATTATGTTTATCAGATCAAGCGTCTGGCGCATCCAAAGATCCAGTCGCCGATAGCCGAAATTATGAAAAACTATATTGTCGGCTTTGACGATTTTTCCAAACAGGTAGCCGATAAACCCAAGACAGCGATTAGAAACCTGCCGATAGCCGGTGTAACGGCACTTAGCCGTTATCAATACCGCATCCGCATTAAAGGTAAATATCCGCAATTTATCTACTGGCTGGCTATGCCGTTTTTCTCGCCGATGCCGTGGGAGGCGGATATGTTTTATGACCAGGCCGGACTTACCGACAAAAATATTACCCTGGATTGGTTTCCGCTAGGAACAGGACCGTACTTAATGGCGGAGAATAACCCGAATCGACGCATGATCCTGCTTAAAAATCCGCTATTCCATCAGGAAAGCTATCCGGCAGAAGGTGAGGCCGAAGACCGGCAAAAAGGCCTACTGGCTGACGCAGGAAAAAAACTGCCGTTTATCGATAAGGTAGTCTTTATGCTGGAAAAGGAAACCATCCCCTACTGGACCAAGTTTTTGCAAGGCTATTACGATGCCTCGGGCATTACCTCGGACAGCTTTGATCAAGCCATACAATTTACCGGTAGCGGTGACGCAGTGCTGACGCCGACCATGCGGGAAAAAGGCATTCAGCTGCAGACCTCAGTGGCAATCTCCAGTTTTTATATGGGCTTTAATATGCTGGATAGCACTGTGGGCGGAACAACAGAACAGGCCCGAAAGTTGCGGCAGGCCATCGCCATCGCAGTCGATTATGAAGAATATATTTCTATTTTTATGAATGGGCGTGGTATTGCGGCGCAAGGCGTTTTACCGCCCGGCATCTATGGCTTTGACGATAAAACGGGCATTAATCCCTATGTTTACCAGTGGCAGGCCAATAAGGTGCAGCGTAAAAAAATCGCAGAAGCACGGAAGTTAATGATTGCTGCCGGTTATGCCAATGGCATCGACCCCAAAACCGAAGAAGCGTTGATCTTGTATTTTGATACCACATCCACCAGTATCGACGACCGTCCCAGGATGAACTGGTATCGCAAACAATTTGAGAAACTGGGCATAAAACTGGTGATACGCGGTACCGATTACAACCGTTTCCAGGAGAAAATGCGCACCGGTAACGCCCAGATCTTTGTGTGGGGCTGGAATGCCGATTATCCCGATCCTGAGAATTTCTTTTTCCTATTGTACGGCGCCAACTCTAAAGTGCGGCACGGCGGAGAAAATGCAGCGAATTACCATAATCCCGAATTCGATCGGTTATTCGAGCAAATGCGCAATATGGATAACAGCGAGCAGCGTTATCGGATTATTCAGCAAATGCAGGAGATTGTGCGTCACGATGCGCCGTGGGTTTTCGGCTATCATCCAAAGAACTTTTCACTGTTTCATGGCTGGTACAAAAATCTCAAACCCAATCTGATGGCGAATAACCAGCTTAAATATACCCGCATAGATACCGCCGCCCGCGCCGAAAAAAGGCAGCAATGGAACCAACCGGTATTTTGGCCTTTGCTGTTGGGCGTTGCGGTATTTGTGTTGATGTTGATTCCGGCGGTTATTGCCTATCGCCGCCGTCGACTGCAGGAGAGAGTAATGCGGGAGCACTTGTCGAGTCGGGAGACCAAACTATGAGCCAATATATCATCCGGCGGTTTTTATACAGCTTACCCTTGTTAATGGGGGTGAATATTTTGACCTTCGTACTGTTCTTCGTCGTCAATAGCCCGGACGATATGGCGCGTATGCAGCTGGGGCAAAAGCACGTTACCGAGCAGTCCATCGCCAACTGGAAACAGCAACACGGCTACGATGTGCCGTTACTCTGGAATGACGATGCGCAAGGCGAGAAAAAAATAACCGACACCATTTTTTATCAAAAATCGGTCGGCTTGTTGTTGTTTCGCTTCGGGGTGTCCGATAGCGGCAGGAATATCGGCGCAGACATTAAAGAACGGGCAATGCCCAGTCTTGCCGTGGCATTGCCGACGCTGATGATCGGTCTGCTGGTGAATATTTGTTTTGCCTTAATGATGGTGCTGTTTCGCAACAGCTATCTGGAACATGCGGGTCTGGTATTGTGCGTGATTTTGATGTCGATATCCTCGTTGTTTTATATTATCGGCGGACAGTTTTTTGTCGGTAAGGTCTTAAGGCTAGTGCCTATTTCCGGCTATGACGACGGCATGGCGGCGATTAAATTCCTGATCTTGCCGGTGTTGATCGGCGTGTTTTCCGGCATCGGTTCAGGCGTTCGCTGGTACCGAACTTTATTTTTGGAAGAAGTCGAAAAAGACTATGTACGCACCGCCAGAGCCAAGGGGCTGACCGAAACCCAAACCCTGTTCCGGCACGTGTTGCCCAATGCGATGATTCCCATTTTGACCGGGGTGGTGGTGGTGTTGCCGCTGTTATTCATGGGCAGTCTGATCATGGAATCGTTTTTTAGTATCCCCGGTTTAGGCAGTTATACCATCGATGCGATCAACAGCCAGGATTTTGCCATCGTTCGCGCGATGGTTTTTCTGGGTTCGGTGTTATATGTGATCGGGCTGTTATTGACCGACATTTCCTACACCTTGGTTGACCCGCGCGTGAGGTTGTCGTAATGGTGGTTCTATGGACAGACGCATTGATCTATGTGTTGATTATAGTCATGCTGGCGCTGGGGGTTTACCTGCGCGGCAAAGAACATATTCAGCGCCCGCTGCAACAAATCGGACGCAATAAAATCGGCATGACCTCGCTGGTGGTGCTGCTGTTTTTTGTGCTGATCGGCCTGCTCGATTCCGTGCATTACATCCTCGCCGATGATAAGAAAAATGAGGTTATCAGTCTGTTGGACGACTTTGCGACACCGCTACGCGAACACGGCGAAAAGACCTATTCCGCGCCTTTTGCAACCACGCTGTACAGTAAGGAAATGACGATGCTGGCGGACGGCACCCTGCAATGGGCTTATCCGCGTTTGGCATTCGGGGGCAGACATTTGGATCATCCCGAGACAGAAAAAATTCCCGATATTTTGCAAAAAGCCGCTTATGGCTTGGCTCAAGGTGCCAGTCTGATTGGTTTTATTATGTTGCTGATGTGGGGATTATTAGCCGAACAGCATAAACGCTTCATGCGCGGCTCAACGGCAAAAACAGTCTGGACGGTCGTGTTTATTATTGTATCGTTCAGTTACGCCGCTATCCACTTATCCGCTTATTATCATATTTTCGGTACCGACAAAGTCGGCGAAGACGTTTTTTATCAGGCGGTAAAAAGCATCCGTACCGGTCTGGTCATCGGCACTTTAACCACGTTAATCATGCTGCCGATGGCCATCATTTTCGGCATTCTGGCCGGATTTTTTCGTGGCTGGGTGGACGACGTCATTCAATATATTTATACCACGCTTAATTCGATCCCCAGCGTGTTGCTGATCGCCGCATCGATCCTGATGGTACAGGTGTATATGGCCAATCATGAAGCCGACTTTACCAGCGTTATCGTCAGAGCCGATATGCGATTACTGTTTCTGTGCCTGATCCTCGGCGTGACCAGTTGGACAGGCTTATGCCGCTTGCTCCGGGCGGAAACCCTCAAACTCCGGGAAATGGAATACGTCCAGGCCGCCCAGGCCTTGGGCGTCAAACAGGGCGTTATTTTGCTGCGCCACATCCTGCCCAATGTCATGCATATCGTGCTGATTTCCGTGGTGCTGGATTTCAGTTCGCTGGTGCTGGCTGAAGCGGTGTTGTCGTACATCAATATCGGCGTCGATCCGACCAGCTACAGCTGGGGAAATATGATTAACGGCGCGCGGCTGGAAATGGCGCGCGAGCCGATCGTGTGGTGGTCGCTGACGGCCGCCTTTGTGTTTATGTTCGCGCTGGTGCTGGCCGCCAATCTGTTTGCCGACGTGGTGCAAAATGCGTTCGATCCGAGGCGGAGCGGCAATGAATAGTCCTATCCTTAGCGTTAAGCATCTTAGCGTTAGCTTCAACCACCGGCAGACGGTGGTCGACGACATCAGTTTTGAGATCCATGCAGGCGAAACCTTCGCCTTGGTCGGGGAATCCGGTTCCGGCAAATCGATCACCGCCTTGTCGGTGCTCAGACTATTGCCTAATAACGCCAGGCTTAATGCCGATGTTATTAACCTGCAAGGCGATGATTTACTGAAGCATTCCGAATTCGAACTGTGCAAAATTCGCGGTCGGCGCATCGGCTTTATTTTTCAGGACCCGATGTCCTCGCTGAACCCGGTGATGACCATCGGCAGCCAGGTTGAGGAAGTTGTCAGACTGCATTTCGATCTGCCCAGGGAAGCGGTAAAGCAACGGACATTGCAATTATTGCAGCAAGTCGAATTGCCCGAGCCGCAACGGCGTATTAAAGACTATCCGCACCAGCTTTCCGGCGGTCAGCGGCAACGGGTGATGATTGCGATAGCCTTGGCGGGCAAGCCGGATTTATTGATTGCCGACGAACCGACCACCTCGCTGGATGTGACCATACAGGCGCAAATTCTGGCGTTGCTGAAGAACATCCAGGAGCAGACCGGCATGGCCTTGTGGCTGATCAGCCATGACTTGGCGCTGGTGTCCAGTATTGCCGACCGGGTTGCGGTCATGCAGCAGGGTAAAATCGTCGAAACCGGCGCGACCGCCGAGTTTTTTAACCAGCCCAAACACCCTTATACCCGCAAGCTGCTTAACGCGCTGCCGTTGATGCAAAGCTGCTTGACGCACACCGCCGAGGAAAAACCGCCGTTGCTGCAGGTCAGCGATTTTTACTGCCATTACCCGATCCGGAAAGGCATCTTCAAACGGGTCGTCGATGTGGTACGGGCGGTCGATGGCGTCAGCTTTAACATCCAGCAAGGCAAAACCCTGGCCCTGGTCGGCGAATCCGGTTGCGGCAAAACCACCTTAGGCAAGAGTTTGTTAAACCTGATACCCGGCAGCGGACGGGTAGTTATCAACGGTGTCGAGTTGAACGCCTTAAGCGGTGAAGCTTTGCGCCGACAACGCGCCAATATCCAGATCGTATTTCAAGACCCGTTTTCGTCGATGAACCCGCGTATGCTGGTCGGCGACATCATTGCCGAAGGCATCAGAGCGCTGCATCCCGGGGTTACTCCAGAACAGCGCAAGATCAGAGTCCGGCAACTGTTGCAGCAGGTCGACCTGCCGGCAGATTCGGCGCGGCGTTATCCGCATGAGTTTTCCGGCGGTCAGCGCCAGCGCATCTGCATTGCACGGGCTCTTGCAGTCGATCCGAAACTGATCGTCTGCGACGAGCCGACCAGTGCGCTGGACGTGTCGGTGCAGGCGCAGATTATCCGGTTGCTTAAAACCCTGCAGCAGGAGAAAAACGTGAGTTATTTGTTCGTCACTCATGATTTGGCTGTGGTTGCGGAAATCGCCGACGACGTGGCGGTGATGTACCGGGGCAAGATCATTGAGCAGGGCAGTGTGGCCGAAGTTTTGATCCGGCCCAAACAGGCGTATACCAAAAAACTGCTGGCCGCTGTACCGGTTTTGAACATGGATCATTAAGCGCCAAGGACATGCGCCGGTAACGTACGGTTTCGCAAAAGAAAACCGCCCATTAATCGCTTAACTTTGTGGAAAAATCATGAAAAAACACATCTTGCTTACGCTGACAATAGTACTCAGCAGCTTAGTCTTTACCGTGTCAGCCGAAGAAATCGGTGAAGTCAGTACGACATTTAGACTGCTGGGAGCCAATAATAAAATTGTCATTGAAGCCTTCGACGATCCTGATGTTCCCGGTGTTGCCTGCCATATATCTCGCGCTAAAACAGGCGGTATCAAAGGATCGGTAGGCCTAGCTGAAGACCCGACAGAAGTATCGATCGCCTGCCGACAAACAGGGGTAATTGACATCAGTAAGCTGAACAGCTTGAAAAATGGCGGGGAGGTGTTTAAAGAAAGCCTGTCGCTGATTTTCAAGAGCCTGCAAGTGGTGCGTTTCTATGATAAAAAACGTAATGTTCTGGTCTATCTGGCTTACAGCGACAAGGTGATTGAAGGTTCGCCAAAAAATTCCATTTCATCGGTGCCGGTTATGAACTGGCAGTAATCAAGCGGGTGCCGATGAGTGCTTAGCCGAAGTGGGGCGCATTGCCAGTCGGCGAATCCGCCTCGCAGCTTTGGGCATCTGACGATTTTTTCAATAACTTTTACCAAAAAGCACCGTAAAGCCCCGTCGTTCAGGGCGGGGATGTAAGGTGTGCCCTTGATTTTTTTGACAGCGTAATCGACAAACCGTATCTTGGAGACCATGAAACCCATAATTAAAACATTATCAGTCAGAGTTCGCGATAAACACGCCAGCGTGTTAAATCGTATGGCGT
>JAGXGY010000007.1 GCA_024636505.1 Methylobacter sp. | reverse complement strand
TTAAGTGCATGCCGAGGACAGTACACCTCGTAAAATCTACTGAAACTAAAGTATTCGCAAATGACGAAAACTACTCAATGGCTTTAGCTGCTTAAACACAGCACCATTCCTTTGACCATCTGTGCTTATGCGGGTGGAGTTTTTAGTACCTCACGGTATTAGGGGCGCTCAGAGGTCATCTACATAAGATCGCGCTGAAGTCTGTCCGGTATGGATGCGCTAAAACCTGACGGAATCGCTGGTGGTTTTCTTGGCCCGACGGGTAGTCACTAGCTAAATTAAAGAGCGGGATAAGCATGTAGACCTTGTGGCGGAGTACTTGCGGACGGGGGTTCAATTCCCCCCGCCTCCACCAATTAACGATTCAACAAGATTCAACAGAGTACAAAAACCCGCAGATCTTCTGGTCTGGCGGGTTTTTTATTGTCCGGGGTAATGGGTATCTTTCCTCAACACAGGCAGATGCTCCCTTAAATCACAGGGTCTGCTTGGCCAAACATTTTAAGAAAAATCAGCATGTGCGTATTCCGGTCCAATGCGCCCAATTTAAAAAAACATTCCCTCGCTCTCTTGCAGGCGGCATCGCGGCGATTAAGTTAACGGCTTGGTAATTAAGGTGGGGCGAATTTATTCGCGCCTTTCGTGGTTATGATTGTTTAAGGCTGTCATTGGTCGGCTTAATGCTTCAGAGGGGTGTCTTGCCGGTCTAGCGTGCCTACGTCAAGCACGGGAGATGCGTCGATATGTTGAGCGTCCATCATTTGGGCAAGCCGTTGCAGTGCCGATAGGATCATGGTTTTTTCCCAGTCCTGAAGTGTTTCGAACTGACGAGTGAAATGCTCTTGCAGAGGGAGCGGTGCATTTTTCAGTATGGCGATCGCTTCGTCTGTTAAGTGTACATGCACTTTTCGTTTGTCTTCCTGGGAGCGCTGGCGATAGACCAGGTTGCGCTTTTCCAGTCTATCCAGGATGGTCGTTACCGTCGCTTGGCTGAGGCTGATTTCGCCTGCCAGTTCTCCAATGGTGGCTTGGCCTTTGCTATGGATTTTTTGCAGGAGCAAAATTTGCGGCGTGGTAAGACTGGTTGTTTTGGCAAGGTATTTTGAGTGAAGATCGGTTGCTCTGATTACACGGCGCAGTGCAATAAGTACTTCTTCGATGCGCTCCAAAGGACTGTCCTTTTCTAATAGAAATAAAATTTTAATTATAACCGGCTTAAAAATAAATCCTGCATGTTATTGGTGGGTTTGCCCTGTTTTTACGGCAGAGATAAGTCGACTGCGGTCGGTTTATCGTCGCCGGTTTTGAGCGCGGCTTGTGCCGCTATGCTGTAGGCCTTCGGCAAAATAATGGTGCTGTTTTTTTAACGTTGTTGGTGACTACTCAGCAGCCAAAAATGGAACGCAGATGACACTGAGCAGTTACCGTTATTGACTAATAAGCTGATTTTTTATGCCTCTGGACAATAAAATTGCTTAGTGTACAATGTATTTTAATTGCCGGGAAATTTTATTTTTAAGTGTATTTATTGTAAATACATTAAGTTATTTTTATATGGGATGTAATTTCAGAATTTAATTGCTTAGCGTCATAAATAATAGATGAATAAAATTTATGATTAAGCCGGAAACTGAACTATTGACAATAGCGCTACCCTCCTCCAGCCAGAAGATGGCGCCTTAGTATTCAAGTTGATTAATCAGCACCCTCCGTTAGACGCCAATCCAGTCTCGATGATGTTGGGTCAAAGCCGTATGTTGACGATGCGCAGGGTGCAGAGATGTTGGTCAGGATTGGCCCGGCAAATAACAATGGCCAGTTATCCGGTAGGCCATGTCCGTTTAATAGAAAGCAGGAGTATCAATAGTGAAAATTTTTGATGAAATAGAATCAGAAGTGCAAAGCTATGCACGGTCATTTCCGCGCGTGTTTAATAAAGCCGCAGGTGAATTTCTTTATGATGAGGAAGGCAATGAGTACCTGGATTTCCTGGCCGGAGCCGGCACTTTAAACTATGGGCACAATAATCCCATCTTTAAAGAAAAGCTTTTAGAGTATATTCATAACGATGGTATTACCCATGGCTTGGATTTACATACTCTGGCTAAAGGCCGGTTTCTTGAAGCGTTCAATGAGAAAATTCTGAAACCCCGGCGCTTGGATTACGTGATGCAGTTTACCGGGCCTACCGGAACCAATGCTGTTGAGGCGGCGTTGAAATTGGCGAGAAATGTAACGGGGCGGGAAAATATTATTGCTTTTACCAATGGTTTTCACGGCGTCAGTTTAGGCGCGTTAGCGGCGACCGGCAATTCCCACCATCGTGGCGCTGCCGGGGTGAGCCTGAGCGGCGTCAGTCGTATACCGTACGACGGTTATTTAGGCGAAGGCGTTGATACTACGGTCTATCTGGACAAGGTGCTGTCCGATTCCAGCAGCGGTATCGATCACCCTGCAGCGGTCATTGTGGAAACGGTTCAAGGCGAGGGCGGTATTAATGTGGCCAGTGCGGAATGGCTGAGAAATTTGCAGACGGTCTGCAGAAAGCATGATGTATTGCTGATTGTAGATGACATTCAAGCGGGCTGCGGCCGCACCGGCAGCTATTTTAGTTTTGAAGAATCGGGTATTTATCCCGATATGGTCACGTTATCCAAATCGTTGGGCGGTTACGGACTGCCTTTTGCCGTGGTTCTGTTTCGTCCGGAGCTGGATCAATGGAAGCCGGGCGAGCATAACGGTACGTTCAGGGGCAATAATTTTGCTTTTGTGACCGCTAAGGCAGCTATTGATCACTACTGGTCGGATGACAGCTTGTCAAAAGAAGTCAAGCGTAAAGGGGATTACATTGCTCGCCGTCTTGACGCTATTATCGAAATCTATGGCGAAGGTAATTTTACTGCGCGTGGTCGGGGTATGTTTCGAGGCATCAATTGCGTTAATGGCGAGCTGGCAGCAAAGATTACGCATAAGGCATTTAAACAGGGTTTGATTATCGAGACCAGTGGTGCAGACGATCAGGTCGTTAAATTTTTATGTCCTCTGGTTATCAGTGACGAGAACCTGAAAAAAGGAATGGATATTGTCGAGCAGGCGATCAGGGAAGTCTGCGGTAAAGAGGACTCTATTCCGGAAGAAAAAGATTATTTTGAAGCGCAAAGGCTGGCCAGTTAGTCGGCCGTCATTATCACATTGTTATCTCGCATTAGATTAACGCATTAAACCATTATCGAAGAAAATTATGATTGTTAGAACATTACAAGAAGCAGAAAAAACGGCGCGCCGTATCGTATCGCCTGATGGTAACTGGGAAAGCACCCGCTTGTTATTAAAAGACGACAAGATGGGCTTTTCTTTTCATATCACGACCATTTACCAGGGGGCGGATTTTCAGATGCATTATCAAAATCATCTGGAATCGGTTTATTGTATTGCCGGTGAAGGCGAGGTTGAGACGTTGGCCGATGGTAAAATACAGCGCATTACGCCGGGTACGCTTTATATTCTGGATAAGCATGATCAGCATATCTTGCGTGCGTTTAAGGAAATGAAAATGGCTTGTGTGTTTAATCCGCCGCTGAGCGGCAAGGAAGTGCACAATGCTGAAGGCGCTTACGAGTTGGATGCAGAATCCATTGCTGAATAATGAAGTCGCGTAGTGTAGAAAAGATTGGCGGAACATCAATGAACGATTATCCGGCCGTTCGCGATAACATCGTATTGAAGCCCCTTTATAGCGACAGCCTTTATCAACGGATTTTTGTGGTATCGGCCTACGGCGGTATTACCGATCAATTGCTGGAGCATAAGAAAACCGGGCAGCCCGGAGTGTATGCGCTATTTGCCAACGGTGTCAATGACGATAGCTGCCAAGATGCGCTGCTAGAGGTCAAGCGCCAGGTATTTATGATCAATGCGGCATTGTTCGGTGAGGGTGATTTATTGCAACAGGCCAATGCGTTTGTTGGTTCGCGATTGGATGAGGCGGGACGATGTCTGGCCGATCTGCAGCGACTTTGTTTGCACGGGCATTTTGCATTGGATACGCATTTATCTACGGTACGGGAAATGCTGTCCAGTATCGGCGAGGCTCACAGTGCCTGGAATACCGCTCAGTTATTGCAGCGAGACGGTATTAATGCTTGTTTTGTCGATTTAACGGCTTGGAATGCCGAAAAACACACCTCTTTGGATGAACGGATTGAATCGGTGCTGGGTGTCTTGGATTTAGAGCGGCAATTGCCCATTGTGACCGGTTATGCGCACAGTGAATCCGGCTTGATGTCGACATTTAACCGGGGTTACAGCGAAATGACTTTCAGTCGTATCGCGGTATTAACGCAAGCCCGGGAAGCGATTATCCATAAGGAATTTCATTTAAGCAGTGCCGACCCGAGACTGGTCGGCGAAGCCAATGCGGTTCCTATCGGCAGAACTAATTATGATGTTGCCGACCAATTGGCCAATTTGGGTATGGAGGCTATCCATCCTAAAGCCGCCAAGGGCTTGCGTCAAAACAACATTCCGTTACGGGTTAAAAATACCTTTGAGCCGGAGCATACCGGCACGCTGATTACCCGAAACTATATCAGCGATACGCCTTGCGTTGAAATTATTGCCGGTTGCAAGGGCTTGTATGCCATAGAGATTTTTGATCAGGATATGGCTGGAGATATTGATCGGTACGATCGGGAAGCGCTGTCGGTGATTCGCCGTTTCAATGCGCATATTGTTTCCAAAGATATTAATGCCAATACCATTACTCATTATCTGGCCACTAACTTGAAAACCGTCAAAAGAATCCGGGATATACTGGAAGAACAGTTTCCTGAAGCGGGCATTAATCAACAAAAAGTGGCGATCGTATCGGCGATCGGCAGTGACATGAAAATACCGGGTATTTTGGCAAAAGCCGTTACTGCCCTGGCTCAGAGCCGGATCAGTATATTGGCGATGCATCAATCGATGCGTCAGGTCGATATGCAATTTGTGATTAACGAGGACGATTACGCGCAGGCGATAAAAAGCCTGCATAGCTGTCTGGTTGAGGTGCATGATCACGGACGAGCGATATGTCTCGCATCATAGTCCGGGCGATTGCCCTTTTATTGTTTTCCGGCTTGTCTGTGGCTGATGCGGTTGTGGCGCCTGAGGATATTAATCAAAGAATCGATGCACTTGATAAGCCGTTATATAGCCCTTTCATTGAACGCTATGTGCTTGATGATCTTAAGCAGTTGCGCACTGAAATGGCATCGCAAAAATCGGAATTGATACAGCAGATTGTCGATAGAGAGCTGACTTCAGTGGACAGAGCTGTTAGCTATGCGACGGACACCATTACTTATTTCTTTTATCTGATTGCCGGTGCGACATCTGTTCTGGTATTGATGGGCTGGTCATCAATTCGGGATATCAGGGAAAGAGTGCATTCTTTGGCTGATGAGGAAATTTCCAAACTGGTTAAAGAGTACGAGCATCGTCTCTATATCATCGAACAGCAATTGACTCAGAAAACTCAGCATATTGAAAAGAATCGGGAAGAGATCGAAGTCAATCGGGAAGTGCAGTCATTGTGGCTGCGTGCGGCTCAGGACAGTAATTCGTCAAACAAAATCGCAATCTACGATCAAATCTTGAAATTGCGCAGTGACGATTGCGAAGCTTTGACGTATAAAGCCGATGCGGTTTTGGAATTAGGCGAGCCGCAATGGGCGACTTATTTATGCCACCAGGCTTTAGTCATCGATCCGGAAAATTGCCATGCTTTTTATCAGCTGGCCTGTGCTTATACCGCAATGAACCAATTTGATGAAGCAGTGCGTTATTTATCAGAAACGTTGTCCCGGACTGAAACCTACCGTGAAGATATTGCCAGAGATCCGGCATTAAAACCGCTTCATGTCTTTATGCCTTTTCAAAACTTGTTAAATCCGAAGCATGAATGATAGTCAGGAAGGGACTTCCGGGTGTATCGAGCCTTGTTCCTCGCTGTCATGCCGAGTATGGCGTGTTTTGAACTCAGGATTTCAGTCAGTCATCAATGGGGGGTTTAAAATAGCCGCTTAATCGAGGCAGACGCCAAGGTTGTAGGAATAGAGGCCATCTGTCACAATGTCGCCCACATTGATGACTCATAAAAGGACAGCTCCATGGCTGAGATAACTGAAGTACCTAGCCCTTTTTGCGGTATCGGTACTGATGACCTGACTATTCAGGTTGATGGCGTACTGCTTAAGATGGTTAAAAACGGCTGTGCGGTAAATACGCCCGCTTTTGAACAGGCTATTACCGATACCAGGCCAAGAGTTGATGGTAAGGCTGTTAGCTTGGATGTGGCCGTGGCAAAGGCGGCGGCGTTGTTAAAAAACACCAATCAACCGGTGATCGGCGGCTGTGCTACCGATGTTAACGGCATGCGGGCGTTATTGGCTTTGGCGGATCGTAGCGGCGCAGTGGTCGATAATATGAATTTTACCGGCGCACGCAATAACTTTTTGGCCTTGCAGGATTCCGGCTGGATGAATACCACGCTGGCGGAAGTTAAAAACCGCTGTGACTTATTGTTAGTGATTGGTACGGATTTAGAAGGCTTTTCGCCGCGCTTTTTTGAGCGTTATTTGTGGAATGAAGCATCCATGTTTTTGGACGATACCGGCAAACGTGAGGTTATCTATTTGGGTAAAGCGCCTTCGGGTAACGCGTCCACTTCACCGAACGGGCACAAGGCGCAGGTTTTCGAATGCGCAAACCAAGATTTACCGGACGTTGTCGCAGTGTTGCGGGCATTGGTTAAAGGCCATCCGATTCGGGTTGATTCGGTCGGTGGCATTGCGGTGGCCGATTTGCAAAGTATTGCCGATAAATTGCTGGCGGCAAGTTATAGCGTAGTGACTTGGGCAGCGGGTGCGTTGGACTACAGTCAAGCCGAATTGACGGTGCAAACCATTTCTGAAATGGTTAAGGATATTAACAACCGAAATACCCGTTGTTCCGGTTTGCCGTTAGGCGGCAAAGAAGGCGATCAAACCGCTAATCAAGTGTGCGGCTGGACCACAGGTTATCCGGCGCGTACCCGTTTTTCCAGCGGCTTTCCGGAATACGATCCGTATTTGAATGATGCCAATTTTTTGCTGAGCAATGGCGAAGCCGATGCCTTGGTTTGGGTGCAGGCGTTTAACGCTGACGCTGTGCCGCCGTCAACCAACTTGCCGACCATTGTCGTGGGTCGTTCCGGGATGACCTTTGCCAAAGAGCCGGATGTGTTTTTTCCTGTCGGCACGCCGGGTATCGATCATACCGGTCATGCTTATCGGATGGATAACGTGGTCGCGATACGCTTGAAAAAGTTGCGCGATTCCGGCCTGCCCAGCACGGCTGACGTGCTCAATGCCATTGAACAAGCTTTGTAAGGTTAAGTGATATGTTGATTAAATTAACAGGTGGGGCGGTTTATGATCCGGCCAGCGGCATTGATGGCGCAAAACAGGATATTTATATTCAGGACGGACGTATTATCGATAAGCCTGCGGGCGAATGTAAAGTCGATAAAGCATACGATTTGAAAGGCAAGGTGGTGATGTCCGGCGCGATTGATATGCACACGCATATCGGCGGCGGCAAAGGCAATATCGCCCGAACCTTGTTGCCGGAAGATCACCGCGCCGATCCGGTTGCGCGTACCGATATTACCCGTTCCGGTTGCGGCCATGCGATGCCGAGCACCTTTGTGACCGGCTACCGTTATGCGGAAATGGGTTATACCGCCGGTTTTGAACCGGCGGTATTGCCGATCAACGCACGTCAGGCGCACATGGAAATGGCCGATATTCCGATTTTGGATAAAGGCGGCTATGTCATGCTTGGCAGCGATGATTATTTGCTGCGACTGTTGACGGCGAAAAAAGACCAGAAAGCCATTAACGATTATGTCGCCTTCACCATGCAGGCGGCTAAAGCCATTGGCGTTAAAGTGGTTAATCCCGGCGGCATCAATGCGTTCAAATTTAACCAGCGCAAACTGGATCTGGATGAGCAAAACAGCCATTACGGGGTGACGCCGCGTGAGATTTTGCAGGTGTTGGCGACTGCGGTAAAAGAACTGGGCGTGACCCATCCGCTGCATGTGCATGGCTGTAATTTGGGTGTGCCCGGCAACATGAATACTACGCTGGACACCATTCAGGGCATAGGCGGTTTGCCGATGCACTTAACCCACATTCAGTTCCACAGTTACGGCACCGAAGGCGATTTCAAGTTTTCGTCCGGCGCGGCCGAGATTGCCGAAGCGATCAACAGAAATAAAAACATTACTATCGATGTCGGGCAGATCCTGTTCGGGCAAACCGTCACCGCATCCGGCGACAACATGCGCCAACATGCCAATCATAAACATGCCAGCCCGAATAAATGGGTGACCATGGATATTGAATGCGATGCCGGTTGCGGCGTGGTGCCGTTCAAATACAAGGACCAGAATTTTGTCAATGCGCTGCAATGGGCGATTGGCCTGGAAACCTTCCTACTGGTTGACGATCCTTGGCGGATTTTCCTGACGACCGATCATCCGAATGGCGCACCATTCACCAGTTATCCGCATTTGATCCGTTTGCTGATGGATAGAAGTTTCCGTAACGATATGCTGGCAACTATTCATCCCGAAGCGCAAAAAATGACCACGCTGGCGTCGATTGAGCGCGAATACAGTTTGCAGGAAATTGCCATTATGACCCGCGCCGGTGCGGCCAGGCTGATCGGCTTGCAGGATCGCGGCGCTTTAAGTGCCGGTAACTGGGCGGATATTACCGTTTATACCGACAATGCCGACCGGCAAAAGATGTTTGAAAAGCCGGATTATGTGTTTAAAGACGGCGAGCTGGTGGTAGTTGACGGCAAGGTTGTCCACACCAAATGGGGCACGACTCATGTGGTTAGACCCGACTATGATGTCTCGGTAGAAAAGGATTTGCAGAAGTATTTTGACCGCTTCCTGACTATGAAATTAGGTAATTTTACCATCAGCGATGACGAGATAACAGAGGATGGGCGCGGCAGTTTGACGGTGCATCCGCTTAAGGGGAGTGTGGCATGATTATTAATGGTGTAACTATAGACGCGACCTTTGCTGAAGCGTTTCCGATGAAAGCCACGCGCGCCATCATCACCGCACAAAACGAAAAATGGGCGATGATCTCCGCTCAGGCCATGACCGGCTTTGCCACGTCGGTGATTGCCTGCGGTTGCGAGGCGGGGATTGAGCGGGTTTTAGATCCATCCGAAACGCCTGACGGTCGTCCTGGCGTGTCCATCATGATTTTTGCGATGGGCGGCAAAGGTTTGGCCAAACAGCTGGAAACCAGGGCAGGGCAGTGCGTATTGACATCGCCGACCTCAGCCTTGTTTGCTGGTATCGACGGCGGTACGCGCATCGCGTTGGGTAAAAACCTGCGTTATTTCGGCGACGGTTTTCAGGTGGCTAAATTGATCGACGGCAAGCGTTACTGGCGTATTCCTGTGATGGATGGCGAGTTTTTAACCGAAGCCACTACCGGGCAAGTCGAGGCCATCGGCGGCGGCAATTTTTTAGTGCTGGCCGAGTCGCAGCCGCAAGCCTTGGCGGCCTGCGAGGCGGCGATTGAGGAAATGCGCAAGATTCCTAATGTGATCATGCCTTTCCCCGGTGGCGTAGTGCGATCAGGTTCCAAGGTCGGTTCAAAATATGCGGCGTTGGGCGCGTCAACTAATGATGCTTTTTGCCCGACCTTAAAAGGCATGACTAAAACCGACCTGTCATCGGAAATCGAATCGGTCATGGAAATTGTTATTGATGGTTTAAGCAAAGAAGACATAAATAAGGTGATGCGCGTGGGTATTCAAGCGGTTTGCGATTTAGGCGCGGCGAACGGTATTAAACGCATTAGTGCGGGTAATTACGGTGGCAAGTTGGGGCCGTTCCACTTTCACTTACAGGAGATTATGGCATGAGTGCTTTAACCTTGACGCTGAAACAACGACCTGATCAGCGCGTCGATATGTCGCCGCTGGTTTGCCAGAAACTGGCTGATTTGGAGTTGATCGACATTGCCGGAATTACCTTGCAGAACGGCAAGCGTAAAATTCGTGTTGATGAATTATTCGGCATTACCGGTTCCGATACGCAAAACATCGTGATAAAAGACAGTTTTAACAAGCTCGATTTTATCGGCAAAGAGTTGGACGGCGGGCGCATAACGGTTGAAGGCGATGTCGGCGCTTATTTGGGCTTGGGTATGAAATCCGGCGAAATTCAAGTGTCGGGCGATGTCGGGCTTTATGCGGCCTGCGAAATGAAAAAAGGTAGACTGATCATTAACGGCAATGCCGGTGATTTTTTAGGGGCAGCTTTGCCCGGTAACAAAATGGGCATGAAAGGCGGAACCATTCTGGTTAAAGGCAATGTCGGTGAGCGCGCCGGTGATCATATGCGTCGCGGCAATATCCTGATCGAGGGCAATGCCGGCGATTATTGCGGCTCCAGAATGACAGCGGGTACTATTGCCGTCATGGGGCAGACTGGCCGGTATTTGGGTTTTGCGATGCGTCGGGGTACCTTGTTGTTATGGAGTCAACCGCAGGCGTCGGCACGGTTTAATGATTGCGGTACACATACCTTGGCATTTTTACCGATATTGTTTGCCTCATTTAAAAAGCTTGATTCCAAGTTTGCCAACAGTTCTGCAGCTTTTAACCGGGTGCAGCGTTATGCGGGCGATATGTCAGAAATGGGGCGCGGCGAAGTATTGGTTAAAATAGGATAGAGGCTTAAGCTATTTGGTTTATTCGATATCGCTACAAAAAAAGCCCCGATTTATCGGGGCTTTTTTTTGTATAAAAACAGACTAAATTTTTC
Organism: Methylobacter sp.; assembly: GCA_024636505.1. Lineage (GTDB taxonomy): Bacteria > Pseudomonadota > Gammaproteobacteria > Methylococcales > Methylomonadaceae > Methylobacter_A. The sequence goes on along the minus strand of JAGXGY010000007.1, from coordinate 8,714 downwards.
CGTCCAAACCCATCTGAAAGTATTTGTGGGTGATTTTGTCCTGGTTTTCCAATAGCCAATCGATATTCGGGGTGTTGTTCATGGCTTTATGAATAGCTTGTGCCATGGCTTTACGGTGAATGTCGAAAAGAATCTGGTGATCCAAATTATCATCTGTAGCCACGCTTGGATTTAACCAAACCGAGCAGATAATGCCTAAGTCGTTGGCTTTTTCTTTTGGGATATCGCCGACACGCACCGCATCGAGTACGCCGTTAGCAATAGCGGCTTGTACAGTACCCATCAGAATATTGGTGTAACGGCTGTTGTTGACGGTTACTTTGCTGACCATTAATGTCACCGGGCGTACTTGAATGTCGGTGTTTAAAATAGCAAAGACTTTGGAGTGGCCTTTAGCTTGATTGCCGGTCAATGTTGCCAGCGCAGTACCGACGGGTCCGTCAAGTTCGCCGATAATAACTTCAGGTTCTGCTGCGGTACCTGCTGGGCCGCCTGCAACCAGCGCTTCACCGGTACGGAATATAATTCTTTCGCTCATAATGTCAAAAACTCCAATTTTAAAATAGAGAAAACCGTAGAATAACATGCTTTAGATGAGTTTTGAGCAGAGTTATGGCTTCAACATTAACAGTAAGCAATCATAATCGTGATGTTGTCGGGTTGAAACATGTGTACCCGGTACTTTCCCGGCGAGCTGGCGGATTATCTATCGGCATCAATTTTAATACTAATAATGCCTGTAACTGGCGCTGTATTTATTGCCAGGTACCGGATCTTAAGGTAGGCGCGGCTCCGGAAATGAATTTTCAGTTGCTGGAGCAAGAGTTGAGATCCTTTCTTGATGATGTGCTTAACGGCGATTTTTATCAGCGATTTCAGGTTGATGAAGATAAGCGGATTATTAAGGATATTGCGATATCCGGTAATGGCGAGCCGACCAGTTTAAAAGATTTTGATAGGGCTGTGGCTTTGATTGGCAGGGTGGCGACAGAAGTCGGTGTTTTGCCGCAGAGTCAATTTGTGTTGATTACTAACGGGAGTTTGGTGCATCGTCCTCATGTTCAAAATGGCCTGAAGAACTTGCAAAAGTATGGCGGAGAAGTCTGGTTTAAGTTTGATAGCGCCACCGAAGAGGGTAGGGCTCTAATCAATAATGCTGGACAGAGTTGTCAGGCCAGTGTCAACAATCTATTGATTGCGGCAAAACTTTGTCCAACAAAACTACAAACCTGTTTATTGGATTATGATAAACAAGGGCTGTCGCTGAAAGAAAAAACCGCTTTTTTAGGGTTGCTCAGAGACATTAAGGCAAAAGGCTGTGTGTTGAAAGGTGTGCTGCTGTATACGATTGTACGGCAATCGTTTCAACCGGAATCTGATCGACTGGAACCCCTGTCGCAGCAGAGACTGAATGCATTTGCTGATGAAATCAGGCTCTTGGGGTTTGATGTTTCAGTCTGTTAGTAAGTGATATATTAGGCTTTGATATTCAATAAAGATCCTATTGTCTCTTTATCGGCTTGCAGTAATTTCACTGCTGCCGAAGTTTCCAGTTCGGCCTCTTTTAAGCTGAGTACTGGTTTGATGATGTCGCTGGCATTGAATTCTGAGCTGCCGACCTCATTAGCCTGTATGGGGAGTTGTGCAATCTCTTGAGCTGCCCCTGCTGATTTATGTTGAGCGCTATTAATTAAATTAACTGCGCTGGTCGTTGCTGAAATGTCCATATCACACCTTTTGTATATTGAGTTGACTTTAATGCTAATACTACATCTATGTATCCAATATGCAAGGATTGGATTGTAGATTAAATGTAGAATTGAGAGTAGTAAGATATTTTTCTTAATCCTTTCCGGTCAGCGTCGTTAAGTTGGGCGTTTTTCATATCAATACTGTGCTTGAGTTTTTCATGATTTTTCAAGGGCTGAGTAGTTACCATTAATTTAAAATTTAAAACTTGTTGTCTATGTATAATTACAGATATAATTGTAAGTTCATTCAAAGTGCGAATGTGGCGGAACTGGTAGACGCGCTGGATTTAGGTTCCAGTAGGTTATCCTGTGAGAGTTCGAGTCTCTCCATTCGCACCACCCAATTCATTTAAAGGTTAGCGACTCATCGCTGACTTTTCAGATATCATGAGCCGTTCACCGGTGTCCTATAAAACTCTTATTTTAAATTTAGTTGAGGTAAAGAAATGCAAGTTTCTGTCGAGAAGACATCAGAATTAAGCAGAAAAATGACTGTTTGCGTGCCTGAAGAAGTTGTTCAGGAAAAAATGGCGGCACGTTTAAAGTCGTTGGCGCGCGAAGTTAAGATTGATGGCTTTCGTCCGGGTAAGATACCCCAACATGTCATTAAGAAAATGTATGGAGAACGGGTTCGCGGTGAAATAGCCGGGGATCTGATTCAATCCACTTATTATGAAGCATTACAGGAGCAGGATTTAAAACCTGCGGGCTATCCGCATATTCATCCGGAAGATGAAGCCGAAGGTTTTAAATACATCGCCGAGTTTGAGGTTTATCCTGAAATTTCACTGGAAGGTGTTGAGCAAATTGAGGTGGCACGGCCGGTTTCTACCGTTCAAGAGGTCGATATTGACGACATGATTGAAAAATTAAGAGCGCAAAAGAAAACGTGGTCTATTGTTGAGCGTGCGTCGCAGGAACATGATCGCGTGACCGTTAGTTTTTCAGGCGTTTCCGAAGGCGAGAACTTTACTGATGGAAAGGTAGAGGATTATCCTGTTGAAATCGGCGCAAAACAAATGATTCCAGGTTTTGAGGAAAATTTAATCGGTCTCGCGGCGGGCACTCATAAAACCTTTGAAGTAACTTTTCCGGAAGAATACGGCAATGATAAGTTAGCCGGTAAAGCGGCCGAATTTGACGTTGATGTTATTAGTGTTGAAGAGCCGATGTTGCCGGAAATCGACGATGCTTTTATTAAGGCATATGGTATTGACGGTTCGGTAGAGGCTTTCCGTGAAGATATTAAAAATAACTTGGTAAGTGAGCTCGAACAAGCATTGCATACCAAGCTCAAAAATGCAGTGATGGATGCTTTGTATGAAAAAATCCGGATCTTGGTGCCGAATGCATTGGTTGATCAGGAAGTCGAAAGTATGATGAAGCCGTACATTGAAAATGCTAAAAGGCAGAAAATGAAGCCGGAAGATATGAACTTGCCTAAAGATTTATTTGAAGAGCGGGCAAAACGTCGAGTGGCGCTGGGATTGATTTTGGGTGAGATTATCGAGAAAAATGACATTAAGCTGGACGATAATCAAGTGCGAACTACTATTGACGATATGGCTAAAAGCTATGAACGTCCTAGCGACGTTATCGAGTGGTATTATTCTGATGAAAGCCGATTGAACGATGTACGGCAAATGGTTTTGGAAAATCAGACTGTCGACTGGTTGGTTGCGCAGGCAAAAGTATCTGATGAGGCGATAAGTTTTAGTGATGCGATGAGTAAACAAGGGCAAGGGGTTTAAATGTATAACCAGTACCTAGGAAATCAAGCGATTGCTCCAGAAGCAGCTGGCGGGTTGGTTCCTGTCGTTATTGAGCAAACGGCTCGGGGCGAGCGTTCTTTCGATATTTATTCAAGATTATTGAAAGAGCGCGTCATTTTTTTGGTAGGGCAGGTTGAAGACTACTCGGCTAATCTGATTGTCGCCCAGTTGCTTTTTCTGGAATCGGAAAATCCTGATAAAGACATCCATTTATATATCAATTCGCCCGGCGGGTCAGTGACTGCCGGTATGTCTATTTATGACACCATGCAGTTTATTAAGCCTGATGTCAGCACTATGTGTATTGGTCAAGCCGCCAGTATGGGTGCATTGCTTCTGGCAGGTGGAGCAAAAGATAAACGTTATTGTTTGCCCAATTCAAGAATGATGATTCATCAACCATTAGGCGGTTTTCAGGGGCAGGCTTCCGATTTTGATATTCATGCCAGAGAAATACTGTCAATCAGGGAAAAGTTGAATCAGATTCTTGCTGACCATACCGGTCAACCGATAGAAAAAGTTCGGTTGGATACGGACAGAGACAATTTCTTAAGTGCGAATGATGCTGTCAGCTATGGTTTGATTGATCAGGTATTGTTGAGTCGAGCCATTGTTGTCGATAAATAACGGTTGGTATTTTTTTGTATTTCGATATATTCTTCATTCCATCGAAAGTAAAAACATCATCTCCGGATGGTTGCGGGAGTCCAATTTATGAGTAATGATAAAAACAGCAAGGATGACGATAAGCTGCTTTATTGTTCTTTTTGCGGTAAAAGCCAGCATGAAGTTAGAAAGCTTATTGCGGGGCCATCGGTTTATGTTTGCGATGAATGTGTAGATCTTTGTAATGACATTATAAAAGATGAGTTGCAGGATGAATCATCTTCTTTTGGCAGTGGCGAATTGCCCAAGCCGAAAGAGATAAAAGAAGAGCTTGATAACTATGTTATCGGCCAGGAAAATGCGAAAAAGATTTTGGCAGTGGCTGTTTATAATCATTATAAACGCCTGCGCAGTAAGTCTAAAAAAGATAGCGTTGAATTGGCAAAAAGTAATATTTTATTGATTGGGCCTACCGGTTCAGGGAAGACCTTGTTGGCTGAAACTTTGGCTCGATTACTGGATGTGCCGTTTACTATTGCTGATGCAACTACGCTGACAGAAGCGGGTTATGTCGGTGAAGACGTAGAAAATATCATTCAGAAGATTCTGCAAAAATGTGATTATGATGTAGAGAAAGCTGAAACCGGTATCGTTTATATCGATGAAATCGATAAGATTTCCAGGAAATCAGATAATCCGTCAATTACTCGCGATGTTTCAGGTGAGGGCGTTCAGCAGGCTTTGTTGAAGCTGATTGAAGGCACTATTGCTTCGGTTCCTCCTCAAGGCGGGCGCAAGCATCCTCAACAGGAATTTTTGCAAGTGAATACGGCTAATATCCTGTTTATAGTCGGTGGGGCTTTTGCCGGTTTGGATCGGGTCATTAAAGATCGTTCCGAGAAAGGCGGAATAGGTTTTTCGGCCGAAATAAAAACGAAGGATGACTCTAAAAATATTGGTCAACTGTTTGCCGAAGTTGAGGCCGAAGATCTGATTAAATACGGATTAATCCCCGAATTTGTAGGACGTCTTCCGGTTGTTGCTACCTTAGAAGAGTTGGATGAAGAGGCTTTGGTGCAAATATTGACTGAGCCAAAAAATGCGTTGATTAAGCAATATAAGCATTTATTTGAGATGGAAGGTGCTGAGCTGGAATTCCGAGATGAGTCTCTGATCGCGATTGCTCGTAAAGCGATGGAACGGAAAACAGGCGCGAGGGGGTTAAGAACTATTGTTGAAAATGTTTTGCTGAACACTATGTATGAATTGCCGTCTGCAGAAAATATTTGCAAGGTTGTTATTGATGGTAGTGTCATTTTAGGTGAGTCAGAGCCTATTCTGGTTTATGAAACCGAAAAGAAAAAGGTTTCTGCAGAGTCTTAAGTGTTATTGAAGCACAAAAAAGGGAGCTTTTTTTAAAGCTCCTTTTTTTTTGTGCTATAGATAGTCAACGCTACTATTTTGATTGGCTATCCTTGCTATTTTAATTAACGGCCCCATAATCTATTTTTTAAGAAAATTGTTATAAGGTTCCATTTATGGAAACGCACAGAATGACAGAGTTACAACAAATAAATGCACTAATTCCGGTTTTACCGCTTAGAGATGTCGTTGTTTATCCGCACATGGTTATTCCCTTGTTTGTCGGCAGGGAAAGGTCGATTGATGCTTTAGATGCTGCGATGAAGGACAATAAACAGATATTGCTGGTTGCGCAAAAAGAAGCGGAAATTGATGAACCGGATATGGCCGATCTTTATGATGTAGGGACTTTGGCTAATATACTGCAAATGCTTAAGTTGCCGGATGGAACGGTTAAGGTTCTGGTTGAAGGGGTTCAGCGCAGCAAGGTATTGCACTATAAGGAAACAGAAAGCTATTTTTCCGCAGTAGTAACGGAAATTTACGATGTTTTAAAGCTAACCGAGCAAGAACAGGATGTATTGCAGCGGACAGTCATTAATTCATTTGATCAATACGTTAAGCTGAATAATAAGATTCCTCCGGAAGTGTTGAACTCGTTAGCCGGTATTGATGATCCAAGCCGTCTTGCCGATACCATGGCTGCTCATATGACTTTAAAGGTCAATGAAAAACAGGCTATTCTTGAAACGGCGGATATTGAAAAGCGCCTTGAAGATTTAATGACCCTAATGGAAGGGGAGGTTGATCTTCTGGAGATGGAGAAAAGAATCCGTGTGCGCGTTAAGCAGCAAATGGAGAAGAACCAAAGAGAATACTATCTGAATGAGCAGATGAAGGCGATTCAAAAAGAATTAGGGGATATGGATGATGTGCCTAATGAAATTGAAGCGCTAGCGAAGAAGATTGAAGACGCGGGTATGTCTAAGGAAGCCCAAGCCAAGGCGGATGCTGAGCTTAACAAGCTGAAACAGATGTCGCCTATGTCTGCTGAGGCAACCGTGGTGCGTAATTATATTGACTGGATGGTCAACGTGCCCTGGAAGAAAAAAACCAAAGTACGGCATGATCTAAAGGTTGCTGAGCAGGTTTTGGAAGCTGAGCATTATGGTTTAGATAAAGTTAAAGAGCGTATTCTTGAATATCTTGCTGTTCAGCAACGAGTAAAACAGCTCAAGGGGCCGATTCTGTGCTTAGTGGGACCTCCAGGCGTAGGAAAAACCTCGCTAGGCGAGTCTATTGCCAGGGCAACCAACCGCAAATATGTGCGTATGGCTTTGGGTGGTGTGCGTGACGAGGCCGAAATTCGCGGACATCGCCGGACTTATATCGGCTCGATGCCGGGTAAGATATTGCAGAATCTGGCTAAAGCGAAAACGCGCAATCCGATGTTTTTACTCGATGAAATCGACAAGATGGCGGCCGATTTTCGCGGCGACCCGGCGTCGGCCTTGTTAGAGGTGTTGGATCCCGAGCAGAATCATACTTTTTCAGATCATTATCTGGAAGTGGATTTTGATTTGTCGGATGTGATGTTTGTTGCGACTGCTAATACCATGAACATTCCTGCTGCATTGCTGGATAGAATGGAGGTCATACGCATTGCAGGCTATACCGAAGACGAAAAAATCAACATCGCCATCCGGTATTTGATTCCGAAACAAGTTAAAAATAACGGTCTTAAGGAATGGGAAATTCAGATCACAGAAGAAGCGGTCAGAGATATGATTCGTTATTATTCTCGAGAAGCGGGTGTTCGGAGTCTTGAGCGTGAAATTTCGAAAATTTGTCGTAAAGTCGTTAAAGATTTATTGTTGAAGCCGAAAAAAACCAAAGTCGTGATTAATCCTGAAAATTTGGATAAGTATTTGGGCGTTAAACGTTTTCATTATGGTCTTGCTGAAGAGAAGGATCAGATCGGACAGGTTACCGGTTTGGCCTGGACCGAAGTGGGAGGCGAATTATTAACCATTGAAACGGCGGTAATTCCTGGAAAAGGTAAGCATTCGGCAACGGGTAAGCTTGGCGATGTGATGAAAGAGTCCATTGAAGCGGCGATGACGGTAGTCAGGAGTCGTTCGGAAATCTTGGGAATTGATAACGAGCTGTTTCAGAAGAACGATATACATATTCATGTGCCTGAAGGTGCTACACCAAAAGATGGCCCTAGTGCGGGTGTAGGCATGTGTACGGCCATTATTTCAGCCTTGACCAAAATACCGGTTCGGGCTTGTGTGGCTATGACAGGTGAAATCACCTTGCGAGGCGAGGTCTTGCCTATCGGGGGGCTGAAAGAAAAACTTTTGGCTGCTCATCGCGGCGGTATAACAACGGTTTTAATACCGACTGAGAATGAAAAAGACTTAGTTGAAATACCGGAAAATATCAAGCGGAATTTGGACATAAAGCCAGTTCATTGGATAGATGAAGTATTGGAAGTCGCTTTGCAATATATGCCTGTTCCCGTTGAAAAAATGAAAACTGAGGGACAAGAGAAAAGCGAAGCTGATGCGGTTAAAATAACAAAGCAGGGTTTAACGGCGCATTAATCCATTCGAGGGTTTGTCAATTTTTAGGCAAAACCCCAAAAAACCTGGGCTCCAGGGTAGTTAATGCTTGACACTGCGTAAGCACAGTTGTTATAAATACCGGTGTTTCTTGTGTCGCAGGCGTAGCGGCATAAGAATTATCACGCTGGTCTTGTTGAATATAATTTTAAAAATGACTTCCTAAGGGGGAATAATGAATAAATCGGAACTTATTGACGCTATAGCAGAGTCTGCTGAATTGACTAAAGCAGATGCGGGTCGTGCATTGGATGGTTTTATTGGTGCGGTTACAAAAGCATTGAGCAGTGGTGATTCAGTCGCTTTAGTTGGCTTTGGAACATACGCAGTAAAAGAAAGAGCGGAGCGTAAAGGACGTAATCCACAGACTGGCGCTGAGATTACTATTAAGGCGGCAAAAATTCCTTCATTTAAAGCTGGTAAATCTTTAAAAGATGCTGTAAACTAGGATTTCTTTAGTCGGGTGCTTAGCTCAGCTGGGAGAGCATCGCCCTTACAAGGCGAGGGTCGGGGGTTCGAACCCCTCAGCACCCACCAGACTTTGGAGTGGTAGTTCAGTTGGTTAGAATACCGGCCTGTCACGCCGGTGGTCGCGG
>JAGXGY010000042.1 GCA_024636505.1 Methylobacter sp. | reverse complement strand
TGGCAGCATACCGCTACAATTTCATTATAGTTTTCAAAACACCGATTCGAGAAGTCTGTACGCCGTAATTGCTGCCAAATTTGTTCGACTGGATTGAGTTCTGGCGAATAAGGGGGCAGCGGCATAATGGTGATATTAGTCCAATCTTCCTTGCTGGTTTTAGACCTCGGCCTTCAGGCCGAAAGGAGCGCCCGCAACGAGCGAAGCGAAGCGAAGTGGCTTTCTTGGGCGCGGATTGGGAAGGGGATGCAGACCCCTTCACAATCATTGGCTTCATCCCGCAGGGATGTTTCCTTATTGCTTTATGATTATGTGAGGCAATACGACCGGACAGGGTAATTGTCGCCGAACAAACCCCCAATACTTACGGTCACCCAGTTAGGACAAATATGCACACCACAAGTCGCTATGTGATTAATCGTACAGACTACATGAAGCAGTAGGTATATACATACGGTGAAATCGTTTTTTCCTTGAAATTCGTTCTTAGCGGGAGTTTTAACATGTATAAATTAATTGCCGGATTTGTTCTGCTCATCACTTTGCCCATGCTTTGTAAGGCCGAAGCGCCTAACGGCGCTCAAAGTTCGCCAGTCGAGCTTCATGACACCGAATCACGAACATCCTCGGAAAAAGCCAATGGCAACTCTGCGGACACGCAAGGCGGAGCCTACGATATCTGCTTACGCGTCACTCAGCGCTTCGAACAACAGGAAAAAGACAAGGAAACGGGAAAAGCCGAAATAACACAGCTATCCGCTTCTTGTAAAACGAAATTGAAGCCAACCCCATATTGGCTTTGCATGGAAAAAGAAGCTATCGCGGAAGTCGACTTTAATGCTGCCCATTGGCGTTGCGCAAAAAAACTTAACCATTAAATTAAAGGACGGGGTAGATAATGATAGACCGTAAAAGCCTACCCCGTCGACCGTAATGGATTGCTTCGACAATGCGTAAAGTCGCCCTGTAACCCTTGCTGTGCGTAGCTTCTTAGAAGCTACCTTTCCTTAGCCATCTGCAGCATTGCAAAAAATCCTATGGGACTTTGGTTGTTTGTTTAAGTGCACCCAATATTAGCCTATATGCTTAGTGCATGAGTATGGTTACTATTGCAGTTTTTCGCACGAATCCTTACGGTCATCCTAAATCTCAAGAACTAATTCAATATCAGTTGCTTTGCTTTCGCTCATTTCCTGCTTCTCATTTTTCGACAGAGTATAGCTTAAACTATTGTCCGGTTTTCGGGATCCACTATAGAATTTATCAGCAAGTAGCGAAAAACCCCGCCGTTCAGGCATAGCTATCGACACAAGTTAAAGAGTAGGGGCGATCCGGCAGGTCGCCTGCATTGCGATAATGCTGATGTATCGTCAATGATGTACTTCACGTCTTTATCAATTCTCCCTTGCTGGTTTAAACCTCGGCCTTCAGGCTGAAAGGAGCGCCCCCCAACAAGCGAAGCGATGTTGTTTTATCGGGCGCGGATATCGTTGGTTTCCTCCAAACGGCTGATTACGCCGGTCAACGTCGTGCCTTTAGTCATTGGTGTGTCGGTAATAACTCACGTAGCATAGTCGGAAATATTGTTGTGGCGTTCATATAATTAGCGTTAATGGTTCTAGGTGACCAACGCTGCTCAACGGTAACTGCCCTGAAACGGGGAGAGGCTGTTAAATGCAGTTTACATGGGTTTAAACCTGTCTCTGGAAAAGTGTGGAGCCATCGGAATCAGTGGTAAACTGAGCCTGAAATTAACAAAAACCTTTGAAACGTTTGTGCTTGGGCTGATAAAAATCAGTATTGTAAACAGCGCTCCTAGTACAATATACCGTCTTATTATTGAGGAACTTCCATGCAAACCTATCTGCCTTTTATTCAAGAACTTCTTTCCGAATGGTATCTTTTGACGCTGAATAATCCGTTGTATGCTGCGGCATTGGCGTCAGCCGTCTGGCTGCTGACCGCTTTGCTTTACAGTATCCGGATTGCCTCTGTAAAAAGAGCGAAAGCTGCCGGTGAAAAGGCGGGTCTTGAGCAACTTAATGCCGCTCAGCAACAGCTGGAGCAAAGACAAGAGCAATTGGCGGAGGCTGTTATGCTCATGGAAAAAGCCCAATCGGCGGCTCAAGATGAAACACAGCGGGCCTTAACGCTGGAGCAATTGCTTTATCAGCGTAACCAGCAGATTGCCGCAATTATTCAGACGCTGGCGACCAGTTTCGATCTTGGCGAGCGGCCATTACTGGTCAGCGAAGACGTTAAAGCCGAGGCATTGTGGCAGCAGCATGATAAAGTCATTACGCAATTCATTGAGCGCCTGCGTACCGAGCAGCAAGCAAAAATAGAGTTACAGCAAGCCTGCCAGGCGGAGGCGGCAAAACTGGTTGAAAAGGATGTGCTGATTAAGGCACTGCAAACGACGCTAGACAACCACACCAGTCAGCTTTCCAGGCTAGAGGTGGCGTTTGAAGAACAAAAAACCATGCTGCAACAGCAACAGGATAATGCTCACCGGGTGTTGTCCGACACTCTGAAAAAATACCAGACGGAGATAACTCGCCCGCTGGAGTCGCAACAGGAAACGATTGCAGCAGTTAATACTTTGCAACAGCCGGTAAAGTTGGAAGAAAGCCCTGCTGTTGAAACGTCGCCGATTGCACAAGTCGAGCCGAATACCGACAGTCCGGTTAATGAGGAGGCGGCACATGCCGCCGTTAACTGGCAGAACGAGGCGCCGGTTGAATTCGTCGCGACTGAAGAAGCGATTGTGCCTATGCCGTCGGCGATAAAGCCTCAAGCGACGGTTGAAGAAGCGTCTCCTTCTTTAGCGGCGGACACTGATCAACAACCGGTTATTCCTGATAAAAAATCGTTAGGAAAAATCAAAAGCCTGTTTGGTAAAAAACAACCGCCGATTAAAACAGAGCCGCAGTGGGTAGACGTAAAACCCGATGAACCGCTGTCCTCGGATGAGGAACAACAGCCTGATGAGGAAGTCAAAAAAGAGTCGGGAAAACTGAAAGGTTTTTATAGTAAGTTCAGGTCGAAAGGTAAATAAGCGGCGCTGGGATTTAAGGCTTTAGCTGAAAGGGTCGTACAGTGTGAAAATGTTGTCGGCTTTCATCAGCCAAGTCCGCGCCACTGTATGCGTATTTTCTAACTGCCGAACCTTTGGAAATAAAGTAAAATAACCATTTTAACATATTTATTCTGTAGAAATTACGCAGACAGCAAAGGTATACATGAAGAATTATAAAATCGCAGTGCTGGCCGGTGACGGTATCGGTCCGGAAATTACTCGGGAAGCCATCAAAGTTCTTAAGCTTGTTGAAGAGCGCAACGATGTGTCGTTCGAGCTGATGCCTGCCGCTTTCGGTGCCTGCGCCTATTTTGAATTCGGCGATGCGTTTCCGCAATCGACTATCGATATTTGCGACCAGGCCGACGCTATTCTTAAAGGCCCGATTGGTTTGAGTCATGAGCAATCTAAAATTATTCCGATTGATAAGCAACCCGAGCGCGGTGCATTGCTGCCGATGCGTCGTCGTTATAATACCTATGCAAATTTTCGGCCGGTTTTTTTGCCTAAAGCCTTAGCGCATTTTTCGCCGCTAAAACCGGAGATTATCGGCGAAGGCATCGATATTGTTATGGTTCGGGAACTGGTCGGCGGCCTGTATTTCGGCAGCAAAGAGACCGGTATTAACCAACAGGGCTTGCGTTATGTCAAAGAAACCCTGGAATACGATGAACAGCAAATCAGCCAAATCTTGCATCAGGCATTTAAACTCGCCCAAAAACGCAAGAAAGTGTTGCACAACATTCATAAAAGTAATGTGCTGAAATCCAGCGTCTTGTGGAATGAAATACTCGATGAAGTGGCTAAAGACTATCCCGAGGTGGAAGTGATTCATCAGTTGGTGGATTCTGCCGCGACTAACCTGTGTCTGAAGCCGACCCAGTATGACGTAATGGTCATGGAAAACATGTTTGGCGACATCCTCAGCGATCAGGGCGGCGGTCTGTTAGGTTCTCTGGGCTTGATGCCGTCTGCCTGTATTGGCGATGAAAAAGCTTACTATGAGCCGTCGCATGGCTCCGCACCGGACATCGCCGGAAAAAATATCGCCAATCCTTATTCGATGATTGGTTCGGTTGCGATGATGCTGGAAAACAGCTTCGATATGGCCGCAGAAGCCAAGAATGTCTGGGATGCGATGCAAGGCGTATTCGGCGACGGCTACTCAACCGCCGACCTGTCCAAGCCGGGCAGCGGGGTTACGATGATCAGCACCGAACAGTTCGGCGACAAGGTTGTTGAAAAGCTGAGACAGATGCCAAAAGTAGTCTAAGCCGCTCAGGCAACGTATGCGTTCCCACGCGAGAGCGTCACTGCCATTAAGTTCAACCGCAATAGACCGTAGGAGCGGGCCATGCCCGCGATGAAAGACTACAACGCTGCAATCGCTGCCCAAATGTCGCGGGCATGGCCCGCTCCTACAACGCTATGTAACCCACATAAGCCCGGTAAGCCGCAATAACGGACAGCATCAGAAAGATAGCTCCGCTGATCTTGTGCAGCAATATGAGCGGGACTTTTTTCAAAATAGTGCGCCCGGCCAGAATGCCCAGGGCGGAGGTTGAGGCCAGTGCGACTGTCGAACCGAACCATACGGCAATAGGCGCTGCGGTGCTGCTTAAGCCGACAACCGCCAGCTGGGTTTTGTCACCGAATTCAGCCACGGTAATCAGTAAAAAAGTGGTAAAGAAAATACCGTGGCCGCTTTTTTCCTTAATATCCTCATTTTCATCTTCCATTTCCAGGCGTAAGGAATGAATGCCGAACGCGGCAAACAGGACGGCGACGATAGTCGCGACGATATATTCCGGCAACCAATTGGCAATGGCGACGCCAAAAACAACGGCTAGGGTGTTTAAAAAGGCAAAAGCCGAAATAGCGCCCAGTAAAACCGGCATGGCTCTGTGCCGTGATGCTAGCGTCATGCATACCAATTGGCTTTTATCACCGATTTCGGCGGCTGCAATCAGCACAAAACTGGTCGCTGCTGTGGCTGAGATTTCGCCAAAGTTATCGGCGCTCAGCAATGATAAAACTTGGTGGAAGGAGTCTTGAAGACCGTGAAAAATATGTGCTGTACTCAGTGATGTTAGGAAGTGTTGTAAGTAGTTTTGTAGATGATCCATGTTGTTTCCTGAGAACGGTTTTTCTAGGCACTGCTGATTAGGCTGATAAAAAGACAAAGGGCGTAAGGCGAAAGCTCCATCTTTCGTCTTTATGTTCAAAAGCAATGCAGCAGCAAAGCAGTGTGGTCAATACGATGATCTAATGTCTGAATGGTTATGGGGGGCGGGTATCAGCCCAGCATGTTGTCCAGGGCCATCATAATAATGAAGCCAATCATTAAGGCAAAAGTAGCGTAGCGCGAACGACCATCGGAATGGGTTTCGGGAATGATCTCTTCGCTGATCACAAAGAGCATGGCGCCGGCCGCAAAGCCCATGGCTATCGGCAGGATGGGTTCGAATACGGTAACCATGGTGATGCCCAGTAGGCCGCCTATCGGTTCGACCAGGCCGGTTAGCGTGGCAATGCCCACCGCTCGCCACTTGTTGTAGCCCAGTCCGACCAGAGGCAGGGCGACGGCTAAGCCTTCGGGTATATTTTGCAGGGCTATTGCAATTGCCAGAATCACGCCGTTTTTCATGTCCCCTGATCCGAAACTAACGCCGACCGACATGCCCTCAGGAAAGTTATGGATGGTGATTGCAATGATGAACAGCCAGATTTTTTTTAGGGAGCCTAGATGAACATCGGAAACAGAATCGAAATGCACATGCGGCAGTTGGTGATCGGCGTAATGCAAGAACAGGGCGCCGACCAGCATCCCCGCCGATACAATGTAAATGCCTTTGCCGGGCCAGATCAGGTTGCCGTAATCCATGCCGGGAACCAGCAGAGAAAATGCGGTGGCTGCCAGCATCACCCCGGCGGCGGCGCCGAGCATACTGTTGAACAGGTTTTTGGATATATCCTTGAAAAACAGTGCGGGTAGAGCGCCGATTCCGGTAGCCAAGCCAGCCAGAATGCTGGCAAAAAAACCGATAACCACAACCCGGCCGAAAATCAAATACAAACTGCCAAATACGATTAGCTGTGATAACAGGAATAATCCCGTCAAGGTTGCCCAACGTTTCAGCGGCGGCATAGCCAGCAGTTTTTGATAGTTTTCGCTGGATTTTATTGCGGCTATTTGATCATCAAAATAGCGTTGCCATTGATTTACAGTCTTTGTTGTTAATGTCATAAGGCTTACCTGCATCGGCTGGTTTTAGAATGTGCTCCATTATTATAACCAAATACCAATAATTTGGATTTGTTTGTACCGAATGAGTCGATGACGCAGCCCCGCGCTACCGGCTTTATCTTAGGTTTTTGGGATCAAAATGAATCATCAAACAGCCTCCTTGATTAGATGAAATAAGAATAATATCGCCGTATTCAGGGTGCTGAACACACTTGGCGGCAAGCATGCCTGCGTGGATAACTCTCTCAGTTTCATTGTAAATATCTTCGGATATTTTGGCGTATTGTTGTGTTGTCAATGGGGTTATTTTTGCTGTTTTCATTCGGGTAGCCTCTGATGCAAAAGCAGATCATATTTTTTGGTCTCTGACTTATTTATTTTTTTAGCAAACGCAAATTTAACAGATGTCAGAGTAAGCAATAATTTATGTTCATATAGATAGTTTTTTTTGTGATATAGACAGCAATTCCTACAGCGTTCCAGGAATATTTCCTTTTATCGGCTTCCAGTCTAGTGTTGGGATAATGGTTTGGTTATGATGCTGCACGCAATTTATAGAGAGTGAATCATGAAAAAACTAACCTACACAATACTTGGGTTAAGCCTGACGGCGGCCAATATTGTATCGGCTAAAGATCAGCCGCAGGATTTGGGCATTATCGACGTAGTCGGCATTACGCCGTTACAGGGCAGTGGCGTTGCCGCTAGTAAAATACCGGCCAATATCCAGACCGTTACCGCCGAGCAACTGGAAAAAGCTCAAAGCATCAGCCTGGCCGATTATATCAACCGCTATCTGGGTAGCGTGCATATTAATGAAGCGCAAAATAATCCGTTACAGCCGGATATTTCCTATCGCGGCTTCGTGGCGTCGCCGCTGTTGGGCTTGCCGCAAGGCTTATCGACCTATGTTAACGGTGTGCGCTTTAACGAGCCGTTCGGTGATACCGTCAATTGGGATTTGATCCCCGAAGGGGCGATTGATTCGATGGCTTTGTATCCGGGCTCTAATCCGGTTTACGGTCTGAACAGTCTGGGCGGCGCCATATCGATCAAGACCAAAACCGGGTTTTCGGCACCCGGGCATCAGATCGAAGCTTACGGCGGCTCCTGGGGCAGACATTCGGAAGAATTAAGCAGCGGTTGGAATAACGGTACCTGGGGCTATTTTTTAGACCTGCATCATTTTGAGGAAGACGGCTGGCGGGATTTTTCGCCGACCAAGGCTGATCAGGCCTTCGGCACCTTGAGCTGGCGAGGCGATAAGGGTTCTTTGGATCTGACCTTGGGCGGTAATGATAATAATATGCGCGGCAATGGTGCCGTACCGGTCCAGTTGCAGCAACAAGACCGGGCGGCGGTGTTCACTCATCCCGACCAGACCGTCACCCGGATGTTCTTTTCCGAATTGGCGGGCAGCTATGACCTAGCTGATGACATTGAGTTGAGCGCTAATGCTTATTTCAGGCAGAACCGCATCAGAACTTTTAATGGCGATAACAGCGATTTTGACGACTGCGAACTGTCTGGAAATGCGGGATTCCTGTGCGAAGATTCCGGCGATGATGAAGAAGTCGCTATCGATATCAACGGCAATAATATCTTCGCCAGCGATGCGGTGGAAGGCGCAACCAACAACACCAGTCAAACTCAGATGCGCAGCCGTGGCGGCACCTTGCAGACCGTGTTTGCCCGGGACTTGTTCAAACATCAAAACAACCTGACGGTGGGCACCAGTTACGATTATGCCGAGACCCATTTCGCTTCGGACACCGAGCTCGGTTCGCTGACCGATACCCGGGGCACCACGCAGAGCGGCATTCTGGTCGATGAATTCAGAGTTCGATTGCATACCAATACCTCAACGGTAGGGGTATTTCTGAGCGACAGTTTTTCCATTACCGATAAGCTAACGGCGACTATCGCCGGGCGTTATAACTACAGTCATATCAATATGGAGGACAAGTATGTAAAGGATCCTTCAAAAACCCTGGACGGTTCGCATACCTTTGAGCGGCTTAATCCCTCTGCCGGATTGACTTATCAAATCAGGGATAATCTTAACGTGTACGGCAGCTACAGCGAGTCGGCCCGTGCGCCTTCGCCGATGGAATTAAGCTGCGCCGATCCGGCAGCCCCGTGTAAATTGCCTAATTCTTTTGTGGCCGATCCGCCGCTGGAACAAGTGGTTGCCAAAACCTGGGAAGGCGGTATCAGAGGCGATCTGGATGAGCTGTTAGGCAACGGCGATTTGACATGGAACCTGGGTTATTTCAATACCATTAATCACAACGATATTATTTTTCGCCGCGATGCCTCCAGCGGTCTTATCAGTCAGGGTTATTTCGATAACGTGGGCAAGACCCGCCGTTACGGCATAGAAGCGGGAACAACAGTTAATTATCCGCAGCTGTTCAGCAATATTGACGATTGGCATTTTTCGACCAATTATACTTATTTAAATGCCCGGTTTATGGATGGCTTTGATATTCAGAATCCGTTGAATACTGACGAGGCGATTGCTGTTGGCAAGGGCGACCGGATTCCCGGCATCCCCGAGCATATCTATAAGGCTGCTGTGGGTGTCGATTTATGGCAGCGCGTATCGTTGGGTATCGACGGCATCTACAGCGGCAACAAGGTTTTCAGGGGCGACGAGGCCAATGTGACTGCGCCGCTGGCCGGTTACTGGGTATTTAATGCCAAGGCGGAATACAAGGTGACCAAGCATTTTGCGGTATTCGGCAAGGTCGATAATATTTTCGACAAGAACTATAACTCTTTTGGCGTTTACGGCGAGGCGGATGAGGTATTTCCGCAATTTGACAATAACCGGTTTGTGTCGCCCGGTGCGCCAAGGGCCGGCTGGATTGGGGTGCGCTTGAGTATGTAGATAAAAAAGAAAAGGCTAAAGGTGAAAGGGATTTTTTCGTTTTGCGCCTTTCGCCTTTTTTTGGACAATAAAAAGCCCGCATGAAGCGGGCGTGTTGAGTGCTGTTATTATTATTATTCAGTTGTTATTTTTACAACCTGCCCCAAGCAATTACACTTATATTATTATTATTATCAGCTAGTCTACAAGACTAATTTTCCCCCTCTAAGTCGGTCATTAAACCGAGCCTATTCCGTTAAGCTGGGGGCATTCTATTCAAGTGTCTCTTTGTTGTCTATTTAAAAATAAAGTTTATCGGAAAAAATATATATTTTTATAATATATGTAATAAATACAGTCTGTTACGGTATTTTAGAAGGTGCTAATACTCGAAATAACAGGCAGGCAGTGCCTTTTTATTCAGCTGGCGTTCAGGGTTGTTAGCGGTTACGTCTGGCTTCTTCTTCCTGGTTGATAAAGAAGTTAAGTCGTTCATTAAGGATGGCAGAGAGTTGAAAATTAAGGCCTTTCGATTTTTGCGCCAGTTTAGTTTGCAGAATCGCATCTTTGGTTTGCCCGGTCGCATAGTAGTATTCTGCAAGATAACGATGCGATTCGGCCGGTTGATTTAAATCGCTATAAACCTGGGCCAACAGTTGCGAATAAATCGGTAGAAGCCGGGTTTTAGGCGTCAGCTGAAATAAACGCTTCCTGGCCAATTCGGCATTACCGGTTTTAAGCAGCGAGCTGATGTATTCAAGCTTAATGGCTTCGTTGCCCGGGAATTGCTCGGTCAGTTTCTTATATCGGGCCAGTGCGGTGCTGTAATTTTTGGCATCCAGTGCAGTGCGGGCCAGTGCGCTTAGGTATTGCGGCTGGTTGGGATATTCTTTGCTCAGTTGTTGAAAAATGCTTTCTGCTTCATTGAACTTCTGGGTGTTAAGTGCGCTTATTCCCAGTCCGTAGCGAGTAACGGCGCGTTGTTCGGTCGTTCCTTGATTCAATCTGGATTTGAAGTATTGAAGCGTTTCGGCAGGGTCGGTGCCGGTTAACACCCGGATTTTGGCTTTGGTCAGTTGATAGCCGAGTGAGTCGGGATATTGTTTGTAGGGATAGGTTTCGGCGCGTCCGCGCGTATCGGAAATACGTGAAGAGGTCACTGGGTGGGTTCTTAAAAACTCGGGAATATTCTGTCCGTAATAGCGGCTTGATTGCTGTAAGCGCTCGAAAAATGTGGGCATACTACGCGGGTCGAATTGCGACCCCGCCAAGGTCTGCATACCTACTCGGTCAGCTTCCGCCTCGTTTTCGCGAGTAAAGTCGATCTGAAACTGAACGCTGCCGGCTTGAATGGCGATTATGGCTGCTTGGCCCAGTGCGGGCGACTGGGTGCCCAATAAAATCGCAGCCAGGGTTGCGGCAGCGGTGGGGATTGATAATCGACTGGCGGCCTCATAAGCGCGGTACAAATGGCGCTGGGTAACGTGAGCAATTTCGTGCGCCATCACTGAGGCCAATTCGCTTTCGGCTTCGGTGATTAAGATTAACCCGGAATTTACGCCAATATAACCGCCAGGCCCTGCAAAAGCGTTAATGTTGTTTTCCATGACCACAAAGAAATGGAACGGGTTGCCCGGTGCGTCGCTGTTAACGGCCAGTTTTTCACCAATCGTCTGAATGTATTGCTGGATTTCGGCGTCCTGATTGATGGCGATTTGCGAGTGCAGACTGCGGAAAAAGGCTTCGCCGAATTGTTTTTCTTCGGCAGGCGAGATCAGGGTGCCGGAAGAATCGCCCATGTCAGGCAATTCGATTTTGCTGATTTCAATAGCCTGCTGCGGGGCGGGGAAGAGAGCCAGACTTAAAGTCAGGGTGATAACGGAGGGTTTGAATTTCATAACCATAGGACTGAGTTTGTTAACTGATTTTTTAAGCGGATTGTTGCTTACTCAATGATCGTATCGTCCGGTTTATGATTTTTGGTTTTATTGGGCGGATGTCACGTAAAAAACCTATTGTTTCAGATATTCTTCGGTTTCGCAAAGGGGGATGGAAATAAACTGGTTGCGCCCTTTTTGTTTGGCTCGATAGAGAGCACTGTCCGCTCTGTCCAGCAGATTGTCGCCATTTTCCGGAATGCCGGTGCAAACGCCGATACTGATGGTTATCTGATGAAATGGGGCGGATTTTATATGCGGTATTGCCAGATTAGAAACGGCGCTTCTCAGCTTTTCGGCAAATTGTTCGGCGACTTTTTGGGATAAATAGGGCATGACCAGCGCGAATTCTTCCCCTCCATAACGGGCAACGATGTCAGTAGCACGCGACAGTTGCGACTTTAACGCCTCTGCAACCTGCCTTATTACGTTATCGCCGGCTATATGTCCGTAATAATCGTTATAGGCTTTAAAAAAGTCGATGTCGACCATGAAAATCGATAAGCAGTGTTTTTGTCTTTTTGCATCGGCTACAGCCAATTCGTAATGCGCATCGAAAAACCGGCGATTGCAGATATCAGTCAGGCAGTCTGTTGTGGCTTCTTTCTTCAGGATTTCCGAATGAGAGCGCAGCATTTTTTCACGCTTGATTGAGGTGCTGGAATCAGTCACCTGAATCAGGCCGCAGGGTTCATTCAGTTGCGAGCGAATCGGCGTGATAGTGATCGACTGATACATCCTGGTTTGTTGCTGATTGGTTTCGGATGCGTTGTACAGCGGCAGCGGTGTGCGGTGCAATGCGGTGGACAGTACCACAGGGAGTCGGTAAATCAGGGTATTATTAAGCGCGGTCAGGAAGGCAGGCGACACCGCTTCTGAAAACGCCTGTTCGAGCTTTTGGTTGAGGGCGTCGGCTTCCTTAACGTTACTGTGTTTGGCGACCCAATCATTCCAGAGCAATACCTTGCCATTGCTATCAACAGCAATTAACCCGAGGCTGAGTGTGTTGAAGATATCGTTCATATCAAAATGTTTGATGCCAATTTCACTCATGTATATTGCCGAGAAACTGTTTGATATGGATGACCAGATTGCTCAGAGAGTCGGTGCTCAGCAGAAATACCAGATTGCCTGCGGTGTGTCGCTTTTCAATGGCAAGGTCGATATGTAAAATCATGATATAGGGCTGATTAGGATTTTTTTTCAGTCGCTTTAATATCTTATCGGCCGATGCTACGGTGTAACAGGGCAGGGAGCTTTCCAGGGTAAACTTGAGGATATCAGCCATCGAGGAAAGGCAGGCGTTCAAAATGATGTTGCCCAGTTCGCACATGGCTTCGTGCTCAAATTCGGCAAGTTCTTCATAGCTCATTTTCGAGTCCATCATATCGCTAACGATCTTTAAGGCTTGCTCCTCGGTAAACAAAAGCACGGCCTCGGCGGTAAAAGGGCCGCTAAAGCGCTGGCTTACCGCGCCGAACCGGCCGTCGCAAGTTAGTGATAATGACGCGGGATTGATGTCTTCGGTGTTAATAATTTGCACTGAGGGTACGGAAATGCGTACTTCGTCGCCGACGATCTCGCTCAGGCTTAAGGCGGCCCGACCTGCTCCGATGCTGAATATCTCTGTTAACGCGTCAAGATGCAGTTCGCTGATATGGTTCATTGGGTATTCTCAAAATAATCCAGAGTCAGAGCGATTGATTTTTCTGTAACCGGTTTGGCAACCAATATGCTTGCGAGCGCATGGGCGCGATTTTGGTGTGTTTCCTGGATGTTTGCCGAGAAAATAACGATTTTTATTGACGGATGATTGGCGAGTATTTGCTCTGCTGCATCGGTGCCTGGAATACCCGGCATGTTAATGTCCATCGTGCAATAGTCAAAAAGAGTGGTATCCGCAAGGGCGATAGCCTCTTCGCCGCAGGCTGCCTCAGAGATAATCCAGTGGGGGCGCTGAGCAAGAATATGGGTGCGGATTAGCATTCTCGATACCTTGCTGTCATCGACGATTAGAAGATTTTTTACTGGGCTGTCAGCAGGCATGATTGATCTTTTTATGGATTTAAATTAGCAGCATCATATAGGAAAAAGCGATAATACCCAACCTAAAAGCTTGTTGTTTATCTGGGGTTTTACTTTGTCATAATGAATACCGCCGGTAGCCGCGATCATCGGTAAAATCATGATAAATAGTTGAAAACTGAAGGTTTCCCTGTTTCTAAAGCCCCTAATCCGGCTACTTGTTTTGCTTTTTTATAAAAAATTCCATTTTAATAATATCGGGCTATTGTTGTCTATAAAAATATAGTTTTATTTTTCATATAGATATGATGCTTTTATGAGTAATAACATGAGATTGTATTTTTAGATACTAAATACCTTAATTTTTATGGTAGTGTATGGTTTAAAAATAATAAAAAAGGATGGAATGCCGTGACAGACTTTAATTCCGCTCAACAAAAACGCGCTCTGACCGCAAGCACCGTGGCATTCACTGCCTGCTTTGCGGTGTGGACTATCTTTTCCATCATCGGCTTGCAAATTCAGCAGGATTTACATTTAAGCGAGACCGAATTCGGCCTACTGGTCGGTACGCCGATATTGTCAGGCTCCTTGGTTCGGCTGATGCTGGGTATCTGGAGCGATCAGTACGGTGGCCGCATAGTTTATGTGCTGGTCATGGTGACGGCGGCTATGGCCACTTTCCTGTTGACCTCTGTTGAAACCTATACCATGTTTCTGGTAACGGCGCTCGGTATCGGCGTTGCCGGCGGTTCGTTTGCGGTGGGCATCGCCTATGTGTCGCGCTGGTATCCTAAAGAAAAACAAGGCACGGCCTTAGGTATTTTCGGGCTCGGCAATGTCGGCGCGGCGGTAACTAAATTTACCGCGCCTTTTGTGATGGTTGCCTTCGGATGGCATGCGGTCGCGCAAATCTGGGCGGCAGCTCTGCTGCTGCTGGCGGTTCTGTTCTGGTTTACAACCAAAGACGAACCGATGCTGAAACAGCGCCGCGACTCCGGGATTAAGCCCGCACCATTTTTAAAGCAACTGGAGCCGTTGAAGGATATGCGGGTCTGGCGGTTTTCGCTGTATTACTTTTGCGTATTCGGGGCTTTTGTCGCCTTGGCGTTGTGGTTGCCTCGCTATCTGGTCGGCGCATACGGTTTCGATATTAAGTCGGCGGGTATGCTGGCGGCGGCGTATTCCATTTTTGCCAGCCTGTTTCGCGCACTGGGCGGCTGGTTGTCAGATCGTTATGGCGCGCGGTTGTTGATGTACTGGACATTTATTGTCGCTACCATCTGTACCTTTTTCCTGTCTTACCCGCCTACGGATTACATCGTACACGGCATTAAGGGCGACATTGCCTTTAGTCTGGCGCTTCAACCGATGGGCTTTATCTTTCTGGTTTCGGTGCTGGGCCTGTTCATGTCGTTCGGCAAGGCGGCGGTGTACAAACATATCCCGGTTTATTATCCCGATAACGTCGGCGCTGTCGGCGGCGCGGTGGGCATGATCGGGGGTCTGGGCGGGTTCTTGTTGCCGCTGACTTTCGGCATGTTGAACGACTTGACCGGCATCTGGAGCAGTTGCTTTATGTTGCTGTTCGTATTGATGGCGATTGCGCTGACCTGGATGCATTTTTCCATTGTACGTATGGAGCGTCGTGTCGTACCCGAACTGGCCAAAATATCCAAAGATCTGCCTGAACTGAGTCATCCGTCGCCGCTGGTGCTGACCGAATGGAATCCTGAAGACCGGGACTTTTGGGAAAAGACCGGCAAGCGTATCGCTGCACGTAACCTGTGGATCAGCATTCCCACGTTGCTGCTGGCTTTTGCGGTGTGGATGGTGTGGAGCGTCGTGGTGATTAATCTGCCCAGCATCGGTTTTAGCTACACCACCAACCAACTGTTCTGGTTAGCGGCATTACCAGGATTATCGGGCGCGACCTTGCGGATTTTCTATTCGTTCATGGTGCCGATTTTCGGCGGCCGTCGCTGGACTACGATCAGTACCGCTTCGTTGCTGTTGCCGTCTTTATGGATAGGTTTTGCGGTGCAAAATCCTGATACGCCTTATGTGTTAATGGTGGTATTGGCCTTGTTATGCGGTTTCGGCGGCGGCAATTTTGCCTCCAGCATGGCGAATATCAGCTTTTTTTATCCCCAATCCCAAAAAGGCACGGCCTTGGGCTTGAATGCCGGTTTAGGCAATTTGGGCGTCAGTACCGTGCAGTTTGTGGTGCCGCTGGTTATCGCCGCGAGTGTATTCGGTTCACTGGGTGGCGATCCGCAAGAGTGGGTCAAGGCTGGAGTCACCAAATCCATCTGGTTGCAAAACGCCGGTTTTATCTGGGTGCCGTTTATCATCGCAACCAGCATTGCGGCGTGGTTTGGTATGAATGACATTGCCTCGGCTAAAGCGTCATTCAAAGAGCAATCGATTATTTTCAAACGTAAACACAATTGGTTGATGTGCTGGTTATATACCGGAACTTTTGGTTCTTTTATTGGTTATTCAGCGGGTTTTCCCATGCTGATTAAAATTTTGTTCCCTGATGTTAACCCAACCCAGTATGCCTTTTTAGGTCCGCTGGTCGGCGCTTTGATAAGACCCGTAGGCGGCTGGCTGGCTGATAAACTGGGTGGTGCGCAGGTAACATTGTGGAACTTTGTCATCATGATAGTTGCGGTATTTGGTGTATTACATTTCATGCCTTCCGAGGGAAACCTTGGCGATTTTTGGGGATTTCTCGCCATGTTCATGCTGTTATTTATCACTACAGGTGTCGGCAATGGTTCAACTTTCCGCATGATTCCGGTTATTTTTATGACCGAGCGCTTGTGTGCAGTCAAAGGACAAGCGGCAGAAGTGCTGGCTCAAGCAAGGAAAGACGCAGCTAAGGAAGCAGCTGCGGTGTTAGGTTTCAGTTCAGCAGTCGCGGCTTATGGTGCATTCTTTATCCCCAAGAGTTATGGTACAGCAATAAGCATTACCGGTAGACCGGATGCGGCATTGTATTGCTTTATTGTTTTTTATATTACTTGCATAGCGATTACCTGGTGGAATTACGCGCGTAAAAATGCGGGAATGCCTTGTTAATTTTGTAGAGTATATTGCTCTCTCCAAACCAACGATATATTACCTACATAGTTGAGGATTAAGATGGAAATAACCGAGGAAATGATTTTAGAGTGCTACGAAGCGTTTAAAGCGGATAACGTTAAGTATATTCCTGAAGGGATGAACGATAGTTCAGCAGGAATGACGATGAAGTGGCTTAATAGCATATTAAATACAAAAAAGTCTTACAATCGTAGTGGTAGCCTTATGCAATATAACGTTATCTTAGAAAAAATTAGACAGGATTATGATAGTCAGAGAGCCAAGGAAGCAGCATTAGTGCTAATGGAGTATTGCGAACAACATAACAGGCAATCTCACATAACGATATTAGAGCGGTTTATAAATCCCCCCAAAAATGCTAACTAATTGTGTGCTTGGCTTAGCATCCCAAGTCGAATAAATAACCCACAGGTATTCCCATGAGCCATTTCTTAGACCGCTTACTTTTTTTCAGAAAAAAAACCGAATCCTTTTCAGGCGGTCATGGCATCGTCACCAATGAAGATCGCAGCTGGGAGAACAGTTATCGATCGCGCTGGCAACACGACAAAATTGTACGTTCCACGCATGGCGTTAATTGCACGGGCTCGTGTAGCTGGAAAATTTACGTCAAAAACGGGCTGGTGACGTGGGAAACCCAGCAAACCGATTATCCGCGCACCCGGCCTGATTTACCGAATCACGAACCGCGAGGTTGTCCGCGCGGTGCGAGTTATTCCTGGTATCTGTATAGCGCCAATCGGCTTAAATTTCCGATGATACGCGGACGCTTGGTCAGGATGTGGCGTGAAGCTCGGCTGACTTTAGATCCGGTCAATGCCTGGGCGTCAATAGTTGAAGATCCGATAAAAAGCACCGAATACAAGTCTGTTCGCGGCCTGGGCGGCTTGGTTCGCGCCAACTGGGAAGAAGTCAACGAAATCATCGCTGCGGCGAATATCTATACCGCAAAAACCTTCGGCCCAGATCGCATTATCGGTTTTTCACCCATTCCTGCAATGTCCATGGTTTCCTATGCGGCAGGTAGTCGTTATTTGTCGCTGATCGGCGGCGTTAGTATGAGTTTTTATGACTGGTATTGCGATTTGCCTCCGGCATCGCCGCAAACCTGGGGTGAGCAAACTGACGTGCCCGAATCAGCAGATTGGTATAACGCCGGATTTTTGATGCTGTGGGGTTCAAACGTGCCGCAAACCCGTACACCAGACGCTCACTTCATGACTGAAGCGCGTTATAAAGGCGCCAAGGTTGTGGTAGTGAGTCCCGATTATTCAGAGGCCAGCAAGTTTGCCGACCTGTGGTTGCATCCGAAGCAAGGCACCGATGCCGCGCTGGCGATGGCGATAGGCCATGTGATATTGAAGGAATTTCATGTCGAGCGCCAAAGCCCGTATTTCAACCAGTATGTGCGCGAAAATACCGACTTGCCGTTTCTGGTGATGCTCAAAGAACAGGACGGCTGCTACGTGCAGGACCGTTTTTTCAGAGCCTCGGACTTTTTAGGCGGCTTAAGCCAAGACAACAATCCCGAGTGGAAAACGGTGGCCTACGACGAGATCAACGGCCACATCGTCCCGCCATGCGGCTCTATCGGTTTTCGCTGGGGCGAAGCTGGGCATTGGAATATCGAGCAAAAAACCGTGGACAACCAGGAGGTGCGCCTACGCTTGAGCTTGATCGATATTAAGGATGATGTCGCCGGTGTCGGCTTTCCTTATTTCGGCGGCTCCGAGCATCCGCATTTTACTCATTCCGACCACGACGCGATTCAAAAGCGCAACGTCCCGGTTAAAAAAATCACCTTGGCCGACGGCACCGAAGTCTTGGCGACCACGGTATTCGATCTGCTGGTTGCCAACTATGGCATAGATCGTGGCCTGGGTGGCGCTAACGTTGCGGGTTCTTACGATGAGGATTTTCCTTACACACCGGCATGGCAGGAAAAAATCACCGGCGTGTCGCGGAAAAATGTGATTGCGGTGGCGCGGGAATTCGCGACCAATGCCGAAAAGACCCAAGGCCGCTCGATGGTCATTCTGGGCGCGGGCGTCAATCACTGGTACCACATGGACATGAATTATCGCGGCATCATGAATATGCTGATGCTGTGCGGTTGCGTCGGACAATCCGGCGGCGGTTGGGCGCATTATGTCGGACAGGAAAAACTGCGTCCGCAAACCGGCTGGCTGCCGTTGGCGTTCGGCCTGGATTGGAAGCGTCCGCCCCGGCAAATGAACAGCACCTCGTTTTTTTACAATCACACCAGCCAATGGCGTTACGAAAAACTCAAGGTTAACGAGATTTTGTCGCCGCTGGCCAAGCCGAAAGACTGGCAAGGCAGCCTGATTGATTTCAACGTCCGTTCCGAGCGCATGGGCTGGTTGCCGTCTGCGCCGCAACTGCAAACCAACCCGTTGCAAGTGGTCAGGGATGCTGAAAAAGCCAAACAAGACCCGATTGAATACGTCGTAAAATCGCTAAAAAGCGGCAAGTTGAAGATGTCCTGCGAAGACCCGGACAACCCGCAAAACTTTCCGCGCAATATGTTCGTGTGGCGTTCCAATTTGCTGGGTTCATCGGGCAAAGGCCACGAATATTTCCTGAAGTATTTGCTGGGCACGCAACACGGCTTGCAGGGCAAAGACTTGGGCGATAGCGGCGACAAGCCCTCGGAAGTCGAATGGCATGACACCGCTGCCGAAGGAAAGCTCGATTTGCTGGTGACGCTGGATTTTCGGATGTCCACGACTTGTGTGTATTCGGACATTATTCTGCCGACTGCGACGTGGTACGAAAAAAACGACCTGAATACTTCGGATATGCACCCGTTCATCCATCCGCTGTCCAAGGCCGTCGATCCTGCCTGGGAATCGCGTTCCGATTGGGATATTTACAAAGGCATCGCCAAGAAATTCTCGGAACTGACCGTAGGCCATTTGGGCGTAGAAAAAGACATCGTCGCCGTGCCGATCCTACATGACACACCGGCAGAGCTGGCGCAACCCTTGGATGTTAAAGATTGGAAGAAGAAGGAATGCGACCCGGTTCCTGGTAAGACCATGCCGAACTTAGTGGTTGTCGAGCGGGATTATCCGAACACTTACAAGATGTTTACTTCTTTAGGGCCGTTGATGAGCAAAATCGGCAACGGCGGCAAAGGTATAGCCTGGAACACTGAGACCGAAGTCAAACAACTGGGCGAGTTGAATCGCTTGGTAATCGACGAAGGCATCAGCAAAGGTTTGCCGCGCATCGAATCCGATATTGATGCGACTGAAGTGATCCTGATGCTGGCGCCTGAAACCAACGGCCATGTCGCGGTGAAAGCCTGGGAAGCCCTAAGCAAAGCCACCGGGCGCGATCATAGCCATCTGGCGCGGCCGCGTGAAGACGACAAAATCCGTTTCCGCGACGTACAGGCGCAGCCGCGCAAGATTATCTCGTCGCCGACCTGGAGCGGCGTTGAATCCGAGCAAGTCTGTTACAACGCCTGTTACACCAATGTCCACGAGCGGATTCCCTGGCGCACCCTGACCGGTCGCCAGCAGTTTTACCAGGACCATTCTTGGATGCGGGCGTTTGGCGAGACCTTGTGCGTTTATAAACCGCCGGTCGATACCCGCTCCATTGCGCCGATTTTGGGACAAAAGCCCAACGGCAATGACGAGCTGGTGTTGAATTTCCTGACACCGCACCAGAAATGGGGCATTCACAGCACCTATACCGATAATCTGCTGATGCTGACCTTGTCGCGCGGCGGGCCGATTGTGTGGATGGGCGAAGTCGATGCGGCGAAAGTCGGCATTAAAGATAACGACTGGATAGAAGCCTTTAATGTCAACGGTGCGCTGGTCGCCAGGGCGGTGGTCAGTCAGCGTGTCCCGGAAGGCATGTGCATGATGTATCACGCCCAGGAAAAAACTGTTAATACGCCGGGATCGGAAATGACCGGTGGGCGCGGCGGTATTCATAACTCGGTGACCCGGGCGACGCTTAAACCGACGCATATGATCGGCGGTTACGCCCAACTGAGTTACGGCTTCAACTATTACGGCACGGTCGGCTCCAATCGCGATGAATTTGTGATTGTGCGCAAGATGAGCAAGGTGGATTGGCTCGAAGAACCCCATCAAGATAGTCAAGCTACGAGTCAGCAGGAGGAAGTGTAATGACTAATCCCGGAAAAAAACCGCGCACTATTCGCGCACAAATAGGCATGGTACTGAACCTGGACAAGTGCATCGGCTGCCACACCTGTTCGATTACCTGCAAAAACGTCTGGACTTCGCGTAAAGGGGTCGAATATGCGTGGTTTAATAATGTCGAAACCAAGCCGGGGGTCGGTTTTCCGCAGCAGTGGGAAAACCAGGACAAATGGAACGGCGGCTGGATACGTAAAATCAACGGCAAGATAGATCCGCGTCAAGGCAGCAAGCATATGATCTTGCGTAATATTTTCGGTAACCCGGATCTGCCCTCAATCGACGATTATTACGAACCGTTCGATTTCGATTACCAGCATTTGCATAACGCCAAAGAATCGAAAAATCCGCCGACTGCGCGTCCCTATTCGGTAATTACCGGCGAGCGCATCGAAAAAATCGAAGGCGGCCCAAATTGGGAGGAAATCCTGGGCACCGAATTTTCATCGCGTTCGCGCGATACCAATTTCGACAACATCCAGAAAGACATGTACGGCGAGTTCGAAAACACCTTCATGATGTATTTGCCGCGTTTGTGCGAACATTGCCTGAACCCGACCTGCGTTGCGGCCTGTCCCAGCGGTTCTATTTACAAACGCGAAGAAGACGGCATCGTGCTGATCGACCAGGACAAATGTCGCGGCTGGCGCATGTGCTTTTCGGCTTGTCCGTACAAAAAAATCTACTACAACTGGGAAACCGGCAAATCGGAAAAATGCACCTTCTGCTATCCGCGCATCGAAGCCGGGGAACCGACGGTGTGCTCGGAAACCTGCGTCGGACGGATTCGTTATTTAGGCGTGTTGTTGTACGATGCCGACCGTATCGAAGAGGCTGCAAGCGTCGAGAATGAGCAGGATTTGTACCAGCAACAGCTGGATGTTTTCCTTGATCCTAACGATGAGGAGGTGATAGCGGAGGCGCGAGCGGCCGGTATTCCTGAATCATGGCTGACAGCGGCTAAAGAGTCGCCGGTTTATAAAATGGCGATAGACTGGAAAGTCGCGTTTCCGTTGCATCCTGAGTTCCGAACCCTACCGATGGTCTGGTATGTGCCGCCGCTATCGCCGATTCAATCGGCAGCAGAAAACGACCAAATCGGTATGGATGGCGACATTCCCGACGTAAGATCCCTGCGTATTCCGGTGCAGTATCTGGCCAACTTGCTGACAGCCGGTAAGGAAGAACCTGTGGTATTGGGTCTGGAGCGAATGCTGGCGATGCGAGCCTATATGCGCAGTCTTACCGTCGATGGCGTGGTCAATACCGAAGTCTTGGAACGCGTCGGATTGACCCAGTTGCAGATTGAAGAAATGTACCGCTACATGGCGATTGCCAATTATGAAGACCGTTTTGTGATTCCAAGCAGCCACCGCGAATACGCCAGTTCCACTTTTGATGCTTACGGCGAGCAAGGCGGCTGCGGATTCAGTTTCGGCAGCGGCTGTTCTACCGGAAACAATGAGATCAATTTGTTTGGCGGTAACAACAAGCCGCAACGTGGCGGCGGTATTCCGGTCAAGATTCCGATTAAAGTCGAACCGGCAAAATAAGGAATCATTATGCTTACATTAACAAAAGTCTCATCGTTCCCACGTTCCGGCGTGGGAATGCAGTCAGAGCCGCTCCAGCGGCTCGGGACGCAGAGCGTCCCCCCACGGCATTCCCACGGAGACCGTGGGAACGATAAAACAGGAGCTAAAATGAGTCTGCAAACCCTAAAAGTTCTATCGCTACTGTTGAGCTATCCCGAAGCCGAGATGCTCGAAGCATTGGACGAAATGGCGGCGGTCGTCGAGCAGGAAAACCTGTTGCCGGCTGACCCTAAAAAATCGGTGCTGGCACTGATCGATTCCTACTGCGGCGCAGATCTGCTGGATGTTCAAGAAGATTATGTGGCGTTATTCGACCGGGGACGGTTTTTGTCGTTGCATATTTTCGAGCATGTCCACGGCGAATCCCGAGACCGGGGGCAGGCCATGGTTAATCTGCTGCAAATGTACGAGGCGCATGGCTTTGAAATGTCCACGCATGAATTGCCGGATTACATCCCGTTATTTCTGGAGTTTCTCTCGCAGCAGCAACAGGCCGAAGCCATACGGTTATTGCACGACGCGATGCCGGTACTCAGTTTGTTGGGCGCACGGCTAAGCGAACGCGGCAGCGAATTTAGCGCAGTTTTCGATGCGCTATCGGGCTTTGCCGGCGAACCCGAAGCGCTGGCCGAAATCCGCCGACAAGCTGCGACCGAAGGCGAGGATGAAACGCTGGTCAATATGGATGAGATCTGGGAAGAAGAAGCCGTCAGTTTTATGGGAGCGGGGGATGCGTGTAAAAACCAGGCAGACGCTGTCAGCCCGATCACCATCACGCCGCGCGATGAATATTTAAAAGCGCAAAATCGTTCTCTTTAAGAAGGAGTCAATCGTGGATTATCTCAATACCTTACTGTTCGGCTATTACCCTTATATCGCGATCAGCGTGTTTTTTATCGGCAGCTTGGCGCGTTACGACCGCGATCAATACACTTGGCGCACCGGTTCCAGCCAATTTCTGCGCGCCGACGAATTACGGCTGGGCAGCAATTTATTCCATATCGGCATCCTGTTGCTGTTCGTCGGTCATTTCGTCGGCCTGCTGACGCCGCCTGCGGTTTATCATGCCTTGGGCTTGTCGACATCGGCCAAACAAATCCTGGCTGTTATTGCCGGCGGCGTATTCGGCGGCGTGTGCTTAAAAGGCATTATCATTTTGATACGCCGTCGCCTGACCGATGCCCGTATCCGCGCCACCAGCAGCCGCATGGATATTTTTATCCTGCTGCTGATCGGCGTACAGCTGGCGTTAGGTCTGCTGACCTTGCCGATTTCACTGTATCATTATGACGGCGCCAATATGCTGTTGCTGTCGGAATGGGCGCAACGCATCGTGACCTTTCGTAGCGGCGCGGCGGATCAAGTCAGCGAGATCGGCATTATCTTCAAACTGCATTTGTTTTTAGGACAGACCTTGTTTTTGGTTTTCCCGTTCAGCCGCTTGGTGCATGTTTGGAGTGTGCCGCTGGGTTACATTACGCGACCTTATCAAGTCGTTCGTAAGCGTTAAAAGATCAGTAGGGCGTGCCGTGCCCGCCTTCCTTGCTGCATCCATCCTGCTTGGCTTTTCTTATCGGGACTCGCCCATACCGTTAAATTGTTTTGCCAAATAGCTGGCATAGTTATCGGTCATGCCGCTGATATAATCAATAACCCGCATCAATGCCAGATATTTTGGCGTTAGTTTTTCGCCCTTTTTGATCTGGCGCTCAAAAGTATCCCTGCCGATCAAATCGATGACTCTTTTGCTTTTAAACGATATTTCAGAGGGGTTCTCTACCCATTCTATGGCGGCGCTACACATCATATCTAACAGCGTGGATATGATGTGATATGAGCCTATTTCCAGTTCAATTTTTCGGGGGTGTGAAAATATTTTGGTTTTTGCGATAGCTTTAGCCTGCTCTACAGACTCTCTGATATACGTCGGACATAAGGAAATTAAATCGCTATGTTTGCCTTGAAGCAGTTCCGGTTCATGGTTAATAAAGGCCTCTGTTGCTGCGTCAATGTATGCCGAAATAACTTTGCCTCTAATCAGGGCGGGCTTTTGCCTATCGCAGACTTTTTCTAAATCGGCTTCCAGGCTATCGATTTCCGATGGCTTCAACACCGGTTT
Source organism: Methylobacter sp. (assembly GCA_024636505.1). Classification (GTDB taxonomy): domain Bacteria; phylum Pseudomonadota; class Gammaproteobacteria; order Methylococcales; family Methylomonadaceae; genus Methylobacter_A. The sequence continues at coordinate 233,806 of JAGXGY010000042.1, read as the reverse complement.
CAGTAGAGTGAAAATATCATTCCATTGAAGAATGTCCATTTCAAGGCCATCTTCAAGATCCAAAATACCGTAGCAAAAATCATCAGCGGCTTCCATCAGGTAAACCAGTGGATGCCGACAATACCAGTTGTTGCCTGCTTGTTTTTCCAATCCGACCGCTAAGGCAATTTCATCAAAGATGGCCAATTCGGACTGAAAAACGCCGTATTTATTCGATTTCGGCCGTCTTCCTTCGGCACTCGGTAGTGAGGTCCACGGATATTTGATAAACGCGGCAAGAGTCGAGTAGGTTAATCTCATGCCGCCGTCATCAGGGTGATATTCTGAAGAAGTGAGTAAGCGCAATCCTTGGGCATTGCCTTCAAAATACAGCAGATCATGTTTTTCTTCAACGCTAAGGTCGGCCAAATAACGGTTGCCATCATATTTAAACCAGTTGCGAATGGCTTCTTCTCCGGTATGGCCGAAAGGCGGATTGCCGATATCATGTGCCAAGCAGGCAGATTGAACAATGTCACCCAAATCGGTGGGTAAGAATCCCTCAGGAAGACGGCCTTTTTCCTGCAATGCGTGACCGACTTTAATGCCTAAGCTGCGTCCAACGCAAGCAACTTCAAGACTGTGCGTTAACCGATTATGGACGTGGTCGTTTATGGCTAGCGGATGGACTTGTGTCTTTTTTGCCAGACGCCTAAACGCCCCTGAGAATATGATTTTGTCGTGATCGGAATTAAACGGCGAACGTCCAAGCTCTTGTTTGGCGGCTGTATGACCTGGTTTGTCGGTGTTTAATAGCGTGCTCCATTCCATCATTATTTTTTCTTAAACCCATGCAGCATCGCTCGAAGCAGATTTTCACGGTGGATATAACTTTCAACAGCTACGCCTATAACATGTACAACCACCAGAATCAGCGTGAAGTTGGCGAAAAATTCATGCACTTCTTCCCACATCTTTTCGTTAGCGGAGCCTATAGCCGCCAGCGGTCCGGCTGCCTGGTCTGCGCCGTACACCGCAAAGCCGGTGATAACCGTCATTAATAAACTGACCAGCAATAATACAATCATCGCCGCACCCGCCGGGTTGTGGCCGAGGTAACGCTGGGTTTTTAATGCGATCAAATCTTTAAGATAGGCAATCGACTTGGCGGGGCTACATAAGAAATTCGAGAATCGGGCATAGTCGTTGCCGATAAATCCCCAGATTAATCTGAATACCAATAATCCGCTTACCAGATAACCGGCCCAGACGTGAACCGTTAATAAGTCATCTTCAGTCAGGTAAGCGATAAAAAATCCGGCAACCAGCAGCCAGTGAAAAATTCTAAGCGGAAGATCCCATACTTTAATTAATGCTTGTGATTCCATTTTTGTACTCCAGTTTCCGTTGTGTGGATAGGGTATTGAAAAAAATTGAAAATGCAGTCGAGCTTAACATGACATAAAAAAAACGGGTAGATTATTAGCTTTGCAGTTATCGCACGGCAAGCCGGAAATACCATTCCGCGCTACGCTTCGTTGGCCTTATTCCGGCTTGCAGCTGTTGCGTCGGTTTACCGGTATGTCTTTTCATCAGGCCGGAATTGCACTTTGGGCTAAGTGATTTTAATAGGGGCTGTTTCGTTGTAACAGTCCGTTCGATAATGGCTTAGAACTGGATGATAACGCCAATCTGTTAAAAATCAGGCTAAAAAAAAACGGCACTCGCAGGTGCCGTTTTCTTGAACTAAATAATCGGATTATTTACGATTAGTGATCGCGATTAGTGATCGCCATCGTTTTGTCGTTACCTGTACCAGAATGCTGGACGTTCACGAACAGGGTGTGAGGGTCTTTACCGAAGTAAATGCCTGAGCCTTCTGCCGATTTGTCTTTCAAGGAAGCGAACAGGTATACGCCGTCTTGATAACCGTCGTTGTTGGCATCTTCAGAGGCTGGGTCATAAACCCAGATATCGCTGAAACCGTTGTCTTCCACCATCCACAACTTGCCGTCAGGGCCGCTGGCCAGATTGTCTACTTTCGCGAAGCCGGTCGCACCAGTCGCCTGATTTTCGATCGGCGCATTCTTGCCGGCAGCAACGACATATTTGACTGATGGCGTTTCTTCCAGTGTTACGGCCAAGACTGCGCTACGGCCACTGGTGTTGGTAGCGTCATCGACATCCTCGCAAGTCAGCGCGACGTACAGGGTCTTGCCAATGCGTTCCAAGTCTTCAGGACGACAGAACTGGGTTGCGCCGACAGCAGTTGCCGCTACGCGGGCACTGATTTGCGCTTGGTTCATATCCAGAGCTATCCACTCCGCCGCGCCGGTTTTACCTGAATTCACTTTCAATGCGTAAAGCTGTCCGTCGCTTAGATCGCCATAAGTAGTCGGCATGAATTTGTAGATTGAGCCTTTTTTATCTTCGTCGATCACATAGACATTGCCTTCGACATCGATTTCCAGGCCTTCATGCGACAGAGAACCGAGTTTAGGCAGAACGGTCACGCTTTCCATGGTGGTCGGGTCGTCGTCTTTCAGTTTCAGCTCATAGACCAGACCGCTTTTGGCTAGTGGAGCATCCGGATCAGGGCGCTGAGAATCGATGACCTCTTCCGAAAACAGTATAGTATGCCATGGTGTCCAGACGATACCATCGATCGCTTCCCAATCGTCGCGTCCGACCACTTCCTTGGCTTCCCCGGTTTTCAGGTCAACGACGGAAACCGTGCCGCCGCTATTACCATCAACACGTAGAGAATTGCCATCGTTGCCGATGGCGCCGCCGCGAACTTCGTGGGTGCGGTACAGATAACGGCCCGCGTGTTTTTGGGTTTCGTTCACGGTGTTCATGTCGTTCCAGTCGGTGCCGACATAGATGTTCAAGTCGTTTTCGTCAGAAATGATAGATTGGCTATAGCCTTCTGGGATGATCCAGGGTGTAGTGTTAAGGTCGGTAGCGTTTTGCTGGCCGTAGGCGGAACCGGAAATGGAATCAAATGCCATAGGCCCTTGAATTTCAGAATCGGCAATTGCAAGAGTCGAGATAATTGCGCTAATAGCAAGCGATAATAATGTTTTTGTAACTTTCATTATGTACTCCAGGATAGCATAGGGTTATTTGGCTGGCAGCCAACGCTAATAGTAAATAGCTTATGTTACAAAACGGAGTGGGTAGTGTTACAACTTGGTTAAGTTATTTTTTAACATCATCTACGATAGCCTCGGTTTGCCAGCCGCCGCCCAGCGCTTTGTAGAGAGCAATCAGATTACTGGAAAGCGTCGATTCGCTGCTGACCAGCAAACTCTGGGCCTGATAAAGCGCCATTTGGCCGGTCAGGACATCCAGAAACGCAGTCAGGCCCTTTTGATAGCGTTCGTTGGCTAATTGAACTGCCAGCTGATGGGTGGCAACGGCTTTTGCCAGTGCTTTGTGCCGCGCCTGCTCGTTGCTGTAGGCGATCAGCGCATCCTCCACTTCCCTAAAGGCGGATAATACCGTGGATTGATACATCAGTAAGGCCTGCTCGAATTGGACTTTTTTACTGTCGATATTGGCGTTCAGTTTTCCCCAATTGAAGATCGGCAGGCTTAATGAGGATGCCGCTGACCATGATTTTCCAAGCGGGGTAAAGTCGGTGATGCGCATGTTTTGCAAGCCGACGAATGCTGCTAGGTTGACTTTAGGATACAGCTCGGCGGTTGCAATGCCGATTGAGGCGTTAGCGACCGCCAGTTGCCGTTCGGCGCGGCGGATATCCGGCCTGCGTTGTAATAATTCGGAGGGTAAATCGGCTGTCACATCTGTCGCAACAATCGGGATACGGTCTTGCCGTTCAAGCCGAACGGCAAGCGCGCCCGGTTCTTTGCCGAGCAACACGCTGAGTGCATGTATCGACTGTTTAACCGCTGTTTCGTAGATTGGCAGCTGAGCCTCGGTGGTTTCAGCTTGGGCTTGCGCCTGGGCGACTTCCAGAATACTTGTAAGCCCCGCCTGTTGGCGGCTTTGCGTCAATGCCAGCGTGTCTTGCTGTGCCTGCAGATTTTCACCGCTTATCGCGACCAGCCGTTGATTGGCGCGCAGCTCGATGTAGTTGCGGGCGACGTCGCCCAGTAGGGTAACCCGTACATCCCGGCTGTTTTCGACTTCCGCCTCAATCGTTGCATCGGCGGCTTCCACCGTCCGTCTGACACCGCCGAAAAAATCCAGCTCCCAGCGGGCATCAAAGCCCAGTGAGGCAATGTTGATGAGCTGATTGCCGATACCAAAACCGCTGCCTGCAGACGATGTGCCGCCGCTTTGGGAGCCGGATGACGATGAGTTGTTAAAGCGCCTGCTGATGTTGCTCTTGGCGTCCAGAGCGGGTAACGCGGCGGCGATGGTTGCGGTGCGCAAGATCCTGGCATCTTTAATCCGCTCCAAGGCAAGTTTTAAATCCAGGTTGGAAGCGATAGCCTCGCCGATCAGTTGGTCGAGTACCGGATTGTTAAACGACTGCCACCATTGTTCCGCTTGCGTATCGTTCCCATGCTCTGCGTGGGAACGGGTATTAGCAGTCGATTCACTCCATTGCTGCGGTACCGGGATTGTCGGGCGCTGATAGTCGGGGCCGACAGCAAAGCAGCCGGACACCAGTAGTGCGATCAGCAGCGCAGGCAAGCGACGATTCATAACGGCGAACCGCCGTCATCCGGTGCTTCGATGAAGACGTCCATCTGCTGGCCTGTATAAATCGGCAACTGGCTGGGTTCAAAGCTGTACAGCGCCTGCAACACCCGGGTATCGACCCGTTCGGTGCTGTCGCCGGTCAGCGATTTTTTAGGCACCACGTAGGGTTCCACGTAAGCCAGGCTGAGGTCGGCGCTGAAGTTGGCGTTGCCGCGCAGGAAAGCCACGGCTTTGCTGTTCTTGTTGAAGCGCCAGGCATCATTTTCGTCGATATCCACTCGCACATGCAGTTGGTCGAGATTGCCCAGCATCAGCAGCGGCGTGTTCAGGACTCCGGCTTGGGCGAATTCGCCGGGCCGGACATTAACTTGCAACACCTCGCCGTCTATCGGAGCTTTAATGACTAGCAGGGTCAGCGTGGTTTTTGTATCGGCCACAGCGGCTTCGGCCTGTTGCACCAAAGCGTTGGCGCTGTCCAATTTAGCGATGCCGATCATCACGGCGTTACGCCGTTTAAGCAGTTCCTCGGAACTGATGGCGCGCCGGTCGGTGACGGCTTCAGCTAAATTATTCAGCGATCGAGCATCGGCTAACGAGGCTTTTTCGATAGCGACATCGGCTCTGGCTTTAGCGAGATCGGCACGTTTAACCGCCAGCTCGGCACGGGTATCGCGGTCATCCAGATAAAACAGCGGCGCACCGGCATTGACTTTATCGCCCACTTTAACAGCCACGGTCTTGACGATACCGGACAGCGGGGTGCCGATGTCGATATTCTGACTTTTCGGTTCGACGATGCCCGCCCCGGCAATAAACACTTTGAACGGCGCGGAGGAGGGCGGCGCAACGGCGGGCGCAACCGGTACCGGCTTGTTGCTGTTGACGACCGTATAGGCTGCAAAAAGGAATCCTGCCGCCGCCAGTATCGGCAATGTGTATTTGACTTGCATAGTAACTCTTGGACATGGTTTTATGGTTTAGCCGCAACAGGAGTGTAAGATTTGCTTGTGCTTGCAGGCGAAGCCTGCACTCCAACGCCTTTGATCTCAACAATACGCCCGTCATCCATTTTGGCAATACGGTCGGCGAAGTCGAAAATCCGGGCGTCATGAGTAACGATAACTAGCGCGCGGTCTTTGTGCAAGGCTATACCCTTGAGTAAGGTCATCACAGCATGTCCGGTTTCGTGATCCAACGAACTGGTGGGTTCATCGCAGACAATCAGTCTTGGACTATGCACCATCGCTCGGGCAATCGCGACGCGTTGCTGTTGTCCGCCGGAAAGCTCCGAGGGTAAAGCGTTCACTCGCGCCCCCAAGCCTACCTGTTCCAGCACCGTAATGGCTTTACGCTCGGCATTGCTGCGTTGCATGCCGTTGATGATCAGGGGAATGGAGACGTTTTCTGCTGCGCTGAGTGCCGACAACAGGTTGAAAGCTTGAAAAACAAAACCGATGTTGCGCGCTCTGAAATTCAGTTTGTGATGATTGCTCATGTTCAGAAAATCCTCGCCGAATACCTCGCAATAGCCGCTGTCCTGATCGAGAATGCCGGCGATGACTGAAATCAACGTGGTCTTGCCGCAGCCCGAGGGGCCGACCAGCATCATCAGCTCTCCCATCGCAATATCCAGGTTTACGCCGTTAAGCGCGGTCACTTTTTGGTCGCCGGTATGGTAAATTTTAATCACATTCTGACAGCGCACCGCCAATGATCGAGCATTCATGCTTTAGCCTTTAAACACGATAGCCGGTTCCAGGCGTATGACTTTCAGGATGCTGATCAACGCCGCGAAAATGCAAATCAGGCTAACCCCTGCACCGCTAAACAGCAGCAGCTCCCAGGTAAACTTGAACGCCAGTATCGAATGGCGCATCGAATAACCGAACAACGCAGTCAAACCCACGCCTAAACCGTAACCGATAGTACCGACTAAAACCGCCTGCAGCAAAATCATGCGCAGCAATATCCAGTTGCTGGTTCCCCAAAGGCGTCGATTACGGGTTTGATTATAAGCCGGGAGCCTCGGTTTCTGGCCAGATGCAGGGGTTTATCGCTAATAAATCGGCGAGTCTGCCGCCTGCGTTGGGTAAGGCGTTTAAGGCGGAGGCGGGCAACTCATTACCCCATGTTAGCGACGCCTTAAAACTGCCTAAAAGCGGATTAGCTAAAAACGCTGCCAATACCGTGCTGCTGGAAATAGACCGGCTGCACTGGGCCGTCGAATTACCTGAAATACCGGTAAAAAACAGCACCAGCTATAAGTTTCAAGGGCATTATAGCTATCAAGTAGGTGGAAAACCGGTTGAGATTGCGATATCTAAATCGTCAGTAAATCCAGAGCTGACCGCCGCACATGAGATAGGTCATTTTATGGACCATCAGGCATTGTGGGATATTGGTTCGTATGCCTCGGTTAAGTCGCCTATTTTGGCGGCATGGCGTGAGGTTATTGATGCAAGCGCTGCAACAAATGCCCTAAAAACGGCTTTAAATACTCATGCAGAATATGAAGTTAGGAAAAAAGCGGCTTACTATTTAACTAACTGGGAGCAGTGGGCTAGATCATATGCGCAATGGGTAGCGACACGCAGTAATAATGCGACTATGATTGAACAAGTTAACAAAATAAAAATGCACAAACATCCCGCATATAGTGCATCACAGTGGGATGATGTCGATTTTGAGCCGATAGCAGAGGCTATTGATGCAATATTTACGAAATTAGGGTGGTTGAAGTGACGGAAATCAATGAAGATAAGGTTATTCACGATATCGTACAGAAATTTCCTGAAAAGGAATGGATATCGCGCATTCATGAAGCGTTGCCAGGCGTCGATGACGGTTATGTCATGAGTACCATCGAGATCTTCTTTGGCGGCGATGTGCGGGTGGTCGAAGAAGACGGCACTGAACGTGGCTTATTTGTATCGTGATTGACTTTGAAATTGATGATCGTGATATTCTTTCCGCCTTGCGTCGCTTGCAAGACCATAGCGCTAATCTGCGCCCTGCACTGCAAAAAATAGGCGAGAAGCTAAAAGAATCCACTCAGCAGCGTTTTGTCAGTAAGACTGGCCCGGATGGGTCGGCATGGCTGGGTAACGCTGATTCAACTATCGGGCGCAAAGGTCGTGATCAGGCGCTGACTGATGAGGGAGCACTAGGTGAGACCATCGACTATCAACTATTCGGCAATGATAGTGTGGCGATCGGTAGTCCTCTGGAATATGCAGCAATGATGCAATTTGGTGGAACTAAATCTGAGTTTCCAAACCTCTGGGGCGATATTCCAGAGCGCCCGTTTTTAGGTATCTCCGATGATGATAAAACCGATATTTTAACTATTATCGAACGTCATTTATTGACGTAATTTTCGACGTTTTTTTTCTTTCTCTATGTGAAACTTAATTTATTTTTTGCGTTTCGTTTTGTTCTGTCTTATTCCGGTTTATTTCATTTATCTCACTGTTTCTCTCTCAAATATCTCACTCCTGTTCAGCTGGTGCCCATCGCTTTCAGTACCCCAAATTGGCGCAGATTTTCCAGGGTGAAATTGTAGAAAGTCTGACCGGCAATGGCGGCGCCGACGATAAAACCCAACAGTACTGAAATACCGAAATTAATCGGGATACCGGTGTTGTGCATAAAATACTCATAAGTCAGCGACATGAATTCCTGTCGCGTATAAGCGGCCAGACCGGTTGTTGCGCGGATGCGGCGGGTTAATTCAGCCAAGTCTTGCCCCGGTTTGGCTTTTACCAGCACAAAGGACAACAGTTTGCGTTCTCTCGGTGCGTAGCTCTTGGCGCGGGAATAGGTGGTGTAAATCACCGGTTGGGATTGAAAGGTGCGGGTGACTTTGGCGATGCCGACGACGATGGCGCGATGATCGTTTAACTCCAGGCTGTCGCCTGTTTTTAGGGGGATGCGTTTGCCTCCGGCTACCAGCGGGGGTTTGTCCAATTTATCCCGGGCGCCGTCTATATCGACGATAACGCTGTCGCTGCGGCGTAAATTGTCAATCTTTCCTTCAAGCATGACCGGCGGTCCGCCGATTAAGGTGGCGTCGTCCAGACCGATAACATTGCAGGTTTGAAAAGTGCCATCGGTAAGTCGGGCTTTTAACAACCCCTTGTACATCGGCACGGCCCATTTTACCCCGGAAATGCCGCGCACCCGATACAGCTCGGTATCCTGCAAGGGCTTGATGTCGTCGACAAACTGCACTTTCGAATCCATCACCCAAATATCAGGCAAACCCACATCCGATATGAAGCTGTAAGAGCGGGTCATCAGTCCTAAAAAAATCGCCGGTTGCTGGGTCATGATCAATGAGGCAAAGGTCAGTCCCATGACAATACCGAGATATTTTCCTCTATCCCCCATCAGCATTTTTATCGCGATGTGATTCATGGTCTTGAGCTCCTTATGGCTCTAACCGGCAAGTTATTATCCGGTTTCGGCGCTTATACCGACTTTAGAATGTCTTTCAATACCGATTTATTCTGCCTTGCTGGTTTAAATCGCGGTCTTTAGGTTGAGAGCCCCCCGCAACAAGCGAAGCGATGTGTGGTTGCCTTATCGCTTGAACAGCGGCAAAAAAACGTAAAAATTGCCCCAAGACAATCAAACAACCGCCCCGCTGCCAATAAGAAACCAGTCAGCTCAAAAGCGCCTGTTATACAACGCCATCACAGTTTTGACGTAATTGCGCGTTTCGGGGTAGGGGGGAATGGAATTATGGTATTTCATCACTGCACCTTCGCCGGCGTTATAAGCGGCAACCGCTAAAGACAGGTTTGAATCAAACATCCTGAGTAAGTCTTTCAAATAATGGGTGCCGCCGTCGATATTCTGAACAGGATTATTCCGGTCGATAACGCCATAGCGTTCTGCGGTAGCGGGCATTAACTGCATTAAGCCTACGGCGCCGGCTGAGGAGATTGCTCTGGCATTGTAAGCGGATTCGGCCTGGATGACCGCGTGTACCAGTCTGGCATCGACCTGATGCCGGTCGGCCGCCTCGGTAATAAGGTCGGCGAATTTTTTTTTGTTGGAACCCATATAGGGCAAGGCGCTGGAATAATTAAGCGCCCTGGTGCGTATAATGCGTTTGTACAGGCTGTTTTTAGGCTTGTCGGTATAGTAGGTGCGGCCGTCATTAGCGATAAATTTATAAATGTCGGCTACTGCCGTGTTCGAGATGAGTAAAGAGCTTAAAGCAACCGCACAAATCTGTCTGGAACAGATTTGCATTAACTCGAAGGGCGGCAGGCAGGATAGCCTGGGGTGACTTCTCATCATGGCTTCACCTATCTATCAGGTCTAATAACAATCATACCCGCAGCCTTAACCGCTCTGTTTCTGGCTTCATCGACAGTTTTAGCCGTGGCTAAGGCAACGCCCATGCGCCTGTTGATAAAAGCTTCGGGCTTGCCGAATAATCTGATTTCGCTGGCCGGGACGGACAATGCCTTATCCAGTCCTTGGTAATTCACGCCTTGTGCATCTATGCGGCCTAAGATCACCGCACTTGCTCCGAGGCTGTGTATGGCGGTATCGACGGGCAAGCCTAAGATGGCTCTGGCATGTAATTCGAATTCATTTTGTTGTTGGGTGACCAGGGTCACCATGCCGGTATCATGCGGTCTGGGGCTGATTTCGCTAAACCAGACGTTATCGCCCTTGATAAACAATTCAACGCCGAATAAACCGAGTCCGGCGATGTCATCGGTTATTTTAAGGGCAATATCCTGCGCTGCTTTGATCGCGGCGGCACTCATGGCTTGGGGCTGCCAGCTTTCCCGGTAATCGCCGTTTTCCTGCACATGGCCTATCGGTGCGCAAAAGCATGTCTCGACGTCTCCATGCTGATTCAAAGCGCGCACCGTCAACAAGGTGATTTCAAAATCAAAGTCGATTTTTGCTTCGACAATGACCTTGCCGGTATCGACCCGACCGCTGGATTTGGCGTAATTCCAGGCGGCTTTCAGCTGATCGGCGTTTTTGACCATAGACTGACCTTTGCCGGATGATGACATGGTCGGTTTGATAAAGCATGGGTAACCGATGCCAGCGTCAACCGCCGCCTGCAATTGCTCAAAACTTTGTGCAAACGCATAGTTCGAGGTGGGGATGTTAAGCCACTCTGCGGCCAGGGTTCTGATGCCTTCACGGTTCATGGTTAACTGAATCGCCCTGGCGTTAGGTACCACCGTACATGTCCCTTCCTCCTCAATGTCCATTAGCGCCTGGGTTGCAATCGCTTCAATTTCCGGAATGATGAAATCCGGCTGCTCCAGCGCAATCAGTTTTTTGACCGCGTCGGTGTCGGTCATATCGATTACATGGCTGCGATGTGCGACCTGCTGTGCCGGAGCATTCGGGTAACGGTCTACAGCAATCACTTCCACGCCGTAGCGTTGCAGGGCAATAGCCAGTTCTTTGCCCAGTTCACCGCTGCCGAGCAGCAGGGCTTTGGTTGCGCTGTTGGATAAGGGGGTGCCTATTTTCATTCTGAATCCGCCAGATAGTTGTCTATGTCTTCTTTAGAGAAACCGATTTTTTTCGCCACGCGGTCGGCATGGCTGACTCGGGATATGCCTGCAACCAGTTTGTAGGTCGGCGCGTCATTGGCAAACTCGACTTGTCTCGGCAAGCCTGTGCCCTGCGCAACAAAATGATCGACCAGTTGATGATTATGGGTAATTAAAAGGGTGCTGTTGCCTTTCCGGTAAAAGCCATTCAGCACATTCGACGACGATTCCATTTTTTCTTCGAAGGTCGTGCCTTCGGATAATTCATCCAGAATCACCAGGCTTTTAGGCGTAGCCGCCAGAAAGATGTCTTTGGTTCGCTTCAATTCGGTACCGAACCGGCCTTCGCCGTCATCCAGATGACTGATTTCAGGCGCTTGGTAGAAAATCCGGTCGGCGACGGTCAGTGTTGCCGATTTGGCAGGCACATAACAGCCGATTTGCGCGAGCAGCTGAATCTGGGTGACGGTTTTGCAAAAAGCGGTTTTGCCGCCGCTGTTGGGCCCGGTGACCAGCACCAGTTTGTCGTCATCCAGCACAAAATCGTTGCCGACATAATCCGGGTTTTGTTTGCCTAAAACCGGGTTCCTGGCATCAGCCAGATTGATCCGGTGATGCGTCGCATCAATCAGTTCGGGCAATACCATGTCGCCGCCGAATGTCTCGGAAAACTGGATAAAGGACAGCAATTCGTCGAGTTTGCCCAGCGCATCTAAGGTGTCAGCTACCGCTGCGGATTTTTTAAACTCATTTCTTAGCGGGATAATGCAGCTGTCGCGATCGAAGCCGCCGATAATCGGAAAATAAACCAGCAACAACGGGACAAAAAAAATCGTTGCGGTCGGGATGGCTTCGACTGAAACCTTGAACATGTCGGTGGGAAAAAAATGCGCCAGCGCCCAGATGGTTGCGAAAAATAGCGTGATCAGCAGCGGTTTGAATAGCCGGGGTTTAAATATAATCGCAGGTAAAAACGAACCTTTTCGCTGTTCCTTGCACTGGAGATTGTTTTCAACAATATAAACCGGCCCTTGCATCAGCGAATAAGGCCTGGATTCTGAAAAAATACCTATTTGCTCGAAAATACCTTTTAGATAGTCGCTTTGGGGGGCTTCTGCCGCTTGAATTCGATCAACCAGTTCCAACATAAAACGGATGCCGCGTTTATATTGCAGGTAGCCGTAGCCTTCAATCTCATGCTCTTCTCTGGCGGTGCCGAACGAGCCTAGAAATTCGCCGAACAACAGCAAGTAGAAGTTTTTTTCATCGGGTATCGCGTGTTGTACGATGCGTTCAAGCTGCTTTTTGAGTGCCGGATTATTGCGCAGCTCTTCAACAGCTTGCTGTTTGGCGTTAATCTGATCCAGCGTATCCAGCGGCTGGGTTAACGAACGAAATAACACCGCTTGCCCGGCAATGGTTGAGGCGTGATTGACGGCGTCGAACAGCTGATCAACTTCAATGGTGTTAAAAGTTCTTTGGTCAATAACACCGTCGCCGGTTTCCAGCGGTTTGCTCGATTTGATGGTCGGCCAGCTACTATCTTGCCAACTTTGTAAGAGTGTTTGTTTCATTTTTAGCCTTTTGGTTCGCTGTTTGCATCACTAAAAGTTTTATTTCAACGGGAGTGCAAGCTTTGCTTGTACTTGCAGGCAGAGCCTGCACTCCAGTGATTAAAGCTTCTGTTCAATCAGATTAACTATAGCAGCAACATGCGTTTCTGAATCATTCAGCGCCGTTATATAGCGATACTCCACGCCGCCGGACTCCATAAAAACGGCCTTGTTTTCCATGGCTATTTCTTCCAGCGTTTCCAGGCAATCCACCGCAAACCCGGGACAGACAATATCTATGGTCTTAATGCCTTGTCCGGGAAGCTTTTGTAAGGTGTCTACGCAATAAGGCTTTAGCCATTGCGCCTTGCCGAACCGCGATTGGAATACGATCATCCATTGTTTTTGGTCAATACCCAATTTCTCGGCAATCAAGACGGCGGTTTTATGGCACTGGTGAAAATACGGGTCGCCCCATTGAGTCAGTTGCTCGGGTAAACCGTGAAAAGACATCAATAACAGCTGGTTTTTGCCGTGTTCCAGCCAGTGTTGCTCTATGGATTCTACAACCGCAGCAATATAATGACTGTGCTGGTGATAATCACTGATAAATTGAATGTTGGGCAGATGTCGCCACTGATTGAGTTCCTTGATCACCGCATCATAGATCGATGCGGTGGTGGTCGAGGAATATTGCGGGTACAAAGGCAGGACGATGATATTATCGATGCCTGCCTTTTTGAAGGCTGTTAACTGTTGCGCTATCGATGGCTCGCCGTAGCGCATTACCGCCCGGGTTGTTACGCCTTTGGCATTGAGCTTATCGGCAACCCGTTCGGCTAATTGCAAGGTCAGAAAAATTAACGGCGAACCTTTTTCATTCCAGATCTTACGATAGGCTAAGGCCGATTTCCGGGGGCGAAAAGGCAGCACAAAAAAATGCAGAATCACCCACCACAGCGGTCTGGGCAGGTTGACGACGCGGGGGTCCCAAAGAAACGCCTTAAGAAATCGCCTGACCGCTTTGGGTGTCGGTGCAGTAGGCGAACCCAGGTTTGCCAGTAATACGCCGGTTTTTTTTGCTGTCATTGGGGTTTTATCGGTTGATCAGATTTAAAAATTCCGACCGGGTGCTGATTTCTTTACGAAAAATCCCGGTCATCACTGACGTTGTCATGACTGAATTTTGTTTTTCAATGCCGCGCATCATCATGCACAAATGCTTGGCTTCGATCACCACGGCCACGCCTCGGGCACCGGTTGCCAGTTCAATCGCGTCGGCTATTTGTTTGGTCAGTTTTTCCTGAATTTGCAGGCGACGTGCATACATATCGATAACGCGAGCGACTTTGGACAGTCCCATCACTTTACCGCGCGGCAAATAACCGACATGACATTTACCGATAAACGGCAGTAAATGGTGTTCGCATAAAGAATACAGTTCAATATTTTTCACAATAACCATATCTTCGGTGTCGGCGGTAAAAATAGCGCCGTTGAGTACTTCTTCCAGCGTTTTTTCGTAGCCGTTGTTTAAAAATTTGAAAGCCTTGGCTGCGCGTTTTGGTGTATCGATCAGGCCTTCGCGATTTAAATCTTCACCAACTGCTTCGATAATTCCGGCAAAATGCTGTTCCATAGTCTCAATCTCAGTAATAAAAATAGTTGGTCAGTATACAGCATTGAGTATTGGCTTTTAAAGCTTCGCTCTTTACCTATAGGGATGTAGTTTCGAGCGGGACGGGGTTTGCAATCCCGTTGCTAACGTTTCTGCGATGGCTGAGCTAAGCGGTTACATTTAACGGACGAAAAACGTTTCGAGCAGGGCGGCATGCCTTGTCCGGTAAGCAGAATTTTAAAGCGTCCAAAATCACATTGATGTCGGCACCGGGTTTGCAGACATTTTCGCTCAAATGGCGGCGCCAGCCTCTAGCTCCCGGTTGGCCGTGAAAAAGGCCTAAAATGTGCCTGGTTATGCTGTTTAGGCGGACGCCATCGTTACGCTCAAGCTGCTGTTGAACATAAGGAATTAACAGATCCATAATCATTTCCCGTGACCGGGGTTCTTTGGATTTGCCATAAAACCTTTGATCCGCATCGGCTAAAATATAAGGGTTGTGATAAGCCTCCCGGCCAATCATGACCCCGTCAACATGCCGCAAAACAGCTTCGGCCTGATCCAAGGTAGTGATGCCGCCGTTCAGAATGATTTCAAGCTCAGGAAAGTCCTGTTTGATTTGATAGACCAGATCGTAGCGCAACGGCGGAATATCGCGGTTTTGTTTGGGCGATAGGCCGCTTAACCAGGCTTTTCTGGCATGGATAATAAAGCTTTCGCAACCGGCACCGGCAACCGTCGAGACAAAATGGACCAGCTCCTGATAAGAATCGCGTTCATCAATGCCGATTCTCGATTTGACCGTGACCGGGATCGAAGTCGTCTGATTCATTGCCGCGACGCAGTCGGCGACCAGTTCGGGTTCCGCCATCAGGCAAGCGCCGAAACGGCCGTTCTGAACCCGATCGCTGGGGCAGCCGACATTCAAATTGACCTCGTCATAGCCGTAATCTTCAATCATCCTGGCGCAGAGGGCCAGTTCCCGTGGATTGCTGCCGCCCAATTGAAACGCCACCGGGTTTTCAGCCGAATGAAACTGCAAAAACCGGTGAGGGTCGCCATGAATCAACGCGCCGGTAGTCACCATTTCGGTATATAAAAACGCGTGTTCAGACATCAGCCGATGAAAATAACGGCAGTGTCTATCGGTCCAATCGAGCATAGGGGCTACACAGAGCCGATGCCTTGAATTATCGGGTTTTATCATGAATTTTTATGTCTGGTTTTAGATGGTTTAGTGCTATTTCGCATCGTTCGCACGTAGCGTGCTCATTGTTATACATCACGCTGTCCAAGAGTCAACATACCGGCATAGGTGCCGGTATTTGCCAGAATGACGATGTCTCGTAGACACTTATGTGCCTCGGAGCGTGGGAACGATGAAATATTTTACCAGCGTCTTATTCGAGTGCATTCGTGTCTGTGGTGGATTCGGTGGTTTGACTCAGGCTTTTAGCCAGAGTCGATAAGGGCAAGAATAAGTTATCTAATTGTTCGGGCAATGAGATAAAGTCAAATTGATTATAATAGGCTTTTGCTTGTTCATGCTTTGCGTCAACAAAAAGCCCTGAAATACCCATTTTATAAGAGACATTTAAGGTTTTTTGCATGGCATCAATCAGCAATATTCCCCCATAACCTTTTCTTTGATGATCGTATGCAACGGCTAATTTTGCAAGCTTGGCAGCCGGAATCTTGTTAGGGTATTTATTTTTCCATTGATGGGGAATGTCATCTGTTAAGACCTCACAAACCACAAGACTCATGTAGGCAATAATCTCTGACGGGTGTTTCGTATCAATTAAGATAAAGGTTTTAGAGAGTCCTTTCTCCATATGCTGGCGTGCAATTTTTTGTAAAAAATGATTTAACGCTTTATTGCCACAATCAAACGCTGTTCTGTTATGCGCTTTAGAGAGCGGTTCAATGGTTAAGGTCGAGATCACTTGATATGAGCTCTGTAATTTTTAACCGCGTTAATTAGCTTTGTATTGGGTTCAGGTGGATTTTCCAGCATATTAAAAAAGAATAGAGCATCTTTTTTACTCAGGTGAATCAACTTATCTTTTTCGATAATGTTTTCAGCTTTCTCAAGCGCCGCTTGTACTAAAAACTGATTCAATGTCGCTCCCGTTAAGTCGGCAGCGGCTATCAGTGTTTGTTTGATTTGTTCGCTTACCCTGGCGGTAATACGTTCACTGCTTATAACGGTCATGGCATTTTCCTTGTTGGTGACATATTGACACCTTAGATTAAGGCATGCCACCTTGTCAAACTTAATTGCGTAGGTTCCGCCATCAGCCATTCCAACACCGTACAGGTCATAAAATGCGGTCTATCGGGCTCAGCTATCGTATAACGACTTCTTCACATGGTGATTTATACCGGTGCTTTTGTGGCGCTAGTCGCTCCAGCGTTGCCAAGTGGAACACCAGAGCAAAGCTATTTCCCCCAGCAATTTGCAACAGTATCACTGCCTACAGTTTTGACTCCCGCCTGATTAATGCCCAAAGTGCCACATTTGGCATCAGCAAATGGACTCAGTGGAGTCGCAGTCGCTGTGTAAGCCGTAGCGGTGTTTCCCGAGACGGCAATGGTGTAATGACCATCGGGCGAAGTAGCGGCAAGGCCTATATTAGCCAGCGTGCCGTAGCTTGTATGATTAGCCCGCCACTTCTCTTGGGCCAGTTGTACCTGCAGCAGCGCGGTTTTGGCATCAGAACGTTTTGCCCTGATCACATATTCGGTATATGCAGGATAAGCAATGCCGGCCAAAATTCCGATAATGGCCACGGTTATCATCAATTCTATTAAGGTAAAACCGGAAGATCGTTTTACTGTGTACATGGTTGCACCGCTTTATAAAGTTATTGAATGGATGCAAATATAGCATAACCCTTAGTTATCGCAGATAAATTGGATAACGCTTAAGCTTAATAAATAAAATGTAGATTAGCTAACGGATTAAGAGCGATAGTCATCTATAATCAAAATATATAAAAAGGTGGATAGATATGAATAAACCTAAAAACGTCGGCTTTACCCTGCTGGAGACTATGATAATTGTTGCCATCATCGGCATACTCGCGGCGATAGCGGTGCCTTCTTATCAGAATATGCTCGAACGCAACCGCTTGCAACAAGTTACTGAAGGGTTGAAATCCGATTTGCAATTTGCCCGCACCGAAGCGATCAAGCACAGTGAAAATGTCATTATTTCACGAACAACAGGCAATGCCGGCAGCTGGTGCTATGGTTTAGCCAAAAAAAATCCAGCAAGCAAAACAAGTTGCGATTGCACTGAAACCAATACAGCAGATGCTGATTATTGCGATATCCGGATTGTTTCCGGGGTGGCTTATAGTACGGTCAATATGGATTCGGCCAGTGGTAACAGCACGTTCGATAGTCGACGCGGCACCATCGGTGCTAATGGCGTCACCTTTAGCACCAGTCTCCATGCTGCCCGAGTTGTTTTTAGCGATATCGGAAGAGTAAGAGCATGTACGCCTTCCGGTTCAACGGGTATATCGAATTATCCGGCTTGTTAAACTTATATTCAGAGACAAGACCATGAAAAAACAGACCGGTTTTACACTCATAGAACTAATGATCTCTCTGCTTTTGGGGCTTATTGTGATTGGCGCAACAATTAATGTTTATATTGCTGCAGTGAACGGCAGTTCCAGCATCATAAAATCGGCGCGGCTCAATCATGACCTGGATGGGATAATGGTCTTAATGGTGAATGACGTTAAACGGGCCGGTTATTGGGGAGGTGCAACTGTGGAGGCTGATAGCAGGAAAAATCCTTTTACTGCGGCAGCTACCAATATCCAGATACCTGCTGCTACCTGCCTTCTCTATAGCTACGATGCAAACAGTGATGGCGTGGTCGATGCCAATGAATATTATGGCTTTAGGCTGGTCAACAACGGTATTCAAATGCGTAAAACCGGCTCTACGACCGTCGATTGTACCGATGGAACATGGGAAGGGTTTATCGACGAGGGTCAACTGACCATCAGCACATTGCAATTTAGTTTTGTGCCGGTTACCGGTGTTTTACCGGCCACATCGCGCTGTTTGAATGTGACGACCGATACTGTCACCAATGCCGTCGCTTGTGCAGGAGCTGCGGCCAATGACAATCTAGCCGAAAAGCGCCTGGTGAATATCCAGCTTACTGGGCAACTAAAAAATGAAGCCGCAGTCACAAAAACCCTCAATGCCTCGGTGGCAGTTAGAAACAGTCGCCTCTGTGAATGGGATGGTACTGTTTGCATATAAGATTAGAAATGAAAAACAATGTTCTCCGCCAATAAGCTAAAACACAGGTGTTCAGAATGAAAGTAAAATCACTCGCTCATAAACAACAGGGCGCTGCCACACTGCTCACGGCGCTGCTGTTGTTGATCAGTATCACCTTAGTTGCGCTGTTTACATCAAAAACAGTGCTGATTGAAACCCAAATTGCTGCGGACAACTACCGCATCGGTCAGGCGGCAGCTGCGGCCAATGCAGCGATGAATCAGGCTGTCGCTTATTTTAAGGCGGGTGGTTTGGATCAGGACGCCAATGAACTGGTTGATTTTACAGGCCCCGGGGCAGAACCCACTGAAGCAAGCTGCACGATGCCCGCGACTACCGCGTTTCCCTTAACATTGACTTCCGGCACACAGACTACCTACGCACAATTTCACTTTGATAACACCGATGTCAGTTGTATGGGTACATCGACAAGTAACATGAACAGGGGCAAGGTAACCGCCAAAGGCTGGAGCGATGATTGCACCGCAGTACGTACTATCACTCAATGCGTAACGACTTATAATATTTTTGATTCGGGCGAGTCACCACAGCAGCCCTTTGTCAGCAAAGCCGGCGTGGGGGTATTCGGTAACGCCAAAATCATCAACCGCTATACCAACAGCAGCATTTGGAGCGGCGGCGCTGATGATGTACATGGCGCAAGTTATGGTACTTATTTACGTCCCTCCGGCAAAGAAAAAGCCGATTACACTCAAGCTCAGTTAGATAGCGCTGATGAGAGCGCTAACACCCAGTTGGTATCCAATCGCGACGCCGGTAACGGCATTGACGTGATTACCAACGACCCCACGTTAGGAACCAAAACGACAAGCACCGCCGATTATACCGATCCTGCGCAAAATCAATTTTTTGATATGTTTTTTGCCCACACCAAGGCCGAGATTAAAAATGCAGCGGCTGATAACGACCAAATGCTGGCAGGGGGTACCAGTCTCAGCGGTAAAACCGGTTTGGTCTGGGTCAACGGCAATGCTTCCATTAATAATGTGAATGTGGGAACTCCCACTAAACCGGTCATTTTAATTATTGATGGTGAACTGGATTTAACCGGCGGCAATATTTATGGCGTAATCTACGTAACCGGAGAGCTGAAAATAGCCGGTAACCCGGTAGTCAGAGGTTCGATGGTATCCGAAAGCGGTTCGAATACCGGGGCCGGCACATTAACACTGGTTTATAAACCCTGGGGCGGCGATGGCACTACTGCATCGCCTCCGTTTATTGATGGCACCGGAACCACTATTGCCGGTTCATGGAAAGACTGGTAACCCAAGTTAAGAGGATACAATGATGACATTTCCGATAAAACACAGTGCAGGTATTGGCCTGATTGAAGTCTTGGTGACTACCGTTGTGGTTGCCGTTGGTTTGTTGGCCGTCGCTTCCTTGCAAGGCAATTTAATGGGCGGTAGCCACACCAACAAAACCCGTGCTGAAGCTCAATCCCTTGCCAACACTAAAATAGAGCAATTACGCGACAGCATAGAAAAAACCGGCGCCAGTGGTTACGATGCGTTGGCATCATCAACCGCTAATGAAAGCATCGCCGGAGTGACCGAAACCTTTAGCCGCAGCTGGACGGTGACCGACCAAGCCGGTCCTGAGCGAAAGCAAATCAGTGTTACCGTGAATTGGGGCGACGGCAGCATTGAGAATCAAGTTGCCGTACAAAGTATTATTGCTTTTGACAGTTTGGGCAGTTCATTGCTTGCTGCCAAAGGGTCGGGAGACGGAGCTGGCTCCTCTATGAGCGGGCCGAGTACCAATGCCGAATCATCCGATGAGATAACCGAGACCATTAAGCTGGCAACTGCCGGAACGCCGGACACTCTGGTTACCGTTGATGGTAAAACCTATATTGTGGCTGACGACCCTAACAAAGCTTCGCGCGCTTACGGTTGCGCCGACAGCAGTCTGTCCTTGACCGCATTTGAAAATGATCTGTATACACGCCGAACTGATTTTGATGGCGTCAGCGGCAATGAAGCGATTGAGCTGTACGAAAAAGTCGTGATCAATGATGTTGAATACTGCATCCCTCGAATTCGTTACAACGGCGGCGTCATTATCCCGATCAGGGGCGTAGTTCATTCGGCTGCAACTGATGGTAATGGCAATAATGCAACATGGCTGGATGTCAGTTTGTTTACGTTTAACGCCACGGAATCCGGCACCTATTGTGTTTTTAATCCGGAAGTCGGTACCCGAAGTGCACCTTACGTCTGTTATATCGGCGGCAATTGCACAGGTTTTGCCGGTACCTTTTCAGATGACGTGACGGCCTGTCCCGGCAGCATATCAGCGGCGAAAGTCGGCCCCGGCGGTTGGCGTGGCAAAGTGGGTCTGTTAGGCGTTGCCGCTCAAGGTAAAAATGTCTGTTTTGCCGAAGAGCTTGCAGGAGCGCCCAGCACTCTTGATACGGCGCGGAATTATTACACGCGAAATGCTGTTGGCGGGATTAACGAGGGTATTAACAAGCCTTATAGCTGCCATGATTTTTTGATTATTAACGGCAAAACTACAGAAGCAAAAGTTCATCAGGAATGTGTTGCTCAAGCCGATGCCATTGCCGGTTTTATCCTGGCCTCTAAAGACATACGGCGCGACATTTCGGGGGCTAATATTTTCGATCCGATTGTCGATACTACTTACTGTGCAGGAGCGGCAGGAATAGCGTACACCATCACAGGAACCGTAACTGGCGCATCTACTGCGCCCTTTGTTAGCGTAGCCGATGGCATAAGCTCAAGTGATTGCACTGCCTCGCAGGAATCTTATACCTGCACCATCACCACAATCACAAACTCGGTGACGATTAGCGGTGTTTACGATAATCAGCCGGTAAGCTGCAATCTGGCGCTTGCTTCATCAACTCCGTCACCAACTGGGTGTACTTTAGCCTTCACCTCTTTGCCCGTATATACCATTACTGGACAAATAATAGCGGCTACTGCAGCGGCGGCAGATGCTGTCTCGTTAAAAGTAATTGACGTCGCCAACACGATTAATTGTATTAATAATCAAGATTACAGTGGCGGCTATAACACTTATACCTGCGCCATCAGTACGGCGAGCACTACTGGCGTTACGATGGAAGCTACAGCGGCTTCGGGTTATTCCGTATCGCCGACTACTTATGCACTGCCAACATTCTCAGGTTCTACCAGCCCTGTTACTGGTGGTAACTTTACAGCGTCTGTTACGCCAATCTATACAATAAGCGGTTCTATTAGTCTGGGAACCAATGTTGACAATTTGACCTCGGTTACTGCCGCAGTCAATACGGATACAGGCAGTTGCACCATTACTCCGCCAGGCGGTGGCTGGAAGAAAAATACAACCGGCGCTTATAGTTGTACCGTCTATGCCGGTAGCAATTCGTTGACTGTAGCCATTTCTCCAACCTGTTCTAATACAAAAAACGGGAACACACCTGCCTTTAAAAAATACACCATGTCTTCAACCGGAGCGACATCGACAACAGGCACAGGGCAATTAGTTATTGATTTAGGCACTGTGAGCAGTAACCAGACTAAAAATATTACTGTTGCCGAATCAACTACAGGTTGTTAGTCAGGTAGCTTGTATCGTTGTCACGCCAGAGCATGGCAACGATACATGTGGCCGCGGTTTGCTATCGCAAAATTGCCTTTTCAAGGTAAGATAAGCCAAAATTTAACCAGGAATTTGTTTTGACTACACCCACTTTCTGTCGTTGCGGTTCGGGCAGCGACTACGCTCAATGCTGCGCTCCGTTTCATTCCGGCGAACAAAAGCCCTTAACTGCCGAAGCCTTGATGCGTTCGCGCTTTACGGCTTATGCGTTGCATAATGCCCAGTATTTACTGGATACCTGGGATGCCACGATGCGACCCGAGTTGATTGATTTTTCCAAGGAGAAAGTCGATTGGCAACGCTTGGAAATCGGCACGACTAAAAAAGGCGGGGCTAAAGACACTAAAGGTGTGGTGGCATTTAAAGCGTATTATTTGCAGGATGACGAAGCCTACGTGATGACTGAAATCAGTCAGTTTATCAAGCGCGCGTCTGGCTGGTTTTACCTGGATGGGCAGGTTAAGTCGATTGGCAAGGTGGGTTTACAGACTAATTTGGGCAAGAATGCGCCGTGTTCCTGCGGCAGCGGCAAGAAGTTTAAGCGTTGTTGCGGTTGATCATGTGTAGGGGCGAATTCATTCGCCCGGGGCGGATAAATCCGCCCCTACATACACATCACACGCAGGCGTTATTTTATTTCTTGTTGAGCTTCTTCTGTTTCGCTGATGACCGCAGCGAAACAGTCCATCATGCTTTCGGTATAATTCATATGGGCTTCTGCGAGATCTTTTGGCGATCCGAAAGCGGTACGCAGTTCTTCAAGAGTCTTTTTAGGGTCTTTAGACGAAGACAGCGTCAGCATTTTTGTATAGTTGCGATAAGCAGTCAGGCGCGTAGGGTCGAAAGCAAAAATGCCGGGCATGTGGCTTGAGGATGTCTCAACGACACATTTAGCCATGCGTTCAGGGGATAAGTTATAGTCCTTAACATCTTTTTCCAGCTGCATCTGCTCCAATACGGTCTGTTCGTATTGATTTTTATCGGCGCAAGCAGGGAGCAATAATGCGAACAGGGAAATGAGCAGTAGTTTTTTCATGTGTGTTACCGTTGTTAGTGAAAATGCAATAGGCGGCATTATACGCATTTGTATCAGGCAAAAGGCGGAAGGCTAAAATTTTTAGCCTTGAACCTCAGTCCATTTCTTTCATTGCCTGCTTTATCCAGGCCTCAGCTTCGGCATTGATGTCGGCGGCTTTGCGACCTTTGGTCGCTATGGGCGGGCCGATTTTTACTTTGATCACGCCGGGATATTTTAAAAAACTGTAACGCGGCCAAAAATCGCCGGCATTATGGGCGACGGGCACGACCGGAAAACCGGTTTTATGCGCCAGCATCGCCCCGCCGATATTGAATTTCAGCACTTCCCTGGCTCCGGCCCGAGTGCCTTCCGGAAAAACCAGCACCGATAAGCCTTCGTTTAGATAGCGGGTGCCTTGTTCGAGCAAAGCGCGTAATGAGGCGCGTTGGTTTTTCCGGTTAATGACGATCGATTTTAGGGTGAGCAGCGACCAGCCCCAAATCGGGAAATAAAGCAATTCACGTTTGATCACCACGGAATGCGGCGGGAGAATATATCTTAACGCCAGCGTTTCCCAGGCCGACTGATGGTTGCTCATAATAATCGCAGGTTGTTGCGGATCGATGTTTTCCAGTCCTGCGACTTCATAGGTGAGGCCGCAAAAAATCTTGGTCATCCAGCCGATAATCGCGCACCAGGCATAACCGATTTTCCAGCGAATGTTAAAGGTCGTCAGCATGCCGGCAATAAGCAACACGCCGACCACGGTAGCGCTAGTGAAAATGCCTACAAACAACAGCGCCGAGCCGATATAGTTTTTAGGTCTGGGGTCTTGCTGTGAGGTATGTTGCTGCGTCATATAAATTCTCAAAAACAGGAATGTTGAGCGTAGGGTTTTCAGTTAGGGTTTTGTTGCCTTTACCGGTTTTGACCAGTATCGGGCTTGCACCGACCGCTTCAGCCGCTTGCAGGTCGCGTAGCGAATCGCCGATCACGGTTATGCCTATCAGGCTGGCATGGTTGTCGGCTGCAAATCGTTCAAGCAAGCCCGGTTTGGGTTTGCGGCAGTTGCAGTGATCGTTCGGGCCGTGCGGGCAAAAATAGATTGCCTCGATTTTTCCGCCTTTTTCTGCGGTCATGCGCTGCATTTTTGCATGGATTTGTTCCAGAGTCGCCGCATCGAATAAGTCGCGAGCCAGACCGGACTGATTGGTGACCACCACGACTTTATAGCCGTGCTTATTTAGCAGGGCGATGGCCTCAAGGCTGCCGTCAAGCGGCAGCCATTCATCCGGGGATTTGATAAAGTCATCCGAATCCCGGTTAATGACGCCATCACGATCCAGCAATACGTAGCGATTTTCCGTCATGATTTATCGTGTGGTCGCGAATAGACAGCCATAGCTATTTTGATGAATCCTGTGTCGATTATTGCAATTTGGAAATATCGGCACAGGTCAAAAACTGTTCGGACAACAGGTTCAGCAAGGCCAGCCGGTTGGCGCGCAATTCCAGATCATCGGTCATCACCATCACCTGATCGAAAAACGCATCGACGTCATTGCGCAAACCCGCCAAGCGGTTCAGGGTCGCCTGATAATCGCGTTGCGCCAGTAACGGTTTGATGTCCTCGGCGGATTGCAGTCCGGCTTGCAGCAACTGTTTTTCTTGCGCTTCAAGCAATGCGCCGATGTGATCTGCCGGAGGGGACTCCGATTTTTTCAGGATATTGCGGATGCGTTTATTCGCCGCTGCCAAGCTTTCGGCTTCGGGCAGTTGCCTGAAGGCTTTAACCGCCTGCAAACGCTGCATAAAATCCAGAGGTTCGGCCGGAGTCACGGCGATCACCGCGTCAAATTCGTCGGCGCTGTAGCCGTGATCCAGGCAATAGCCTTTCAAACGATCAAACATAAAATCGATCACCCGGTCGGCTGTTGCTGATTGGTCTGCTGTTTGGTTTATCATTCCCACGCTCTGCGTGGGAATGTCGCTAGAGACACTCTGCGTCTCGCACCGCTGGAGCGGTGCAATTTGAGCACTAGCAAATTCCGTTAACTCAATAATATTGATGTTCAGTTTGTTTTCTATGACGGTTCTAAGGATGCCCAAAGCCGCGCGGCGCAACGCATAAGGGTCTTTGTCGCCGGTAGGGATCAGGCCAACCGCGAAAATACCGACCAAGGTGTCTATTTTTTCTGCGATAGCCAGGATTTGCCCGGTGATGCTGCCGGCAGTCGGGCTGCCGGATTGTTTGGGGAAATACTGTTCCTCAATCGCCAGCGCGACGGCTTTCGGTTCGTTGTCGGCCAGCGCATAGTAGCGCCCCATAATGCCTTGCAGGTTGCCGAATTCGAGAACCATCTCGGTCATCAAATCGGTTTTAGCCAATAACGCGGCGCGTTCGGCCAGTTCGACATCGGCGTTCAGGTGTCCGGCAATAAATTTTGCCAGATTTTGTACGCGTTTGGTTTTGGCGAAAACCGTGCCCAAATTCTCCTGAAAAACCACACTGTTCAGGCTTTCGACGCGATCTTCCAGCGTTTTTTTCCGGTCTTGATTCCAGAAAAATTCGGCATCGGCAAGACGCGGAGTCACCACGCGCTCATTGCCCTGCTGGATAGATTCCGGGTTGCTGCTTTCAATATTGCTGAAGGTGATGAAGTTTGCCAGCAAGCTGCCGTCGGCATTTTTAACCGGAAAATATTTCTGGTTGGTTTGCATCGTGGTAATCAGCACTTCAGGAGGAAGCTCCAGAAAACGTGGGTCGAAAGTCCCGGTAATCGGCACCGGCCATTCGTTTAACGCGGCAATTTCTTCGAGTAAATCGTCCTCGATATGGGCAATGCCGTTCACAGCGGCGGCAGCGGTTTGCGCCGCATCGCGGATCAAGGTTTTGCGTTGCTCAATATCGGCAATCACGCGGCCTTGTTTATGCAACAGCTCCGCGTAGTCTTGCGGTTTATTGAGCGCGATTTTTTGCGGCGCATGAAAACGATGTCCCTGGGTCGTCGCTCCGGTTTTGAGACCCAGAATGTCGGTGTCGATGACGCTGTCGCCGTAAAGCAGGACGGCCCAATGCACCGGTCTGACGAACTCAGTGGTAAAACTGCCCCAGCGCATCCGCTTGGCAATCGGCAATCCGGCGATGCTTGAGCGGATAATATCGGGAATCAGCTTTTCGGTCGCTTGGCCTTTAACGGCTTGGGTAAAGCTGAGCCATTCGCCCTTGTCGGTTTTCAGGCGTTCCAGTTTGTCGAAACTGGTACCGCAACTGCTCGCAAAACCCAGTCCCGCTTTGCTGGGCGTGCCGTCGGGCGCAAATGCCGCTTGCAGGGCAGGTCCGCGTTTTTCTACAGTTTTATCGGGCTGTGCGCTAGCCAGATTTTCGATAAAAATGGCCAGACGCCGGGGTGTCGCGTAAGCCTTGCTGCCGGTGAAAGTTAACTCGGCGGCATTGAGTCCCTGAACGATGTTGTTCAATAAGGCATTGCTCAGTTTCAGCAAGGTCTTGGGCGGCAGTTCTTCCGAACCCAGCTCGAACAGTAAATGTTGGCTTGTACTCATATTATGCTCCCTGCTCGGTTAACATCGGAAAGCCCAGCGCTTCGCGGCGTTGGTAATAAATTTCGGCAACGGATTTGGCCATGTTTCTGACTCTTAACAGATAGCGCTGGCGCTCGGTCACCGAAATGGCGTGGCGCGCATCCAACAGGTTAAAGGCGTGCGAGGCTTTCAGCACCATTTCATAGGCCGGTAACGGCAAATTCAACTCGATCAATTTAGTGCATTCCTGTTCGTAGGTGTCGAAACACTGGAACATGAAGTCAACGTTGGCGTGTTCAAAATTGTAGGCGGACATTTCCACTTCATTTTGATGGAACACGTCGCCGTAAGTGACGGTGCCGTGCGGGCCTTTTGTCCAGACCAGATCGTAAACGCTTTTAACGCCCTGCAAGTACATGGCGATGCGCTCCAGGCCGTAAGTGATTTCACCGGTGACCGGACGGCATTCAAGGCCGCCGACTTGCTGGAAATAGGTGAACTGGGTCACTTCCATGCCATTTAACCAGACTTCCCAGCCCAAGCCCCAGGCGCCAAGCGTGGGCGACTCCCAATTGTCTTCGACAAAGCGCACATCGTGTTCGAGCAAATCCAGACCCAAATGGCGTAACGAACCTAAATACAGTTCCTGAATATTGTCCGGCGACGGCTTTAAAATTACCTGAAACTGGTAGTAATGCTGGAGACGGTTGGGATTCTCGCCAAAGCGGCCGTCGGTCGGGCGACGCGACGGTTGCACATAGGCAGCGTTCCAAGGCTCGGGGCCGATGGCGCGTAAGAAGGTGGCGGGATGAAATGTCCCTGCGCCCACTTCCTGATCCAAGGGTTGCAATAAAATACAGCCTTGAGCCGACCAGTATTGCTGTAAGGCCAGGATGAGCCCCTGAAAAGTAGATAAGTCGTTGTTTATGCTGGACACGGTTTAATGCTCATGGGCAATAAAAAGCCGATGATTATAACTGAAAAACCGCTATGGGTCATGTCGTTAGATTGGGCGGCGTAAATTTGTACCGGCAGATTCTGCGGCAGATCATGAGGCGTTTGATCGCAGCGGGCGGTTTTTGTCGGGTCACTCCATATTGTGGAATCAGAGTATTAAGGTCGGTCGCTATGCCTGTGCGGACCGGCTGTTAAGCGGACAGGAGGCGGGCAAAACGATTTGGCGCGGGAGTCTTAATCGCAGCGACATTCGCCGATGTCTTCAAACCAGATTTGCGGCGATTGTTCAATGAAGCGGTGCATCAGTGCGATACAGTCAGCATCATGCATGTCAATGACTTTCACTCCGGCATCTTTAAGCCAGTCCAAATGACCTGCAAAGTTGACTGATTCGCCGACCACCACAGTACCGATATTAAATTGCCGGATGAGTCCTGAGCAATACCAGCAGGGTGCCAATGTTGTCACTAAAATTTTGTCACGGTAATCAGTTTGGCGACCGGCTTTACGGAAGGCATCGGTTTCACCGTGGACGGAGGGATCATTATCCTGTACCCGGCGGTTGCGGCCGCGACTCAGCAGCTTACCGTTAGCATCGAACAGCGCCGCGCCGACCGGCACGCCGCCCTCATTAAAACCGGCTTGCGCTTCAGCAAATGCAACCGCCAACAGATGTGCATAATCCATCGAGAAATCTCCAGAGTAGGTGTAAAGTAAAAAACAGCTTGAGGATTTAAAAGCAGGCGGCATATTGTACGCCGCAACTGTAAAATTGTTGTTGCTATAATGGTCAATCACGGTAATAGTAAGGCAAACAACCGTCTGATCAAATAGTTGCATTATGCTTTTTGCGGGCCGACGCATTTTTTTAAATCAACAGGAGTATCGAGATGAATGATCAAGAAAAACAACAGGCAGTAGCAATTCTTAACAAAATCATGGAGCTTGAATTGGCGGGAGTGGTTCGTTATACCCATTACTCGCTGATGGTTTACGGCTACAACCGTATTCCTATTGTTTCATGGCTTAAGGGCAATGCCGACGAGAGCCTTATTCATGCGCATAAAGCCGGCGAACTGGTGACCTTATTAGGTGGACACCCTTCGCTTAAGATTGGGCCTTTATTGGAAACAGCCAAGCATGATATTGGCGATATTCTAAGAGAAAGTCTGGAGCACGAGAAAGCATCGATAGCCGCGTATTTTGAACTACTGAAAGCTTCCGAGGGCGTTTCAGTGTTGCTGGAAGAATATGCCAGAGACATGATTGTCGGAGAAGAGCTGCATCTTGACGAAGTGAATAAAATGCTGCGCAAACCGGGCGATGTGGAGCCGTTTAATCCGTAAAAATCTTAATAGTAGGACGCAGTAAAGCGCATCAATTGCGAGTGATGCGCTTTACAAAATACCTGTGGCACGTCGCAAATGCAGGATAGCCAATGCAGCATCATAAGTAGCATTGTTGTAATTATCATGGGTAGTGGTGCGCAAATCTTCGGCTTTAAGCACCTCGGTATTGGTGGACAAGCCCTGCTGGTAGCGGTCGATGGTGACTTTTAAATTTTCGTCGGCTTGGGCGATGGCTTGCTGAGTCACGGCGATGCGTTTTTGCGTTTCTTGAGTATCCAGCCAGGCTTGGCGCACCTGCAAGCCGATCATACTGGATAAGTCGTCGCGTTGCTCTTTTAAGGCGATAGCCTGGCGGGTCAGGGCATTGCTGCGGTGACCTGAACTGCCGTCAAATAACGTCCACTCCACGCCGACATTGGCCATCCACATACCTTCAAAGGCCTGATAGCGGTTTTCCTGGTATTGATAGCCGCCATTGACGGCGACCTGCGGTAATAAGCCGGCTTTTACGCTCTGCGCCTGTTGGCCTAGCGACTCGATTTGCTGCGCCAGTGCGACCAATTCGGGCCGCTGTGTTAATGCATTGCCGCTCAGATCGTTTAATGTACCTTGCGGGGTTTCAGGGAATTGATGAGCCAGCTTAACCTCATCGGCAAGATTCCTGTCCAGTAACTGGTTGTAACGCGCCCGACCAATATCCAGCCGATTATTCGCCTGCACCACCAGCTGCCGGGCATTGGCCAGTTCGACATTGGCCGCCAGTAGGTCATTGCGCGCGACCATGCCTTGATCGAACAGATTATTTACATCGTTCATGTGCAGGTTCAGGGTATCGATGTGGCTTTGAGCAACCTGCAAGGCGCTTTCCAGGCGCAATATAGTGATATAGGTCTCCGCCACCTGCATCTTGATATTCAGTATTGAGGTGGTTTCATTGGATTGAACGGCCTGCAAGGAGGCTTCGGCGGCACCGATATTGTGGCCGATGCGTCCGCTGGTGAAAACCGGTATCGAGGCTATCGCCTGGGCTCTGACGCTGCCGGCCTGATTGGTGCTGAACTGTGCCGTTTGTCCCGCTATCTGGGTTTTTGCTGCCGGTGTTTCGCTAAACTGGGTATAACCGCTACTGACGTTAAGATCGGGCAACCGCTGACCCTCTGCCGAATGTAACTGCTGTTCGGAGGCGTCGGTATCGGCTTTCGCCGATTTGATCCGGTGGTTGTTATTGATGGCGCTGTTCCATGCGTCTTCAAGGGTTTCCGCATAAGCTCCTGTGACAACAAAGGCCATTAACAGGCCAATGAAATGATTTTTACGGCTCAACATGGCGCATACCCCGCATGTAAAAAGCAATGACTTGCGATACCAGGCGTTTTTTTTGATCAAAGGAGGGTCGTAATGTTTTTGACAGCAGGCAGCGACAATGCAGATCGCCTTTCAGCATGCTGAAAAACGCATCTGCGGCAAATACCGGATCAATAATAGTAAGATGACCTTCGGTATTTAAACGGCGAAAATAATCTTCCAGTTGTGTTAGTAGGGTTTGCGGACCGCTCTGGTAAAACAATTGGCCAAGCTCTGGAAAATCCGGACTTTCCGCTACCACCAGCCGGTAAATGGCCAAGGCGTCTTCGGCATAAATCAAATCCATTGCGGCTGTCGCGATTTTGTTCAGATTGCTTTCCACATTATCCGACTCGATAGTGACTTGGGTCATAGTGTGCAATAAAGATGCGCACAGGTTTGAAATAACCGCTGCAAGCAGAGCCTCTTTGCTGTCGAAATGCTTGTACAGTGTCGCCTTGGAAACCGGTGCAGCCTGGGCGATTTTTTCCATACTTGCATTGCGATAGCCGTACGTCAGAAACATGCGGGTTGCGCTATCGAGAATGGCTAGATGTTTGGTGTCGGCGGGTTCTGAGGCCATCGTTTTATTTTTGCGTAACGTTAACAGTTCAGTTAGACTAAACTAAACCGTTTAGTTTATCAAGGTCGATTATGCCCCGCATCCGTTCTGTATTACTGATTTTATTGATAGTCGTTCCTTTGGTTGCAGGCATCGGCTACTGGCTGCTGGATCGTCGGCATTATGAAACCACCGACGACGCCTATTTGCACAGCAACATCGTGTTAGTCAGCGCCAGAGTGCAGGGTTATGTGACGCACATAGGCATTAATGACAATCAGGCCGTCAAGAAAAATGATGTGCTGGTAACGATTGATGACCGGGATTATCAGGCCAGAGTCGTTCAGGCGGCAGCCAATGTCAGCGCCGAAGTCGCGCACATTGAGCGATTGCGGGCGATGAAAAGCTCCCAGCAGTCGCATATCGAAACCGCCAACGCGAATGTTGCGGCGGTGCAAGCCAGAGGTGAACAGATTCAAAAAGATTTGCAGCGCTTTCATAACCTGATTGATCGGGGTTCGGCGGCCAGTCAATCCCTGGATAAAGTGCAATCGGAGTCCAAACAGGCGGCGGCTGAATTAAGAGGCTCAAAGGCCGCAGCCAGCGCCGAACATCACCAATTAGCCACGCTCGACATTGAAATTACCGAAACCGAAGCGCGGCTGGAAAATGCCCAGGCGCAATTAACCTTGGCAAAAATCGATCTGGAGCATACTCAAGTCAAGGCGCCTATAGACGGCATCATCGGCAATCGCGGCGTGCAGCTCGGGCAATTGGTACGCCCCGGCGTTGCCTTGGCCTCTCTGGTGCAAAACAGCAACATCTGGGTGGAGGCGAATTTCAAGGAAACGCAGTTACAATACATGCGTTTAGGGCAGCCTGTTGCCATTAAAGTGGACGCCTATCCCGATCTTGAATTGACCGGCAAAGTCGACAGTTTTTCACCGGCCAGCGGTTCCGAATTCAGCATCCTGCCTGAGGAAAATGCCACCGGTAACTTCACCAAAATCGTGCGCCGCATCCCGGTAAAAATAGTCCTTGACTCAGCCGAGCATAATGCGTTGTTGAGGCCGGGCTTGTCGGTTGCCGTCCAGGTAAAAGTACATTAATTCCGTGGTAAAGGCAGAACAGCAAGCCACAGAAACGCCGCTAACCTTAGGCCAGTGGATCGGTTTTTTCAGCATGGCGATTGGCGTGTTCATGGCGGTACTGGATATTCAGATCGTTGCCAGTTCGATACAGAAAATCCAGGCCGGTCTGTCCGCTACCAAGGATGAAATCGCCTGGGTGCAAACCTCTTATCTGATTGCCGAAGTCATTGTTATTCCGTTGTCCGGCTGGCTGGGGCGGGTTTTTTCGACCCGTTACTTATATGTCATTTCCGCAGGCGGATTTACCCTGGCCAGTTTGCTGTGCGCCTTTGCCTGGAATCTGCCGTCGATGATCGTGTTCCGCTGCTTGCAGGGCTTTCTCGGCGGCGCGATGATTCCGCTGACCTTTACGGTAATCTTCATTTTATTTCCCCCGCGTTTGCAAGCGACGATGAGCATCGTACTCGGCTTGATTGTGACTATGGCGCCGACTGTCGGGCCGATATTGGGCGGCTATCTTACCGAAACCTACAGCTGGGAATTACTGTTTTTAATCAACATTGTCCCAGGCATCATCGTCTGCTTCGTGGTGTGGCGGTATCTGGATATTGATAAGCCTGACTGGACGCTATTGCAAAAAATCGACTTTATCGGTATCGCGCTGATTGCGGTTTTTTTAGGCAGTATGCAATTCGTGTTGGAAGAGGGCGCAAGCAAGCAGTGGTTTGAAGATCCTCTGATTGTCGCATTGACGATAGTTGCGGTGGTCAGCGGCATCGCGATGCTGATCTGGGAGTTAAAAACGCCTCACCCGATTATCGATCTTTACGCCTTCCGCCATGTTAATTTTGCGATAGGCTGCGGTTACAGCTTTGTGCTGGGCGTGGGACTTTATACCATCATTTATTTAACGCCTATTTATCTGTCCAGCGTTAAAGGCCTTAACAGCCTACAAATCGGCTACTATTTAATGGTCGTCGGCTTGTTTCAATTGCTCTCGGCGTTTATATCCGGGCCGCTGGAGAAAAAAATTGATTTGCGCTGGATGCTCTGTCTGGGTCTTAGCTTGTTTGCTCTGGGATCGTGGATGAATGGCGAATTAACCGTCGAATCCGGTTATTGGGAGTTTTTCTGGCCGCAGGCTATTCGGGGCAGCGCCATCATGCTGTGTTTTTTGCCGATTAATACCCTGGCCTTAGGCCGGTTGCCGGTCGACGAAGTCAAAAATGCCAGCGGACTTTATAACCTGATGCGTAATCTGGGCGGCGCGATCGGTCTGGCGGTTGCCAATACCCAAATGATTTATTTAACCAAAGCGCATTATGCGACGCTACGTGAATCGGTTACTGCAACCCGCTATCAAGCGCAGCAAATGCTCGAAGGATTAACCGAATCGATGGCGCAACTGAACCTGCCTAATCCCGATCTGATCGCTATCAAGCAACTCACCGGACTTGCGTTGCGGGAAGCGGAAGTCATGACCTTTAATAACCTGTTTCAAATTATCGCCGTTTTGTTTGCGGCTTCGCTGCTTGCCGCGCCTTTTTTAAAGAAGGTCGATGGCGAAAAAATAGCCTCTCATTAGTGGTAACCATGAGGTTTCGCCCGGCTCTATCCGCTCTACACGCCTAAGTGGCGCCTGACTGAAAAAGCATCCTTTTCAGCCGCAGCTTTTTTTGCGGCTATTCCATCGTCAGCTGGGGTGCATTTTTCGGAAAAATCAGTCTTTCCAATCAAGGGGCTTTTGCCAGTTTTCGGAGGGTGTAAATTGCTTGGTTTTTTTCTGTCCAGGTTGTCACGTAGTGGCAAGTTAGGGCAATAGATGACAATGTGCCGCCGCTGTAGATGCAAAGTTGGCGCTCAGCTTGATGACGTAAAGATTAAGATCGGATGACGCCAATATTTTAACGATGGTCGGCAATCGTTGCCCGTGGTTTAAAGGGCTTGAGAATCGGCAATAACGTCGGAAATGGTACCCCGAAACCGTAATTTTCTATTCTTGCAGAAGTATCTGTTTCGTAACTCTTTGTTTCAATTGGTCGGGACGATAGGATTTGAACCTACGACCCCTTGTCCCCCAGACAAGTGCGCTACCAAGCTGCGCTACGCCCCGACAGTATGAAATAAAGAATTTAAAGATGAAAGGACTGTGAACACAATCCCCAATAATTCAATGCGGCAAATTATACTACATTTTTGCGCATTGAGTCATGAGTCTATTTGAGCAACTCCAGAATTTCTTCCAGTTCGTTAATCATTTGATGAATCAACTGTTTGGTGCGGGTTGAGTCTTCTTTGGCATCGTCACTGCTTAAATGGGCTCTGGCGCCGCCAATGGTGTAGCCTTGTTCGTATAATAATGATCTTATTTGCCGTATCATCAA
Organism: Methylobacter sp.; assembly: GCA_024636505.1. GTDB lineage: Bacteria > Pseudomonadota > Gammaproteobacteria > Methylococcales > Methylomonadaceae > Methylobacter_A. The sequence continues at coordinate 199,248 of JAGXGY010000042.1, read as the reverse complement.
CACATCATGGCGCTGATAATAACGACGATTGCCGCGTCTTTTTACCGGATTAAGTTCGGTAAACTCTTGTTCCCAATAGCGCAGCACATGAGGTTTTACACCGCATAACTCACTGACTTCACCTATGGTGAAATAGCGTTTTGCCGGTATGACCGGCAGTTCATTATTATTACTCGGCTCCAGCATACGCTTCCACTCTGGCTTTTAGTTTTTGACCTGATCTGAATGTTACCACGCGACGGGCGGTGATGGGGATTTCTTCACCTGTTTTTGGGTTTCTGCCAGGGCGGCTGCTTTTATCGCGCAATTCAAATTTTCCAAAGCCGGAGATTTTTACTTGCTCGCCATGTTCCAGAGAAGATTTAATTTCTTCAAAAAATATTTCGACCATATCTTTTGCTTCGCGCTTGTTTAAGCCAAGCTCGTCAAACAGTCTTTCGGCGAAATCAGCTTTCGTTAATGCCATGGTTAATCCCTCAGCTTTGCACTTAGTTGGGTGGTCAATGTTTCTAACAGTCCGCTAAATATAGCATCTATTTCAGAGTCTGTTAGCGTTTGTGAAAAATCTTGTATGATTAAACTTAGCGCGATACTTTTACTGCCTTCTTCGACGCCTTTGCCGCGATAGATGTCAAAGACCGCTATGTCTTGTAAGGTGGGTTCTGCGCAGCCGTTAATGCAATTGATTATCGCGCTAACGGCGACTTCTTCTTTGACAATCAAGGCAATATCGCGACGTACTGACGGATATTTTGACAGCGGTTTGAATTTTGGGATTTGCTTGTTCAGCAACAGGTCCTGGTCCAGTTCAAACAGGAAAACCTGGGTATCGAAACCCAACTGCTGTTCCAGGGTTGGATGCAACATGCCCAGCCAGCCGATTTTGTCGCCTTGTGCGGATAAGATTTCAGCGGTTTGTCCGGGATGTAAGGCAGGGTGTTTGGCTGCAATAAATTCTACCTCTGTACCTGTCAACGCAACCATGGCTTGCACATCGGCTTTAATATCGAAAAAGTCTATTTTTCGGGTTGCGATTCCCCATTGCTCAGAATAGGCGCTGCCTAAGGCTAGTCCCGACAACATTCTTTGTTGCTGTGTGTGTCCGTTTTTATTAACAAAGCGCAGGCCGGATTCAAAGAAACGGACCCGGTTTTGCTGGCGATTGGTGTTATGCAAGGCAGCCTTTAACAAGCCGCACCAAAGGGTAGTGCGCATGACCGCTAAGTCGGCAGAAATCGGGTTTTTTAGGCGGATAAGATCATCATCCGGGGCGATAGCTTGTTGTATTTGTTCGTCGACAAAGCTATAGGTGATTGCTTCCTGAAAGCCTCTGTCAACCAGCAAATCTTTAACCCGATCCAGATCCAGCAACGCTTCGGTGGCTTTGCCAAGTTCTGAGCGCATCAGCAGGCTGCTGCTCGGCAGCTTGTTGTAGCCGATAATACGTGCTATTTCCTCGATCAAATCGGCTTCAATAGCGATATCGAAACGACATCCCGGCGGAGTCACCGACCAGCCATCGGACTGTGTTTGTACCGACATTCCCAGGCGCTGAAAAATATCGACGACTTGTTCGTCAGCCAGATCGATACCCAGGGTTTTTTCCAGACGCAATTTTCTGAGCAATACTGCAGCGCGTTGCGGCAAGGTTGCTGCCGTTGTCACGTCGGTAATTGCGCCGACGCTGCCACCGGCAATGTCGATAATCAGTTGGGTGGCGCGCTCTATGGCGCGTTCCTGCAAGGACGGATCTACGCCGCGTTCAAAACGGTGCGATGAGTCGGTGTGTAGGCCGTAATTCCGCGCACGACCGGCGATGCTTAGCGGGCTAAAAAACGCGCACTCCAGAAACACATCCCGGGTGTCGTCGTTCACTGCAGATTCGCTGCCGCCCATGACGCCGGCCAAGGCCAATGCTTGTTTGTCGTCGGCGATAACCAGGGTTTCGTTGTTTAGTTGAATGGTCTGACCGTTTAACAGAGCCAGGCTTTCATCGGTTTGCGCATAGCGCACAGTAATGCCGCCGGATAATTTGGCCACATCGAAAGCGTGTAGCGGCTGGCCTAATTCGATCAGCACGTAATTGGTCACGTCAACCACTGCACTTAAGCTTCTTATACCCGAGCGGCGCAGACGTTCCTGCATCCATAACGGAGTCTCGGCTTTAGTATTTACGTTTTTGAGCAATCGGCCTAAGTAACGCGGACAGGCATTAGTAGCTTTTACGGAGACGGTTAAGGTGTCGGCATGGCTGACGGTTGAATTTTCAACGTGAGTGATCGACCAGTCCATTTGGTTCAGCACCGCCACTTCACGCGCTAGGCCTTCAACGCTCAGACAATCGGCCCGGTTGGGGGTCAGGTCGACTTCGATAATGTTGTCATTTAGCGACAGGTAGTCGCGTATATCAACGCCTACGGGTGCATCGGTCGCCAGCTCCATTAAGCCGTTGGCATCGGCGGCCAGGCCCAGTTCTTTTTCAGAGCACAGCATGCCAAAAGATTCTACGCCGCGGAGTTTGGATTTTTTGATTTTAAAATCACCCGGCAATACTGCGCCGATCAATGCCGCAGGGATTTTTAGGCCGATCCGGACATTGCTGGCGCCGCAGACAATTTGCAACGGTTCCGTTTCGCCTACTGCGACTTGGCAAACTCTTAATCTATCGGCATCGGGATGGGCTTCGATGGCAATGACTTCGCCGACCACCACGCCGCTGAATGCTGCCGCAGCCGGTGTTAACGAATCGACTTCAAGACCGGCCATGGTCAATTGTTCGACCAGTTGTTCGGTGCTTATTGCGGGATTGACGTATTCTCTTAACCAGGCTTCACTAATTTGCATAACTCAAACTTTATCTCCAGGGATGGGTGTGTATGCCGCAAGCCTGCCGGAAGCAGGCGCGGCGCCTGTTTAATTAAATTGTTCCAAAAATTTAAGATCGTTTTCAAAAAATAATCTTAAATCGTTAATACCATAACGCAACATCGCGAGGCGTTCTACGCCCATGCCAAAGGCAAAGCCGCTATAGATTTCGCTGTCGATATTGACCGCTTTGAAAACTTCGGGATGGATCATGCCGCAGCCCATCACTTCCAGCCAGCCGGTATGGCTGCATACGCGGCAGCCTTTGCCGCCGCACATCACGCATTCAATATCGACTTCTGCGGACGGTTCGGTAAACGGAAAATAGGACGGTCTAAAGCGAACTTGTATATCTTTTTCAAAGAAAGCGCGCAGGAATTCGTAAACCACGCCTTTCAGGTCGGCAAAACTGACATCGGTATCGACCAGAAAGCCTTCGACCTGATGGAACATCGGCGTGTGGGTAATGTCCGAGTCGCAACGATAGACGCGGCCAGGAGCAATGACTTTTAGCGGCGGCTGTTCCGATTCCATGACGCGGATTTGTACCGGCGAGGTATGGGTTCTTAATACGGTGTGGGCATCAAAATAAAAGGTATCATGCATCGCCCTTGCAGGATGAGAGCTAGGAATATTCAATGCCTCGAAATTATGATAATCGTCTTCGATTTCAGGCCCTTCAACGACTTGAAAGCCGACGCCGGCAAAAATCTTGGAAATGCGGCGCAAGGTGGTGGTCACCGGATGCAAGCCGGCAATACTCTGGCCTCTGCCTGGCAGGGTAACGTCTATGCCTTCGCTGGCCAGTCTTGCTTCCAAGGCGGCATTTTGCAGCAGCTCTTTTTTGGCTTCCAGTTGCGTTTGAAATTGATCTTTGGCTTGATTGATGATTTGACCGGCAGAGCGTCTTTGCTCAGGATCGAGCGCACCGAGTTTTTTCATCTGGAGGGTAAATAACCCCTTTTTGCCGAGATAATGAACGCGAACCAGGTCGAGTTGGTTAAGGTCTTCGGCGCCTCGAAGCTGATGTAATGCCTGCGCGAGAATTTCTTCTAGGGTAGCGGACACGTTTTAGCTCGCTGTGTTTGGGAGTGAGGGAGAATTTTTTTATTTATCGGGAAATGTGTAAAACCAAATCCCGCCCCTCCTCAGAAAGAGGAGGGGGGAATAGCTGGATTTCGGTTCATTAAAATCCAGATCGTTCCTTAAGGCTTGCTTTGGTGTTCCTTGGCAATTTCCGCAATCTTTGCAAATGCGTTAATGTCACGAACGGCAATATCGGCTAGCACTTTACGGTCGATCTTCACATTGGCTTTGGTTAAGCCATTGATGAAACGACTGTATGACATTCCGCTTAAACGGGCGGCCGCATTGATACGAACGATCCACAAAGCGCGGAATTGGCGTTTTTTCTGTTTACGGTCGCGATAGGCATATTGACCGGCTTTGATTACCGCTTGTTTGGCAACGCGATAAACCCGGCTTCGTGCGCCGTAGTAACCTTTTGCTTGCTTTAATACTTTTTTATGTCTTGCTCTGGCTGTTACGCCGCGTTTAACTCTAGGCATGATTTATTTCCTTAGATTAACTGTACGGCATCATACGTGCAGCCATGCGCACATCTGACGGATGAATAGTTGCCGGCAAGCGTAACTGTCTTTTTCTCTTAGTCGATTTTTTAGTCAGAATATGACGTCTGTGGGACTGACCACATTTAAAACCGCCGTTGCCTGTGCGTCTAAAACGCTTGGCTGCTCCACGGTTAGTTTTGATCTTTGGCATTTTTTTGCTCCAATAAATTAAAATATGAATCCCTGAGTTTGTAACCCAGCAAGGCAAAATGCATGGCCCTGAAGAATTAACAGTATCAGTCATGATACTCAGCAGCACATCCTGTGCTGCTGTAGAGGCGCTGCAGGCAGCGCCTGCTATTTTTTCTTTTTCGGTGCCATTACCATAACCATTTGTCGGCCTTCCATTTTAGGAAATTGCTCGACAATGGCTAGCTCATCCAGATCTTTTTCTATACGCTTAAGCAGGTCAACGCCAATTTCCCGATGCGCCATTTCACGGCCACGGTAACGTAAGGTGATTTTTGTTTTGTCGCCATCGCTAAGGAATTTGGTTAGGCTCCTGAGCTTGACTTGGTAATCGCCTTCATCGGTCCCAGGTCTGAATTTGATTTCTTTAACCTGAATCTGTTTTTGTTTCTTTTTGGCAACGGCCAGTTTTTTGTTTAACTCAAACTGGTATTTGCCGTAGTTCATCACCTTGCAAACCGGAGGATCCGCATTCGGCGATATTTCTACTAAATCCAAGTCTGCAGTGTAAGCAATCTGTTTGGCTTCATCCAGTGACATAATGCCTAACGCCTCACCATCTGCACCTGTCACTCTCACTCGTCTGGCGGTGATTGCGTCATTCAGGCGCGTTTCATCTTTTTTAGCAGCGATATCTTAATCCTCCAAAATTATTATTTTCTACCTGTAATCTCTTGTTTTAACCGTTCGGTAAATTCATCGATTGTCAGGCTACCTAAGTCGTCACCTTTTTGCGTGCGTACCGTTATGCTTTGTTGTTCTAATTCTTTGTCACCGATAATGACAATATAGGGTACGCGCTGCATAGAATGCTCACGGATTTTAAACCCGATCTTCTCATTTCTCAAGTCTAATTTTACTCGGATGCCTTGTTTTTCAAGGTCCAGCATAATTTGCGACGCATAGTCGGCATGCCGGTCGGTAATATTCAGTATCACGACCTGCACCGGAGACAGCCACAAAGGGAAAGTGCCTGCATGATGCTCAATCAAAATACCGATAAAGCGCTCAAGGGAGCCGAGTATCGCTCTGTGCAGCATTACCGGTACTTGTTTTGATCCGTCTTCGGCGATATAGGTGGCATCGAGTCGGCCCGGCATCGAAAAATCTACCTGGATTGTTCCGCATTGCCAGACCCGTCCGATGCAATCTTTTAAGGAAAATTCAATTTTTGGTCCGTAAAAAGCGCCTTCGCCGGGTTGTAAATCCCATTTCAACGCTTTGGTATTCAGTGCCAGTTCCAAGGCATTCTCTGCCTTATCCCAGACTGAATCATCGCCGACCCGGTTTTCAGGGCGGGTGGATAATTTAATAATCACTTCGTCAAAGCCGAAATCTTTATACACATCGAACAGCATGTCGATAAAAGTCGATACTTCGTCCTGAATCTGCGCTTCGGTGCAGAAGATATGCGCATCATCCTGAACAAAGTTTCTGACCCGCATTAAACCATGCAAGGTGCCGGATGGTTCGTTGCGATGACAGGAGCCGAATTCCGCTAGGCGGATCGGCAAATCACGGTAGCTTTTAAGGCCCTGATTATAAATCTGCACATGGCAAGGGCAGTTCATCGGCTTGATCGCATAATCGCGATTCTCGGAATGGGTGGTAAAAATCATGTCACCGAATTTCTCCCAGTGACCGGATCTCTCCCATAAAGAACGATCCACGACCTGCGGCGTTTTAACTTCGCCGTAACCGTTTATCCGTAATTTTTCGCGGATATACTGCTCGACCTGCTGATAGATGACCCAGCCTTTTTCATGCCAGAACACCATGCCGGGTGCTTCTTCCTGAGAGTGAAACAAATCCAGTGTTTTTGCCAGTTTGCGGTGATCGCGCTTTTCCGCTTCTTCCAGACGATGCAGATAAGCCTGTAATTCTTTTTTGTCGCCCCAAGCCGTGCCGTAAATACGTTGCAGCATTTCATTGTCGGAATTGCCGCGCCAATAGGCACCGGCAATTTTCATCAGCTTAAAGACTTTTAACTTGCCGGTGTTGGGTACATGCGGGCCGCGACATAAGTCGGTAAATCCGCCCTGCTCATACAAAGACAAATCTTCATTAGCGGGGATGGATTCGATGATCTCGGCTTTATAGGTCTCGCCTAAATCCCTGAAGAACTTGACCGCCTCATCCCGTGATAATACCGAGCGATGGACCGGATAGTCTTCAGCAGCCAGTTGCATCATCTTTTTTTCAATGGCGCTTAGATCTTCCGGTGTAAACGGTCTTTCATAGGCGAAATCGTAAAAAAAGCCGTTTTCGATAACCGGCCCGATGGTGACTTGTGCGGAGGGAAATAACTGTTTGACGGCCTGAGCCAATAGATGGGCGGTTGAATGGCGAATAACGGTAATGCCGTCGTCATCCTTGGCGGTAATCAGTTGCAGTGTCGCATCCTGATCGATTAAGGTACTAGCGTCAACCAGATTGCCGTTAACCTTGCCTGCCAAGGTCGCCTTGGCTAATCCCGAACCGATGGACGATGCAACATCCATTACTGTTAATGCATGGTCGTATTCGCGCTTGGATCCGTCAGGAAGGGTAATTACCGGCATTTTTATTTGTATTTTAGTGTCTACAATAAAAAAAGCACTGCGGTGCAGTGCTTTAAATGTTTGGTAGGCACGAGTGGACTCGAACCACCGACCCCCACCATGTCAAGGTGGTGCTCTAACCAACTGAGCTACGCGCCTGAAGCTTATGCAACTTCGAGCCGGTTATTATACCAATGGATTTTTGTTACGCAACTGTTAAACCAATATTTTATCATAAGTATTCAGTCGGCTATTCTATAAGCAAACGCCGGCAATACGACCAGCGTGCAAATGACCATTAGAATCAAGCCGATAGCCAACAGTTGCCCCAGGCTCGCCAATCCTAGATGCGGCGTGAACGCCATGCTGACCAGGCTGCAGAGAGTGGTCATTTCACCGAAGACCACGCCTCTTGCTGTACTGGTCTGTAATACACTGTCTTCCCGGCCGGGATTATGCAGACGATCCGCAATATAAATACCGGCATCGATGCCGAGCCCGAACAGCAACGGTATGACGATGATATTGGCGAAATTGAATGGATTATCCATCACCACTGTTGAAGCGGCCATCAGAATGCCGGTCACTAATAAGGGCAGAAGAATCAGCAGAATATCCTTGATGCGGCGTCGGCTGAGCAATAGCACCACAATGATGGCTGCCAGTGCGCTGACCAGCGCCTGCTGAAAAGCCTTTACTATCGCATTGCCGGATTCCAGGTAAATGACCGGTAAATCGGTGGCGTCGGGTGCCAGTTTCCGGACTTCGTTAACAAAGTCTTTCAGGTTTTTCTGATCGTTGAGATCCTTGCTGGGTGTTACCATGATCCGATAAATATGCCCGCGCCGGAGATGATGCCCAGCTCGGAAACGCCGGTGTAGGCGGTCGGGACAAAGGCAAAGAACCCGGTGGCTCCGGTAATCGCGCATAAGGTAATGGAGGGACTTACTTTGCGCACCGCGCCGATCAGCGCCTGCTGTCGGGATAGTTTTCGGGCTAACAATTCCCGGTAGCGCAGGCATAACTGAACCGTATAATCGTCGCCGATACCGATATACAAGGTCGCAAAGGCGATAGAGATTAGCCCGGCGGCCTGGAAAATAAGGCTCGGAGTATGAGCAGGGAGCGTGATGCGATCAAATATCGTAAACTATGGCTGTCACCGAATCAGAGCCAAGCGAAAAAACTTTTTGTCATCGAGTTGTAAGCTGACTTTTTTAACTTAATTTTATTGAATATTATGCTTTCGCCTGCCGCCTCTAACAAAAATTACCTGCTTCGATTATTGGCTAAACTTCCGCTGCGTTTCCCCCGACTGATTTTGCTGTTGTTTGTCGTCGTCAGCGCTGTCAGTTTGACTTACACCGTCCGCCACCTGGGGATTAATAATAATACCGCCGAATTACTGTCGCAGGATTTGCCGTTTCAGCAAGTCAGAATCAAGTTGGAAAAAGCGTTTCCATTGGACGCCGCCGCCATTATCGTGGTCGTAGAGTCAAAAACGCCGGAACAGACAGCGATGGCCGCCGATTTTATAAAAAATCGATTGGAAACCCAAAAGAAAATTTTCCAGTCAGCTTATATCCCCAACGATAATCCGTTTTTCCGTCGGCAGGGCTTTTTATATCTCGATCTTGATACGCTCGAAGATCTGTCCGCCAAACTGGTCGATGCTCAGCCTTTTATCGGCTATTTGTCCGAGCATTATCATTTTGCCGGCTTGATGGATATTATTTCGCGCGCTTTGCAACGGAGTGAGCAGGCATTGTCGATGCCGCTCGATCCGTTGCTTAGCGCTATCGACCAGAGCATTGTTGCGGTTAAAGCGGGACAGTCGCATTATCTTTCATGGCAGCAGCTGTTGACCGGAGGTAGCTTTGGCGAGGACCAGTCCCGGCGGCTGATTATCGCCAAACCGCATCTGGATTTTGATGAGCTGATGCCCGCCCGGAAACCGATGACTTACTTGCGGGAGCTTGCCGCTGAAATGGCCGTCGAATATCCGGGAGTCACTCTTAGCTTCACCGGTGAAGTCGCGCTGGAACATGAGGAAATGGAAACCGTCGGCCAGGGCATGGTGGTTTCGAGCCTTGTCTCGTTATTACTGGTCTGCACCATGCTTTGGCTGGGCTTGCGTTCTTTTCGGCTGTTGTTTGCCACATTCATCGTGCTGATGACAGGACTCATTTTAACGGCCGGATTTGCTGCCTTGGCGATTGGTCATCTCAATTTGATTTCCGTAGCTTTTGCGGTGCTTTATATCGGATTGGGGGTCGATTTTGCGACCCACCTCTGTCTGCATTATCAGCAATGCCGCCAGCAGGGAATGGGGGCGGACGATGCCATCCTCGATAGTATGAGTACGGTCGGGCCGTCGCTGCTGTTGTGTGCATTAACGACCGCCATCGGTTTTTTTGCCTTTATCCCGACCGACTTTAAAGGCGTATCGGAATTGGGCATTATTTCCGGGGTCGGCATGTTTATTGGTTTAGTCGTTTCTTTGATTTTACTGCCGGCGTTGTTGAAAATAATGCCGATTCAGGTTTTGCCTTCAAAAAAGCTTCAAGCACTGCCGAACTGGATTTATGCCTTTCCGTTTAGACATGCCAAAGCTATCCGCATGAGTGCATTGATATTGGCAGTACTCGCTGGTTTCACGCTTACCCAGCTAAAGTTCGATGCCAGTCCTATCAATTTGCGCGACCCCGGCACACAGTCGGTAATCGCCTTTAAAAAGCTGCTGCAAACCAAGACCGATTCGCCTTTTGCAACATCGGCGCTGACTGACAGTCTGGTGCAGGCCGATCGATTAGCGGCCGAATTTTCCCGGCTGCCCAGTGTGCATGAGGCGATTACCTTGAGTAATCTGGTGCCCGAACAGCAAGATCAAAAGCTGGACATTATCGACAATTTGAATCTGATTATCCCCGCGCAGTTCGATCGGTTCGAACGCGCCCCGGAACAGTCCGATGTACGCGGTGCGTTGCTCAAATTGAGCAATGTCTTGCAACAAGCGCTCAGTCGTCCGTCGCTGCAGGTTTCGACTAAGCTGCTGAGTAAACTGCATCAGGACGTGCAGGATTTTATCCGGTATGCAGACCGCCGTGAAAACCCCGCCGACGCCTATGGCCAACTGGAGCACAGTCTGCTCCGGTTATTGCCCAATACCATGCTGATGCTGCGCGACGGGTTGACTGCCACGCCCTTTGCCATTGATGATCTGCCGGACTACGTCCGTAATCAATGGGTCAGCGATAGCGGCGTGTATCGGGTATTGATCCTGCCGAAATACGATCTTAATGATCCCGGGTATCTTAAGGAATTTGTTAATCAAATGCTGGACACCTATCCCGCTGTGTTCGGCTTGCCTATCGGCGATATTACTTCCGGCGAGGCGGTCATCGATGCTTTTATTCAGGCGTTTTCCAGCGCCCTAGTTTTGATCGTCCTGCTGCTGTTGCTGCTGTTGCGTAGCCTGAAATCAATGCTGCTGATTGTTGCGCCGTTGCTGCTAGCCGCCTTGTTGACCGGCGCCTGTAATGTCTTGCTGAATAATCCGTTTAATTTCGCCAATATTATCGTGCTGCCGCTGTTGCTGGGCATGGGCGTCGATAGCGGCATACATATGGTCCACCGATTGCAACAGCAAGATAAAGCAAGCGATTTACTGCAATCGAGTTCCGCACGCGGCGTGTTCTTTAGTGCGCTGACCACCTTATGCAGTTTTTCAAGCCTGGCTTTTAATTCCCATGTCGGAACGGCCAGTATGGGCGTATTGCTGGCCATCGGCATTACCGTGACGATTATTTGCAGTCTGCTGGTTTTACCGGCCTTGAGTTATAGAAAATGAGTTTTTTGCTGATGGACGCTGTCAATGAACAGACGAAGCCGGGGAGATGGCGGTTTTAGCTAAGCAGCGCGTTAGTGAAGGGTAGCAAAAAAATACGGATTAACCGCTTAGTCGCACCAAGCCGGACGATGGCTAATAGCCTCATCCGGTTTTGATCAATCTTCCTTGCTGGTTTTAGACCTCGGCCTTCAGGCCGAAAGGAGCGCCCGCAACGAGCGAAGCGAAGTGCGCGGATTGGGAAGGGGATGCAGACCCCTTCACAATCATTGGTTTCATCCCGTAGGGATGTTTCCTTATTGCTTCGGCTGCTGTTTTTCCAGTAAATAATCCAGCCAGAGATTAGACAGTTTTTCCTGCACGGTATTTTGCCGCAATCTGGCGTTCAAATGCGGGAAATCGACCTTGTCCAAATCCTGATCCTGGTTGTAGCAGGAGTACACGAATACTTCTTTGCCGGTCTCGGCATCGATATGTTTGCACAGGCACTGGGCGCAAATGCCTTTCATCATGCACTGCATCGGCGAGTTGATCGAGCCGATCGCATGATGGGCCTTGTTCAGATAAGGTTTCAACACATCGAAACGCGCGCTTTTTACCGCCGCCATCATCCGATCCGAACCGATGACAATCAAATGGTCGACATCGACCAGCGAAATCGGCTGTTCGCCTAATTCGCCTGTTGCGTAAGCCAGCATGCACTCCAGGATATTGCCGACAAAAGTTTTGTCTTGAGGGCGGGTCGGGGTAAAGGCTTCAACACCTTCGCCTTTATCGACCGACCAGACAATAATATCGGCGGCGGCTTCGACATCTTCGACCTTGAAGCGGTCTTGCGCGTATTTGTAGCCGGCGAAATAAATCACCTTGTTGCCCGCCGCCCGTAACGCCTTGCCGATGGAGAACAGCACCGCATTGCCCAAGCCGCCGCCGAGCAGCAACACGGTTTCGCCGGTCGGGATTTCGGTCGGGGTGCCGGTTACGCCCATCAGCACTAACGGATCGCCGACTTTCCAGGTGGCGCACAGCCGCGAGGACGAACCCATTTCCAGCGCAATCAGCGAAACCGTGCCGTTTTCCTTGTCGACTTCCGCGCCGGTCAGCGCCAAGCCTTCGGCAGCTAATACCGTGCCTTCAATGACCGGCGCAAAGGCTTCGTAGTTTTGCACGCGGTAAAATTGTCCGGGTTGGAATTTTTCTGCCGCCAGCGGCGCTTTGACGATAACTTCGATAATGGTCGGCGTCAGCCGGTTAATGGCGACGATAGTGGCTTTTAACGACTCATCCATTTGGGCGAACAGCGCTTTCAATGCCGCATCGCGTTCCGCCTGCCCGGCAGGATTTAATCCGGCCAGTTCTTTTTCAAACAGCTTGACCACATAAGGGTAGCCGTTTTTGGCGCTGGCCATGGCCTTGACCACGTTACCGGCGTAAACCGGATGATTGTCGCCGTAGAAGCTGATAAATTTACCGTCTTTTTGATACGAAGTCAGCGGCGCGGGTTTGCCGAGCTTGGGCATGGTATCGTCGTGCATAGCCACCAATTCCACCGAATCATTGGTCCATTCGGGTTGATAGCGCTGGAAGAACCATTTGTCCATGACAAAGGTGTCGGGATATTCGCTTTGATAAATGGTGTTCGGCGAGGTGCCTGCCGCAATATACAGACTGCGCAACGGCACGGTGACATTCTGCCCCGAGCTGTTCCAGCGGCCTTCTTGCAATACCTGTTTTTCAAATTCGACGGCGTTCAAGTGACCGTATTGGTCGGCAAGGGCTGCCAGCGGACTCATGCCTTCGGCCAGGGCAATACCTTCTTCCAGCGCTTTGGCGATTTCTTCGTGGTTTTGGCGATACGCGGGCGCATCGTAAATGCCTTTGCGGTAAAACAGGGTGACGCCGCCCCACGATTCGACCAGCGGTTGGAAATCAGGCAGTTCACCGGCCGCTTCGGCGCGTTGGCGTTCGGCGACGATGGCTTTGCCGTGCGCCAAAAATTCATCGAGAATGATGGTTTCTTCCCGGTCGTAACGGCCACGCACAGCTTGCTCGCCATACGCATCCACCAACTTTTTATAGCGATGCAGGATTTTTTCCACCTGTACCGGATAATAGGCCAGCAATTCGGTCGCGGTATCCATCGCCGTCAAGCCGCCGCCGATCACGCCAGCGGGCAGGCGCACTTGCAAGTTTGCCAGCGAAGACGCCTTGGCCGCGCCGGTCAATTGCAGCGCCATCAAAAAATCCGAGGCTTTGCGGATGCCGCGCATCAGGTTGTTTTTCAGGCCGATAATAGTCGGCTGGCCTGCGCCCGAAGCGATGCAGATATGGTCGAAGCCCATTTTCCAGGCATCTTCAATGGTGATGGTGCCGCCAAAACGCACGCCGCCGTAAGCTCGGAATGCTGCGCGCCGTTGCAGGGTCAGGTAAATGACTTTCAGGAAGTTTTTGTCCCAGCGCACGGTAATGCCGTATTCGGCCACGCCGCCGAAACCGGCCAAAATGCGCTTGTCCAAGTCTTCGTACAGGTCTTGGAAGTTCTCAATCGGCGCAGGCAGGTTGTTGCTGTCGCCGGTCAAGGCCACCGGCAGCGGCTCGAGTTTCAGGCCGTCGATACCGGCAACGCCGAAGCCTTCATTTAATAAATAATGGCTCATGGTGTAACCGGCGGGGCCGAGGCCGACCACCAGCGCGTTTTTGCCGTTGTAAGGCAGCATGTACGGACGCTTGACGTTGAGCGGGTTCCAGCGGGTCAGCAGACTGTAGATTTCAAAACCGTAAGGCATGAACAATACGTCGGTCAGCACATTGGTTTCGATTTGCGGAATATCGACCGGATCGGTTTTTTGGTAGATGCAGCCTTTCATGCACTCGTTGCAGATACGGTGGCCGGTGCCGGGACACATCGGATTGTCGATGATGATCATCGCTAATGCGCCGATATTGTCGCCCTGACGTTTGACCCAATGCATTTCGGAGATTTTTTCGTCCAGCGGGCAGCCGATGGTGGTCACGCCCAACGGATCGACCTTGAACGTTTCGGTTTTCTTGTTGCGCATGCCTTTAGAGCAGGAATCGGTATCGCGCTCGTGGCAGTAAATGCAGTGATTGACTTCGGACAATACCTGGCGCTGGTTGTAACGCGGATCGGTCAGCTTAAAACCGTCGCGACGGCGGCGGTGTTGCTGCTCGCCCATCCAGGCTTTGAATTCGCCGCGATCGACCAGTTCATGCTCGACTAAATGCTCGAAATTGCGTTTTTGTGGGAGCTTGAAGCTCGGCCAGTTGGCAACCACGTCGTTATCCTGCTGGGCGACAAAGCTCCAGCGCAGCACCACGTCCATCAGTGCGTTGATAAATTCGGCGGGGTCTTGCAGGCTGATGATGTCGGCAAATTCGCTTGCCGCTTCCGGGTGGGCGGCGAGCTTGGCGCGCAAAGCCTCGGCGACTAAATCGGCATTGTCGTAATCGCTGTCTCTGCCTTTGGCAAGCAGCTTGTAATGGCTGTACAGCAATCCGATAGCCGCGCCGACCCGTGCCACGCGGCGTTCGGCGTCGTCATCCTGGTTGGCTTCCGGGAAGCCGGCGTCAATCAATAAATCAAAACGATTCAGGATGGCAGGAATCGCCCAATCGCCGGCATCCTGGCCTTTAAAAAAGAACGCCAGCTTGTCGACCACTTCATTTTTATAGGTAAAAATACTGTCGATTTCGTCCCTGATTTTTGCGCCCTGCGCCTGATGCTGTTCGGAAACATTGAAAATCTGGGCGACAAACTGCCCGACATAAGGCCCCATACGCACCAGCAAATCGGAAATGGTCTCTGCTGCCAAGCCTTCGCCCTGGTTTTCGCGATAAGCCTTAAATTCGCGATGCAGCTCTGAATCATGGCGCTCAACTGACGCATCGAATACGCCCAGTAAATCTTTTAGACGTGCAGAATCGTATAAATCGGAATAGTTAAAGCCGGGGATGCCTAGAGTAAGATTTTGTGGTTCCATAGTTCTCTGTTTGATTGGTTCGATTATTCATACAGCCTGCCTAAAAAAACAGGCTTTATTGGTGCTTTAAAGGTTAGCGATAAATTCGTCTGCAGCGAATTTGAACAGTCAGCAACTGCTCCGAAGGGTGAAATACAGGGATATGCTTGGTAAAGGACAAAAATTAACCGCGTATTATAAGTAAATATGGCTTTATTTGCCACCGCTAATCTTTTTTAGAGGCTGACTTATAATGAGAAATTCAGTATGTCGTCTCCAGGTTTCGGTAATAAAAGGCGGGTTAAATTATTTCAATTGCTGCCGCTTTGCCGCGCTGCTCATTAACCGTGGATAACAACAGTAAGCCGACCACAAAAAATACTAAAGTCGATAGCAACGATAAGCGATGATCGCCATGACTTAAATAACTGATTAAACCATAACTCAAAGGCCCTGTTATTGCTGATAACCTGTTTGCCAGTCCCCATAAGCCCAGAAATTCGCCCGCTCGCTTAGGCGGTGAAAATTGACTGACTAACGCTCGCCCGACGGCTTGACTTGAGCCCATCGCTAATCCAATCATATTGCCGATAAACCACATTTGCGAGGGATTCTCGGCAAAAATAGCCGTGGCGACTGCCGCAATCCAAATAAGCAGTGTCATTGCCAGTGTGGGTATTGAACCGATCCGGTCTTGTAAATATCCGCAAATAAATGCGCCAATCGCAGCGGTGACGTTGACCGCCATAATTAAGACAATCAATGACTGGGTATCAAATCCCATTACTTCCTGCGCATAAATCGCCGCCAAAACCACCACGGTACTTACGCCTGATTGATACGTAGCCAGGGTGATTAAAAAACGGAATAAATCCCGAAACCGTGCGGCTTCCTTAAGCGTATTTCGTATACGGGCAATACCCGCAGCAACAACAGAACGTCGTTGATCGGCGGCGACCGGTATGGCGCGTTCCTGTAGCCACAAAAAAGTAGGTGCGGCTGCCAGGGCAAAAATGCCCGCCGTGATTAACAAGGTGACCGGGACAGATTGCGCTTCGGTCAGACCGTGTTGTCGCGCCCAGACAATATACGCTAAACAAATAGCCAGGGTTAACAGTCCTCCAAAATAGCCTAAACTCCAGCCGTAACCGGACATTTTTCCCATGTCTTTTTTGGGGACTATTTCAGGAAGAAAGGCGGCGATTAGATTCTCGCCGACAGCGAACATGACTGCAGAAAAAATAACCAAGATCATGGCCGGGACGATATCGCCTACGCCGACCGTTGCCAGTAGCGCCGTTGCGACAATGCAACCTATTGAGGAAATGAGCAGAAACTGTTTTTTACAAGCCCGATCATCGGCAATTGCGCCAATCAAGGGACCGCTGACCATGATGATAAAATTGGCGCTGCCAATGGCCAGAGACCAGAGTAAAGTCCCTGTTCCTGCGGTGATGCCGATCGTATTATTGGCGACAACAACGCCTACAAAATAGGCGCTGAAAATAGTTGTCTGTACTACGGTGGTGTAACCGGAATTAGCAAAATCGAATAAAGCCCAGGCAAGTAACTCCTTGTTACTGGCATGACCTATGGCAAGATTATTTTTATCCATTATCGCCATAAGCCAGGTCTACGCCGTGGGCATTTTTTCTCTAAGTTTTAAAAACCGCTGATACCGGGTCATGGAAATATCGCCGTTTTCGGCGGCCGGACGCACCGCGCAGCCCTTGTCAACCAAGTGGCGGCAGTTTTTAAACCGGCATTGTTCAATCAGCGTCTGGAATTCGCGGTAGCCGTAAGCCAGTTGCTGTTCGGATAAACCCGCCAGCCCGAAAATAGCGACGCCGGGGCTGTCGATCAAATCACCGCCTTGGGCCATGTGATACAGCGTTGCCGCCGTGGTGGTATGTCGCCCGTGTTTGGTGGTTGCCGAGACGGTGTTGGTTTTTAGCTCCTTGTCGGGAATAATCGCGTTGGTTAGCGATGATTTGCCGACGCCGGATTGTCCCGCTAAAATACTGACCTGATCTTTTAATGCCACCTTGAGTTGATCCAGACCGGCCGCCGCTGTGGCGCTAACCCGGTACAGCGCGTAGCCCAGTTTGGTATAGTCCAGCAGTTCTTGTTCAATACCGGCAGATTGCGGCAGATCGGTTTTATTCAGCACTAAGGCGGCATCGATATTGCGATTCTCGCAAATTGCCAGATACTGGTCTATCAGCAAAAAATCGCAGTAAGGCTCAATCGCAAAGACCACAAATACGGTATCGATATTGGCCGCAACCGGACGGGTTTTGCCGTTTCTGGACGGACGCATCAATAGCGAACGCCGGGGCAGAATTTCTTCTATGCGGCCTTGATCGGGCGAGGATTGCGTCCATAGCACTCTGTCGCCGACTGCGACGGTTTCAATCCGCCGCAGCGTTTGGCACAGCACAATCTTATCGTCATGTTCAACCGCAATGCCCTGACCTAAATGGGAGATGACCAGGCCTTCAATTAACTCAGACACGTATTTGAGATTCTAAATTGGCGATACGGATAGCCGCCGGCGGGTGGCTGTAATGGAACGCGGAATACAGAGGATCGGGCGTCAAGGTGCTGGCGTTTTCTTCAAACAGCTTCACCAGCGCGCTGATTAATTTCTCGGCTTTAGCATGACTTGACGCAAAATTATCGGCTTCGAATTCAAATTTGCGCTGAAAGTAAGCAATGATCGGTTGAATAAAAAAGGTAAATGACGAGGACACCAGCATGAACAGCAACAGGGCGGCGGCATGTGACGGTTGTTCTACGCCCAGGCCGCTGTAGAACCATTGCTGGCCGATCAGCCAGCCTAGCGCCGCGAAACTGATCAGCGTCATAATAGCGTTGGCAATCAGCATCTTAATGGTGTGTTTGCATTTGAAATGTCCCAGTTCGTGGGCCAGTATCGCTTCCAGTTCTTCGTCATCCAGAGAGTTGATCAGCGTATCGAAAAACACGATGCGCTTGTTGTTGCCAAGGCCGGTGAAGTAAGCGTTGCCGTGCCCTGAACGCTTGGAGCCGTCCATAATGAAGATGCCGTTGCTGCTAAAGCCGCACCGGGCAAGCAAGCCTTGAATCCGGGCTTTTAACGAACCTTCTTCCATCGGCGTAAATTTATTGAATAACGGCGCGATCAAGGTTGGGTAAAGCCAGCTCATCAGCAACGAAAAGCCCATTAGTATGCCCCAGGCCCATAACCACCATAGCGAACCGATGCTGTCCATGACCCACAGGATTAGAGCCAGCAACGGCATGCCGATAGCGGCGACTAAACCCAGTTGCAGCAGCTGATCCTTAATGAATTGTTGCGGGGTGCTTTTGTTGAAACCGTATTTTTCCTCGATCACAAACGTTTGGTAGACGCTAGTCGGAATTTCCGTTGCGGTCATGATGAGAAAAATCGTCGCTAATGCCGCCAAGCCCGCAACTAAAGGAGATTGCACCGTTGCCGCCCAAAACTCGAAAGCCCAATTAATGCCGCCGCCGACGGTCAGTATTAACAACACGATAATGCTGATGATGCTGTCTATATGACCCAGTCTGATTTTTTCCAGCGAGTAGTCGGCCGCTTTTTGATGAGCTTCCAGCGAGACGGTGTTTTTAAAAGCTTCGGGCACTGCGGAGCGGTGCTTTGCTATGTGATCGCTATGGCGCTTGGCCAGCCAAAACTGCACTGAAAAAGACAGGGCTAGAGCGATTAAAAAGACGATGGTAAAGCTGTTCATAAGCGCGATTCTTCAAAGTTTAAGAGTTAGACGTACAGATTAGCCAATGCTACACTAACCGCCCCCTTATATACAACGGAATCAATAAATGGCGCAGGACTCCTTGCATCTTATCTGGATCGATCTTGAAATGACCGGGCTTGATCCGGACAGTGATTCGATTATCGAGATTGCTACGATTGTTACCGATAACCATTTGAATATCCTGGCTCAAGGCCCGGTGCTGGCTGTGCATCAGCCCGATGCGGCGTTGGCGGCCATGGATGACTGGAATCAACATCACCACGGGCAATCCGGCTTGATCGAGCGCGTCAAGGCTTCCTCTATTGATACGGCGGAAGCCGAACGGCAAACGCTGGCATTTTTAAAGCAGTGGGTGCCGGAAAATACCTCGCCGATTTGCGGCAACAGCATTGGCCAGGACAGACGATTTTTGTATCGCTATATGCCTACACTGGAAGCGTATTTTCATTATCGCAATATCGATGTGTCAACGGTTAAAGAGCTGGCGGCCAGATGGGCTCCTGAAGTCAAAGACGGCTTTAAAAAACAGTCTGCGCATCAGGCTTTGGCCGATATTGTCGAATCTATCGAAGAACTGCGTTATTACCGTGAGCATTTTATCAAATTTTAGCTTATGAATCATATTGTTGCGATTGCATTGGGCGGGTCGTTCGGTGCGGTGCTGCGCTTTCTGGTGTCATCGGGTGTTGCTCAATGGCTGGGACGCGGGTTTCCTTATGGCACCTTGGTTGTCAATATTATCGGTTCGTTTATGATCGGCTTGCTGGCTGAAACCTTGATTCTGCAGCGCGTCACTATTACCTTTGAATACCGGGCGGCCATTTTGGTCGGATTTTTAGGTTCACTGACAACCTTCTCGACATTTTCACTGGATACTTTTTATTTAATCGAACAGGGCCACTTAACCAAAGCAGCATTGAATATATTCGCTAGTATTACTTCCTGTGTATTTGCGGTCTGGATAGGCTTATTGTGCGGCAGAGGCCTGTTTTATTATTCGGATGGCGTTATTTCCTGGTCGGGCGGCGTTATTCCTTATGCGTTGATGAGCATTAACGCGATAGGTGCTTTTCTGATCAGCATCATTGCGACTATTTTGTTGCAGAAAATCGCGCTGTCTGAGGAATACCGGGTCGTACTGACGGTGATTATGGTCGGGGTTTTTCTGACCCTGTCCGGTTTATATTTATTGTTATATCTAGTAGAAAGTGGCTATTCATTCGATACCCATTTGAACTTAATGCTGGGCACGTTTGTCGTCAATGGCCTGATCTGTATTCTGGTGATTTGGATGGGCTTGCTGGTGGGCAGGCAGATTTAATAGGGTCAATATTTAAGGCGAAAGGCCTCATGCTTTTATCGTTCCCGCGCTCTGGCATGGGAACGCAGTCTGCGCCGCTCCAGCGGTGCGGAGAAACAACTACACATTTTTATTAAAGGTAACAAGAAATCATGTTAGATCCCCGCTTATTCAGAACCGAGCTCGATTTTGTTAAGGAACAGCTCAATCGGCGTTCATTCGATTTTAATCCCGAGTATTATTCCGAGCTGGAAACCCGGCGCAAAGACATTCAGGTTAGAACCCAGGAATTGCAGAATGCACGTAACAGCAGCTCAAAAGCTATCGGTATAGCCAAGGCTAAAGGCGAACAAGTACAGCCGCTGTTGGATCAGGTTCAGCATTTAGGCGACGAGCTAAAGGCTGCCGAAACCGAGCTGTCCGACATTCAGGCAAAAATGACCGCCCTGATGGAAGGCATACCCAATCTGCTTGAAGAGAGCGTGCCGAACGGCAGGAGTGAAGACGACAATCTCGAAATCAGCCGCTGGGGCGACATTCCGACTTTTGATTTTGAGCCCAAAGACCATGTCGATTTAGGCGCAATCAACAAAGGCATGGATTTCGAGCTGGGTGCAAAAATTGCCAGCGCCCGGTTTGTGGTATTAAACGGGCCGCTGGCACGCTTGCAACGGGCCATTATTCAGCTGATGCTCGATACCCATAGCGCCGAACACGGTTACAGCGAAACCTACGTGCCTTTCCTGGTCAACGCCGACAGCTTGCGCGGCACCGGCCAATTGCCCAAGTTTGAAGCCGATCTGTTCAAGGCCAGCGACGATCCTGCCTTATACCTGATTCCGACCGCTGAAGTACCGGTCACCAACATCGTCAGAGACGTGATTATCGACGCCAAAGATCTGCCGCTTAAATTCGTCTGCCACAGCCCCTGTTTCCGTAGCGAAGCCGGCGCTTACGGTCGCGATGTCAGAGGCATGATCCGTCAGCATCAATTCGAAAAAGTCGAGATCGTGCAAATCGTAAAGCCTGAGGATTCGGCTGCGGCACATGAAGAGTTAACGCATCATGCGGAAGCCATTTTGAAAAAACTCAATTTGCCTTACCGTAAAATGTTGTTATGCGCAGGTGATACCGGTTTTTCATCAAGCAAAACTTACGATCTGGAAGTGTGGCTGCCGGGGCAGGGCACTTATCGGGAAATATCGTCGTGCAGCAACTTCAAGGACTTTCAGGCGCGCCGCCTGCAAGCGCGTTGGCGCAACCCTGCCACCTCCAAACCCGAGTTGGTGCATACCCTGAACGGCTCCGGTTTGGCGGCAGGCAGGACCCTGATTGCGGTGATGGAGAATTATCAGGATGCAGCAGGGCGCATTCGTATTCCCGAGGCATTGCAGCCTTATATGGGCGGCCTGGAGGTTATTGGATAGCACCTCCTGCCCATGCGAACCTTAAATCTGTTTTTGATCACTTTGCTCTGCGTTGCATTACCGCTTCAGGCCGTTGCGAATGCAATGGTTAGCGATACCTCTTGCGCCGCCAAATGCGCAGAGATGATGATGGACTCAGCCGAGGTTCACGACTGTTGTAACGATGCCGATACTATTGCCAAAACCGGCAAGCTCTGTAAAGCCGATCAAGATTGCCAACCGGTCAATCCGGGCATGATTCATCTAATGGAATGCCGAATATCCGCTCCGGTCGGTATTGAAAAACCCCCCTCACCCAGCACTATTGTGTTGTCTTTCGACCCCTCTGCCACTTGGCGACCGCCAACCTCCGTCTAATTCCGACATATTAATCCCGCGCCATTTTGCCTAAAAAAACAGGCGCGGTTTAAAACGATCATGTTGCACATTGCTCTGTTTGCTTATCGCTGCCGTAGGGATTTTGTCCATTTCTGCCGCCGCAAACGCCGCGTGTGCCGTCAGGAGTTAGGCCATGTTTTTTTTATTCCATCCCGACTTTACCCCGGCAAGTCGTGCAGCCATCGCGCTGCTGTTGCTTACACTGCCTTGCAACGTTAACGCTTTGTCTTTTGCCGATGCACAAGCATTGGCCTTGCGTGAAGCACCGATTCTAAGCGCCAATGAAACCCGAATAGATGCCGCCCGGCAGGCGGCAATTCCGGCCGGGGCCTTGCCCGATCCTAAACTCGCACTAGGGGTAAACAACCTACCTGTACAAGGCAACAATAGCTTTAGCTTGTCCAGTGATTTTATGACCATGCAGCACATCGGCATAATGCAGGCGTTTCCCAATTCAGCCAAATTGGATGCGCGTGTTGCGGCAGCTGCAGGTCGTGTAGCGCTGGCCGAGGCGCAAACTCGCTTGCTCAGGCTTCAAGTATTAAAGCAAACAGCCGCCGCCTGGATTGCCCGGCAAACCGTCGAAAGCCAGCTTGCCCGTATTGCCGATTTAGCGAATGAAAATCGTCTGTTCGACCGTGCCGTACAAGCGCACTTTGCTGGTGGTTCAGGCATGTCCGGCGAATTGGTTGCCCCGCGCCGGGAAGCTGCGTTGATTGAAGAACGCCGTGATGAACTGGCCAGCCGCCAAGCCCAGGCTATCGCCCAGTTAAAACGCTGGATAGGCGAAGCGGGGACTCAGCCGTTGACCGGCACGGTGCCCGACTGGCCGATTAATCAGCATTCGCTTTCGCATGGTCTACACCGCCACCCGGAACTGGATTTATTCGATCCAAAAGCCCAAGTGCTGGACGCCGAAGTTGCTGAAGCTAAAGCGGCCAAAATCCCTGACTGGGCCTTGGAAGTAGGGTACCAGCGGCGCGGCCCGGAATTTAGCGACATGATGTCGGTGCAGGTCAGCGTCGATTTACCGTTGTTTTCCGGCTCCCGGCAACAACCCAAACTGGAGGCCAAGCTGCTCGAACGCAATGCCTTAGTTGCCGAACGTAACGCGGCCTTGCTGGAACATACCGCCATGCTGGAATCGGCATTGGCCGAACACCGGCGCTTGTCCAATGCGGTCAGGCGGACGCGTGAAACCTTGATCCCCTTAGCCGAACAAAAAGTTGCGCTGACCTTAGCCGATTGGCGCGGCAATCGGGGCGATTTAACGACCTTGATCGCGGCGCGGCAACAGCGCATAGACACCGAGCTGAAAGCCATCGCCCTAGAAGGCGAGCGCCGACAATTGGCCGCCCACCTGCACTACACCTATAGCGAACAAACCCTGGAACATGCGGAATTACAGCCATGAAAATATCGAATAACCCCCCACTCCTTTTAACCATAGCCGCTCTGCTGCTGGCATTAGGCGGCGGCATCGGCTGGCGGTTGGCGTTGCAAAATCAGCCTGCACCCGTTGAACCGGTAGCGGCCGACAATGAACAGAAAGTCCTTTATTGGTACGACCCGATGATGCCGCAGCAGCACTTCGACCAGCCCGGCCCATCGCCGTTCATGGACATGCCCTTAATCGCCAAGTACGCCGATAATACCAAGGATAACAATGAAGACACCGCACCCGGATTAAGCATCGATTCGACAGTAACGCAAAATATCGGCCTGCGCTTGGCGACGGTTACCCGCATCCCGCTGAGTCGCCAAATTGAAGCCACCGGTGTAATGGCTTTTAACGAGCGCGATATTGCCATCGTACAAACTCGTAGCGGCGGCTTTGTCGAACGCGTCTGGCCGTTGGCTGTCGGCGATGTGGTCAAAGCTGGACAACCGTTGGTCAAAATCTTGGTGCCGGAATGGGCGGCAGCACAACTGGAACTGTTGGCGGTACGCGGCTTTAACGATAAGCAGTTACTCGGTGCCGCACACCAACGTTTGCTATTGCAGGGTATGCCCGAAAAGCTGGTTCAGCGACTGGAGCAAACCGGTGCCGTTCAATCGTATTATACGATCAGCGCACCGATAGCCGGCGTCATTCAAACCCTGGAGGTGCGTAACGGCATGACATTGAGTCGCGGCCAAACGCTGGCTCAGATCAATGGTTTATCCAGCGTTTGGCTGGAGGTTGCGGTTCCCGAAGCTCAGGCGGAGGCGATAAGCCTAGGCGACAGCGCCAAAGTGCGGCTCAGCGCATTCCCGGAACGCAGTATTGAAGGCCGGGTAGCGACGATCTTGCCGATGCTCAACGAATCCAGCCGTAGCGTCCGGGTGCGAGTAGAGCTGAAAAATCCCCAACAACAACTGCGTCCGGGATTGTCGGCACAAGTCACCCTAAGCAGCGCCAGCCAAGACACCGCTCTGGCCGTACCGAGCGAAGCGTTGATCCGTACCGGCAAACGCACCTTGGTGATGGTGGTGGACGATCAAGGACGCTATACGCCGCAACAAGTCACACTCGGCCATGAAATCGGCAACCAAACCGTCATCAGCGCCGGGCTAGAAAACGGTCAGCAAGTGGTCGCTAGCGGCCAGTTCCTAATCGATTCCGAAGCCAGTCTTAACAGCATTGAAGCCCGTTCAGCCAACTTACCAACGGATGGTGCGCAATGATTGCCGGATTGATACGCTGGTCGGTTGCCAACCGCTTTTTGGTGCTGCTGGCTACATTGTTTATCGCCGCCTGGGGAATTTGGTCGGTTAAAACCACCGCTGTTGATGCGTTGCCGGACTTGTCCGATGTACAAGTCATTATCCGCACCAGTTATCCCGGGCAAGCGCCGCAAGTGGTCGAAAACCAGGTCACCTATCCGCTGGCAACCACCATGCTGTCGGTGCCTGGAGCCATGACGGTGCGCGGTTATTCCTTTTTCGGCGACAGCTTTGTTTATGTGCTGTTTGAAGACGGCACCGACTTGTATTGGGCGCGTTCGCGGGTTTTGGAATATCTCAATCAGGTGCAAAGCCGGTTGCCTGCCACAGCACAGGCAAACCTTGGGCCGGATGCCACCGGTGTCGGCTGGATTTATCAATACGCGCTAGTCGACCGAAGTGGACGACACGATTTATCGGAGCTGCGTTCATTACAGGATTGGTTTTTAAAATACGAACTTAAGACCCTGCCCAATGTCGCGGAAGTCGCCACCATCGGCGGCATGGTCAAGCAATATCAGGTGGTACTCGATCCGATAAAACTGGCCAGCCTAGCTATCAGCCACGGGCAAGTCAGCACGGCCATCAATCAAGCCAATGCCGAAACCGGCGGCGCGGTGTTGACCCTGGGCGAGGCGGAATTGATGGTGCGCTCCGACGGCTATTTGAAATCGCTGGAGGATTTTAAGTCCATAGTCATAAAGCTGGCCGACGGCGTGCCGGTGCTGTTAGGCGATGTCGCACATATCCAGGTCGGCCCGCAAATGCGTCGCGGCATCGTCGAACTGGATGGCGAAGGCGAAACCGTAGGCGGGGTGATTATTTTGCGCTCAGGCAAAAATGCTAGGGAAACCATCGTCGCCGTGCGCAACAAACTGGAAACCCTTAAAGCCAGCCTGCCTAAAGGCGTGGAGATTGTTACCACCTATGATCGCAGCCAGCTTATCGACCGCGCAGTAGATAACCTGACTAACAAGCTGATTGAAGAGTTTATCGTAGTGGCGTTGGTTTGCGTGTTATTTCTGGGCCATTTTCGCTCGTCGCTGGTGGCGATAGTCGCCCTGCCGCTGGGCGTGCTGACGGCCTTCGCCGTCATGCGCTATCAGGGCATCAATGCCAACATCATGTCGCTGGGAGGGATTGCGATTGCGGTCGGCGCGATGGTTGACGCGGCGGTAGTGATGATAGAAAACGCACACAAGAAAATCGAGAATTGGCAACATGCCCATCCCGATGAAACGCTGAAGGGCGAGGCGCATTGGCAAGTCATGACCGATGCGGCAGTCGAAGTCGGCCCGGCGTTGTTTTTTTCGTTGCTGATTATCACCTTGTCGTTTTTACCGGTGTTTACCCTGGAAGCACAGGAAGGGCGATTATTCAGCCCACTGGCTTTTACCAAAACCTATGTAATGGCTGCATCCGCCGGTCTTTCGGTGACCTTAATCCCCATTTTGATGGGTTACTGGATACGCGGCAAATTACCCAGCGAAACCGACAACCCGCTTAATCGTTGGCTGATTAAGGTTTATAGGCCGCTGCTGGATGCGGTGCTGCGTCGGCCTAAATCTACCCTTCTAATCGCCGTAATGCTGTCGTTGACGGTGTTGTGGCCGGTCAGTCAATTGGGTGGCGAATTTATGCCGCCTCTGGATGAGGGCGATTTGCTGTATATGCCCAGCGCCCTGCCAGGGTTATCCGTTCAAAAAGCCAGCGAGTTGTTACAGCAAACCGACCGCATGATCAAAACCGTACCGGAGGTGGCTCGTGTTTACGGAAAAATGGGTCGCGCCGATACCGCGACCGACCCTGCACCACTAGAAATGTTCGAAACCACCATACAATTCAAGCCGCGTAGCGAATGGCGACCCGGCATGACCCCGGACAAACTGCTGGAGGCGCTGGATGCGGCGGTCAAAGTGCCGGGGCTGACCAATGTCTGGATTCCACCGATACGCAACCGGATCGACATGCTGGCGACCGGCGTTAAAACCCCGATAGGCGTAAAGATTACCGGCAGCAACTTGGCCGACATCGACCGGGTCGCCCAGCGTGTTGAACGCATCGCCAAACAGGTGCAAGGCGTGTCATCGGCACTGGCCGAACGGCTGACCGGCGGCCGTTATATCGATATTGACATCGACCGCAAGGCGGCCGCCCAGTTCGGCCTGAACATTGCCGAGCTGCAATCGGTAGTATCGGGCCTGATCGGCGGCGATAATATAGGCGAAACCGTTGAAGGCTTGGCGCGTTATCCGATTAATCTGCGTTATCCGCGTGAATGGCGCGACACCCTGGAGCGACTGCAACAACTGCCCATCGTAACCGCCCAAGGCAGTCAAATCACCTTGGGCACCGTGGCGCATATCCATATCAGCGACGGCCCGCCGATGCTGAAAAGCGAAAACGCCCGTCCCAGCGGCTGGGTCTATATCGATGTCCGCGGCCGTGATTTAGCTTCGGTTGTCGATGATCTTAGAACCGCCGTAAGCCGCGATGTCAAACTTGAGCCGGGCATCACCCTAAGCTATTCCGGCCAGTTCGAGTTTTTGGAACGCGCCAATGCCCGCCTGATGTTAGTGGTTCCGGCAACGCTGCTGATTATCTTTGTCCTGTTGTACCTGACTTTTTCACGTATCGATGAAGCCTTGTTGATCATGGTCACCCTGCCTTTTGCGCTGACTGGCGGAGTGTGGTTTCTGTATCTACTGGACTTTAACTTATCGGTTGCCACCGGTGTCGGCTTTATCGCGTTGGCGGGAATTTCCGCCGAATTCGGCGTAATCATGCTGATGTATTTAAAACAGGCCTGGGGCGAACGCATTAACAACGGTCAGCATAGCGAAGCCGACTTGCTGGCCGCTATCCAAGAAGGCGCAGTGCTGCGAGTGCGCCCTAAAGCGATGACCGTCGCCGTGATTATCGCCGGATTATTACCGATTATATGGGGAAGCGGCACCGGCAGCGAAGTGATGAGCCGGATAGCGGCGCCGATGCTAGGCGGCATGATCACCGCACCGCTGCTGTCGATGCTGGTCATACCGGCAGCTTATCGGCTAATGCGTTGTTGCCGGATTAAAAGATAAGGGGCATTATCCTGAATAATTTTATGTTTATCATTAACGTAACCGCTGTCCGCTCAGCGCATCATAAATAGCGGTTTCCTGGGCCAACTCGCCGACTTTGCCATGAACGATAAAAATATCGGCATTGGCAAAGGTTTTGAGCAGTTTTCTCGATTCCTTGATGGCGGGCCGCGTTGTCGGGTTGGCGCTGGTGGACACCAGCGGGCTGCCGAATTGGGCGCATAAGTCGCGGGCTATCGGGTGACGGGTCACTCTGACGGCCAGGGATTGATGTTCGCCGGTCAGCCATTTCGGCACCCAGGACTGGGCCGGAATAACCCAGGTGACAGGGCCGGGCCAGGTGGGGGTTATGCGGTCGATAATGGTTTGATCCAAAACGAGGTAGGGACGCAGTTGCGCAAGGGACGAGGCGATAAGAATCAGGCCTTTTGCTATCGGGCGCTGTTTGACGTCGAGCAGGGTCATCACCGCCGCTTCGTTGAGCGGGTCGCAGCCTAAGCCGTAGACGGCTTCTGTGGGGTAAGCAATCACCGCTCCGGCTTTGAGCTGACGGACGGCGTTTTTTATTTTGAACCGGGAGTGATAGGGCATTTTTTTCGTTCTTTCGCTATGTGTGGACCAAGTAGTAATGCATAAGTATTTTTATCCTTATGGCGCTTTGATACTGGCCTAGCTGAATACAAAGTTCTTGCCTACCTACTTAGGTGATTTGGAGATAAGGAACCTGCCGACTTAAGGCATATCACCACGAAGAACACGAAGTTTTTAACTTGGTGTTTCTTCGTGAACTTCGTGTCTTCATGGTGAATAAAAAAAATTTACAACGCACCAAGCTTTTTAGGTCCCTGCACATCGGCAGGATCGCCTTCATACGGCGTTGCGTATTTGCAGTCTTTTTGCGGACACACTTTTTCCACGCCGCGCCGTTTGGTTTCTTTAACGGTCAAAATAGGCCACGCACATTCCGGGCAACTTTCTTTGATCGGCGCGTTCCATAAGGCGTAATCGCATTTCGGGTATTCCGAGCAGGAATAGAATATCTTGCTGTTCCGTGATTTGCGCTTGAGGATATTGCCTTTTTTGCATTGCGGACACTCAACGCCGGTATCCATCGGTTTTTCCAATGGTTCGATATGCTTGCATTGGGGATAAGCGCTGCAACCGATAAATTTGCCGTAGCGGCCAGTCTTGATCACTAAAGGCGATTCGCATTTAGGACAGGTTCGACCTTCGATAAGCTCGGGTTCATCGCTAGCGCCGGGATCATCGTTCAGGTTACGGGTATAGGAACATTCAGGATAGTTGGTGCAGCCGATAAATCGGCCATTACGCCCTAAACGAATGGACAGCGGACTGCCGCAATCGGGACATTTTTCATCGATGGCTTCCTGGGTGACATCTTTGCGCTGGACGCTTTGTTCTTTTTCATGAATCAGGGTGGTGAACGGTTTCCAAAAGTCGTGCATCAATGGAATCCAGTCTTTTTCTCCCCGAGATACCGCATCCAGCTGATCTTCCAGATTAGCGGTAAAATCGTAATCGACGTATTTGGTGAAATGTTCGGTCAGGAATTTGTTGACGATACGGCCGACATCGGTCGGGTAGAAGCGTTTACCGTCCAGCGTCACGTATTCGCGGTTTTGCAAAGTCGAAATAATCGACGCATAGGTTGATGGCCTTCCGATACCGTGCTCTTCCAGGGATTTTACTAGGCTGGCTTCGCCGTAGCGCGGCGGCGGCTCGGTGAAGTGCTGTCCGGCAATGATGTCGTCCAGCTGGACGGGGCGGCCTTCTTCCATCGGCGGCAGAAAGCTTTCTTTATCGTCGCTCTCGGCACTGTCATCTTTGCCTTCCAGATAAGCCGCCATGAAGCCGGGCGAAGCAATCGTGGAACCGGTTGCCCGAAATACGTGTTTGCCGTCGGCACAGGTTAAATCGACGGAGACCCTATTCAGCGTGGCATGAATCATTTGGCAGGCGATGGTACGCTTCCAGATCAGCTCATAGAGTTTGAACTGTTCGATACTCAGCTGCTCTTTGATCTGGTTGGGCAGGTATCGTGGATAAGTCGGACGTATGGCTTCGTGCGCCTCCTGAGCATTTTTCGACTTGGTTTTAAACAGTCTGGGCTCTTTAGGCACGTTGTCGGCACCGTAATTTTCGGCAATCAGCGCGCGGATATCTTCGACAGCATCGACCGACAGGTTGACCGAATCGGTACGCATATAGGTGATCAGACCGGCGGTTTCGCCGCCTATATCAATGCCTTCATAGAGTTGCTGAGCGACGATCATGGTGCGTTTGGTGGTAAAACCCAGTTTGCGCGAGGCTTCCTGTTGCAATGTCGAAGTGATGAACGGCGGTGCCGGGTTGCGTTTTTGCTGTTTTTTCTCCAGTTTGGCAACTATTAATTGACCGTCGGCGG
This sequence comes from Methylobacter sp., assembly GCA_024636505.1. Taxonomy (GTDB): domain Bacteria; phylum Pseudomonadota; class Gammaproteobacteria; order Methylococcales; family Methylomonadaceae; genus Methylobacter_A. The sequence goes on along the minus strand of JAGXGY010000042.1, from coordinate 169,098 downwards.
CATCCAGCAAGGTTTGCCTGGTCTTTTCAGCCAGCTGTTCGTCGGTGATGCTGAACTGGCTGATTTTTTCGCCGTCAAACCGGGTCAGTTTGGCTTTGAAATTCTGTTCCTGTGCGGTTAAGGCGGCATTGATGGTCCAGTATTCGCGAGTTTTAAAGGCCTCGATTTCAAGTTCACGCTCGACGATCATACGCAAGGCGGGGCTTTGTACCCGGCCTGCCGACAGGCCTCGGCGGATTTTTTTCCATAACAGCGGCGACAGGTTAAAACCGACCAGATAGTCCAAGGCGCGGCGAGCCTGTTGGGCGTTGACCAAGTTGACGGCTAATGGCTCGGGATTGGCAATGGCATCGGTGACGGCTTTTTTGGTAATCTCATGAAATACGACCCGATGTACCGGCTTGTCTTTTAGCAGTTTTTTCTCTTTCAGCAGTTCCAGCAAATGCCAGGAAATAGCTTCGCCTTCTCTATCAGGGTCAGTCGCCAAATATAAAGTGTCTGCGGTCTTAAGGGCTTTGGCAATGGCTTGAACATGTTTTTGGTTGCGATCGATGACCTCGTATTTCATGGCAAAGTCATTGTTCGGGTCAACTGCGCCCTCTTTGGGGATCAGGTCGCGCACATGTCCGTACGAGGCTAAAACCTGAAAGTCCTTGCCCAAATATTTTTCGATGGTTTTAGCTTTTGCGGGCGATTCTACAATGACGAGATTCTTGCTCATTTATTCTTAAAAAGAGGTGAAAGGTTTAAAGGAAGGTGAAAGGTAAAGGGTCTGCGTTTTGAACCTTGACTCTTGAGCCTTCGTTAATGCAAGTAGGTGGGAATAAGGTCGTAAACGATATCTTCCATTCTTGAAAAGGCGATTTCTTCATCCGGCTGGCTGAGCAATACCATCAGTACGATCCATTTCAGTTTTTCCATGGATATTTCTTCATTTTCCAGCGCCATGGCCCGGTCGATGACGATCTCCCGGTTGGATGAGCTCAGGATGCCGCTATTCTCAAGGAACATCAGTAAGTTGCGGCTTTCAATATCCAATTTGGCTTTTTCCTGGCTGCAAAAAATACGGAATACAGGAGAGGCTGACGTTTTTATCGCGCGTTGCAGGCTAAGCGATTCCAGCCATTCGAAAGCTTTGTTGACTTCGATTTGCTCAAAGCCCGCTTCCAGCAATTCTGTTCTGACGACATCGCTGTCAGGAAGTATTTCAATTTCATCTTCCATATAGTTTTCGAATAAGTACATCAGGACATCAAAAATATTTTCTTTCATAGGCTCTTGTTTGTTTATGATTATTTCATTCTCGTATAGCCGCCGCCGGGGGTTGCTTCTATGTAACCTTGCAGCTCCAGAATCAGTAACATTGACGAAATAACTTCGACAGATTCATTGGCATTTTCAACCAGAGTATCGATAGAAGTCGGGCTAAACATGACAAGATTCAATAATGTTTGCTGCTCCAGGTCAAGTGTTGATTGTATTGTTACCGGGGCGAAAATCTCATCTTGTTGATTATATTGGTTTAGTTCTTCAAGAATATCTTGGGTTGTTTCGACAAGTTTTGCGCCTTCGCGGATTAGTGCGTTGCAACCTCGGGCCAGCGGGTTGTGAATGGAGCCGGGGATGGCAAAAACTTCACGGTTTTGCTCCAGGGCCATACGCGCAGTAATCAGGGAGCCGCTTTGCTTGGCAGCTTCAACCACCAGCAGGCCCTGGCACAAGCCGCTGATAATGCGGTTGCGCCGGGGAAAGTGGTTGGCTTTGGCGGTAGTGCCTGGCGGAAATTCCGAGACCATTGCACCGGAATTGACAATGTCAGTGGCCAGGTCTTTATGCCGGGCCGGATAAACACGATCCAGCCCGGTTCCGGCGACTGCAATCGTATAGCCTTTGGCTTTTAATGCGCCCTGATGGCTGGCGGCATCGATACCCAGGGCCAGTCCGCTGGTAATGGTAAAGCCGCAATGACTCAAGGTTTTAGCGAAGTTAAAGGCGATCTCAAGGCCTAATGCCGACGGATTACGGCTGCCCACGATCGCAATTTGCGGCAAAGATAGCAGTTCGGGGTTGCCGCGTACAAACAAAAGGGGCGGAGGGTCGGCGATCTCTTTTAACAGCGGCGGATAGTTTGGGTCATTCAGGGTGATAACGCTGTTATTCTCCTGACTGAGCCAGCGCAAATCATAGTCGATCAGCGTCCAATCAGGATTTTTGATCGCATTGACGATGTCGCTTTTTAAGCCCAAGGCGCTCAGTGCGGAGGCGGATTCTACAAATAACTGTGCCGGGGTATGGCTGCTCAGTAAGCGGAGAAATGTCCTGCAACCGATACCCGGGGTGCGCAACAGCGCAAGCCAGCAGTTAATGTCTTGCTCGGGAATGTTCAGGGGGTTTTAACTTTGTCTAAAATATGAAGCGCCTGAGTCGCTTTCATGACCAGCGCATAACTGACACGCTCAAACGGTCGAAAAACCATCAGGGTACCGGCCATTTCATCCGGAAGATTAACGCGATCATTCTTAACCGGACTGTTCAAATCCCGGATAACAGTACCGCGTTGATAGATGTCCAGTTCGTGTCCGGCTAAAAGCCCGTCAACTCTACCTTTGTCTATGACTACCACGTTATATTTGCCGATTTGGGACACGCCGCCCAGGACACTGATGATACTGCCGTTGATGTGTTGTTCGGGCGGACGGGGAAAATAATGTAACGCAATATCCTGTTCAGTATGAGGCATAATGCGATCGCCGATACGAATTTCCTGGACGGATTTGGTTATGGTTAATGTCGCCGGGTCACCGGGTTTTTGTAATGAGGCGTCGGCAATATATTGCGCCTCATAGCCTAAAATTTCGTCGCTTTCCGGGCTGATATAGGCGCTGCCCGGTCGGTAAATCGTGTAGGATTGGTTTTTCGGTTCGGTTATTGAGCGGACATAAACGCGGTCGTCGGTACCGACAATCAGATGCTCGCCCGCAAAGTCAACAACATACGGCGCCTTGCTCAGTTCATGTTCATCAACCACATTGGGTGATGACAGGAAACTGCTTATGGTTTCAGCAGGGATTAAGTTAATGGCCTGTTTCAGCTCGATGACCCGAATACAAGGCAGTACTTTGCCGTCTTCGGAAACAGCAAAGTCTCGGCGGCCTTGCTTGAAGTCTTCTTCTAGAAGTACGCAGGGAGCATTGGATTTGGCCAGCGGGAGTTCGCTACGCGAAAGACTTAGCTGAGGGTTGCCGTCGATTATTGAAAAATAAATGGTATCGCCGGGATAAATAAGGTGAGGGTTCTTAATTTGGGTATTACGACTCCATAATTCAGGCCATTGCCAGGGGTGAGTTAAAAATTTACCGGATAGTTCCCATAGCGTATCGTCTTTGGCGACAGTATATTGATCGGGATGGGATGGATTTATTTGTATCTCATCGGCCCATGCGCTGTTGCCGATGAGCAGAGAAACTATCAATCCGGTGAATGTTCGAAAAGCCATGTTGGGGTTCCTGTCGAGTCTTTTTGTGCGATCTGAATTCAAAGTTTAGATGAATTCAGATAGAATTCCAGTATTCAATTATTATAGTGGTGGGTTTGTTGAGTATTCTATCTATTCTCGAGTTTCCGGATAATCGGTTGCGTAAGAAAGCGGCAATTGTAAAAACAGTCGATGATAAAATTAAAAGGTTGGTCGATGATATGCTTGAGACTATGTATGAATCGCATGGTGTAGGCTTGGCCGCAACGCAGGTTAATGTGCATCAGCGGGTGGTGGTCATCGATGTCAGTGAGGAAAAGAACGCTCCTTTATGTTTAATCAATCCTGAAATTATTGAAAAAGACGGGGTTAAAGAGTCCGAAGAAGGCTGTCTTTCGGTGCCCGGTTTTTTTGAAAAAGTGACCAGGGCTGAGCATATTATAGTTAGAGCGCTCGATCGTGAAGGTGTGTCTTTTGAATTTGGTGCCAGAGATTTGCTGGCTGTTTGTGTTCAGCACGAACTGGACCATTTAAGCGGGAAACTGTTTGTCGATTATATTTCACCGTTAAAAAGGCAGCGAATTAAGAAAAAATTGGAAAAAAACCATAAAATGGAAACGAGTTGATGAAGATAATTTTTGCCGGAACCCCTGAATTTGCGGTTCCTTGCTTGCAGATGCTGCTGGATTCGGAACATGAGGTTTGCGCGGTCTATACCCAGCCGGATCGCCCGGCGGGCAGAGGACGTAAGTTGCAATTCAGTCCGGTCAAAGTCTTGGCCTTGGCGGCCGGAATTCCGGTTTTTCAACCATTGACAATGAAGACCGATGAGGATTTGCAGCAGATTGGTGCATTTAATGTCGATCTGATGGTGGTGGTCGCTTACGGTGTGATTTTAACGCAAGCCGTTCTGGATGCGCCTAAGCTGGGCTGCATCAATGTCCATGCTTCGTTGTTGCCGCGTTGGCGCGGAGCGGCACCGATTCAGCGGGCATTGATGGCGGGAGATGAAAAAACCGGTGTGACTATTATGCAGATTGTGCGCAAACTGGATGCCGGCGATATGCTACACAAGGAAGAATGCGTGATAGAAGTTACCGATACCGCTGTCGATTTGCATGACAAATTAGCCGTGTTGGGCGCAATAGGTCTGAGTAAAATACTGAAACAATTGGAAGCCGGAAACATTCATCCCGAACCTCAGGATGAGGCGCTGGTGACTTATGCTGAAAAGCTGGAAAAAGGCGAAGCCGATATCGATTGGACGCAGTCGGCGGCGGATCTAGCCCGAAAGGTAAGAGGCTTAAATGCCTGGCCGGTCACTCAGACGCTTTACCAGGGCAAGGTGTTACGTATCTGGCAGGCAGCGGCTGTGGATGATGATTCTAGCGTTGAGGCGACCGGCCGGTCGCCTCAACAAGAACCCGGCACAGTGCGCTGTGTCGATAAGCATATCGATGTGGCGACCGGCGTCGGTTTTTTACGGCTGCTGGAGGTGCAATTGCCCGGCGGGAAACGCATGCCTGTTCAGGCATTTCTCAGTGCTCACGACCTTGACGGGGTAAAACTCGGTTGAATACACGATTAGTCGCAGCACGGGTATTGTCCCGTGTTTTGCAAGACGGGCAGTCTTTAACCGCCGCTTTAGATAATGCCTTGCTGAGCGTAGAGTCGGCTAAAGACCGGGCATTTATTCAAGCATTATGTTACGGCGTTTGCAGGCAATTTCATCGGCTGGATTTTATTTTAAGCCAATTACTGGATAAACCGCTAAAGGATACTGACGTTAAATCCTTGGCGTTGGTGGGCTTGTACCAGCTTAACTTCATGCGGGTAAAATCTCATGCCGCCGTGTCCGAAACGGTTTTTGCGATCCGTAAAAAACCGTGGGCCAAGTCGCTGATTAATGCGCTGCTTAGAACCTATTTGCGCGAGCAGGAAGAGCTTGAACATCGGGCCGATAAAATTCAGATTGCAGCACTGAGTCATCCCGACTGGCTGATTAAACAAATTCAGCAGGATTGGCCTGAGCAGGCGTTAAATATATTGTTGGAAAATAACCTGCAACCGCCGATGGTGTTGCGGGTCAATCTGATTAAAACCGGCAGAGAACCGTATCTGCAACTATTAACCGCACAGGACATAGCAGCTGAAGCGGTTGACTTTTGTCCGTCGGCAATCAAGCTGAATAAACCGGTGTCGGTAGATTTGCTGCCCGGCTTTGCCGATGGCTGGGTATCGGTTCAGGATACTGCTGCGCAACTGGCGGCCGGATTGCTGGATGTGCAGCCGGGACAGCGGGTGCTGGATGTCTGCGCCGCACCGGGCGGCAAAACCGCGCATATTCTTGAAAGTCAGGCGCAGCTAAAAGAGCTGGTCGCCGTCGATATAGACGCATCCAGAATGCAGCGAGTTAGTGAAAATTGTCAGCGCCTGGGCTTGCAAGCCACGCTGGTGGTAGGCGATGCGACTAACCCTCAGGTTTGGTGGGACGGCAAACCGTTTGACCGGATTTTACTGGATGCGCCCTGTTCAGCCTTAGGCGTTATTCGCCGTCACCCCGATATTAAATTATTGCGCAGAGCCGAGGATATCGGGTCGTTACAAATCATGCAAAAAGCCATTCTGCAAGCCGTCTGGCCGCTGCTGGCGCCCGGCGGACTATTGGTTTACGCCACCTGTTCCATTTTAAAGCAGGAAAACGAACAGCTGGTTCAATCTTTCTTAGTCGAACATAGCGATGCGGCCGAGTTGCCTATAGAGGCGGGTTGGGGGATTTCCAGAATCTGTGGACGCCAGATTTTTACCGGTGAATCGGCAATGGATGGATTTTATTATGCGCGCATCAGCAAACAATAAAACATCGCTTTGTTATGTATTGCTGTGTTGTTTGTTGATAGCGGCATTTCCTGTTATAGGTCATACTGATACCCCAGTCCCTAAGCCGACTGAAGAGCCGGTTCCGAGTCCAGTCGAAGGCTTTGGTGTTGTGGTCGAAAACGCCGAGATAACCTTGCAAGGCGATAGCTATGTGTTGTCTGCGGATATAGATTATCGGCTCAGTACGCGGGCAAAGGAGGCGCTGAAAAATGGCGTGTCTTTGTATTGGGATACGCATATCAAGATCTTGCAGCATCGGGATCTTTTCTGGGATAAGACGCTCGTTAATACCGGTATCCGTTACCGTATTGGCTATCATGCATTACTGAATATGTATCGGGTCAGAAATGAAAGTGCCGGTGATGTGACTAACTTTGCTACGTTATCGGCAGCGCTCGATGCTATGTCGGCTATCCGCAGTTTTCGAGTAATGGATAAGGCGATTTATACGCCTGAAGAACGCTACACCGTCGGCATAAAAGTAACGCTTGATCGAGATGCCTTGCCGTTGCCATTACGCCCGATTGCCTATATTAACCCCCAATGGTATTTATCCAGTGATTGGACGTTATGGCCTTTGACAAAATAAAACCGCCTGTCAGTCTGTCCATATTGGTTTTGTTTGGCTTGATTTTACTGTTGTTGCAGCTGATGAGTTCGGCAACGCAGGAATCTTCAGAGTTGAATGAAATGTATTCATGGCTGCTGTTGGTCAATGCGCTGGGTTCTGTGGTGTTGCTCGGTTTAGTCGGTGCTAATATTTATTCTCTGGCGCAGCAGTTAAAAAAACGCGAGGCGGGTTCAAGATTAACGACGCGCATGGTATCGCTGTTTGTGGTACTGGCTCTGGCTCCTGCTGTGATTGTGTTCTATTTTTCCATGCAGTTCCTGCATCAGGGTATCGATAGCTGGTTTAATGTGGAAATAGACCGGGCGATGGAAGATGCTTTGGAGTTGAGTCAAGCATCATTAGACCAACGGATGCGCTGGCATTTGCGACAAACGCAACAATTGGCCGAGCGATTGAGTGATTCGCCGGAAACGTTGGTGACTCTGGAAATCGAACATTTGCGTGAACTTTCCGGCGCATCCGAGATGACGCTGTTTTCCCGGCAGGGCAGGATTATGGCGTCAAGCAGCATCAATCCCAGTGATATTTTGCCGAGTTTGCCGGATGAGCATATTTGGATGCAATTGCGGCAGAGTACGGAGTTTGTCGCTTTGGCGCCGGTGCGCGAAGATGAGCTGATGATCCGGGTTATCGTTATCGTTAAAACCCGGGAACCGCAATATTTGCAGGCTTTATATCCGGTGCCGATAAGAATTGCCGATTTAGCCGATTCGGTGGAATTTGCCTTTGTGCGTTACCAGGAGATGAATTTTTTAAGAAACTCATTAAAGTTGAGCTTCTCTTTGACTTTGTCATTGGTTTTGTTGGTGAGTTTACTGGCGGCTATTTGGGTGGCTTTTATCAGTATCCGTAATATTATCGCTCCGGTAAAGGCGCTGGTTAAAGGTACGCAGGCAGTAGCTTCAGGGAATTATGATCAAGATCTTCCGGTTGCTGCTCAGGATGATCTGGGCTTTCTGGTCGAGTCTTTCAATGAGATGACTCATCGCATTGCCAGGGCCAGAGATGAAACCCGGATGGCCGGCATTGAGGTGGAAAATCAACGGGCTTATCTGGAAACGATACTGGCGAACTTAACCGCCGGAGTCATTAGTTTTGATACCATGTATAAGATACGTACTGCCAATCAGGCGGCTTACCGGATTTTTCATGTTCATGTAAATCAGTTTGTCGGACGGACTTTGTTGGAGTTGGTGCAGGGATATGCCGAATTGGCCGAGCCTTTAAAGTCTATTCAGCGCTTATTGGAACAAGCCGATGATATATGGCAGCAACGCATCGCTTTTTTAGGTCCCAACGGTCGTCAGGAATTGCTATGCAGAGGCACGCCGCTGTTTTCTCAGGAAGGTCGGCGAGTCGGGGCGGTGGTGGTTTTTGATGATGTGACTGATTTGATTCAGGCTCAGAAAAATGCGGCCTGGGGGGAAGTGGCGAGAAGGCTGGCTCATGAAATCAAGAACCCGTTAACCCCCATACAGCTATCGGCAGAACGCTTGCAACATAAACTGGCTGACAAGTTAAACGACACCGATGCAGGCATGTTGCGGCGCTCAACCACAACTATCGTGCAGCAGGTTGAGGCGATGAAAGAAATGGTGGATGATTTTTCGGAATATGCCAAGCCTTCCAAAAAGCAGACTGTAAACATTGATTTACCCGTTTTGGTTCAGGAGGTGTTAGCGCTTTATGTGGTAAAGTCCGGGGTTAAATTTAAAACCGATTACGAGACCGGTTTGTTAAAGGTTAAGGGTGATCCGGTTAGTATTCGGCAGGTATTGCATAACCTGATTAAAAATGCGCTGGAAGCGATAGGCGCTAAGGGGCTGATTGAAATAAGCCTGCGCCGGGTGCAAAAAAATAACACCGGTTTTATCGAAATAGCGCTTTATGATGACGGGCCGGGTATTAAGGATGAGCAAATTGAACGAATCTTTGAGCCTTATGTCACCACCAAGGCCAAGGGAACCGGCTTGGGTTTGGCGATAGTTAAAAAAATAGTTGAAGAGCATGGCGGTGCGATTTGGGTTGACACCAGCCGTCGACTGTCAGGGACGGAAGAAGTGTTGCAATTGGTAGGGAGCCGATGCGACAAAGTGGGGGCTGGATTTATTATTCAGCTTCCGGCGTGTAATTTTTAAGATGTCGTAAAACATATGAATGTACATATACCTCGTATATTAGTTGTAGATGATGAGCCGGATATTCGTCGGCTGGTCTGTGAAATTCTTGAGGATGAGGGGTATCAGGTTGTTACGGCTGAAAATGCCGGCGTCGCCAGGGAATTAAAAAAGTCTACAGACCCTGATTTGATTCTGCTTGATATTTGGATGCCGGATACCGATGGCATAACCTTATTGAAAGAATGGGTTGCTGAAGAAGCCATGCTTTGTCCTGTGGTTATGATGTCAGGACACGGCTCCGTTGAAGCCGCTGTTGAGGCAACTCGGCTGGGGGCTTATGATTTTCTTGAGAAGCCGTTGTCTATGGCGAAATTATTATTGATTGTAGAAAGGGCTTTGGAAGCCAGCAGTCTGCAAATAGAAAATGCAGGGCTTAAACAGCAATTGCACGCCGATATTGAACCGGTTGGTAAGAGTGCTGCTGTTGCCCGACTCAAGGATCAATTAAAGCGTTTGGCTCAGCACGATGCCAGAGTGTTGTTTGTCGGTGAGCCCGGTGTTGGTAAGGAGATGTATGCGCGTTATCTGCATAATAACAGTCTTCATCGAGACGGTCCTTTTGTCGATGTAGCGGTAGGCAGTATATCGCCGGAAAATTCGGCGGTAGAGTTCTTCGGTAAAGAGGATGCGGGTAAAGTTTATCCGGGTTTGTTGGAGCGTGCACATAAGGGGACGCTATTTTTAGGTGAAATCGGCGGCATGGATAAGGAAACCCAGCTAAGATTGCTAGGCGCATTGGAGTCAAGTTCATTCCTGCGCGTAGGCGGCGGCGAGGCTGTTCGTGTTGAAGTTCGGGTGGTGGCGTCAACTCGCATTGCTCTGGATGAAGAGGTCAAGGCGGGGCGTTTCCGGCAGGATTTGTATTATCTGCTTAACGAGGTCTCGCTTGATGTGCAGGCGTTACGGGAACACAGTGAGGATGTGCCTGCATTGCTGAGTTTTTATGTGGATTATTTTATCAGCCAGGATAGATTGCCTTTTCGGAAATTTTCGATGGCAGCGCAAAACTATTTGCGCAATTACAGCTGGCGCGGCAATGTGCGGGAATTGAAAAACCTGGTGCAGCGCTTGATGATACTGGGTGTAGGGGAAGATATAGAGCTGGATGAGGTGAAGGCCGCGTTGGGTTCGGTCATTGGCGATACCGTTACCGCGCATTCGGTGCCTGAATTTTTTAATTTACCGTTAAAAGAGGCCAGGGATCATTTTGAGAAAGCCTATCTGGAATATCATTTTGAGCGTACCGGCGGCAGTGTGGCGAAATTGTCAGCCGCAGTAGGCATGGAGAGAACGCATCTTTACCGTAAGTTGCACTCATTAAATATAAAATTGTAAGCGTAAGCGCCTTGAACCTGAGTGACAAATAAACTTGAACTTTTTGGTAATTCTTAGTAAAATCTCATTCTTTATATTCAAGCCTTTAACAGTAAGCCTAAGCAACGATGAAAACATTTAGTGCAAAGCCAGCAGAAGTTAAGCGTGATTGGTTCGTGGTCGATGCAGAAGGAAAGACACTTGGTCGTCTTGCTTCTGAAATTGCGCTTCGCCTTCGCGGTAAACATAAACCAGAATACACACCGCATGTTGATACCGGTGATTACATTATTGTAGTAAATGCAGAGAAGATAGGCGTTACCGGCAATAAAGAAAAGGACAAATTGTATCAGCATCATACAGGTTATGTTGGTAATCTTAAGACTGTTACCTTGGGTAAATTGAGAAAAACTTTCCCTGATCGTATTCTTACTACAGCAGTTAAAGGAATGTTACCTAACAATCCACTGGGTCGTGCAATGTTCAAGAAATTGAAAGTTTATGCAGGTCCTGAACACGATCATCAGGCTCAACAGCCACAAGTATTAGAATTATAAGCGGGTAGATCATGGCAGCAGCAGCTCAGTATTACGGAACAGGTCGTCGTAAATGTGCAATAGCACGTGTTTACGCAACATCAGGTACCGGAAAAATCACTATTAACAAAAAAACCCTAGAAGACTATTTCGGTCGTAAAACCGACCAAATGGTTTCTCGTCAACCATTGGGTTGTGTTGATATGGAAGGTAAATTCGATATTAATGTCATCGTTAAAGGCGGCGGTCCATCTGGACAAGCTGGTGCTATTCGTCACGGTTTAACGCGTGCGTTGATGGTATATGATGAAACCTTGCGTCCAGCGCTTAGAAAAGCCGGTTTTGTTACCCGCGATTCACGTATTGTTGAACGTAAAAAAGTCGGTTTGCACAAAGCCAGAAAACGTCCTCAGTACTCGAAACGTTAATCGATTATATCCATGTAGTAACCTTAGGTTACGCACCTGGAAACAAAAAGGGTCGCATTCGTAAGGATGCGGCCTTTTTTTATGCTTATTTAACAGAGGGTAGGGCGGACAGTGATCATTTCAGTTATTGCCGCAGTGTATTTTTAACGGCTTAAGCTTGGCTGTTAACAAATAGTCACCGATTGATGCGAATCAAGCCCTGGCACACACCCAGACATCTACTCGGCTAGCGCCGGCTTTTTTCAATACATAGGCCAGTTCATGGGCAGTAGAGCCGGTAGTCATTACATCGTCAAGTATCGCGATGTGCCGGGCATGGATGGGATTGATGATTGAAAACGCATTTTTCAGGTTTTTTCGGCGTTTTTTAGCGGGTAATCGGGTTTGATGAGGTGTGTCGCGATTGCGCTTGCAGCTGTTAAGATCTAATGGAATCTGTAATTCTCGGCTGACGATTCTGGCAATTTCTATGGCCTGGTTGAAGCCTCGCTGGCGATAGCGGGCTTTATGCAGCGGAACTGGTAAAATCAAGTCGGGCCGGTCGGCGGTTTGTTTCATGTCGGGCTTTTCTGCCCGACATCCTTCGGGTAGATGTAAATCTGTTGCAGACAGATTTGTCAGGTGGTCGGCTAATAACATGCCCAGTAACCGGGCATTCTTGTAGTTGGCGCCGAATTTTAAGCTGCTGATTAAATGCCGGATGGCACCTTGATGGATGAACGGCGCGACAGTCTCATCAAAAGCGGGCTGGCGGCTCAGGCAGCGACCGCACAAAACCGCCGGAAGCGGTTTTGTGCGCGAAGCGCCCGAAGGGTGCCGGGCAGGGATTGCCTGGCATGATTGTGCCGGGTCTGCTGCGGATGTTTCCAGTATTTCTGCGCATTGATAGCAGCAGTGATTATTTTTAGGCAGTTGCGTATAGCACGAATGACAAATGTCGCGGGAATGGGATCCTGCATTTCCGCATAAGATGCAGGTAGGCGGCAGCAGGTAATCCTGTATAATATTGATCCAGTTGTATACCATTTTTATTTGAACAAGTTGACCAATTTATCGGTTGTCTTTGTTTAAGACTTACAGTGACTGGAGCTTAACAGAATGTCTGCAAACCCTGCAATCCGCCATGACTGGCAGTTGGACGAAGTACAGGCGCTTTATGCGTTGCCTTTTAATGACCTGATTTTTAAGGCGCAAAGCGTACATCGCGAAAATTTCGACCCCAATGAAGTTCAGATCAGCAGTTTGCTGAGCATCAAAACCGGCTCCTGTTCCGAAGATTGCGGCTATTGCCCGCAAAGCGCGCGCTACGATTCCGATGTGACGCCCGAGGCGCTAATGCCGGTCGATCAGGTTTTACAGGCGGCGCAACTGGCTAAAGATCAGGGCGCATCGCGTTTTTGCATGGGCGCGGCTTGGCGTCAGCCTAAAGATCGGGATGTGGAACGGGTGGTGGAAATGGTTCAGGGCGTTAAAGCGCTGGGTCTGGAAACCTGCGTGACTTTGGGCATGTTGACCGATGCGCAAACCATCCGCTTAAAAGAGGGCGGACTGGATTATTACAATCACAATCTGGATACCTCGGAAGATTATTATTCTGAAGTCATCACTACGCGGACCTATCAGGATCGATTGGATACGCTGGCGCGGGTCAGGGATGCCGGGATTAACATCTGTTGCGGCGGCATTGTCGGCATGGGCGAGAGCGATGTCGACCGCGCTAAGCTGCTCATCGAACTGGCGAATTTGCCCAAGCATCCGGAAAGTGTGCCGGTTAATATGCTGGTGCAGGTTGAGGGTACGCCGCTGATGGGGACTGAAGCCTTGGATCCGATTATTTTTATCAGAACTATTGCGGTTGCCCGGATCATGATGCCCAAATCGCGGGTGCGGCTGTCGGCAGGGCGCAAAGCGATGAGCGATGAAATGCAGGCATTGTGTTTTCTGGCCGGTGCTAATTCGATTTTTTACGGTGATAAATTGTTGACCACCGATAACCCGATGACTAATCATGATTTGGCCTTGTTTGAGCGGCTGGGCGTGTATTCCGGTGGTTCGAGTTACGCTTGATGCTGGAGAAATAAAGCAGTCCGCGAAAAGTACGAAAATAGTCAAAGTAATTTATTTCATGCCTTTCGTGGATACAAACCTTAAATCCAATGACGACCCCATTCTCAAAATTAACCGCCAACCTGGACGATATTGCCCAACAAGGCTTGTATCGTTCGCGGCGGATCATCGCATCCCCTCAAGGCACTAACCTGGAAATTGACGGCAGGAACATCGTCAATTTTAGCAGCAATGATTACCTGGGACTGGCTGATCATCCCGATGTGGTCAGCGCGTTTAAATCCGGGGTGGATCAATACGGGGTTGGCAGTGGTTCTGCGCATTTGATTTGCGGACATAGCACGGCTCATCATGCTCTGGAAGAAGAGCTCGCCGCTTTCACTGGACGCGACCGGGTATTATTGTTTTCTACCGGATACATGGCAAATATCGGCGTGATTTCGGCGTTAGTGGGGCGTGGCGATGCGGTGTTTGAAGACCGCTTGAATCATGCTTCGTTGTTGGACGGCGGTCTGTTGTCCGGCGCACGCTTTAAGCGTTATGCGCATGCCGATGTGCTTGATCTCAGCGCAAATCTGGAAAAAGCCGCAGGCCGCAAGCTGATTGTCACTGATGGCGTATTCAGCATGGATGGCGATTTTGCGCCGCTGGATGAATTGGCGCTTACGGCAAAAAACCAGAGTGCCTGGCTGATGGTTGACGATGCGCATGGACTGGGTGTCATCGGCGAGCGGGGCGGCGGGATTGTTGAGCATTACGGTTTTACTCAGGACGAGGTGCCGGTGCTGATGGGCACTTTGGGCAAGGGTTTTGGCACGTTCGGTGCGTTTGTTGCGGGTTCCGAGGCATTAATTGAAACCCTGATCCAAAAAGCCCGCACTTATATCTATACCACCGCGTTACCGGCGGCGGTTGCCGAAGCGACGCGAACCAGTTTGAAAATTGCCATCGAAGAAAACTGGCGGCGGGACAAACTTAAAAAATTGTCGGAACAATTCAGGCAGGGCGCTGAGCAGTTGGGCTTAAGTTTGATGCCGTCGTTGTCGGCTATTCAACCCATTTTAATCGGCGACAGTCAAACAGCGGTGGACATCAGCAATGCTTTATTGGAGGCCGGTTTTCTGGTCAGCGCTATCCGTCCGCCGACCGTGCCGCAAGGCGGTGCAAGGTTGCGGGTGACTTTTTCGGCCTTGCATGACGAGCCGGATGTCGACCGATTGCTGGATGCCTTGGCTAGAGCAATGATTGGCCGCACATGACAAAAATTCATCTTGAGACATTCGGGCAAGGCAAGCCTATCGTGCTGGTGCATGGCTGGGCGATGCACAGCGGCATTTGGCGCGAATTTGCCCGGCAATTGGCGCTTAATTACCGGGTGATTTGTGTCGATTTGCCGGGGCACGGGCATAGTGAGGCAATCGAGCCGTTTACACTGGAACGGATCAGTGCCGAGTTGGTTAACGCCATTCCCGAGCAGGGCTGTTGCTGGTTGGGTTGGTCGTTGGGCGCGACAGTGGTGCTTGATATGGCGGCTCGTTATCCTGAGCGGGTGTCTTCGTTGATCATGTTGGCGGGGAATCCTGCATTTGTGGGCGTCGCTCCCACAACAAGCCAATGGCCGGGTATGGATGTTCTGCTACTGGATGCTTTTGCCGAACAGTTGAATGAAAACTGTCAGGCGACCTTGTTGCGTTTTTTAGCCTTGCAAGTCAATGGCTTGCCGGATCAAAAGGCGTTGTTGAAGGCGCTTAAAACCGCTGTGTTCGAATGTGCTGTACCGGATCAAGCCACATTGCAAGGTGGTTTAAATATACTAAAGCAGGCCGATATGAGGCCTGTTTTATCGGAATTAAACTTTCCTGTTTCGGCCATTTTAGGCAGTCTTGATGCTTTGGTTCCTGTGGATGTAGGTCAAAAAATGCAGCAATTATTACCAAGTTTGGAATTAAACATTATCGACAGGGCAGGGCATGTGCCGTTTTTGTCGCACAGCCTGGAAACGCTGGCGATTATTGACCGGTTTATGGCTAACAATGCAGTTGGATAAAGCCAAAATCAGGCAGTCGTTTGCTGCCGCCTCGGTGACTTATGACGGCGTTGCCGCCTTGCAGCGCACTGTCGGCAAGGCGCTGCTGGCTATGATCGACCGCGAGAGCCTGAGTGGCGATTTGTTGGATGTGGGTTGCGGTACCGGTTTTTTAACGTCTGAGTTGCTGGCGCATACGCCATCGCTTATCGCGCTGGATATGGCTTTACCGATGTTGCAGGTGGCGCGCAGCAAGTTAGCCGGTACCGCGAATGTCAGCTATATCTGCGCCGATGCCGAACAATTGCCGCTGGCCGGACACAGCGTCGACGGCGTATTTTCCAATCTTGCGTTGCAATGGTGTGTCAATATCGAAGCGGTTTTTACCGAGATGAAACGGGTATTGAAACCGGGTGGGCGGCTGGTGTTTTCGACATTCGGCCCGCAAACATTGCAGGAATTGAAAGCCGCATGGGCAGACGTTGACGACTTCAACCATGTTAATGAGTTTCATAGCGTAGCGCAGTTAAGACATTTTCTTCAGCAGGCGGGTTACGCCGAGATAAGCATTGAAATCCGCATTTACCGGCCCCGCTATGCCTCTGTTTTGGCGCTGATGCAAGAGCTCAAACATATCGGCGCGCATAATGTGATGGCGGGACGTAACAAAAATATCACCACCAAGGCGCAAATGCGGCAGATGATGGCGGCTTATGAGCAGCATCGGAATGGTGGATTTATTCCAGCGACTTTTGAGGTCTTTATGGTGAGGGTAAGCTAATGGCAACGGGCTATTTTATAACCGGCACGGATACTGACGTCGGCAAGACTTGGGCGACCATTGCCTTGATGCGTCACTTGCAAAACCGGGGTAAATCGGTTGTCGGCATGAAGCCGGTTGCCGCAGGCTGTGCGATGCAGGACGGGCAATTGAAAAATGAAGATGCCTTGCTGATACAAGAAAACGCTTCAGTGCCGGTGGATTACGATTTAATCAATCCCTACGCCTATGAATTGCCGGTGTCCCCGCATATTGCCGGCGTCAACAATCCGGCCGATTTAGCGCAGCTGCTTGTCCAGTTTGAGTGCTTAAAAAAATTGGCGGACACGGTTGTGGTTGAGGGCGCGGGAGGCTGGTACAGCCCGTTAAATGAACGGGAAGCCAATAGCGATTTGGCGATAGCGCTGGCGCTGCCGGTCATTTTGGTTGTCGCCATCAGGCTGGGTTGCATCAATCATGCGCGCTTGACTTATCAGGCGATAGTCCAGTCGGGGGTAAACTGCGCCGGTTGGATTGCGATGTGTACGGACTCCGGTATGTTAAGCCGGGGCGAGAATATAGCCGCGATAAAAATCGCTGTGGATGCGCCTTTGCTGGGCGTGTTGCCTTATCGGGGCATTGCCGATTTCGATTTTTTTTCGGAACAGCTGAAGCTGTGACTGCAATCCGCTAACATGTAGCCACGGCAACCTGACTCTTACTTTCGCGCTTGCGGACATACATGGCTTCATCGGCATGATGCAGCAATGCTTCTGCGGTAACGCCGTGTTGCGGATAGGTGGCAATGCCGATACTGATATTGGTGGTGACCGTGTTGCCCCGGTAGCTAAAGCTGGTGGCCGCCAAGGTTTCTTTGATGCGTTTTGCCACCAGTTCGGCATCTTCAGTGTCGGTGCCCGGCAATAATACGGTGAATTCATCGCCGCCGTAACGGGCGGCGGTGTCGCAGCCTCTTAAGCAGTGACGGAAGTTGTCGGCGATGGTTTTCAATAGCAGGTTACCGGCTTCGTGACCGTATTGGTCGTTGATAACTTTTAAATTGTCGCAATCCCCCAGCAGCAAGCTGAAAGAATGGTCGCTACGCCGAGCTTGTTGCAACTGTTTTTCCAAGTGATCCATGAAAGCCCTTCGGTTATTGAGATGAGTTAATTCATCGGTTTGCGCGACGGTTTTGATGCGGCTGAAAGCGTGATAGATGTCGCTGGACAACATGGTCGTGATGTAGCCTACCAGCAGCATAGGGAACAGCCAGGTCAGCAGGGCACTGCTTTGGCTAAGGGAAAAGACCTCTTCGTTGGGCGCGCCGCTGCTGCTCAAATAGACATAACAAGAGCCGATTAAAAGCACTTCCAGTAATGTGGTGACTTTGCCCAAAGCCAGGGCGCTGGTGATAATGGGCAGAAAATACAGGTTAAGTAATAAGCTGTCCTGGCGGCCGGTGTGCCAAACCGACCAGGTTATCAATAAAATCATAACCCAGGTTTCTAAAGCCAGTTTCCAAACGTTGGCTTTGGAAAAAAAGTTGGCATAATGGAATAGCATGACGAAGGCGGCGAAAGCGCAAAGACCGCCCAGTAACAAGGTTTTGACGTCGTCTTCGATACGACCCACCACCAGATAAAACATCATCAAGACCAGCAGCAACCATTCGATTTCCGCGATGGTGCGGGAAAAGCCATTGAGTGCATCGGGCTCTTGATTGAGGCGAAAAAAAGGTTCCTTGATCATGGTGGTTTTTCCGGTTGATAATTTTGGTCGTAGATCTCAATAAAGTGTAGATCACTTGTTGCCATCTTAACACAATAATTTGGCCTGATTTCTTATGTACATTCGGCCTTTGGTGTCTTCATCGACGGCTGGCTAAAATAAAACATGACAAGGTCTTTGAGAAAGCTCTATTATTTTTCTTTTTTTTCTTGATTTGCCGTTTAACTGACGGCACAAGGTTAATGCATGTTGACTCGCTATTATTTATCTATAAAACCCTCATCTGTACAGGCCGTGTTAATAGTCGGCGCATTGTTGTCAGGATGTACCGCGACCCGTCAAATCGTGGTTGATCATCCGTCGACGCAAGCTAGCGATTTTTTGCCTTTGCCGGGCTTTCAAGCTATTGATGGCGATGACTATTATGTGCGGCTGATTTCGGAGTTCGACTTCAAAGGCGATAATGTTTTAAAAGGCGGTTGTGCGAATAGGACGCCGTCTTACGGCAAGGGCGATTTATCGGCGGCACTTATTTACAATGTGCGTAATGAGGCGCTCAAGTTTAATCGTGAAGCCACCGGTTTTTTGTATCAGGCGACTACGGGTAAGTGCAACTTCACCTTCGATGCCAAAAAACTTTATCTGACACCTTGGATACGGCTGGATTCGGGCAAAGAAACCGTGGTGGATTATAATTTTTACACCAATGCAAATAGCGACATGGATGTGTCGAGTTTGGTCGGCGATGTGAATGCCGCCAGTAGTTTGCTGGCGCTGACCGGCGTTGGTATGGGCGTTGCCATTATGGGGCAGGTCGCAGGGCAATGGGTAAAGAGCAATCAGCAGGCGGAGGCGGCGCCTGCCGCGCGTCAATCGGCCAAACACAGTTCGGAATCGCATTCGCTGCCGATGGCTACGCTTTTTTCAGGTAAAACGGGAACGCTTAACCAGACGGTGTTCAATGTTTATGATGTGGCGGAAGGCGGCTTCAATCTGTTTGGTTCGGACACGACGAAGCTGGGCGAGCTGAAGATTTATCCGGAAATAGTGCCTTCTTTATTATTTAAAACCGGTGCCGACGGCATCCCTGATGCGCGTGATTTATCATTTGAAGAAATAGGTTATTTGCCAATAAAATCCGCAACGGGAGACATTAATTTTCAGCAGCTGCTCGAGCAATCGACGCATCCGGCAAAACTGAATGTAAAACCTGACTGGAATAATTACCAGGAAGTCGAAGGCGTGTGTCGGCAATTGAAGTTAGTGATGAAGGATTTTGGTTTTAATAAGTTTGACCGGAATGCGGTGATTTACTACTTCCTGGCTAAAAGCGGCGACTGGAACAATTACCATATCAGCCGGCAAAAGATTTTGGCTGAAGAACTGCGCCCTAAGATCATAGAACGTTACCGCAGCAGAGATTTTGCCAACTGTTTAACTGCCGATGATTTTACCGTGATGAAAGCGATGGGGTTGCCGGTTAATACGCTATCTGACTGGGAGCAAATGGGAGCGGAAAGCCGAAAAAAAGAGCACGCATTTATGCCGCTTAAGTCGATAGAGCGGCAGTTGGTTGCGGTGTTGACGAATCCAAATAAGGCCGAAATGGAGCAGCAACTGTTTCCTTTGCTTAATACCGTAAAACAGGGTGATGGCAGTGTGTTGCTGCAAAATCATTTAGGGGATTTCGGCTTGGAATTGATGTTGAATCCTCCGGTAGAAGCTTCGGTTACACAGGTTGTCCTTTCTAAGGTGGCCGCGTCCACTGCGGCAGCTATTCCCGGCGAGGGCGTTATTGTCAGTGCACTTCAACTGGCACAAGTCTTTTCAGGCTTGTCATTAAGCGAACTCAGTTGTGCGCGGCCGGTTCCTGGTAGCTTGGGCAAATCTGCAGGTATTTTATTGTTTACTACTAAAGAAGGCAGTCCGCGTGTTAAAGGTGGGGCAATGGAATTTGAATTTTCCGATGGTAAGATTAGGCGCATTGCCTTTCAGTTGCCCACTTACCGGGATTTCGAACAGGATTTGTTGGATCGGCCCGAAATTGGAGGCTGTCGAATTGATCCCACTTTCTTGATAAAGCTGCGTTAGCATTGCATCCACCCCCAGCTAAAGCAAGGGGATTCCTTAGTACAGCCCTCCATGCCCGAAGGGGACGACTCTGAAAATCGTCTTACTTCACGCCATCTCAGTTACCCTGATGGCAGGAGATACGCAGCAACAGCGCATCCAACAGAAAAAGTTATAAATGATGAACAAACAAAGTCAAGAGCATCCTTACTCCCCACCTAAAGGAACGGGCTTTACGGACACTCTTTAGTAAAGTTATTCTGATATAACTGTCTGCCGATGAAAATTAACACGTTTTTTTAGGGTAGGCTGGGAAATAGCCTAGTTTATAAGGAAATTAAAGATGGATTCGGATGCGAATATAATCCATAATATTTTTGCGGTAAATAACAATAAATAAAAATATGAGGAGAGATGTTATGGCTTTAATTACTTGGACAGCAGCTCAATACGGTACAAATGTTAGTTTTGCAGATGATGAGCATAAGATTTTATTTGATAAGCTTAATAAGTTGTATGATTTGGCAACAGGCGCAGCAGAACGCTCAACAATTGGTACGCAATTAGATGATTTGATTTCATATGTCGTTGAACATTTTGCCCATGAAGAAAAAGAGATGCAGGCAAAAAATTATGCGGGTTACGAACGCCACAAAGAAGAGCATGATGCTTTAGTAGGTATTTGTGCCGGCCTGCAAACAAAATTTCATGCAGGCGAGGCAGAGGTTGACGAAGGCGTCGGTCAATTGGTTAAAGGTTGGTTGGATAGCCATATTCCTAATTTCGATATGCCCTATGCGGATGCGTTAAACAGCTGATTGGGTTTTAAGCTTAAAAAACAAAAAGGCTTGTGAGTTGTATTGATTCGCAAGTCTTTTTTTTGTGCCGAATAAATTCAACAAAGCACAGCTGGTGTAGATGGTTCGCATCGGTTAGAATTGCAAAGATTATTTGTGATAATTATTACGTAAATGGAATGGGGTCGTTTTTTCATGCCCTGAAATTACGAAACGATATGACGCATACCAGGGTTTATAACTACTAACGAGGGGGCTGCTCCGTGAAGAAAACAAAGCAACTGTTCGCAGGTCTGATCTTAATGGCTTTAGGCTTAGGATCAGCGCAGGCGGATTACACGCTCAATTTGATGAAAGGGGTTACAAAGGTCAGTAATGACATTTATGACCTGCACATGCTGATCTTATGGATTTGCGTATTCATAGGTATCGGCGTGTTCGGTACCATGTTCTATTCGATTTACCATCATCGTAAATCAAAAGGGCATAAAGCGGAGCAGTTTCATGAAAATACCACAGTTGAAATTATTTGGACGATTATTCCAACCTTGATTCTGATTGGAATGGCTATCCCGGCTACCAAAGCTATGATTGAGCTGGATGATGTGCAAGACTCCGAAATGTCTATTAAGGTAACCGGGCATCAATGGAAGTGGGAATATGAATATCTTGATAACGGGATTCATTTCTTCAGCAGCCTGGATGAAGCCAGTAATAAAGCACGTCAACTAAATTCAGGTATAGACCCACGGTCGGTACCTCATTACTTGTTAAATGTTGACAAACCCTTAGTTATCCCCACTAAAAAGAAAATTCGTTTTGTATTTACCTCGGCAGACGTAATCCATTCGTGGTGGGTACCCGATCTTGGCTGGAAAAAAGACACTAACCCCGGATTTATCAACGAGTCATGGACTTCAGTAGATGAGCCGGGTACTTATCGCGGGCAATGTACCGAGCTTTGCGGTAAGGATCATGGCTTTATGCCAATCGTTGTTATTGCAATGGATGAGCCTGATTACGATGCCTGGGTAGAAAAACAAAAAACACTGGCAGTAGCAGAAGCAAGTACGGCTGATAAGGAATGGTCTACTGAAGAACTCGTCGCTAAAGGTAAATCCATTTATGATACCAGCTGTTCTTCTTGTCATATGGCAGACGGTGCCGGGCTGCCGGGTACTTTCCCTGCGATAACCGCAAGTCCGGTGGTAACCGGTGATATAAATGCTCAAGTTAAGCTTATATTGGATGGAAAAGGCATGATGCCGGCTTTCGGAAAAATGTTAAGCGCAGTGGATTTTGCTGCAGTCGTAACCTATACCCGTAATGGTCTGGGTAATTCAGTGGGAGATTCTATTCAACCTTCTGTTATTCAGGCTCTGCAATCGGCAACGTCGGCGGCAGATAAAAATGAATAAGTCATTGCGTTGTTATCGATCTAATCTTTTTTATAGTTTTAAGAGGTATAAAATATGTCTGCTGTAGTTGCTGAACATGATGATCATCACGCTCATCACGAGCATGGTCCTGCTAAGGGGCTGTTAAGATGGATTATTACCACCAATCATAAAGATATTGGCACCTTGTATTTGCTCTTCGCGCTGGCCATGTTTTTTGTCGGCGGCACCATGGCAATGATTATTCGTGCTGAGTTATTTGAGCCGGGTATGCAGTTTGTTAATCCGCAGTTCTTTAATTCAATGACTACCATGCATGCCTTGGTTATGGTGTTCGGTGCGGTGATGCCGGCATTCGTCGGTTTGGCCAACTGGATGATTCCTATGATGATTGGCGCGCCGGATATGGCGTTGCCGCGTATGAATAACATGAGTTTCTGGTTGCTGGTTGCCGGTGTTTTATTGCTGGCCAGTACCTTATTCATGGAAGGCGGTGCGCCAGCCAGCGGTTGGACGCTATATCCACCGTTAGTATTGCAAACCGGTAAAGCATTGCCTTTTGCGATTTTTTCGGTGCATTTGTTAGGTATTTCGTCAATCATGGGAGCTATTAACATCATTGCAACCATTTTCAATATGCGTGCCCCCGGCATGACCTTAATGAAAATGCCGATGTTTGTTTGGACTTGGTTGATTACTGCTTTTCTGTTAATCGCCATCATGCCGGTTTTTGCCGGTGCGGTAACCATGTTGTTGACCGACAAGTTTTTTGGCACCAGCTTTTTTGATGCAGCGGGCGGCGGTGACCCGGTTCTTTATCAACATATATTCTGGTTCTTTGGTCATCCCGAAGTGTATGTGATGATTCTACCCACTTTCGGAATAGCCTCTACCATTATTCCTGTATTTGCGCGTAAGCCTTTGTTCGGTTACAGTTCAATGGTTTATGCGACTGCTTCCATTGCATTTTTATCATTTATCGTCTGGGCTCACCACATGTTTACCGTGGGTATGCCGATAGCGGGTGAGTTATATTTCATGTACGCCACTATGTTAATTGCGATTCCTACCGGCGTTAAAGTGTTTAACTGGACGGCAACCATGTGGAAAGGTGCGATGACCTTTGAAACGCCAATGCTGTTCAGTATTGCTTTCGTCGTGTTGTTTACCATGGGCGGGTTCACCGGTCTGATGATGGCTATTGCGCCGGTTGATTTTCAGTATCATGATACTTATTTTATTGTTGCTCATTTCCATTACACATTGGTTCCAGCTTCCGTGTTTATATTGATGGCTGCCGGTTATTTCTGGCTGCCTAAATGGACGGGTAACATGTATGACGAAAGAATTGGCCGCTTGCATTTCTGGTTGTCGGCGATATCGGTCAATATTCTATTTTTCCCTCAGCATTTCTTAGGGTTGGCAGGGATGCCGCGCAGAATACCGGATTATGCCGTTCAATTTGCAGATTGGAATATGATTTCCAGTATTGGCGGTTTTATATTCGGCGCAAGTCAGCTATTGTTTTTGTATATTGTTATTCATACCATCAGAGGCGGA
This sequence comes from Methylobacter sp., assembly GCA_024636505.1. Taxonomy (GTDB): domain Bacteria; phylum Pseudomonadota; class Gammaproteobacteria; order Methylococcales; family Methylomonadaceae; genus Methylobacter_A. Next base: position 145,249 of record JAGXGY010000042.1, on the reverse strand, counting down.
ACCGGCGAAAAAGTAACGGCTGAAGTCTGGGAAGATGCCGCTAAGCATAGCTTGGAATGGACTTTGCCTTCACCGCCGCCGTATCATTCATTTACTACACCGCCAGCAGTTATACCTACGGAACATATCTAGGCTGATGTATTTCAGGTTGCTTGTAAAAGCAACCTGCTTAGATTTACGTATTAGGTGAAATAATGAATACAAAAAAGAAAAATATTTTGACAGCATTGGTTTTGGTGACCATTGCGGTCATTATTTATGTTTTTGCGGTGATAAGGGCGGTTTCTCAATGAGTGAAAATATTGCCAAAAAAAATACTAAGCTGGTTAAGGTGTTGGTGTTGGTGGTGTTGGGGATGTTTGGTTTCGGTTATGCTTTAGTTCCTCTTTATGATGTATTGTGTGAAGTAACAGGCATTAATGGAAAGGTTGAAGCGGCTGCTGTAGATGAAGTTAACTACGTAGTTGATAAAAACAGAGAGATTACCGTAGAATTTATGACTTCGCTGAATGAAGCGACACCGATGGTATTTCGTTCGGAATTAAAAAAATTAAAAATTCATCCCGGTGAGTATTATACGGTGAATTTTTATGCCGAAAATAAGACTGATAAAGTCATGGTTGCACGGGCAATTCCAAGTATTTCGCCCGGATTAGCGGCTGAATTTTTTAAAAAAACAGAGTGTTTTTGTTTTTCAGAGCAGACATTTAAAGCGCGAGAAGGCAGAACAATGCCGGTACGTTTTGTTGTTGATCCTGAGTTACCTGAAAAATATAAAACGATTACACTTGCATATACATTTTTTGATAATACTGAAACATCAGTAAAAAAATAATAGGGGAAGTTTATGTCTACAAGTGACGCTTATTACATTCCGCATAAAGCTACCTGGCCGGTCATTGGCACACTCGGGTTAGTGATTATGTTGGCTGGATTTGCAAATTATTTAAATGGTTCATCAGTCGGTTCAACCATGATGGTGCTGGGACTGATTGTATTTATTGTGATGCTGGGCGGGTGGTTTACCTTGCAATCTGGCGAAAGCGAATCGGGCATGTACAGCACACAGGTAGGTATTTCCTACCGTATGGGCATGATGTGGTTTATCTTTTCAGAAATCATGTTTTTTGCGGTTTTCTTCGGCACACTTTGGTATACCCGTAATTTATCGGTGCCATGGTTAGGTGGAGAAGGTACAGGCGCTGCGACCAAAGAGCTGTTGTGGCCTGCTTTTGAAGCCGTCTGGCCTACTAACGGTCCCGGTAAAGTCGGTGGCGAATTTGAATCTATGGGGGCTTGGGGTCTGCCTTTTCTGAATACCTTGATTCTGCTGACCAGCGGCGTGTCTTGCACTTGGGCGCATCATGGATTGCTTTCAAAAAACCGTGATCAGTTAATTAAAGGTTTAATCGCTACTGTCGGTTTGGGACTGTTGTTCGTCACTTTTCAGGCAATTGAATATCATGAAGCTTATACCGACATGGGTTTGACGTTAGGATCCGGTATTTACGGATCTACTTTTTTCATGTTGACCGGTTTTCACGGTTTTCATGTGTGTGTCGGCGCTATTATTCTGGGTGTTGTTTTATTTCGTAGCTGGAAAGGTCATTTTACACCAGAAAATCACTTTGCTTTTGAAGCGGCAGCTTGGTATTGGCATTTTGTTGATGTGGTCTGGTTGGGCTTGTTTGTATTTGTTTATGTAATTTAAGCCAAGCAGCCATACTCATAAAAGCGCTGTCTCACAGACAGCGCTTTTTTTTTGTCGGAATGGTTGGCGGTTCTTATTGAATAGCGGCAGTCGGTGTTTTCTGCATTTGATTCCCCAGTCCGTGAGGCGTGAGCATCCCTGTTGCAAGCGCTATAAAAATAAAAATAAATAAGATAATTGAAAGGGTAATGCGAAAAGTCAGCGCTTTGACTGTTTTTTCGGATTGTGCCTGAGTCTTGTGTTTAACCAGATGAAATAATGCAAAGCCGAGGCTGATAATTATTAGGATAAAGACGATAATAATGATGCTTTTTATAATCATGAGTGCAGTTAAATGGATGGCTAAGGTTTTGGTATTCTCGGTTATTTAGATGTCTGTGCCAATAGGTAAGGAAAAAATGTATGATCCTTCGGGCGCTATGCAATGAAGTTTAAATTCATTCCAACAGTAGTTTATTTATGTCTATTACCTGTATTGTTAGCCTTGGGGGGGTGGCAATTGGATCGTTCAGAGCAGAAGCAGGCATTGCTTAATTTACAAGAGCAAGCGGTTGCAACTGAAACACTGCATTTGTCTGGGGCTATGGCAATCGATACAGGGACACTGAGATATCGGCAGATTGACGTTACCGGGCGATACGATGTGGAACACCAGTTTTTGATCGATAATCAAATCAGCGGAGGCAAGGCGGGTTATTTTGTGTTGACGCCATTGATATTGAATGGTGAAGCCAAGGCCGTTCTGGTGAACAGGGGCTGGGTTCCTTCAAATCCGGATCGATCCATTTTACCTGATTTACAGTTTAGCCAGGCACAAAAAACAATTACCGGACGGATTAATGATTTTCCCAGTGTCGGTATAAAATTAGCAGGAGCGGAAATTCCCACAGCAAATTGGCCATCAGTAGTGCAGGTGGTCGATAGTCAGGTGCTGGCTAAAAAACTAGGCTATTCATTATTCCCATTCCAGGTTGAGCTTGATCAACGCTCACCCGATGGGTTTAAGCGGGAGTGGCATACAACAGCCATTATGCCGCCCGAACAACATATGGCCTATGCAATTCAGTGGTTTGCATTGGCATTGACACTAACAATACTATTTATCTGGTACGGTTTTAAAAACAACGATGCAAAATCAGAAGACTAAAAATCATCTATTAATAATGGTTCTATTTGGAATGACGCTCATTCCATTTTTGATCGCTTGGGGATTAAAAGAGCATCCGCAGCTATTAAACGGGCAAACCAATCATGGGCAGTTAATCACGCCGCCGCAAACAACCGAACGCGAAGATCTGACCGGTTTTGACCGGTTTTCGCTCGACAATATCGCTGAGCTTAATGGACACTGGCTGCTGGTTAATGTGATTCCTGGCGGCGATTGTAATGAAGTCTGTCTTGACGCTATTTATAAAACCAAGCAGTTACGGTTAATGTTAAATAAGGAATTGACCCGTACACGTCGGATGGTCGTCCTCCTAAAGGCGGTTATGCCCGAAGTGGGCAGCCAATGGTGGGGAGATGATCCAACTTTATTGCGAGTCAACGCTAGTGATGCACTCACCCAAAAAATTACTGCAATCAGGCAAGGTCATGTTCCTGATGGAATGCTGCTGTTAATGGACCCGTTGGGTAATTTGATGATGCAGTATGAGCCGGGATTTGATCCTTACGACGTAAAAAGCGATCTTATGCATCTTTTGCGCATCTCACAAATTGGATAGTGGAAAATAACATGTTTAGAAAAATAACTCTCTTTAGCGGTATTTTAGCTTTAATAGTTATCATAGCAGGTTCATACGTTCGCTTATCCGGAGCAGGGCTGGGTTGCCCGGATTGGCCCGGTTGTTATGGGCAAGCCATTGTCAGCGATCATGCCGACTTTATAACACAGGCCGCTAAGGCTTTCCCCGGTCAGACCCCTGATATAACAAAAGCGCGGAAGGCAATGAGTCATCGTTATTTGGCCGCTTTTTTAGCCCTGACCATATTGTTGCTGGCGATGCTTTCGTGGCGCGTATCACAAGCTCGCGGCGCGGCTGTCTCAGTCGCATTAGGATTGATGATATTGGTCGCATTGCAGGCGGCCTTGGGCATGTGGGCGGTAAAGTTGTACGCTATGCCGATTATTGTCACCGGCCATTTATTGCTGGGTATGATGACTTTCTGGCTATTGTTTTGGCTGTATTTGCGGGTCAATCCAAAGATTTTGCCGGTAACTATGCGTAGCAAAGGTTTGCTTGTATTGGCCCGATTTGCAATGGGGGTGTTATTTTTACAAATTATTCTGGGCGCTTGGGTCAGTACCAATTATGCGGCTTTAGCCTGTTCGGGTTTCCCGGCGTGCAATGGTTCCTGGTGGCCTAAAGCCGATTATCAAACCGCGCTGAATTTATTCAGCGGCTTAAGCACCGGTTATACCGGTGTCATGGTGTTCGATGCGCAAGTTGCCGCCAATTGGTTGCATAGGATTGGTGCGCTGGTTAGTTTTATGGTACTCACTCTGGTAATGCTGAACGCAACATCCGTTCGTCATTCAACACCGATCAGAAGAGCGGGTTTATGGCTGAGTGTATTGCTGTTGTTACAGATCGGTTCAGGTATTATCGGCATTAAACTCGGTGCGCCTGTATGGACGGGGCTAGTCCATAATGCTTTTGCCGCATTATTGATGTTGCCGTTGATTGCTATCGGTTTTTACAGTCGATATGCTTATGTTGAAGAGCCAAAACCTGCGGTAAAAGTTGAGCCGCAAGTTGTTCCGGCAGCGGAAGAGGCTTATGTTGAGCCGGAACCCGAATCGCTATACTTACGCCTTAAAACACAGTTAACGCGAACCCGTTCCGGACTTAGCGGGGTATTGGCTCATATTCCTTTGGGCCGACAAGAAATTGATGAGGATTTGCTGGAAGAAATCGAAGCCAGTTTGTTAATGGCTGATATAGGCGTGGACGCGACCACTGCAATCATCAAACGATTGACTGAACGTGTTGAGCGACATCAGCTCAATGACGGTGCGGCCTTATCGGCGGCTTTAAAGCAGGAATTGCTGAGCATGCTGCAGCCGTGCAGTCAGCGTTTGCATATTCCCAAGCAAGACAAACCTTTCGTCATTCTGGTTGTCGGTGTTAACGGAGCGGGTAAAACTACAACGATCGGTAAACTGGCTAAGCGCCTGCAGGCGCAAGGCCATAGCGTGATGTTAGCCGCCGGAGATACCTTTAGAGCGGCGGCTGTCGAGCAATTGCAAACCTGGGGCGAGCGTAATAACATTCATGTGGTGGCCCAGCATACCGGGGCTGATTCGGCATCTGTCATTTATGATGGCGTACAATCCGCACAGGCAAAAGGTATTGATGTGTTGATTGCCGATACTGCGGGACGCTTGCATACTAAATCCAGCCTGATGGATGAGTTGAAAAAAGTCAAGCGGATTATCAGCAAGCTGGACGATACCGCGCCTCATGAAGTGCTGCTGGTATTGGATGCCGGTACCGGGCAAAATGCCTTGTCGCAAACCAAGTTATTTAATGAAACGGTTGCCTTGAGTGGTCTGGTTCTGACCAAACTCGACGGCACCGCAAAAGGCGGCATTATTTTCGCATTGGCCAAACAGTTTACTATCCCTATCCGTTTTATAGGAATAGGCGAAGGTATTGATGATCTGCAGGATTTTGATGCAGACGCTTTTGTAAATGCATTGTTTGTTAAAGACTAAAAAATCTATGTTACAGTTCGATAATGTCAGTATGAGGTATCCGGGAGCAGGCGATGTCTTGCGTAACGTCAGTTTTCATCTGGCGCGCGGTGAAATGGCTTTTCTAACAGGACATTCAGGGGCAGGAAAAAGTACATTATTGAAATTGATTGCGCTCATTGAGCGCAGCAGTCGGGGGCAGGTTGTATTGGATAATCAAAATCTCAATCAAGCTAAGGATAGGCACATTCCTTTCATACGCAGGAAGGTGGGTTTGATCTTTCAGGATTACAAGTTGTTACAGGACAGAACCGTTTTTGATAACGTGGCCTTGCCATTAATCATTGCCGGTTACGGGCATCATGAAGTTTCCCGGCGGGTGCGGGCAGCATTGGATAAGGTCAGTCTGCTGGGTAAAGAGAAAAAATATCCTGCGGTGTTATCCGGTGGGGAGCAGCAGCGGGTAGGCATTGCCCGGGCAGTGGTTAACAAACCGCCGATGATTTTGGCCGATGAGCCCACCGGAAATCTTGATCCGGAATTATCCGCCGAGATCATGCATTTGTTTGAGCAGTTTCAACAGGTTGGAAGTACGGTTTTGATTGCCTCGCATGATATTTCATTGATTGCCCAAATGAACTATCGTGTGTTAAAGCTGAATCACGGACAACTGGTTGAAAATTAAACGATGAAACATGCGACTAAAAAGCCTGTTAAACAGGAACAACGCTGGCAAACTAAAATGTCAGGCGGTAATTTTGTCGATAAATTGTATGCTTACCGGAACCTTCATGCGCATGCGTTGTTTTCAAGTCTTGGACGATTAGTCGCGTCACGGTTCTCTTCTGCAATGACCATTATTGTATTGGCGATTGCGATCTCACTTGCCAGTGGATTTTATATCCTGGTGGCGAACCTTCAACAGTTGGCAGGCAATTTGGAAGCCAGCAATCAAATCTCATTATTTATTAAAGATGAAATTTCAGATGCCAGGATAAATAAGTTTGCCGAGAGTATCAGGAGAAATCCCGATATTCAGACAGTAAAATTAATTACCAAGGAGCAGGCGTTAGCCGAGTTTCAGGCATACAGTGGGTTTGGCGACGCAGTAAAAGCCCTGGAAAAAAATCCGCTGCCGGTAGTTATTCAGGTGTTGCCCAGAAATTCATTGGAAAACGAACAGGCGCTTGCAGGTTTGCTTGATGATCTTGAGCGGTCGGCAGAAGTCGATTTTGCCCAGATGGATATGCAATGGGTAAAGCGTCTGCAATCCATAATGGAAGTGGCACGGCGCGGCGTTACCTTATTAAGCCTGTTATTGGGTGCTGGAGTGCTGTTTATTACCGCTAACACCATACGCTTGGAATTGTATAAACGTCGTGATGAGGTCGTGATCGCTAAGTTGGTGGGAGCGACCAATAGTTTCATTTGTAGGCCATTTCTGTATAGCGGTTTTTGGATAGGTTTTTTTTCCGGTGTGACTGCATGGTTTATTATTACAACGATCATGCTGATTTTAAAACGGCCTGTCGAAACGCTTTCCAGACTTTATGACGACGCGTTTCATGTATTGTTTTTGGGCTTTACCGAAACATTGGCATTACTACTTATTTCATCGGTGCTGGGTGTGGTGGGTTCATGGATAGTGCTTCATTTTCAACTTAGGCAATTAAAACCCGAGTAGAAAATTATTAGCACTCAATGTTTAAGAGTGCTAAAATCGCAAAAAAGTTTTTTATCTGGAGATCTCAATGAGTAACGCATTAGCATTACCTGTTAATTTATCGGTAGGAACGTTTGATGCCTATTTAAATGTCGTCAGGCAAATGCCTAAATTGACAGTAGAACAGGAACGCGAATTAGCCTTAAAATTCAGAGATGAGGGTGATTTAGAAGCTGCACGCGAGCTAGTTATGACTAATTTGCGCTTTGTGATTCATGTTGCCCGAGGCTATAGCGGTTATGGCTTGTCTATGCCGGATATTATCCAAGAAGGCAATATCGGCTTGATGAAAGCGGTTAAACGCTTTGATCCTGATGTCGGGGTGCGTTTAGTTTCATTCGCGGTACACTGGATTAAAGCCGAGATCCATGAATATGTGATCAAAAACTGGGGTATTGTCAAAGTTGCCACCACTAAGGCGCAGCGTAAACTGTTTTTTAACTTGCGTAAATCCAAGCAGGATATCGGTTGGTTATCTAATGACGAAGCGGTGGCGATCGCCAACGATCTTGATGTCGATGTGAGTATCGTTTATGAAATGGAAAAACGTCTAGGCAGCAGGGATATGTCATTTGACATGCCGGTCGATGAATCAGCCGAAGAAAGCTATGTGGCTCCAGCCAGTTATCTTCATCAGCACGGCACTGATCCTGCGGTTCTGCTAGAAAATTCAGATTGGGAAGGCCATGAGCAGGATTTATTGTCGGGGGCATTGTCCAAGTTGGACGAACGCAGTCTGGATATTCTGTCAAGCCGATGGTTGACGGACAAAAAAGCGACCTTGCATGAACTTGCCGATCGCTATAATGTCTCTGCAGAGAGAATCAGGCAATTGGAACAAAATGCGATGAAAAAAGTAAGAGCAGCCGTTGAGCTAGCCGCTTGAGTTATTGAGTTCTGAGCGCCGTTTGAAGGAAAAAAGGCTTGGCGATGTTATCGCTAAGCCTTTTTTATGACCTTACGGCTTGATTAAAACAGATTTTGAGTTGGACTGAGTATATCCAGAACTGCTTGAGCCTGCTCTGCAGTTTTCCTCCCGAGATTGGTCAGATAACCGCCGTCTTCGTGTGATAGTAGGCCTTTTTCGAACAAGCGATGGGTGGCGGCAATAGTTTCCGGGGTAGCTGTTTTATGAACCTTGATGCCTTCGAGTGTGGTCGTCAGGTTGTAGCGGGCCAGAATGTTCAGTTCCTCTACAATATCTTGGGTATAGGGCATAGTAAATCCTCGTGACTCATTAATTAAGACAGTAGCATAATGCTATTCATCAAGAAGACGTATCTTTTTTTATGCGGTCTTCTTTCTCGCGACGATAACGCCGTCACGGGTTGGGTTAATAAAACTGTCAAACTCGGGATCATTAAAGATTAATTCATTGTGTTCAATGATGGCCTCAGTCCAGCCGGGGAAAATATCGCTAGGATTTTCTACTGCGACCCGACCGCGCCACAGCACATTATCGGCAATATAGAGACCGCCTGGGCGAATCCTGTCTTTAGCCATACGCCATATTGCCGGATAATCGCCTTTATCGACATCGTTATAGCAGATGTCAAATACCCCCTCGGTTTTGCAAAAAATATCTTGCGCCAGGCCTGTCTGAAAATCGATTCGATCCCATAAACCGGCAGCACTAAGATAGTGCTCGGCTTTCTGCTGATTGAGGAAGTCGGCATCGGTGCAGATCACTTGGCCTTTAGAGCCTACTGCTTTGGCAAACCAATAGGCTGAATAACCATAGCCGCTGCCAAATTCGAACACCCGTTCAGCATTGATCATTTTGGCCTGTGATGCAATAAAAACCCCCACCAAGCGCCCGATGATAGGAAAGTTGTTTTTTTGCGCCAGTGCCTCCATCTCGGTCAATACCGGATGGTCTGTGTGCCGCAGCAAACCGTTCATGTAATTTTCAATGGCCGGATTAACAGGAATTAACACGCCGGGATTTGAAACAGTTGGGGATTTTATATCGGCCATTAGCAGGTTCTCATGGATGATGGGTGGGTATGACCGGCCTTACTTGTGTATCAGTTACGAGGCGGTTTACAAGATTTTAACATAGCCAAAGACTAAGTAAGGTGGAGGTTATCTAAAATAACTCAACTTCGCCGACGTTATCATTCCCGGTAAGAATGTCCATGTCTTCATACAAAACCACTCTGTTTCTGCCATTGCCTTTGGCGTAATAAAGCGCTTTATCGGCGCTATCCAGTTGTGTGCTGGGCATGGATTTACCGTTGATCTGGGTTAAGCCAATACTGACGGTGACTTGGCCGACAGTCGGGAAGTGGTAATTGGCAATTTCTTCCCTGAAACGGTTAAAGGCAGCCAGAGCTGTGGTTTGACTGGCTAAATTCAGGATAACAACAAATTCTTCACCGCCAAAGCGGAACAGAAAGTCATTATAACGAAAGCATTTTCCCAGCAGTTGACTAAATATCAGCAGTACTTCATCGCCATACAAATGACCGAAGTCATCATTAACTCGCTTGAAATGGTCAATGTCCAATAGAGCAATCCACGAACTTTTCTCTGCTTGCTTATCAATAGTTTGATAGTCACTATAATGTCCGCAAACCTGTAATAAGCGGGCATCTAAAGATTGTCGATTAGGCAGTTTGGTTAACACGTCCCGTTCTTTGGTATCATGCAATATGACCAGATTTCGATAGATTTCTCGTAGATTGCCTAGTAATTCAAGCATCTCCTGTCTAAATGCACCTTTTAGATGAATTGCACGCTGAGGACCGCCGCCTCCTTTTATGGAAAAAATAGCCCAGGCATATAGGCCGGATTCATCTGGAACACTGAGATTCAAATCAGCTGAATGATCAAGTCCATCAAATAGATTATTATGATCTTGTTCATCATTTCTGGTGAAATCCAAAGGGAATCGTCTGATTAATAGCTCGCGAACAGTTCCGGTTTCTCCCGGGTTTTTTCTTTCGTGATTATAAATTTCATACGCAGTCGCGCTATCAATCCAAGGAATCTTAGTAAGAATATCTAAAAACTTATGCGTTAATGCCTGGTAATCCTGCTGAGCAGATAACTGTATAGTCCAAGAAAAAATTTGCTGTACTGTAAGATTAAAGTTCATCTGCATTTGGTTGCAATGTGAAAAATTAATTATGCCGTGTTTATGCGAAAAATGGGACTTTTTTCGAGAATTTATGCCGATTAAAAAACGTTAATGCGTTAAAGAGACCGTGGTTCTGTTGATATTCTAACGCCGCCAAATCAACGCTAAGGCAAAATGCAGAGCCACCGAATAATTTGAGGAAAGTTTCTTAAATCGCAAGAAAGCTTGATCGATTCGTGTCGAATTACTATCCAGTTACTTACCGATTTTCAAAGCGCTACCGAGCTAGGTTCGAGATTGACCTTGAATAGTCGCTACGATACGTCGGCTACCGCCCCGATTGCGATGTTCGCATAGGTAAATGCCTTGCCAGACGCCTAAATTAAGTTTGCCATTGGTAATGGGAATGCTGCAACTGGAACCCAATAGCGCGTTTTTTATGTGGGCGGGCATGTCGTCGTCGCCTTCATAGGCATGCTTGTAATAAGGCGCGCCTTCCGGCACAAATCGATTAAAGTGGCTTTCCATATCCATACGCACCGTTGGATCGGCATTTTCATTAACGGTTAACGATGCCGAGGTATGTTTGATAAAAAGATGGAGTAATCCGCACTCTACGGCCGCCAATTCAGGCACAAGATTCAGGATTTCACCGGTGATCAGGTGAAATCCCCGGTTTTTTTCGGATAATGAAAATTCTTTTTGTACCCACATTAACAAAACCTGCTGTATGACTTGAAATGCCGCGTCAAACGGCACAGTGGAGAAGAAAGGACTTCAGGGTGTTGACTAATGGCTTAATGATTTTACCAGGCGATGCAAAGCTTCACTGCCGTGATCGAACAGCGGCCAGCCGTCGCCGGTCAAAACGGCTTTAATATCGGGTAAATCGGCGATGCGTTTAACCGATTGCACCGCCTTGTTTTTATCCGTCAGCTTTGCATCCGGCAACAGGCATAATTCACCGCCGACATGACAGCGGATTAAATCGCCGGTTATCAGCGTACCGTGCTCCAAAAGCAGCGCCAATTCTCCCGGCGTTTTAGAACCGTTAAGCTGATAGGCAATCAGTCCGGGAACGATTTCTTCGTGATCGTGAAGCCAACGAGTGCAAACCAGAGGAAAGGTTTCTTCCTCGGCTGCCGGGCCGTAAATCGCCGCGCCGGTAACCTCGGCTAAATGTTCGGCATCGCGGCAGTGGTCGCTATTGGTGATGACAATAAAACTTACCCCGCCCAGGCTTTGCAAGTGACTGTGATCATGTTCGGACATCGGTAAGGGATCGATTAAGACATTTCCGTTGTCACGCACCCACAGCACACTGTGAAAATCAAGGTTGCGTTCCTGATTAAACTCAGACCAGCCAAATAGGTCTTTTCTATGTAATTGTTTCATTGCTAATCCCCTGCATTAATAATTTAACACTCGATTTTATCCTTCTATTACCGCTTTAATAGTCAATTCGGCAAGCTATAGATTGTGTCTATTGTTTAAAAATATCAAGCTAAAAGGTAAAGTACAAGCGGTGTATCACGTAAAATATTTTAAGAATCTGTAATACTGGTAGGCTAGTCTTGGTTTTTTTGTATAATCAAATTCATTTCCCGATTTTTTATTCAATAATGCAGACACCTTTTAAGACTATTGGCATCATCGGCAAACCCAGCGATCCCAGTATTGCCAAAACATTAACGGTCCTGCATACTTTTTTGAAGCAACATGACTACAGGGTCATTGTTGCTGAAAACAGTGCACATTTTATCGATAACCCGTCGGTTAAATCCTGCGCGATCAACACGATGGGGCAGCATTGCGACTTGGTTATCGCCGTTGGCGGCGACGGCACTTTTTTGGCCGCCGCCCGCGCTATTGTTGAATACGATATTCCGTTGATTGGCATCAATCTGGGCCGACTGGGTTTTCTGGTAGATATATCGCCCAACGAGCTGTCCGATAAGCTGCTTCACATTCTTCACGGCCATTACTCGCAAGAAAAACGCTATTTATTGCGCACCAAAATCATCCGTGACGGGCGTATTATCCACGAAGAAACCGCTGTCAATGAAGTGGTCGTGCACCGTTGGGTAACGCCCAGCATGATAGAAATTATCACCAAAATCGATAATGTGTTTTTAAATTCGCAACGTTCCGACGGTCTGATTGTTTCCACGCCCACCGGATCAACCGCTTATTCCTTGTCTGCCGGCGGGCCGATTTTGCACCCGGCACTAAATGCCCTGGTATTAGTGCCGCTTAATCCCCATACCTTGTCGAATCGGTCTATAGTGATAAATGATTCAGCTGAAATTGAAATAAGTTTTTGCCAGAATAAGCAAATCAACGCCTTGGTGACCTGTGATCATATTGAAATTCCTGAGGTGTTGATTAGCGATAAGATTTTGATTAAAAAAGAACCGAAGCCGATTCGAATTTTGCACCCGGAAGGCCATGATTTTTTTTATATACTCAGGAACAAGTTAAACTGGAGCAGTGGTTACCACATCGACAATCATGCTATTAAATCTTAATATTATCGACCTCGCCGTCGTAAAATCATTGGATATCGAACTGAAAAAAGGCATGTCGGTGCTTACCGGCGAAACCGGGGCCGGTAAGTCTATTTTATTAACGGCCTTGGGTCTGGCTTTAGGCGATCGCGCCGATTCCGGTTACGTGCGCCCGGAATGCAAACGCGCCGAGGTTAATCTGGAATTCGATTTGGCCGATGCGCCTTTAGCACAGCAATGGTTAAAGGACAATGAACTGGATACCGAGCAGCAATGCCTGATCCGGCGTATTGTTAATCATGACGGCCGCTCCAAAGCCTATATCAACAACCGCCCGGTTACCTTGCAGGCCTTGCAGGAGCTGAGTGAAAAACTGGTCGAAATTCACGGCCAACATGCGCATCTGACCCTGCTGAATGCCGACGAGCAGCGCCGCCTGCTGGATGCCTATGCAAAAAATCAGTCCCTGCTGGATAGCGTCAATGCCTGCTGCCGACAATGGCAGCAAACCAGCAAAGAACTGGCCGGTCTGATTAAATCCAGCGCAGACCAGACCGAACGCGAAGAATTGCTGCGTTATCAGCTCGACGAATTGCAGCAATTGGCTCTGGAAAATTTCAGCTATGCCGAGCTTTTGGAAGAACACGGCAAACTGGCCAATCTTGGACAGATTTTAAGCACCGGCCAGATTCAGGTTGACAGTCTTTATGAGAATGACCGGCAATCGGTCAATCAACTACTGAATCACAGCCTAGCCGAATTAAGTCACATTGCCCAATTTGCGCCCGAGTTAAACGAAATCTGCACGATGCTTTCGGAAGCGCAAATTCAGGTCGAAGAGGCATCGCTGCAATTGCGCCGTTTTCTTGAATTGCAAGAAGCCGACCCGCAGCGTCTGGAAGAAGTCGAAAGCCGGATCGGCATTATCCAAGGTCTTAGCCGCAAGCATCACGTTACTCCGCACCAGCTGCCGGAACTGGTCGGCAAACTTGAGCGCGAGCTCGACAGCCTGGCGCACAGCAGCGAACGTATCGAAGCTTTGACCGCCGAGACTGAAAAACTGCTGGCTGAATATTATCAGCTGGCAGCGCAACTGTCGGCACAGCGCAAACTGAGCGGCAAAAAATTGCAGCAGCAGATTTCCGCGATGATTAAGGAGCTGGGTATGCCGCAAGGCGAGTTTCTGGTCGATATTGCCGCCGTAGACAGCGCCGCGCCCAAGCTGAACGGCAAAGATAAAATCGAATTCCTGGTCAGTGCCAATCCGGGCCTGCCGGCAAAACCACTGGCTAAAGTGGCTTCAGGCGGGGAATTATCCCGTATCAGCCTAGCGATTCAAGTCACCACCTCCAGTGATAAAACCACCCCGACGATGATTTTTGATGAAGTAGACTCAGGCATAGGCGGAGGCATTGCCGAAATCGTCGGACAAAAACTGCGCAGCTTAAGCCATAACCGGCAAGTCATGTGCGTCACTCACCTACCACAAGTCGCTGCACAAGCGCATCATCATCTCTATGTTGAAAAAAACAATCGAACCGACATCACCTCTTCCAGTGTCAGGCTACTGAAAACGGAAGAGCGCGTTGAAGAAATTGCCAGAATGTTGGGCGGCGTCAATATCACCGCCAATACACTGGCGCACGCTAAAGAAATGTTGTTTCAATCTATTTCCGGCCTAGAGCCGGGATATCCAACTCAAGGAAACTAAAACCTATGAACAGATTTCCAGCAGAATGGGAAAAACAATCCGCCGTATTAATTGCCTGGCCGCATAAAACCGGCGATTTTCGCAATCTTGATGCTGTCGAACAATCCTACAGCGTCATTAGCGATACCATCAGTCAATATCAAAAACTGCTTATCGTCTGTCTGGATGACAGCCATCAGCTGCATATTCAAAGCCTGATAAGCAAGAACGACAACATCGACTTCATCCACGCCTCCGTGAACGATATTTGGGTCAGGGATACCGTTTTTCTCAGCGTCGAAAAAGACGGTGAAATCATGCACATGAATTTTCTTTTCAATGGCTGGGGCGAAAAATACTCGCACCAAAACGATAACGACCTCAATCACAAGCTGCTAAATGCCAAACCCTTTAAAGGCGAAAGTTATACCGATATAGACTTTATATTGGAAGGCGGCAGCGTCGAAAGCGACGGTATAGATACCATCCTGACCACCAAGCAATGCCTGTTAAACCCGAATAGGAATAAAGGCCTGAGTCAGCAAGACATAGAGCAGCAATTGCTCCAGCATCTTGGCGCAAAACGGGTATTCTGGCTGGATCAGGAAAACCTGACCGGCGACGATACCGATGCCCACATCGATACCCTGGCCCGCTTTTGCTCCGCCAACACCATCGCTTACACCAGCTGCGACGATCCTGAAAACCTGCATTACAACAGCCTGAAATTCATGGAGACGCAGTTGCAAGCGCTAAGAACCCAGGACGGCGACGTCTACCATCTGGTGCCGTTGCCGTTGCCGCAACCGATTTATGATGAAGACGGGCAACAGCTACCGGCGAATTATGCCAACTTTTTAATCATCAATCATGCCGTTATGGTACCGACTTATGGCGACCCGATGGATGCGGTTGCGCTGGAACGCCTGGCCGGTTGTTTCCCTGAGCGCAAGATTATCGCTATTCCTTGTCAGCCCTTGGTGCATCAGTACGGCAGTCTGCATTGCATGACCATGCAGTTTCCTGAAAAGACATTAGTGGCTGCCGGTTAATATCCGACACTATGGCGCGTTGTGCAGGGCGCGGTTTTAAACCGCGTCCTGCATAAAGCTGGATACTCAATACAGTTCAAAATTTAGTCGTTATATGGTTATTAATCAATCGCTTATTCTGTTGTTTGCATTGACAACAGCCGTATTCCCCGTCCAGGCCGAAATCTACAAATGGATAGATGCCAATGGAAAGGCGCATTTCTCCGACTCAAAAACCGCTAATCCGGCATCTATAGAAAATGTTGCTTATCTTGAAGATAAAGCATCAGAACCTGATCCAGCCGATAACGGCGATCAAGCAGCGCCGCAAGTCGATATCTACATCACCAGCTGGTGTCCTTATTGTAAAAAAGCCATGGCTTTTCTGCATAAGAACAATATTGTCTTTAATGCCTACAATATTGAGCAAGATATTGATGCCGCAACGCGTAAGAAAACACTTGATCCGGGTTATAGCGGAATTCCGTTGGCAGTCGTTAATGGCGTCACCATCCGTGGCTTTAGCGATGCTGCCTATCAACAAGCGTTAACGAAATAAACTCATTCATGAACAAAACATGGTTGGGAATATTTTTTTCGGCACTGATTTGGTCGGGTATCTATCCTAAAGATTACCTGATCTGGATACTTGAAACAGCGCCGGCAATAATAGCTTTTATTGTGTTGATTACGACGCGTCAGACGTTCAGGTTAACCGACCTCGCTTATCGCTTGGTCCTGATCCACAGCCTTATTTTAATGGTCGGCGGACATTACACTTATGCCGAAGTTCCGCTGTTCGATTGGCTGAAAGACTTATTTCATCTGGATCGCAATAATTACGATAAGGTCGGCCATTTTGCCCAAGGCTTTGTTCCCGCCATCATCGCCAGGGAAATTATCATCAGAAAGCAGGTTGTGGAAAATAGCAGCTGGCTTCATTTTTTCGTCATCTGCATCTGTCTTGCGATCAGCGCTTTTTATGAGCTGATTGAGTGGTGGGTTGCGGTATTAAGCCAGGAAGCTGCTGAAGCATTTTTAGGCACCCAAGGCTATATTTGGGATACGCAGTCGGATATGGCTTATGCGCTGCTTGGCGCAATATTGGCATTGGCGATGTTAAGTCGCCTTCATGATCGGCAACTTGGCAAGTTAGCGGCTGGATCGGTTCAAGCGTCGTAGTATGCATTTTCACAGCGGCAATACAGTTTTGTTCTTTCTATCGCTTAAATCGTTATAAAATAACGCCCATCAAAAACCACCCCAGACGATCATCATGAAATCGACATTAACCGTTAGTGCTGTGCAACAGCCCTGCGATGAAGACAGACAAACCAATCTTGATTTTTCTATTGAGAAAATTCATGAAGCCGCCGCTAAAAATGCAGATCTGGTGGTATTGCCCGAGCTGCATCTGGGACCGTATTTTTGCCAGAGCGAGGATTACGATAACTTTGACCTTGCCCAGCCGATTCCAGGCCCCACCACTGAAATTCTGTCGGACGTGGCTAAAGAACTCAACATCGTCATCGTCTCGACCATTTTCGAAAAACGGGCGCCGGGGCTTTATCACAATACTGCCGTGGTTTTCGACAAGGATGGCAGTATTGCCGGTAAGTACCGGAAAATGCACATTCCCGACGATCCGGGGTTTTACGAGAAATATTATTTCACCCCCGGCGATTTGGGTTTCAAGCCGATCGAAACCTCTATCGGCAAATTAGGAGTATTGGTTTGCTGGGATCAGTGGTATCCGGAAGCTGCACGGCTGATGGCTTTAGCCGGCGCGGAGATGTTGATTTATCCGACCGCGATAGGCTGGGACCCGGAAGATACGCCGGTGGAACAACAGCGTCAGCTGGATGCCTGGGTGACCATTCAACGCTCTCATGCCGTCGCCAACGGTATTCCGGTCATTTCCTGCAACCGTATCGGCTTTGAGCAAGCGCCGGACTTGGCTACCGGTATTAACTTCTGGGGCAATAGTTTTATCGCCGGACCGCAAGGCGAAATTATCACCAGCGCCAATGATTCGGAAACCAAGCTGCTTTGCTGCACCATCGATAATGCCAGGGTTGAGCGGGTCAGGCAAATATGGCCGTTTTTGCGTGATCGTCGCATTGACGAATATGGCGATTTGACCAAACGCTTTATTGATTAAAACACGCCGCCTTAAACGTTATGGAAACGGAAGTTTCCAGTCTTAAATTGGCCAAACCAAGGATTCTATCGTTGAGGCACTATGAATAATTCAGACAGTTCGGATGTTTTTCATCAAATACATATTGATGTTGCACGTAATGCAACGGACGATTTCAACCTGTTTCACGATAGAAACCGATGGCGGCGCATCAATCACAATCCGTTCAAAGGCCCGATTGCACTGGGATTTCAATTAGAATCGTTGGTTGAACACAAAGTTTTTCTTCATCGCCGGTTACATAATGAAAATCTACTGATTAGCGATAACAACCTGCATTTTAGTAACTACCAGTTTTCTTTCGTTAACGCCGTCAAGCCTGGGCAAGAGATCTTAATCGATATAAAAAAGTCGCAATTTAAACAAGATCCCGAGACCATGCTCAGCAACCGGATTACGGTTAAATCGGGCGGCGCATTGGCCTTGCTGGGTTACAAAACCGAATCCAAATTTGCCTTGTTTCTGCCCAATCCACATATTCCACAGTGTGGCGTCCTTAATCAGCATCCCGATCGGTCTTTTATCTCCGATAGCCATTTTTTTCTGAAACGAAAATTTATCACCAGCAGCAATGCCAAAAACTTTTTGTGCGGCTCGCTGGTCGATCAGGATGCTTTTTTCGACCCTTTTAAAGATAAAGCGGTATTTCCTGAAATATTCCCGTGCAGCCTGATATCCAGCGCCTTGCTGGAAAAGGCGGTGATAGAAAAACATGATTTCGAACGCAATCCGTTGGTGTATATGTCGCATAAAATCAGCATCGATCGCAGCTACCTTGCGCTGCTCAAATCCGGCGATGCACTGTATATACTGATCAGGCAAATTCCACCGGAAGAGAGGAAAGAAGGCATAGGCCATGCCATAGACTCGCCTTATCATTATGAATGTTACGGTCTGATGGAAGATAAAACGATTCTGTACCGGGCGCTGATTTCTCTGGCGCCGTTAGAGCAAATATTGAACACTCTGAAGTAAGCTGTCATGCAGGAATTAAAATATTTAATCGGCTATCCCGAAAATGTCACCAGCCGGGTACGCGAGCTGATCAGTAACGACAAGCTGGGCGAGACGCTGTTGAAAAAATATCCGGTAGCTCATACGGTCAGAACCGATAAAGCGCTTTATAGTTATACGGTCGATATAAAAAATGCGTCGCTGAAACAATCCCAGCCGCTGAGCAAGGTGATTTACGACGACAAGATTAAAGACCTGCATCATGCCTTAGGATTGCATACCTTTATTTCCCGGGTGCAGGGCGGTAAGCACAAGGCAAAAAATGAGATTCGGGTGGCCTCGCTGTTTAAAAATGTGCCGCTGGAGTTTTTACGGATGATCGTCGTGCATGAGCTGGCGCACTTAAAGGAAAAAGAACATAACAAGGCGTTTTATCAGCTGTGTCAGCATATGGAGCCGTGTTATCACCGCTACGAGCTGGATATGCGGCTGTATTTGACCCATATGGATTTAGTCGGCAAGCTCTACTGATGAATTGGCAGGCTATTGTTCAGCATATCGAAGCAGCGACCGGACAGGCTTTTGTGTTGCAAAATGCCAAGCTCTTGGTTGGCGGTGATATTAATGTAGCGTATCGGTTGCAGGCGGAAAACCGGAGTTTTTTTGTCAAACTGAATACGCCTGATCGAGCTTCGATGTTTGAGGCGGAAGCCGCAGGCTTGCAAGCGTTGACGCAAACCCAGTGCATTCGCGTACCGAAGGTTATTGTTTGCGGGCAAACTGCCAACCATGCGTTTTTAGTGCTTGAGTATATCGCCTTAACTAATTTGAATAGCCGTTCCGAACAGTTGTTGGGACAACAATTGGCGCAGTTGCATAAGCAACAACAGGCGTATTTCGGCTGGCACCGTGACAACACTATCGGCAGTACTCGGCAAGTCAACGGCCGTTATGATAACTGGCCTACATTCTGGCAGGAACAACGCTTGGGGCATCAATTAGCACTGGCCGCCGACCAAGGTTATGGCGGTCGTTTGCAAGCGTTAGGCGAAAAACTCTGTAGCGATTTAAAACCCTGGTTTTTAGCCTACCAGCCGCAACCGGCTTTAGTGCATGGCGATTTATGGGGCGGCAATGTCGCGGCAGACCAACAGGGCAATCCGGTTGTTTACGATCCGGCCTGTTACTTTGGCGACCGGGAAACGGATGTGGCGATGACCGAGTTGTTCGGGGGCTTCAGCCCAATATTTTATCAGGCTTATCAAGCTGTTTATCCGCTGGATCCGGGCTATGTCGGCCGGAAAAATCTGTATAACTTATATCACATACTCAATCATCTGAATCTGTTTGGTCAAGGCTATCTGCATCAAGCAGAAAACAGGATCAGTCAGTTATTAGCCGATTTATAAGCAAAGGCTATGCAATTTAAATTTAATGCCATGTCGCATCTTTAACGTACAAAGCTGATTTTTGGTTTCAGTGCTGCCTGCCATAGCTGAAGTTTTTGTTCGCAGGAAAGAGAGGCATGCGCCGGACTGGTCGAGGGCAGACGCCTATAGCTGACAGCAACGCTACTGACGGTAGGCAAGGCATGTTGCCGGTATGCCGACTCCGCCTTTGCTCCGTTGAAGAACACCGCACGGATATGTTCATGGCGACGAAAGAAGCGCTGAAAGTCATTTGCCGTGATGGAGTTGGCGTCTATACTTGCGTCCAAGCTGCCGACTCGGGTACACGACTGCAGCACATCCCAGAGTGCGATGCGGCCTGTCTTGAGTGCCTGTAGCCGGATCTCGTAGCAAGCGTCGGGATCAAGCCCGAGTATGTCAGCCATGATTTTCCAGAAGGCGTTACGGCGATTCGCATAGTACTGGTTTGCCGTTAAAGATTCCTGTCCAGGCATGCTGCCCAGAATCAATAGCTCGGCGTTAAAATCTGCGACAGGATCGAAACAGAATATTAGCGGTTTGGTCATGAGGTTTAACGGCTGAATTAACTCATTGGCGAGGGCTTTATTCTTTCTTTTGAATGAGCCAATAGGTAATGCCCAGCGCTACCAAAACCAATGCCGATGCACTGACATATTCCGCCGGCAGATGTTTGTAATCAAACACGATGACTTTTCTGGATATGGCCATTAGCGCGGTCGCCACCACCAGTTTTACCGGAATTACATCGCTTCTGATATACAAGGTAATATTCAGGAAAATTTCAATGGCAATTAACACCGCCAAAAAAGCCCCAAACGTTTCCAACATGTCATTGATGGACAGCAGCATAAACGGCGGTTGGGTGATTTTTTCAAACATCACATAAACAACATCAATAATGCCGAACAAAATAACGATCACCATCAGCAACGCGAGAAACTTGACGCCCAAGCGTATGGTGCGGTGCAGGAATTGGATGAACGGATCTTCGTGCTGCATAGGCAACTCTTCGTGACTTTCCACGGTCACCTGTTTTACCAGCTTGCTGCGCAGATGAGCCAATAACGGGCCGATAATGTGCTTGTGGGAGGCAAAACCGGCAGGTGTGAAATCCTTTTCAAAAAAAGTATTCAAGTCGTCTGTTTCGGTCAGCTCTTTGCCTTCGAGCTTTTCAAAGCCCATGCTCCAGTAGGGAAATGCCCGTTCCGTTATCGGCAGTTTATCAATCAAGGTTACGTCCTTGTGGCGCTTATCTTTTTTTATGCTTTCAAATGTGCTGTCAACTATTGTCTCGTCGCCTTCCAGTACTTGAAAAAAAGTGCCGTGCGCATAAAGCAATATCCCGGTTATATTGTTAGCCCCATTATTTGTTCTGCACGTTTTTAACAGCTCCAACAGATTTTCAGGGCTAAAGTCTTTGATTGCTGTACTGGCATAAGTAAGTCTAATCATCCTGAAAAATAGGCTGGTATTGTGTATCTGTAGGATAAGAGAGTTTAAGGTGTTCAATCAATAAGCGCTATTACCTATCAGAGAGAAGTTGCTATGAGCTGAATGTCTTATCAGTTAAAATCCCCGCATCTTTTTAATTCCCGTTGATTTTTTGGGGATCATTCTCAAGCCATTTTAACGGTTTGACATCTTTTTACTGATGCTATCGCTTTATTTAATCGGCGAGCAGTGCTAAAGTAATTGTTTATTAAAACGCTGGGTATTTATTTTTGTGCCAGCTGTTTGCATGCAACACCTTACAGCAACTTTATTTAGGAGAATCTCATGGCTTTCGAACTTCCTGCTTTACCTTATGCTAAAGACGCATTAACACCCCATATTTCTGAAGAAACTTTAGAATTTCATTATGGCAAGCATCATCAAACTTATGTAACAAACCTGAATAATCTGGTTCCGGGAACCGAATTTGAAGGTTTATCATTAGAAGACATTATCAAAAAATCTTCCGGCGGTATTTTCAATAACGCGGCGCAAGTCTGGAATCATACTTTCTACTGGAACAGTTTGGCACCCAATGCGGGCGGCGAACCTACCGGCGCTTTAGCCGATGCGATCAACGCAACTTTCGGTTCATTTGCAAAGTTTAAAGAAGAGTTCACCAAATGCGCAGTGACGACATTCGGTTCAGGCTGGGCTTGGCTGGTAAAAAATGCCGACGGCAGTTTGGCTCTGGTTAGTACCAGCAATGCAGGCTGTCCGTTAACGACAGGCCAAACGCCTTTATTGACTTGCGATGTTTGGGAGCATGCCTATTACATCGATTACCGCAATGCACGTCCGGCTTATCTGGAAGCATTTTGGGCATTAGTTAACTGGGATTTTGCTGCAAAAAACTTTTCGGCTTAATTTTTAAGTCGATTAAGAAACCTTCTGCGTCTGCCGATGCAGAAGGTTTTTTTATGGGAGAAATACAATGGCTACAGTGTTAATTACCGGCGCTAATCGCGGTTTGGGTCTGGAGTTTTGCCGCCAATATGCTGAACAAGGCTGGCATGTTATCGCCTGTTCGCGTAACCCGGACGATGCGTTCGATTTAAATAATCTCGCCAGTCATCACGCTACTATTCAGCTGGAACAGCTGGATGTTTCAAAATTTGAACAAATTGATGTGCTGTCGCGAAAATTATCAGACTGCGGTATCGATGTGTTGATTAACAATGCGGGTGTCTATGGGGACAAGAAGAACAGCGGTTTCGGTCAGCTTGATTATCAGGCATGGATTAAATCACTGGTGGTTAATACCCAAGCCCCGGTAAAAATGGCGGAAGCATTTTTAGAACAAATCAAGCGTAGCGATAAAAAACTGATTGTTAATATCAGCAGCCTGATGGGTAGTATTGCCGATAATACCGGTGGCGGCAGTATTTTGTATCGTTCCAGCAAGGCGGCATTGAATGCGGCGATGAAGAGCCTGGCGATAGATATTAATGATCAGTCTGTCGGCGTACTGACTTTCCACCCCGGTTGGGTCAAAACCGATATGGGCGGGCCTAATGGCTTAATTAATGCCGAAGAAAGCATTAGCGGTATGCGAGCCTTGATAGAAAACTTTTCATTGGATCAATCAGGCAATTTCGTCAAGTATGACGGAACGCCACTGCCGTGGTGAGTGCTATGATGAAAAAGATCGTTATTTTATCGGTGATGTTACAAGGTGCGGTTTATGCCGAGACTGTCATACCCGAACAGATTAAAGTGCCGCAAGGCTATAGTCCTATTTTAACCGTACATGCCAAAGGTGATCAGATTTATCAATGCTCATTGAATCAAGGCGAGTATGCCTGGACAATGCTGGCGCCCGATGCCAAGTTATTCGATGAGAAAGGTAAGCTGGTCGGCAATCACCGCGCTGGGCCGCTCTGGGAATATAAAGAAGGCAGCCGCGTTGTCGGCCGGGTCGTCAACAAAATCGATAGGGCACCGGGCAAGGCGATTTCCTGGTTGCTGGTCGAGGTGGTCTCGCATCAGGGTAACGGCTTGTTTTCGGATGTGAGCTTTATTAACCGGGTCAATACCAACGGTGGTCTGCCGCCTGTCTCGGGATGTAATTCTAATCATCTGGGCAGTGAAAAGCGGGCTGCCTATACAGCAGATTATATTTTTTACCGGAAATAACTGTAACTACTCAGCGTTAGAAAAAAATAGAACGCGGATAACGCAGATGAATATGATAAGAGCGGATAACCCAAGAAAACATATTATGTTTATCTTAATAAGCAGCGTCGCCTGCAGGTGCTTAGCGTGAGCTGTATCTGCGTTCTATTTTTTGACAGATAACTTCAATTCCCTGAGCTTCATCAATGCATAGACCGACTCCAGGTAGGGAGCGGCTACCCCTTGCCGCAGGGCGGCGCGAAGGGTATTGCCAAGGATGGCTTCGGTTTCCATCGGCTGGCCGTTTTCATAATCCAGTAACATGCTGGTTTTATAAGGCGGCATCGCGTAGGTATGGGCTATGTTGATGTTAACAATATCGCCTGGCAACGGATGTCCCGAAGCCGCCGCGATGTTGCACACTTCTTGCATGATGCTGCGTACCAAAGACTCCTGGGTTTGCAGAATGTCTAGGGTCGGCAAGCCGCCCGATAATACCGATAGCGGGTTGAACGGCGCGTTCCAGACGCATTTTTGCCAGCGTCCGGTAACAATATCTTCGGTTGCGTTGCCGTCTATGCCGACTTGATTAAAGCGTTCGCAAAGCTGCAAGGTCTTAGGGCTCATGCCGTTCGGCAGATTGCCTAACGCCAGACGGCCATAGGCCAAATGCAAGATCTGGCCGGGACCGACCCGGTTGCAGCAAATAAACGCCAGACCGCTGACGACTTCATTGTCGGGAAAGGCGGTCAGCAGTTCCTGTTCGATGTCGACGCCATTCTGGATAAAGACTATTGCCGTGTTTTCAGTAACAGCAGGGCGCAGCAGCGCGACCCGATCCACCGTCGGAATGACTTTGGTGCACAGTAAAATATAGTCCGCAGTTCCTTCAAAATCGGCGGCGTTTTTTAACACCTGTGCCGGGGTAAAATGCCAGCGGCCGAGCGAGTGACTGTCGATGATAAAACCGTGTTGCTTGACCTGATCGTAATCGGAGCGGCAAACTACCGAAACCTCGGCACCGGCCTTTGCCAGCAGCGCGCCGTAAAAGGCGCCGATGGCGCCTGCTCCAATAACCAACACTTTAATCACGGCTGTCTTCGTCCAGAATCTGTTTTAAAAAAGGAATGGTTAATTTACGTTTGGCGGCCAATGATGCCCTGTCCAGTTTTTCCAGTAAAGCCCATAAAGAGGCCAGATCTCTGTGGTAATGCGTCAGTAGAAAGCGCCCGGCTTGCGGGGCGATTTCAAAGCCCATGTGATCGGCTTTAAAGATCAATGCCGCCACCCGGTCGCTATCGGTTAAGGGCTGTATTTTTAAGGTCAGCCCCCAATTAAGACGGGTTTTAAGGTCGGGTAACCGGATAGCAATCGCATTGGGCGCGGAAGATGCCGATACGATCAGTTTGTGGCCGCGATCACGGTGCTGATTAAAGAAATTAAAAAAAGCCGATTCCCAGGCGGTATTACCGGCGATGGACTCGATGTTGTCGAAACAAACGACATCATAGTCATCCAGTCCGCTCAGCATGGCCGGATCAGGCCGTTGTGCATGGTCGAGATCAAAATAGAACGAACTGAGCCTGTAATGTTGCGCCTGGTGACAGCAGGCTTGCAGTAAGTGGCTTTTGCCCAGTCCCGATTTGCCCCAGAGGAAAATTTGCTGCTCACCTACGCCTGCAACGCACTGTTGTAAGTGAGTGACGATTTCCTGATTGGCGCCG
Organism: Methylobacter sp.; assembly: GCA_024636505.1. GTDB lineage: Bacteria > Pseudomonadota > Gammaproteobacteria > Methylococcales > Methylomonadaceae > Methylobacter_A. The sequence goes on along the minus strand of JAGXGY010000042.1, from coordinate 119,894 downwards.
GGGAAAAAATCCTCAAACGTTTGATTGGCTCTGAACTCAAAATGCAAAGGCAGTTGCTGCGCCATGGTCAGTACTGTTTTCCCGCAAAGCGTATATAAAATGTGCTGCCGAAAAAAAGCATCAAACTCAGCAGGATTTCAAGCGATGCATACAGCCGTTCATCAGCATTAACGTAGGCTTCGGCAGTACCGTGGAGAAAATAAATCAGGCTGATGTAGGCCGCCCACGCGCAACTTCTGGGATTGCGATTCAGCAAGCCGCGCATGGGCAGCAATAACGGCGTAACGGCGACCAGTAAAACCAAGGCTACCGGCAAGCGCGTGGAAGGTACCAGCACGGTATTCCACAGCATTAGCAGTGCGAACAGCCCGAAAAAACCGGTCAGAGCGATGATGTAGTAGTAAATCGGTTTTATGGTCATGACGATTGTTTCAGCTGCAGCGCAGTTTTAGCCAAACGCGCGCCGAGCGCTCTGCATAGGGTTTTTTCGTGATCGCTCAAACGGGGGTGATCCGTCGATACGTGGCTGGGTCCGTAGGGCGTGCCGCCGCTGGTGGTTTCACGCAACGCCTGTTCAGTATAGGGCAAGCCCAGCAGCAACATGCCGTGGTGCAAGAGCGGCAACATCATCGATAACAAGGTGCTTTCCTGGCCGCCGTGCATACTGCCGGTTGAGGTGAATACGCCAGCGGGTTTGCCGGACAGTGCGCCTGAAAACCAGATTTCGGTGGTACTATCGATAAAGTATTTTAGCGGCGCGGCCATATTGCCGAAATGGGTCGGACTGCCCAGCGCCAAGCCGTCGCAGGATTTTAAATCGTCAAGGGTCGCGTAAACTGCGCCATGGTCGGGAATACCGGCTGCGGTTTTTTCACAGACAGCTGAAACATCGGGGACGGTTCTGAGTACCGCTTCAGCACCGTCAACGGATTCAACGCCGCGAGCGATATGATTAGCCATGTCGGCGGTAGCGCCATTGCGGGAGAAATATAACACCAGGATCTTTGTCATAAGCAGGGCAATTAAAGGATGGCGAGTACGGCTTCCGGCGGACGACCCAGCGCCGCCTTGCCGTTGGCAACAACAATGGGCCGTTCAATGAGAATAGGATGGTCCACCATGGCTGTTATCAGCGCCTGCCGATCCAGTGAAACATCGTCCAGGCCGTTGGCTTTATAGGTGGCTTCAGTTTTGCGCATCAATTTTCGCGGCTCCATGTCCAGCTTTTGCAGGATGTCGTCCAGCTCCTGAACGCCGGGAGGCGTTTTAAGATACTCGATAATCTCCGGTGTTATGCCTTGCTGTTGTAACAGTTGCAAGGTTTGCCGGGATTTGCTGCAACGCGGATTGTGATAAATGGTTACGCTCATGGTTTGCCCGCTCATTAAAATAAAAAAGCTATAATAGCATTTTTAACAAAATACAGGCCTTGAAAAGGCAACAACCCTAATTATGGACAGAGCAATAGATAGACTCAGGCAATATTGGATATTAGCGCGATTTGACAAGCCTATCGGCATTCTGATTTTGTTGTGGCCGACATTGTGGGCGCTGTGGGTTGCCAGCGACGGCAAGCCCGATGTATTGGTGTTGACGGTTATTTGTCTGGGCGTCGTGCTGATGCGGGCCGCCGGTTGCGTGATTAACGATTACGCCGATCGCGACTTCGATCCGTATGTCGAGCGCACCCAATATCGACCTATCGCCGCAGGCAAGGTAAAACCCAAGGAAGCGTTGCTGGTTTTTGTGGTGTTGTGTCTGTGCGCTTTCGGTCTGGTGTTATTGCTGAATAGCTACACTATTTTACTGTCGTTTGTCGCCGCATTTTTGGCCGCCAGCTATCCGTTTATGAAGCGTTATACCCAATTGCCCCAGGCCTATTTAGGTATCGCGTTCGGTTGGGCAGTGCCGATGGCTTTTTCGGCGCAGTTAAACAGCATTCCGCCGGTGGCCTGGGTGATGTATTTGGCTGTGGTGTTATGGGCCTTGGTTTACGACACCATGTATGCGATGGTCGATAAGGAGGATGATTTAAAAATAGGCGTTAAATCGGCCGCCATACTGTTCGGCGCTTATGACCGTCAAATCATGGCCGGATTGCAGCTGATCATACTCGGTTTGCTGATAACCGTCGGGCAAATGATAGACGCAAACTGGCCATATTATGGCGGTGTTTTACTGGCGGCAGGCTTGTCGGTTTATCAGCAAAAACTGACTTTTCATCGGGACAAAACGCTTTGCTTTAAGGCGTTTTTGAACAATAACTGGTTTGGCCTGGCCGTGTTTTTCGGGCTGGCCGTGGATTATTGGCTGCGATGAAACAAGGCGCCTGCTTGGGACGGTGTTTTGCCCAACGGTTTTTGGTCTCAGATCGTATCCAAGCGCGCCGAATTCTTGCAACATAGCGGCCCTTTCTTTATAAATTATAAATATGGCTTTATAAATATGGCGCACGAACACGACTAATCAGCAGGGTCATAACAGGCTTTAACGTTAACTTCAATATAAAATGCCTTGGACTGAATTTATCCCGAACCGTGCAAAATACCGTTGTGTTTTATTTAGCCTTCCTAGTAATATTACTTACCTTTAGATATTTTGTATCGAAATATTTTATGAGCATTGAGGAATAATCATGACAACAATAGCAGACCCCATCATCGGCAGTTGGTACAAAGATGTAGAAAACAACCTGAAGTTTAAGGTCGTCGCCATCGAAGAAAGCGATGATGCTATCGAAGTTCAATACCTTAACGGCGATATCGGCGAATATGACAATGACAGTTGGTATAGCTCAACTTTTGATTATATCGAGGATCCTGAAGACTGGAGCGCGCCTTTTGACGACATTGAAACCGACGATCTGGGCTATAGCGATACCGACAAACACAAGCCAAATCCTGAAGACGTAGACATCGAAGATTATCTGGATTAATGAGGAAAGCATTACATGAAAATGAGTCCGCAGGAATTTCTGGACTGGAAATCGAAACGTATTACCCTACTGGCCATGTCCGGTGCGGGTAAAACCACGCTGGCCAATAAACTACCCAAAGCCAAATGGTTCCATTATTCCGGTGACTACCGGATAGGCACAAAATACCTGGAAGAGCCTATTCTGGACAATATTAAACGTCAGGCTATGGGTGTGCCTTTTTTGCGTGCATTGCTGCTTTCCGACTCTATTCATATCAGCAATAAAATAACCGTCGATAATTTGGCCCCTATTTCGACCTTTCTCGGCAAATTGGGTAATGCTGACTTGGGCGGCTTGTCTTTGCAGGAATTCAAGCGTCGGCAAAAGCTGCATCATCAGGCTGAAATTGCCGCAATGAATGATGTGCCCGATTTTATTGATAAAGTTGAAGATATTTACGGTTATAAGCATTTTGTCAATGATGCGGGCGGTAGCGTTAGTGAGCTGGATAGCCCGGAAGTGCTGGAGACGCTGGCGAAAAATACGCTGATTATTTACATCAAAATACCGGCGGCCCTGGAACAAACCATTATTGAACGTGCTAAATCCGATCCCAAACCGCTTTATTATCAGGAAGCATTTCTTGATGAAAAGTTGGCTGAATTCATGCATCTTAAAAATTACGCTTCCACCGATGATATGCCGCCGGATGATTTTGTTTCCTGGGTTTTTCCTGAGTTATTCAAATCCCGATTGCCGCGTTATCAGGCTATTGCCGATCAATACGGCTATACTGTCGATGCCAATGATGTCGCTGCTGTTAAAAATGAAGATGATTTTATCCGGCTTATTGCCGATGCGCTAGGTTCACAGCAATGATATGGAGAGAGTCGGCTTATGCCTTTAGTTGCTCATACTGATTTACCCACATTTCAACGCCTTCGTGAAGAAGGGGAGGAAATATTAGACCCTGAACGCGCCAGTAACCAGGATATACGGGAAATGCATATCGGCTTGCTCAATATGATGCCTGATGCGGCACTGGAAGCAACAGAAAGACAGTTTTTCCGGCTGGTGGGGGCGTGTAATCAAATTGTTCAATTTCATGTGCATCCTTTTACCATTGAAGGGCTGCAAAGAAGTCCGGAAGCAAAAGCCCATATTGCTAAATATTACGAATCCTTTGAGAAAATCAAACGCGATGGTCTGGATGCGCTGATCATCAGCGGTGCTAATGTCACTCGCGCCCGATTACCCGAAGAAGAATTCTGGGAACCCTTAAACGAGGTTTTTTTCTGGGCCAAGGAAAATGTCACCTCGATACTGTGTTCCTGTCTGGCTACCCATGCGGTCATTCAATATTGTTACGGTATCGAGCGCACCCGTTTACCGGCCAAACGCTGGGGGGTATTTTCGCACAAGCTGATCGACCGCAGCCATCCGTTGGTTTCAGAGATCAATACCCGTTTTGATGTGCCGCATTCCCGTTTTAATGAGATATTTCAAAGCGATATGGAGCAGCACGGCATCAAGGTTCTGGCGGCCAGTAAAGAAGCCGGCGTGCATCTTGCAGTCAGTCCTGATGGCTTTCGTATCGTATTTTTTCAGGGACATCCTGAATATGACGACGTTAGTTTATTAAAAGAATACAAGCGTGAAGTCCTGCGCTTTTATCGTGCCGAAATAAACGACTATCCGCCGTTTCCCGAAAATTATTTTGATGAAGTCGTCCAGCGGATTTTAGTCGATTATGAGCGGCAGGTCAGGTCAGCCAAGCAGAACGGGCTAAGGCTGGAGGAGTTCCCGGAAAGCCTGATTCTGGAACATATTGACAATACCTGGAGCGACACGGCAAAAGCAGTATTCAACAACTGGTTGGGAAAAATATACCAGCTTACTCATCAGGAGCGAGGCCTGCCTTTTATGGATGGCGTAGATCCGAATAATCCCTTAGGTTTATAGTGCATAGGAAATTTTTGCAGCAGGCTGTTGATCTGGCAGTGGAAAATGCCAGATCAGGGCAGGGCGGTCCTTATGGTGCGCTTATCGTAAAAGATGGACAGCTGATTGCCGCCAGCGGCAACAAGGTCACCAGCACTATTGACCCTACTGCCCATGCCGAAGTAATGGCGATACGCCTGGCATGTAAAAAACTGAATGACTTCCAGTTGCAGGGTTGCATCCTTTATTCCAGTTGCGAACCCTGTCCGATGTGTTTGGGTGCCATTTACTGGGCGAGGCTGGCAAAAGTCTATTTTGCCTGTAGTCGCTATGATGCCGCTGCCGCCAATTTTGACGACAGCTTTATTTATGATGAGATTTCGGTGTTGCCGCATCAGCGCCGCATCGCCATGCTGCATCTAACGCTGCCGAACGCGATGCAGCCATTTGATATCTGGGCTGAAAAGAGCGATAAGGTGCTTTATTAAAAAACAGACAAAAGGCTGCGAACGATTATGCGGCGGTTTAGATTTTTTTGCTTTTCATCTTTTTCCACTATTATTTATCGGCAACTTTAATCAGCCAGCCGGTTTTATCGGAACATCCCAATATCGCGCTGGCATTGCTATTAATCCTGACAAATTTACCGGTAAAAGCGGCAGGTAACTTTGCGTTAACACGGTGAAAACTGCTGTTACTTTCAACGGTAAAGTCGAGATCTTGTTTTTTGGCAGTCAATTTTATGCTGTGTGGCTCGGTCCAGGGCGAGAGCGTAAAGGAAAATGTTGACTCTGGCGCAACCTCGGTTTTTTGAGTTTCACTATAAACAGGCAGACTAAAGTCTCTAAATTGAGGCTTTTTACAGGCTGTTTCGGTCTGGCCGGGATCATAGGCGGAAACTGTGTTGGTAAATAATGCCGCAGCAATAAATAGTATCGGGCTAAATGATCGTGTTATTTTCATATCTACTCCTCAAAAAAAAACTTGGTGTTGCTCTGGGTAATTTCGATTGATTCCTTGATGCTTGGGAAATCAGCTTAATTATTTTTTCAACTGGCGGTAACGTTTGCGTTACCGCATTATCATGGTAGTTGACATCCTCCCCCCGCTAAAGCAAGGGGATTGCTGATGGCTCAGGAGCAAGTAATATCGCTATGCTCACTGGTTTCTGCTGCTGACGGCCTTCTGCACCGTTCACTTCACAGACTAACCCCGTCAGCCCGACGGTTTTTACTAGTTTATTCTAGCATTCAAGACCTTACTTGGGGCGCTTGGTTATCGCTGATCGTGATGTAAGGTCTTTACAGCTAAAAAAATTCTACCAATAAGGCACTTATTTTGCTAAACAAATTTAAACGAATATCGGCCGCAGTGAGTCACTCGCGAATTGGGCCGCTTACCAGAGATAAAATCCATGCACATTTATATCCTTCAGACAAAACCGACGATGTCTTGTACAATATCGGTAATTTAAATTTTAGCAAGAGAACGCAACATTGAGCGAACAAAATCAAGAAAGCTTGAATTATAAAAGTGCCGGCGTTGACATTGAGGCCGGTAATGCCTTAGTTGAACGCATCAAGCCTATTGCTGCCAGAACACGAACAGCCGGAGTTTTGGGTGGTTTGGGCGGTTTCGGTTCCCTATTTGAATTGCCGCTGGATCGTTATCGACACCCGGTTCTGGTTTCCGGCACCGATGGCGTAGGCACCAAGCTAAAACTGGCGAATGAATTGGGTGTTCATAACACCATCGGTATTGATCTGGTTGCGATGTGTGTTAACGACATTATCGTGCAGGGTGCAGAACCGTTGTTTTTCCTGGATTATTTTGCTACCGGCAAGCTGGATGTCGATACCGCTGCATCGGTGGTAGAAGGTATCGGTAAGGGCTGTGAGCTGTCAGGCGCGGCGCTGGTTGGCGGCGAAACCGCAGAAATGCCGGGCATGTATGCAGACGGTGATTACGATCTGGCCGGCTTTTGCGTCGGCATCGTGGAAAAAAGCAAAGTGCTTGATGGCAGCAAAGTCAGCGTCGGCGACAAGTTGATTGGCATTGCCTCATCCGGGCCGCATTCCAACGGCTATTCATTAATCCGAAAAATCATTGCCCGCAGCCATAGCGCGTTAACGGATACCTTCGAGAGTCAATCGTTAGGTTCGGCCTTGCTGGAACCTACTCGAATCTACGTCAAGTCGTTGTTGTCGCTGCTGGATAAAGTGCCGGTACACGCATTGGCTCATATTACCGGCGGCGGCTTAACCGAGAATCTGCCGCGTGTACTGCCGTTTGGCACCAAGGCTAATATCGACCTTACTTCCTGGGAGTTTCCTGCTATTTTCAAATGGTTACAGGAACAAGGCAAGGTATCGCAAGCGGACATGCTGGTTACCTTTAATTGCGGTATCGGTATGATAGTTTGCGTGGCTGCCGAAGATGAGCGGGCAACGCTGGAGACGCTTACCCGTCTGGGCGAAAAGGCTTTTACTATCGGCGAACTGGTTGAGTCTGAAGGCAAGCCCGAAGTTATTTATCTGTAACTTGGCGGCACCACACACGAGAGAAATAGAACGGTGATGACGCTGATATTTATGATGGAATAAGATTTTTTGAATAATTAGCCATGTAGCCGGAATAAGCTGGTTCGAGCGATAGCGAGAACGGGTGTTTCCGGCACATCATCTAAATTCGCCGGAAACGCCACCTCGCGCTACGCGCTTGGATGGCCTTATTCCGGCCTACACCTAGGGTTGGCTCTTAATGGGATTTAGCTTTTTAAATAATCCGTTTAATCAGTGTTATCCCCGTTCATCTGCGTCATCTGCGTTCCATTGTCTTTGAGTTACTCAAATCCTTGCTCCCGTAACAACAAGGCAAACGCTTCGGCCGACACAGGTGGACTTTTGATATAGCCTTGATACAAATCGCAATGCTGTTGCCGCAAGAAATCCAGTTGTGCGGCGGTTTCTACGCCTTCCGCCAAAACTTTAAAGCCCAGAATATGGCCCATCGCAATAATGGTGGAGGCAATTTCCATATCGTCTTGCAGATGAGGAATGTCGTCGATAAAACTTTTGTCGATTTTCAGCACATCCAGCGGAAAGTGCTTTAGATAAGCCAGCGATGAAAAACCGGTACCGAAGTCATCAATGGCAAGACGGATGCCTTGAGAACGTAGCGAGTTAAGCAATTTCATCGCGTTATCCTGATTCTCCATCAGTCCGCTTTCAGTCATTTCCAATTCCAGATACTCTGCGGGAAATCCGGTTTCGCGTAAGCAGGCAACAACCAAGGCGCTAATGTTGCCGCGACGGAATTGCTGGGGAGAAACGTTGACTGCCAAGGTGAGCGGCGGCAATCCTGCATCCAACCAAAGACGACCTTGCCGACAGGTCTCCCGCAACACCCAGACGCCAATTTCCAAAATAAGCCCGGTTTCTTCAGCGACAGGAATGAAGCGTAGCGGCAGAATCAATCCTTCTGTCGGGTGTTGCCAGCGCACTAAAGCTTCGGCGCCGACAATGCGACCACTGGCAATGTCCACCTGCGGCTGGTAGAAAATACGCAGTTCCTGTTGTTCGATCGCCCGCCGCAGCCGTGTTTCCAGAGCAATGCGTTCACGGGCTGCGAGCGTCTGCTCTTCGGAAAAATAAGCGTAACAGCCGCGCCCTTGATCTTTGGCTTGGTATAATGCGGCATCAGCGTGATCCATCAATATTTCATAACTGCCGCCGTGCTCTGGATACAGGCTGATGCCGATGCTGGCGCCAATCTGTACATCGTTGCTTTGAGCAAGCTGAAACGATTTACTTAAAACCAGGATGATTTCTTCAGCCACTCGTGCGGCATCTTCCGTATGGGAAATATCTTCGAGCAGTACAACAAATTCATCGCCGCCTAAACGCGCTACCAAGTCTACCTCGCGCAATCTTGTCGATATGCGTGCCGCGACTTGTTGCAGTAACTCGTCCCCGGCAGAATGTCCCAGGCTGTCATTGACGGCTTTAAAGCGATCCAGATCGAGCATCAGTAATGCCAGGCGCTTGCTGCTGTCGCGCCGTTCTACTTCGATGCTGTGTTTAAGCCGTTCCAGCAGCAAACGACGGTTGGGCAGTTTGGTGAGCGGGTCGTAAAAGGCCAGCTGTTTAATCTCTTCTTCAGCGGCCTTGCGTGAGGTAATATCGGAAAAAGAAGCCACATAATGATTGACCGGCATATTCATGTTATCGTGATCTTTCACTGCTGTAACAATAAGCCATTCCGGGAATATCTCGCCGTTTTTACGCCGGTTCCAAATTTCGCCCTGCCATGCGTCGGTACGATTGATGCTGTCCCACATGGCCGCATAAAAATGCTTGTCATGCTGTCCAGAGCTGAGCAAGTTGGGCGTTTTACCAATGGCTTCTTCGGAGCTGTAGCCGGTAATTCGGGTAAATGCCTGGTTGACTTTGAGGATGACATTATTGGCATCGGTGACCAGCATTGCATCCTGCAGCTCAAAGGCGGTGGCGGCGATGCGAAGGTCGACCTCATTCTGCTTTTGATTGGTGATGTCGGTAATGAAGCCGTGCCAAAGTACCGAGCCGTCGGACTGTTTCTGGGGTAATGCATTGCCGTAAAGCCAGCAAACAGCGGTATCGTCAAACTTCAGGCGATATTCCTGACACCAGGGGGTTAAGTCCTGTGCCGATATTTTAAAAGAAGTCTTGAACGCTTCCAGATCGTTAGGATGTAAGGCGGCCAGTATCTTGGATGCATCTTCGCTGACGTCCTCCGGACTGACCCGGTAAATAGAGCGTATGGCCTCATTGGCGTAAGGAATGCGGGTGCGGCCATCGGGAAACAGCTGAAACTGGAACACCAATCCCGGCACTTGACTGGCGATTTGCTGGAGTCGATCCAGAGCATCCTGGCTGACCTGTTCAGCCTTCTGGCGATCAATCACCTCTTTTGCCAGTTGCATGGCGCGAGCAGAAAGGGTGTCGAACATCGACAGCATGGTTTCGATCAGTTGCTTCATCGCCCCGCTCATCTCATGGTCGGCTTGCGTTTTAGCTTGGTCTAACGGTATGCCCGATTGCACCGCCAACACCACCTTGGCCATGCGCATGTCGGTGTCCAGAATATGAAAGGCCAGCCATTGGGTTAGAAAGGTGAGAATTTCCTCAATGACCTGATCCAGCGGCCTGGTGGTTTTTTCGCTCATGATTCTGTTTACAGTGCTCAGAAACCGCCTGTGATCGTTTTTATGCTTTGTTTCCCAGGGATCTTCAGGGAAGAATGAATGCCAAATGGCTTCTTCCGCCTGGAAATGGTAGATGGCGTATTCAGCCAAATTGTTGAAAACATTGTTTAAGGTAGGAATATCGGATTGATAGGCCAGATGGCCGGCCAGCACATTTAACAGTTCGACCAACTTTTGGTGCTGTTCGTCGATCAGCGGTACTCCGACCTCGAAATTTTTATTCCATGGAAAAACTTCAACTGAATACATAATGCTCTCGTCCAACCTAAAGATTTGGCAGGTATTTTGTGGTGGTAATTGAAAAATATTGTACCCTTAATCTATCAATTGAAGCCGATAACATTGTTAATGAACGCTTGTTTTTGATATTCAGCAGGCCATGTTAGTTTATATATTGCCAGTATAGTGTTGTTTTCTGATGTGATTAAATTCGGTGGTAAAATGTTTTTTGTTGGCCGGTAACAACTCAAGCAGGCTTAAGAACCTAATGATTGGCTAAACGACTTGTAGCCATGGGGTTTTGTACTCATCAATTCCGGGTGTCATTTCAACAATCGCAACAGAGGAAATTCAGAACTATGAACACCCATCCCGTCGAAGCGGCGTCTTCTAGCGACATTTTTTCCTCGGCTTTTTTAGTGGGTAATGTCGGAGCGCCCTTTATTATCGGACTGGCAGTCGGTTATTTTGCCAAAAAAATGTTGCGCATAGCATTGTTTCTGGGAGGCGCAATAATGGTGCTGTTATTTATCGCGGAATATTATGATGTTATCGATATAACCGATCAAAAACTGCAGCATGTCGCCAGTGCCGCGACCGAAGTTGCAAAAAACTCCGGCGGATTTTTAGTGGATAGATTGACCCGAATTACCAGTAAGGGTGTCAGCGGGGCTGGCGGCTTTTTTGTCGGTTTTAAGGCAGGCTAGTTTTTCCTGGCTAAGCAACGCGTTATGACACGCCTTGTTTACATATTTGGCTGACATATCGTCAAAGCTTCCGCTCGCATTCCGGTAGGCAAAAAAAATGCGGCCGATTAGGCCGCATTAGAGAAGGATATAGCACTCTGAATTCCTAGGAAGTTTGCATCTCAAGAGTTGTATGTATTTTATTGACAAATGCCGGGCAATGGAATGTGGCAAATTGCCGCGTGTCAGAACGTCGCAGGGTTATGAGATCCAACGTCGATTTAACTAACAGCAGCCAAGCTTCCGGGCAAAAAAAATGCGGCTGATTAGGCCGCATTAGAGAAGGATATAAAGCTCTGAATTCCGAGGAGGAAATTTACATTTCAAGAGTTGAACCTATATTAGCGATAAATAATAAACATGGGAATGTGACATATTGTCGCAGTGTCTTAGTGGGTTATTATTTTTCCCTCTGCGAAAGCATGGCTATCGACACAATTTATTCCTGCTCAGCTCATGCCAAGCCCTTAACTTAATTGGTTTAAACCTCGGCTTTTAGGCCGAAAGGAGCGAGCGAAGCGATGTTGCTTTGTCGGGCGCGGATTGGGGAGGGGATGCAGACCCCTTCCCACAATCGTTGGCTTCATCCCAACGGGATGTTTCCTTATTGCTTTTGCAGTTATATCCCCAGTTCCTGGATTTTCCGAGTCAATGTATTCCGGCCGTAACCCAGTAAAACAGCCGCTTCATGGCGTTTTCCATGGGTAAAGTTTAATGCCGCTTCAATCAGAATGGTTTCAACGGCAGGGATGATTTTTTTGGCGATTTCAGTCTTGTTTCCGCACAATAACTGTTGGTCTATCCAGTTTCTGAGCAAGGTTTCCCAGCCGTTTTCGGCAGCATTTCTTTCTGCCGGCGTAGCTAGCAATTCGGGCGGCAGGTCGTGCAGATGAATTTCCCGGCCCGAGGCCATCACCGTCAGCCAGCGACAACTGTTCTCCAGTTGCCTGACATTGCCCGGCCAGTCCAAGGTGCTTAAAAAAGCCTCCGCATCCGGTTTTAACACCTTGATCTCGGTATTCAGCTCAAGCGCCGCCTGATGTAAAAAGTAGCGCAGCAGCAAGGGGATGTCCTGTTGTCGCTCTCGCAACGGCGGGATGTGGATGCGGATTACATTGAGGCGGTGGAATAAATCTTCTCTAAAACGGCCTTGTTCTACCAGTGTTTCAAGGTTCTGGTGGGTGGCAGCAATAATACGCACATCGACTTTAACCGATGCATATGACCCGACCGGGTAGAACTCGCCGTCTGCCAGCACCCGCAATAAACGGGTTTGCAGTTCGGCAGGCATATCGCCGATTTCATCAAGAAACAAGGTGCCGCGATCGGCCTGCTCAAAACGTCCGGCGCGGCGTGATTGCGCGCCGGTGAAAGCCCCTTTTTCATGACCGAACAGTTCCGATTCCATCAGGTCTTTGGGGATGGCGGCCATATTCAGCGCAATAAACGGATTGCCTGCTCTGGGGCTGTGGCGATGCAGGGCCTTGGCGACCAGTTCCTTGCCGGTTCCCGATTCGCCGTTGATCAGTACGGTGATATGCGATCTGGCCAGTCTGCCGATAGCGCGGAATACCTCCTGCATGGACGGCGCTTCGCCGATGATTTCCGGCATGGATTCTTCTGCGGCATAGCTCAGGGAATCCGGGATTTGCTGTTGTCGGCTATGAATACAGGCTCTATGGGCGAGATCGACGACTTCCTTAATATCGAAAGGCTTGGGTAGGTATTCAAACGCACCGCCATGAAATGCCGACACCGCGCTTTCCAGGTCGGAATGCGCGGTCATCACAATAACCGGCAGATTCGGGTGACTCAGTTGAATCTTGTCCAAAAGCTCCAGTCCGTCCATGCCGGGCATACGAATATCGGTAATCAGCGCATCGGGTTGATAGTTTTGCAAGGCGCTCAGCAACTCGGTCGCACCGGAAAAACTACGGGTGATGATGTCCGCTTTTTGCAGGGCTTTTTCTACCACCCAGCGTATCGATTTGTCGTCATCGATGATCCAGACAGTTTCGGCTTTAGTCATTTTCTGATTCCCCTTGGGTAATAATCGGTAAGAAGATTGAAAACACCGTGTTTCCGGGTTCGCTATTGCATTCAATTAAACCGTTATGCTGATTAATCAAGGCTTGGGCGATGGATAACCCCAGTCCGGTGCCGTCGGCGCGTCCGGTAATCATCGGGTAAAAAATCTGATTCATCATATCGGCGTCGATGCCCGGCCCGTTATCGATAATGTCGCATTTGACCGCCAGTTTATAGCGCTTGCGGCCGATAGTGACTTGCCGGTGAATCCGGGTTCTAATGCTAATGTCGCCTTCGCCGTTCAGCGCCTGAACGGCGTTTCTGGCGATATTTAAAATAGCCTGGATCAGTTGGTCTTTATCGGCCAGGATCTCGGGAATACTGGGATCATAGTCGGATTTAACGGTGAGACTGGAGCTTCCTTCTGCTTGAACTAACTGTCTGACCCGCTCCAGCACTTCGTGAATATTGATGGCCTTTTTATTGGGCAGTTTGTTGGGGCCCAGCATTTTATCCATTAAGCCTTGCAGGCGGTCGGATTCGGCGATGATAATTTGGGTGTATTCCTTGAGTTCCGGGTCGTGTAACTCCAGATCCAGCAATTGCGCGGCGCCGCGCACGCCTCCCAACGGGTTCTTGATCTCATGCGCCAGACCTCTGACCAGTAATCTGGCGGTATTCTGTTGGCTTAATAAGCGCTCCTCCTTGGATATGCGCAGATGATTATCCACTTGTTGCAATTCGACCAGAATCTCGTTGACCCGCTCATTTTTTAATATCGGCGTTAAGCTCAAATTAATGGTGAGGCTGTGGGTCATGCGATCCAGAATAAGCTCGCGGTCCATCAGCGGTTCCGCCATGGTCAGGCATTGCTGCAAATTCACCAGCAATGCGGGATCGGAAGACTTGAATAACTCATAAGCGCCGAGGCCTACCAAGTGGCGCGAACTGTCGGCAAGCAAGATTTCACCGGCAGAATTGATGTAAGTGAGCGTTAGGGCGCGATCAAATAACAAGATGGCGGTATTAAGGTGATCCAATATACGTTTATGCATGGCTTGCTTAAGAGTGTTTAAAGTAAGAGCGTTATTGTTTTCATAGCAATTTGTAGGCCGACAAAGGCAGAGAAAAGACGAAAGGCGAAAGGCGAAAGGTTTTCTCTTTCGCCGAGCACTGTTATTGCCCGGTTAAGTGCATCGGCCATTTAGTTACGCACCATTTTAGCGCATAAAATTTGTATTTTTAGGATTTAGCTTCAGGAAAACACCCAAGTCGGTGTACGGCATACAGATTGCTTAGGAATATTGAACATAGCATTCAATCATAAGGAACGCCCGATGAAACAACGCTTGGTCGTGATCGGCAACGGCATGGCGGGTATGCGTACCGTAGAAGAACTGCTAAGCGCCGCGCCGGATAAATACGCCATCACCGTGTTCGGTGCCGAGCCTTACGGCAACTACAACCGCATCATGCTGTCCTCGGTGCTGTGCGGCGAGAAAACCATTGAGGATATTGTGATCAATAACCGTCAGTGGTACTTCGACAACGGCATAACGCTGTATGCGGGCGAAGCCAAAGCCGCGACGCGTATAGACCGAAAAAACAAAAAAGTCTATGCGCAAGACGGCACAGTTGCAAGCTATGACCGGCTGTTAATCGCTACCGGTTCCAAAGCCGTTATACCGAAAATTCCCGGCAATGACCTGGAGGGCGTGATCAGCTTTCGGGACATAGTCGATGTGAATAAAATGCTTAGCTATAGCCGTAGTCATAAAAAAGCCGTGGTCTTGGGCGGTGGGCTGTTAGGTCTGGAAGCCGCCAACGGGCTGGTTTCAAGAGGCATGGATGTGACCGTGATCCATAACCATGAAATCTTGCTGAACCGGCAGATGGACAGACCTGCCGCGAAAATGCTGCAAACGGAACTGGAACAGCGCGGCCTGAAATTTAAGATGGCCGCCAAGCTTAAAGCATTGTCCGGCGATAAACATGGGCATATTACTTCTGTTTGTTTTGACGATGGCAGCCAACTCGAATGCGACCTGTTCATTATGGCCATCGGCGTACGCCCCAACATGACGCTGGCGCAAGAAGCGGGGATTTATTGCGAGCGCGGCATCGTCGTTAACGATACCTTGCAAAGCTACGATCCCAGCATTTACGCGGTCGGCGAATGCATTCAGCATCGCGGCGCTACTTTCGGCCTGGTCGCCCCGCTGTTTGAGCAGGCCAAAGTCTGCGCCAATCATCTCAGTGCGCATGGCGTGGCCGAATATATTACCTTACCGACCGCGACCAAGCTCAAAGTGACCGGCATCAACCTGTTTTCGGTTGGCGATTTTCAAGATAATGAACAGTCTGAAAGCCTCTGTTTTACCGATCCTGCTATAGGCATTTACAAGAAACTGGTCATTAAGGCCGACAAGCTGATCGGTGTGGTGCTGTATGGTGACACCGCAGACGGCGGGTGGTACCAGCAATTGCTGGAGCAGGAAGACAATATTTCCGACATAAGAGATATGCTGATTTTCGGTAAAGCTTATGCGCGAGATTTTGTGACTACTGAGCCGCCAAAAACAGAACGCAGATGACGCTGATAATTATGATGATGTGTAAGATTTTTCTGAAGTATCTGTGTTCATCCTATCCATCTGCGTCATCTGCGTTCCATGGTATTTGATGGCGCTGAGCAGTTACGAGATTTTTAATGAATAAAACCATACAAACCACTTGCCCCTATTGCGGCGTAGGCTGCGGAATCAGCGCGAAGGTCGATGATGTGCATCATCGCCTTAACATCAGCGGCGACACCTCGCATCCGGCCAATTTCGGGCGGCTATGCTCCAAAGGTTCGGCACTCGGCGAGACGGTTGAACTCAAAGGCCGACTGTTGCAGCCGCAAGTCTACGGGCGAGAAACCAGCTGGACCCAAGCCTTGGATCTGGTCGCCGACTCCTTTATTCGCGCTATCGAAAAATACGGCGCCGACGCGGTGGCGATTTACGGCTCGGGGCAATTGTTGACCGAAGATTATTACGTCGCCAACAAGCTGATGAAAGGCTTTATCGGCAGCGGCAATATGGATACCAACAGCCGTTTGTGTATGTCGTCTTCGGTGGCCGGACATAAACGCGCCTTCGGTTCCGATACCGTGCCGGGTTGTTACGACGATTTTGAACAGGCCGAGATGATAATACTGATTGGCTCGAATGCCGCCTGGTGCCATCCGGTCAGTTTCCAGCGAATACGCGCAGCCAAGGAAGCCAATCCGGCGTTAAAAATCGTAGTGATCGACCCGCGCCGCACCGCCAGCTGCGACATCGCCGATTTGCATTTAGCGCTGGCGAGCGGCAGTGACGCCGCCTTGTTTAACGGCCTGCTGCATTTTTTAAGCGAACAAAACGCGCTGGATTCGGCTTATATAAAAACCCATACCGAAGGCTTTGCCGAAGCGTTGGATGTAGCCGGTATCGATAGGGAACAGCTTGCCGATTTTTGCGGCTTAGATAAAGACGACCTGCAGCGTTTTTATGACTGGTTTGCCGGGCATAAAAAAGTAATGAGCTTATACAGCCAGGGCATCAATCAATCGGCATCCGGCACCGACAAGGTCAATGCCATTATCAACTGCCATTTGGCGACCGGCAGCATCGGCAAACCGGGTTGCGGGCCATTCTCGCTGACCGGACAACCCAATGCGATGGGCGGGCGCGAAGTCGGCGGATTGTCGCATCAACTGGCCGCGCACATGGATTTTTCCAATGCCGACGACATAGATCGAGTCGCACGGTTCTGGAATACGGCAAACATTGCCCAAAAGCCGGGCTATTCGGCGGTGGATTTATTCGACGCCATCTACGACGGCAACATCAAAGCCGTGTGGATTATGGGTACCAACCCGGTGGTCAGTCTGCCGAATGCGAATAAAGTCAAACTGGCCTTGCAGCGTTGCGAGTTTGTGGCGGTATCCGATTGCATCAAAGATACCGATACCACCGCCCTGGCGCATGTGCTGTTACCCGCGCAAGGCTGGAGCGAAAAAGACGGCACGGTGACCAATTCCGAGCGGCGCATTTCACGGCAACGGGCGTTATTTAAACCAGCGGGCAGCGCCAAACCCGATTGGTGGATCATCACCCAAGTGGCGCGGCGCATGGGCTTTGAACAGGCATTTCATTATCAAAGTCCGGTGGAAATTTTTCGCGAACACGCCGCGTTGTCCGGTTTTGAAAATAACGGTTTGCGTGACTTTGATATTTCGGCGTTTGCGGATATGACCCGGCATGATTATGATGGTTTACAGCCGACCCAATGGCCGGTTAATCAGGCTTATCCGCAGGGCAGAGCCCGGTTTTTCGAAGACGGGCAGTTTTTTACCGAATCGGGCAAAGCCCAATTTATTGCGGTTACGCCACGCCGCCCTGTCAATCTGCCGGATCAGACTTATCCCCTGATTTTAAATACCGGCCGATTGCGTGATCAGTGGCATACCATGACCCGTACTGCCATTGCGGCACAACTTAATCAGCACAAGCCCGAGTCATTTGTGGAAGTGCATCCTGTTGATGCCGAGCGCTACGGCTTGGTTGCAAACACTCTGGCAAGCATAGAAAGTCTTTTGGGCGCTATGATTGCACGGATACAAATTACCGGCAGTCAACAGCAAGGCAGCCTCTTCGTGCCGATGCACTGGACCGAACAATATGCCAGTCGCGGACGCATGGGCGCGTTAGTCAATGCGGTAGTCGATCCGCTTTCCAAGCAACCGGAAAGCAAGCACACACCGGTGCGCATCAAGGCCTATCAACCTGCCTGGCAAGGTTTTATCCTGTCCCGGCGCGAGTTAAGCATCAGCGATCCGGACTATTGGGTAAAAATGAAAGGCGAACAGGTTTACCGCTATGAACTGGCCGGGATGACTTTGCCCGAAAACTGGCAGGCATGGGCGCAACAGAACCTCTGCGACAGCGCCGGCGGAACTGCCCAGTGGCAGGAATATCAAGATGCCGCTCGGGGCAATTACCGGGCCGCGCGTATCGTCAACCATCAGCTGGAAAGCGTGGTTTTTATCGCGGCCGAGTCTGCGCTGCCCGAGCGCAACTGGTTGCTCTCTTTGTTTACAAAAATAGAATTGGAAAAAGCGGAACGCATGGCCTTATTGACCGGCAAGCCGCCCTTAGGTGTCGTCGATGTCGGCACTATCGTTTGCGCCTGCTTCAATGTCGGGGAACTGACCATCCAAAATGCGATCAGGGAACAAGGACTCAAAACCCATCAGGACGTAGGTGTTTGTCTTAAAGCCGGAACCAACTGCGGTTCCTGCGTGCCGGAGATCAAGGCGCTGTTGTGATGATTATGCAGCTTGCAGCCTGTCGCTTATCCGCTTTTATTTGCGCCTGCTTCGGAAAGTAGCCGTTTTTGCCTCGATTGCGTTTCAGTTCCCGGCATACGGTATCCGCTTTATCGCCGACAAAGCCGATGCTGACTTTGAGTGTTGGTTTGGCCATGGTCATATCTGCAGTCATAATGAGGTGGGCGCGAATGAATTCGCGTCCACGGTTTCACCTTTTACCTCAATCATTTCCACAGTGCGGTCTTCCCGGACTTTGGCAATAACGGCGCATGGTTTAAGCCGCGCTATAAAGCGGATAAAAAAAGCTATGCACATCATGTGGAGGATTTGGGTTTTCCCCGAGAAGGACGGCAGGTTAAGGCGTAATACCGGTCGCATCATTATGGTGCGGCGCTAGGCGTTTAAAAACTGATATTCCCCTGTACCCAGATTTTTTGGGTGTCGGTGCCGAATTGATCGGCATCGTAATACGCGTATTTGGCCAGCAGCGCATAATGCTTGCCAAATTTTTTAGTGGCCTGAAAATCCCATTCCTTGCCGTAATGAAGGCTGCCGGTGTCATCGGTGAAATCATGATAAATCCCGGTTAACACTACGCTGTTTTGATTCAGTACGGTATGCACAGCCCCGGATACATCGCGGATACCGTCTCTAGGCGTAACCAGGAATAAGTCCGCCCAGCCCTGGAACGCATGGTTGGTGCCTAGCGGCGTATCAAAGGTTTTATTGAGTCCTTTGCCGTCAAGCTGTTCAACTGCCCCTTGGAAAGTGAAGTTATAGGCGGTAACGCCGCCCATCAGGTTGATGCGATTGGTATCGTAGCCGGTTGCACCATGCCCGTAATCGGCCTGATGCGCCCATTCAGCGGTATAAAGTACGCCGTAGTTATCGCTGATTTTCAGCGAATCCCCCGGTTTTTTATAATTAGACATGCGCAAGCCGTAGGTTTGGCTGGATTTCTCATGGTTTTCGCGCTCGGTATAATCCAGCCAGTAGCCGTAACCGACCAGGTTGCCGTAATCGCCGATTTTATAACGGATGTTCAGAATCGGGGCTTCGATGTTTTCGGTGGTGGAGGTAAATGTATTGACGTTGCCGATATAGCCTGCGTTAACGGTCAGTCCCAACAACTGTTGATTGTTGTGGGTGATCAGCACCGAGTCGAAGGTGGTTTCCATTTGCCGCCAGCCGACGTTGCCGATAAAGCGGTCGTCGTCGAGCTTGATGCGTTGCCGTCCGCCTTTAATCACCGTATCGGGGATACCGGCATAGCTGAGCCATAGTTGGTTGAGTTCGCTTTTTTCAGGATCGGCCACCGTTGAGTAGCCGGTATTGCCGTTACGTAAACTATTGAAGTCCTCCTGCATGGCCAAGTTGCCTTCGTATTCGGCATAGCCTTGAAAGCCGTAAAAGGTCGGCGACAGCAAACCTGCCCGCAGACGTGCGGTGTTGGCATTGGCGGTTTTTTGCGGGCCCCGGTCTTGGTCGACATTTTCGTAGCGGTAATTCAGGTCAATCTTGACCGCGCCGTTTTTACCGGAATGATAAAAATTGAGCGCATCTTCAACATCCTGGGTAACACCGGCTAAGGCTGAACCGCTCGCTACCGATAGAGCCAATAGTGATGCAGATAATGAGATTTTTCTGTGTTGCTGCGGCATAAAGCCTCCTAAGGTATTATTAAAGCGGTTGTTAATGCGTATGGTCGCACTCGGTCAGAAAGCTCAAGATACTTTCCCGGTATTTGTAGTAATCGGCATGGGCCAATAAGGCTTTACGGCTGCGCGGTCTGGGCAAATCGATGTTTTCTATTTTGCCGATTTTGGCCTGCGGGCCGTTGGTCATCATGACCACCCGGTCGGCCAGCAGGATGGCCTCATCGACGTCATGAGTGACCACGATGGCGGTGACCCGGGTTCTGTCCCAGACTTCCATCAACACTTCCTGCAATTCCCAACGGGTCAACGAATCCAGCATGCCGAACGGCTCGTCCAGCAACAGCAGTTTGGGCGACAAGGCAAAGGCGCGGGCTATACCGACCCGTTGGCGCATACCGTTGGACAGCTCGGCGGCTTTTTTGCGTAGCGAATCGCCCAAACCGACGCGGTTCAGATAGTATTCGACGATGTCATTGCGTTCCGATTGAGAGGCATGCGGATAGACTTTATCGACACCCAACATCACGTTTTCAAATGCGGTCAGCCACGGAAACAGACTGGGTGCCTGAAATACTACGCCGCGATCGGGACCGGCACTGTTGATTTCCTTGTTGTCCAGAATAATGACGCCTTCGGAGATGCTGTTTAAACCGGCAGTCATCGATAACACCGTGGATTTACCGCAGCCGGAATGACCGATGATCGAGATGAATTCGCCTTTTTTCATTTTCAGCTCGAAACCGTCCACGACTTTAACTGAGCCGTTGCCGTCGGGGGTCGGGTAGGTTTTGCTCAGCTTTGAAAACTCCAGGTAGCGGGGGCGGACTACTTTATCTTGCGTGGAGTTTATCAGCGAATAAGCACGATTCCAGTCGCTGTCGGTGTTAGGTTTGATTTTGGGCAGGACGATTTTGTCGGCGGCTGAGGTCTGGTTTTTTGCACTGCCGATGTCCATTAAATAACGGGTGATTTCGGCGCGCAGTTTTTTAAACTCGGGATGATGGTTTAACGCGGTTCTATCCCTGGGACGCTCGATATTAACCGCAAAATCCGGGCCGAAGCTCGCATCGGGGCCGGGATTGAGCGGAATAATCCGATTCGCCATATAGATGGCCTCATCGACATCGTTGGTAATCAGGATGACGGTTTTCTTTTCCTGCGCCCAGATTTGCAATATCTCATCCTGCAAGTTGCCGCGCGTCAACGCATCCAGCGCGCTGAGCGGCTCATCCAGCAGCAAAATATCGGGGTCGGCCGCCAAGGCGCGGGCGACATTGACCCGTTGACGCATGCCGCCGGATAGCTCGGCCGGCTTTTTCGCCATCGCCGCGCCGAGGTTAACCATTTTGACGTATTTTTCGGTATGCGCCCGGCGTTGTTCTGCTGTCCAGTGGTTGAATATCTGATCGACTGCCAGCGCCACGTTGTCGAACACCGTCAGCCACGGCATCAGCGAGTAGTTTTGGAACACCACGCCGCGATCCGGTCCCGGCGCGGTAATCGGCAGACCTTGTTTTAGCACCTCGCCGCTGTCGGCCTGAATCAACCCGGCAATCGTTGAAATCAGCGTGGTTTTACCGCTGCCGGAAAAACCGACAATGGCGACGAATTCGCCTTCTCTAATGCTCAGGTTGATGTTGTTGAGGATCGATGCTGCGCCATAGCTTTTGCACACCGACTTTAATTCGAGTAAGGGCTGGTAGGCGTCATTCGATGGCGCAGGCGGGTTATTTTGCATGTGTTTATGCACAATGTTGAGGTTCACGACGGACATCTCGGCTCCTGGTTAGCCATAGAAAAAGCAGTTGTCCACGAAAAACGAGGTCATGATTGCGGGGGGGGGCGACTGAAATCGCCGCCCCCGCAGCGGTGTTTTTCGTGCTTTTCTCGGATAAATAATTAAAGCGTTCTGCCGAAAGAGAACAGGTTTTGCAGCGACTGCATGATGCGGTCCAAGGCAAAGCCGATCAGCCCGATGGTAAACACCGCAACCATGATTCTCCCTAAGGAGTTGGAACTGCCGTTCTGGAATTCATCCCAGACGAACTTGCCCAGCCCCGGATTTTGCGCCAGCATTTCCGCAGCGATCAGCACCATCCAGCCTACGCCCAAGGACAAACGCATGCCGGTGAAAATATACGGCAATGCAGACGGTACAACGATTTTTTTGATTTGAGTGCCCCAGCCAAGACGCAACACTTTACCGACATTGATCAGATCCCTGTCTATCGACGACACGCCGACTGCGGTATTAATCAGCGTCGGCCACAGCGAACACAGGGTGACGGTAACCGCAGAAGTCAGGAACGATTTTTCAAACCAGGAGTCATCGCCGGTCACATATACGGCACTGACCACCAGCGTAACGATAGGCAGCCAGGCCAATGGCGATACCGGTTTAAAAATCTGTACCAGCGGATTGATCGCAGTATTAAACACCGGACTCATGCCGCAGAACAGGCCGAGCGGTACCGCAATCAGCGTGGCAATCACAAAGCCTGCAAACACCGTGTACAGACTGGTATAAATCTTATCCACATAGGTGGCTTGGCCGTTGTAAGGACGGACTTTGACTTCGGCCGCCGGATCTTCTGCAAGTTTTTGCTCATTACGGGTTTGCTGGCGTTGGTAATAGTCGGCTTCTTTGGCGCGTTCGGCGAAATGGTCGTCCAGCAATACGCCCGCTTCGTGCCACACCGCGATAGGACCTGGAATCGTGCCCAGGCTGGTGTTAACTTTGGAGGCGGAAAAGCTCCACAGTCCAAGGAAGAGCATAAACGCGAGCATCGGCACTCCCATGATCAGCCACAGTTGGCGGATTTGCAGCGCGGGATTGTCTCCGGCCGCTATTTTTGCCAGAGGAACAAACCAGGTGAGCCCGCTTAGGTTTAAAAATTTTATTAGCCGATTGTACATAATAGGTACCTTAAAAACAGGTGAAAGGTAAAAAAGGCGCGTCCTTGCACCAAATCAACATCCCTTTAGGTAGGCACTCACACACACATAAACTTAGTCTTGTTACCCTGCTCCAGTCCGGGAACAATGTCATTACTCAACCACTTTGCCGTCGACTACGGTTTGTTTGCCTTTAAGGCCGATAGTAAATTGACTCAGGTAATCATTCGGCTTGCTGCCGTCATAAACAATGCCGTCAATAAAATCACCGGTCGGGGCTTTAAAGCCGGTTTCAGTGTCGGCCGGAAAATCACTGGCTTTGGCCTTGCCATCTGCAATCAGCGCCTTGGCCGCAGCCCGGTAAATACCGGGGCGATACACTTTTTTAGCGGTTTCTATGTACCAGGCATCGGGTTTGAATTCGTTGATTTGCCCCCAGCGGCGCATTTGGGTCAAATACCAAATCGCATCGCTGTAGTAGGGATAAGTCGCGTTATGCCGGAAGAACACGTTGAAATCGGGCAGGTCGCGCTTGTCGCCTTTTTCATATTCAAAGGTGCCGGTCATGCTGTTGGCGATAACTTCAGGGTCGGCGCCGACATACTGTGACTGGGATAACATTGCGACCGCTTCGGGACGATTTTTGTTGCTATCCGCATCCAGCCACATGGCAGCGCGAATCAGGGCTTTGATGACCGCTTTATGGGTATTGGGGTTTTTGTCGGCCCAGTCTTTACTGACGCCAAAAACCTTTTCAGGGTTGTTTTTCCAGATTTCGTAATCGCTGATGACCGGCACGCCGATACCCTTGAATACCGCTTGCTGGTTCCACGGTTCGCCGACGCAATAGCCGACAATCGTGCCTGAATCCATAGTGGAAGGCATTTGCGGAGGAGGCGTTACCGACAGCAGTGCGTCAGCATCAAGCTGGCCTGATATATCTTGAGGAGGCGCATAAAAACCGGGTTTAATACCGCCGGCCGCCAGCCAGTAACGCAGTTCATAATTATGGGTCGAGACCGGAAACACCATGCCCATATTGAAGGTTTTGCCTTCACTTTTAAATTTATCGACCACAGGTCTCAAGGCATCGGCTTTAATCGGATGCACCGGCTTGCCGTCTTTGATCGGAATCTGCGGTTTCATTTGCTGCCAGAGATCATTGGATACGGTTATCGCATTACCGTTTAAGTCCATGCTGAATGCAGTAATAATATCGGCTTTGGTGCCAAAGCCGATGGTCGCTCCAATAGGCTGTCCTGCCAGCATATGGGCGCCGTCCAGTTCGCCGTCTATCACTCGATCCAGCAACACTTTCCAGTTGGCTTGCGCCTCCACTTGCACATAAAGCCCTTCATCCTCGAAATAGCCTTTTTCCAAAGCAACGGCTAACGGCGCCATATCGGTCAGTTTGATGAAGCCGAGTTTTAAGCTGTCTTTTTCCAGTTTCTCAGCTGCATTGGCACTGAAGGTAAAGCTACATAGGGAGGAAACGGTTAATGCTGCAACCAGTTTCTTAATGGTAATGATCCGGGTTTGTTTCATGATGACCTCATTAAGCTGAAAAAAATCGGGTAAAAAAACGTCGTCAAACAGAATGTCCGATGCATTCAGTCCGGTTAGACGCCTTTGTCGATAGGGTTTGCCGTTGAACCAAGATTTTTTTAGTACTCCGCTATTGGAGTCCTTGCAGTGTTAAAAGCAAAGCTTATGCCAAAATTTGCTTTTGGTCGTATGTGTAATTTTTATTAATAAAATACAGTTGCTTATGTGTTGTGCGCAGGGTGGTGATGGCCGTGGTGGTGCCGAAAGCAATGCATCGAGTTCGTGCAATGTTCCTTGTGTGATGCACCAAATTGTATTTTTTTGATGCTCATGTGGTGGACGATTTCCCCGGGATACAGATAAGGCGCGGCGGTTTTGACTTGTTTTTGCAACCCGGCATAAAATTAAGACCCTTGTGGGAGCGAGCCCTCGTCGCGATGAGGGCTCGCTCCCACATTGATATAACGCTTTAGGTTACTCATTTAACATGAATACATTTTATTTAGCTGCCGAAGCATCGATAACTAAGGCGCTTCCATATCTTCGAGCTCGATATTGAGTGCATTGGTTGACAACAACAGTTCGCTTATTGAAGCTAATAACGATAGCACGATAAAAATCATGCTGAAGCCAAAAGCGAGGTTGCCGTAATATTGCAGTCCGTAAAAGATCAGTCCCATCGCGATTATGCAGCAGATAATGCCGATGACCGCCAGCAACTGCATGGCTATAATAAAACGGATGCGTAGCCTTAAACTGTCGATCTGTTTTTTGGCAACCGGACTTTGGGTTTTGTTAAACAGGTTATGCTGCTCTCTGATCCGGTTGGCAATTCCCAGGAAACGGTTGGAATAAGCCAAAAATAAAACTGAAATGGCCGGAAATAATAAGGCAGGCGTGGTGATGGTGATGTCCATGATTCTTTAAAATAAGGGTTGATGTCGTTCGCTATGCCATTAAGTTTATACCGTGGGCGCGAATTTATTCGCGCTTTTTTAATCTTGCTGCGCGAATAAATTCGCGCCCACAACGGTTAAAAAAATCTTTGTTATCGCCATTTTGCATGAGGCTTTATCAGTTTGTCCGTAAAACCCCATCCTTCAGGTCGGGGATGTACAGGGCAATCGCGCTTAAATTTTAGTCATATGAAATCAATATGATAAAAATTGTTATTTCGTGGTTTTTTACATGAAATCACGTAATTTGAAAGAGTGTCATTTCTAACCAATTGATTGACGGATGATTATAAAAGTCAAGCTAATTTAAGCGCGATTGCCCTGCGGGGATGTAAGGATGCCCTTGACTTTGCTGTTGCATCTGAGTACGATTTTCCCTGTGCTGATGGCGCTAGTCGCCCTAAGTCAGCTTGCCGTTGGGAATCAGCGGTACTGCCAGTCGAGGCGCTGTTAGCCAAGTCAAGGGACGTAAATCCTCTGTTCTTGCTCGTGCCGTTGAAGCTGGAAGCCTTGTCCTTTAGGTCAGGGTAATTCACAGCCACTCGGCTTCAATATCCATTAATAAAATACGCTCGCTGTCCAGTCTGAGCGACAAGGTTTTGCAAAGTATGTCGATATTAAAATCCCGATAACGTTCCGACATTACAATACGATAGCTGTCTTTTTCTGCTTCAAGTGCCAGTAATTGATAGAAATAAGGTCGCCATGCCCAGTTAAAGCCGAGTTGGGCGGTATCCTCACACCATTTAGCACCGGAAAAATTAAAGTTGGATGAGATTTGGTCGCCTTGGTTATTGCATAAATAGAACCGCAGCACGCCGCTTTTTTTAAACGGATGCGTAGCCAATCGGCTCAGATTGAAGTCGGTTTCCAGGGCTTCTTTTAACAGTTTTATTAAGCTTTTAATGGTGGAGATAAACTGTATTTTACGTTCTTCTTTGGCTAAGGTTTTTTTCAGGAAGGTTTTTCTGAGTGAGCTGATTTGTTTCTGGTAATACAGTGGCCGTTTAAATTCCCCGGTGGCGGGCGAAAACAGATAGCCTTGCATATATTGGGCGCCGCAGCTTAAACCGAAATGGAAGTCATCAACGGATTCAACGCCTTCGCAAACGATACGGCAACCGGTGCGTGTGGCCAGACGCGATATCAAATGCACGATGTCGCTGGCAATGCCGCCTCGGGTTGCATTCTGGAATAGCTGCATATCCAATTTAATGATGTCGGGTTGTATAGCCATGACTCTTTCCAGTTGAGAAAAGCCTGCACCAAAATCATCAATGGCTATTTTCAAGCCATGGCTTCGATACACAGCGGCAATTTCAACGAGGTTGTCCAGATTGCCTTTCGATTCGGTTATTTCAATAATGATGCGGCTTCTGTCAATCGCAAATTCATCCAGCATCAGCAGGGTCGGTAATGCCGTAAAGTCGGCGATCAGATCGATCCAGGCAGCCGAGATATTCAGGGTTAAATAACCGTTGAAATTCGATTGGCTAAATTTCTGCAGGGCTAAGCGACGCACCGTGCGATCCCATGCTATCAGTTGATCGGGGGCAATATCCGGAGAAGAAAACAATTCGCCTGCAGAAATAACCCGGCCATTTGCATCGTGTTGCCGGGCTAGAGCTTCATAGCCAATGATAGTACCGCCGGCAGCACCGATAATGGGCTGAAAATAAGGAAAAAGTTTTTTTTCTGGGTTCATGTTAATAGAATTTGTTTGAAGAGAGCGGTATTGGTGTCCTTGATGCGTCTAAAGCAATCGATGTGCCAAAGTTGACAAGCCGTCAGGATGCCGACGTTGTTTGTTTAAATTAAACGCTTATCGCTGTTATCCAATCTGCATGGGGCTGAATTGGTGCGGCAATGCCCCGATTGTGTGCGGTTTATCAGGGCATTGCACCAATTAAGTTCGTTTTGGTTTTGCGGTACTGCGGTCTCGAGGTGCTTGTATGGATGGATATTGAACCGGGTAGTAGCTTGGCATCAAATCTGCTGTTATTCTTTGTGTGTTTATGTTTGCTTGGGCAGTAGGGCAGGGCATACTGTTGAATCATTAATAACAAGGTCATCAAGGTCATCAAGGTCAAAGTATAATTCTGCCGGGTACTGTAGTTCGATCATTCTATAATTAGACATGAAATCATGGGATTCAGATTGAATCCTTAACATAAAAAATTATCAATCGATATTATGACAACAAAATATACTTCCCTAAAAGATCACGATACCCCTATCAAGGTATTGTTTACCGGTTATTTGTGCACAGTAGCCATAGGCTATTTTTTCGCCTTAATCCAGATATTGTTTACTCATGGGATGGCGGACGGCAAATTCGGTTTGTCGGTTGACGATATTGTTTACAGTTATTACGGCAACCGTTCCGGCACGGTTTTGGAGCAGAAACTGAATGGTTCGATGAAAGATAAAGCGCCGGAACTGGAGCGTTTTAAAATCATGGAATGGGTTAGAGAGGGCGCGGATATTGATGCCTATGAAGATGAAGGTGTCGACAAAATTATCGAGAGCCGTTGTGTGATGTGTCATAACAAGGAGGCTTCCGGGATACCGGATTTTACCGACTTTGCCGCGTTACAAGCCTTATCCGAACAGGATACCGGCGCGACCTTCGCCTCGCTAACCCGTGTTTCCCATGTACATATGTTCGGTATCAGTTTTATTTTTATGTTTGTGGGGCTGATTTTTAGTTTTTCGGAGACCACCACCACTCAATATAAATGTATTGCTATCGGCATGCCCTACGCGTTTCTGGTGGCGGACATTTTGTCGTGGTGGTTGACCAAGATTCACCCGATGTTTGCCTGGCTGGTTATTTTTGCCGGTATGGGCATGGGCGTTTCATTCATGTTTATGTGGGTCACGTCTATTCTGGAAATGTGGCTGTTTAAGCCGGTATTTATTGATGGCCTGGGTGCGCGTTATTTACAGCAGCGCGATAGTACTGAGGCGTCATTTGTGGATCGGGCATGGTTTTATCTTAAGCTGCTGGCAAAGCAGATTAAACCGGCAGCGGCTTTTGTTACAGAACAGTGGCTAACGCGCGGCTTGCCTGTGGTGAAAGGCTGGTTGAAAAAATATCGTAAATAGTGACAGCGCACACTACGGCAATTATCGTTCCCATGCTCCGGCATGGGAACGCAGTTCGGGACGCTGGAGCGTCCCGTTTTGTCATTTATTGTGAGCGCGAATAAATTCGCGCTCACAATATTCAACCCTAACAATTTCAGCTTCACTTAATGGCGGTGCACCGTTACCTCGCATTAATTTTCTCTGTGCACCAATCTAGTTCATCAACAAGCTTGATTTTCATCTTAACAAGTTGCCGCGACTTTAAAATCAATAACTTGTTCATTTTGGCATAGCC
This sequence comes from Methylobacter sp., assembly GCA_024636505.1. Lineage (GTDB taxonomy): Bacteria > Pseudomonadota > Gammaproteobacteria > Methylococcales > Methylomonadaceae > Methylobacter_A. The sequence goes on along the minus strand of JAGXGY010000042.1, from coordinate 91,003 downwards.
ATTGCTCTATAACCGCTAAACAGCAAACAGGGTTATCGGAGTTGTACATGAGCGAAAAACAAACAGTGGTTGTCATCGGCAACGGCATGGTCGGACAGTATTTTCTGGCGAACCTGGTCGACAGCATCATTAAAGAGCAGTATCAAATTGTTACTTTTTGCGAAGAGCCTAGAGTCGCCTATGACCGGGTGCATTTGTCGGCGTTTTTTACCGGCACCACGGTCAAAGAGCTGTCTTTAGTCGAAGACGGCTTTTTTGAGCACAACGGCATTACTATTCACCTGGGCGATAAAGCCGTCACCATTAATAGAGTTGCTAAAACTGTCACCTCGGCCAAAGGCCTGACCATAACTTACGACAAGCTGGTGCTGGCGACCGGTTCTTATCCGTTCGTGCCGCCCGTTCCCGGGCATGATCGAGCGCAATGTCTGGTTTATCGCACCATTGAGGATCTTGAAGCGATTGCCGCCGCTGCAAAAACCGGCAAGGTCGGCACCGTGGTCGGCGGCGGCTTGTTGGGCCTTGAAGCGGCTAAAGCGTTAATGGATTTAGGCTTGGAAACCCATGTGGTCGAATTTGCGCCGCGCTTGATGGCGGTGCAGCTCGACGACGCAGGCGGAGCGATGCTGCGGCGCAAGATCGAGAATCTGGGCGTGATCGTACATACCGGGAAAAACACTAGCATCATTACCGACGGCGAGCAGTGCGTGAACCTTATGTGTTTTGCCGACGGCGAACAGCTGGAAACTGACATCGTACTGTTTTCGGCGGGGATCCGTCCGCGTGACGAACTTGCCAGAGATTGCGGATTGGAGGTCGGTCAGCGCGGCGGCATTATCATCGATAACCAATGTCGCACCTCCGATGATAGCATTTATGCGATTGGCGAGTGTGCGTTGTGGAATGGCATGATTTACGGCTTGGTCGCGCCGGGTTATACGATGGCACGCACAGTCGTAGCGGATTTGGCAGGCAATGAGGCCGGATTTACCGGCGCGGACATGAGCACCAAGCTGAAGTTGATGGGAGTCGATGTCGCCAGTATCGGCGACGCTCATGCCAAAACCCAAGGCGCGATGGTTTACAGCTACCAAAACGGCGACAGCGAAGTGTATAAACGGCTGGTGGTCAGCCAGGATAAAAAACAATTGTTGGGCGCGGTGCTGGTCGGCGATGCGTCGGGTTACGGAACCTTATTGCAATATTGCCTGAACGGTATCGAACTGCCGGCTTATCCCGATGCGCTGATATTACCGCATCGCTCCGACGAGTCGGTCGGCTTGGGCCCGGATGCCTTGCCCGTTTCGGCGCAAATCTGTTCCTGTTACGATGTGACCAAGGGCGCGATTTGTTCGGCGATAGAAGGCGGCTGCATGACCATGGGCGCGCTAAAAGCGGAAACCAAAGCCGCAACCGGTTGCGGCGGCTGTGCGGCGTTGCTGAAATCGGTTCTGGATTCGGAATTGTCGAAACAGGGTTTTGCAGTCAATACCGATCTTTGCGAGCATTTTGCCTATACCCGGCAGGATCTTCATAACCTGATTCGGGTTGAGAAAATCCTTACCTTTTCCGAGTTGCTGCACAAACATGGCAAGGGTAAAGGCTGCGAAATTTGCAAACCGACCATCGCTAATATCCTGGCATCGCAGTGGAATGAGCATATCCTGGAAAAAGATCATTTGGGGCTACAGGACACCAACGACACTTTTTTAGCCAACATGCAAAAAGACGGCACCTATTCGGTGGTGCCGCGCATCACCGGCGGCGAAATCAGCCCCGACATGCTGATTGCGTTGGGACAGGTCGGCAAAAAATACCAACTCTATACCAAAATCACCGGCGGCCAGCGCGTGGATTTATTCGGCGCACGGGTCGATCAATTACCGCATATCTGGAAGGAGTTGATTGATGCCGGTTTCGAATCGGGCCACGCTTACGGCAAATCATTACGCACCGTTAAATCCTGCGTCGGCAGCACCTGGTGCCGTTACGGCGTCGATGACAGCGTCGGGCTGGCCATAGAGCTGGAAAACCGCTACAAGGGTTTGCGCTCCCCGCATAAAATCAAATTCGCGGTGTCCGGTTGCACTCGAGAATGCGCCGAAGCGCAGGGCAAAGATGTCGGCATTATTGCCACCGAAAACGGCTGGAACCTGTATGTCTGCGGCAACGGCGGCATGAAACCGCGCCATGCGGATTTATTCGCCACCGGCTTGGACAAGGAAACGCTGATTAAATACATCGACCGCTTTTTGAGTTTCTATGTGCGCACCGCCGACCGTCTGCAACGCACCTCGGTATGGATGGAAAACATGGAAGGCGGGCTGGATTACCTGAAATCGGTCGTGATTGAAGACAAGCTGGGACTGTGCGATCAGCTGGAGCAGCAAATGCAGTACGTAATCAACACTTATCAATGCGAATGGAAGACAACGATTGAAGATGAAGCCAAGCTCAAACGCTTTCGGCATTTCATTAACAGCGACCAGCCCGATGACAATATTGTTTTTGTTGAAGAGCGCGGCCAAATTCGCCCGGCCGATAGCGACGAGCGGAAACATTTTAAATTGATGGAGATTGCGTAAATGGCTAAGTGGATAGATGTTTGCAGCGTTGATGATTTGCAGCCTGATTCCGGCGTTTGCGCCTTGCTCGAAGGCGAGCAGGTGGCGATTTTCTGGATGCCTGTCCTGAGCGGAGCCGAAGGGCCGGACGCGAAAATATACGCTGTCGGCAATTATGACCCGTTCGGCAATGCCAATGTCTTGTCGCGCGGTTTAATCGGCGACATTGGCGGCCAGCCGGTGGTTGCATCGCCCTTATACAAACAACATTACAACCTGCAAACCGGCGTTTGCCTGGAAGATGAAACCGTGAAAATACCCGTTTATGCCGTTCGCATTGACAACGGCAGCGTTCAAATCAACCTTTCATCATTGCCGCAAGACGGAGAGCCAGCGTTATGAAATATAACTATTACATCGCCGATGTATTTACCAAGCAGATTTTCAGCGGCGCGCAAATAGCCGTGTTCCCGAATGCCGAGGGCTTAAGCCAACAGCAAATGCAATTAATCGCCAGGGAATTGAACCTATCGGAAACGGTATTTGTATTTCATCCCGATAAACAAAATACCAACCGCGTGATGCGGATTTTTTCGCCGCAAAGCGAAATCGATTTTGCCGGACACCCGATTATCGCTACCGCCTTTGTGTTGGCGAGTTGCGGCGATATTCAGTTGAATGATGCGATTACGCCGATGGTTTTCGAACAAAATACCGGCCCGGTCAACGTCAATATTTCCGCTGAAGACGGCAAGCCCAGCTTTGTGCAGTTCACCCGTAAAGTGAGTTCGATCATTGACCGGTTTACGCCCAGTGATGACGAGTTGGCGAGCTTCCTATCGCTCCAGACGTCGGAGTTCGACCATAAAAAATATTCCGCGCGTTTAGTGTCTTGCGGCGTTCCGTACTTGATCGTGCCGGTTTGGCGTTACGAAAGCGTCAGGACTGCGAAATTCAACTACGCGGCTTGGAGCCAATCGATTGCCCCGCAAACTGCCGCCCAGGAAATATTGCTGTTTTCCCCAAAAACGCCGTATGCGGATGCCGATTTTAACGCCCGCTTGCTGGGGCCGAGAATCGGCATTCACGACGATCCGCCGGTCGGCAATGCGATGCCCGCCTTTGCTTCGTATTTGTGCTCATTCGATTTTATGCAGAAAGGGACTTATACGTTTACCGTGGATCGCGGCGAGCAAAGTAACCGGCGCAGTGTGCTGAATTTGGAGATGGATCATAAAGGCGAATATACGCTGACTATTCGGGTTGGTGGGGCGGCGGTGATGGCGGCGGAAGGGATGATGACTATTCCGGCTGAGGAATGAAATCTACATAACGTGAACATCCGATAAATCGTAGGGGCGACCGATTGGTCGCGTTATGCCCGTTGCTCAAAGGATTGAATTATTTAATTTCCATTCATTAGGGGCTTTCATATCTTGATATTCGCTATATTAAAGGAAAGGAAGGTTGTCAAGATAGGTGTTGCGAGGCGCGTCTTAATAAGGCTTGTCGTTTGTTTTGAAGCCGACTCAGGCGATATAATGCCGGTCGCCATAAGACATGCGAACTCTTATTTACACTCGAATTAAGGAATAACTGTTATGAAATCCAGAGATAGAAGACGAGGGCTGGTTTTAGTCAACACCGGCACAGGCAAGGGGAAATCCTCCAGTGCTCTGGGTATGGTTTTTCGTGCTGCAGGCTGGAGTATGAAGGTCTGTGTGATTCAATATATTAAGGGGCAATGGCAAACCGGCGAACAAAAAGCCGCCGAACGTTTTGATAATATTGAATGGCATGCGATGGGTGACGGCTTTACTTGGGATACTAAAAATCCTGAGCAGGATATTAAAACCAGTCGGGAAATTTGGGAGTTTAGTAAGACTAAAATTCTGTCTGGGGAGTTTGATCTGGTGTTGCTGGACGAGATTAATTACTGCAGCGGCTATAATTGGATTTCCGGCCAGGAAATCGCCGATTTTATTCGTGATCAAAAACCGTCATGGACGCATTTGATTTTGACCGGTCGCAATGCCGCTCCCGAAGTGATCAGTTGCGCCGATACGGTAACCGAAATGACCAAAATAAAACACGCTTTTGAACAAGGCATTAAGGCTGAGCAGGGTATTGAATTTTAATCTGTACCCGTTTATTTTTCGTGGACTATGATTTTTTATAGGTATAGGTGCCATCAGTTAATTGGCTGGTATTGGTACGGTATAAATTGTTAAGGATAAGTGGGTCGCATAGAATTTTAAGGTAAATGCTCCGGGCAACCTGTAAAATAAAAAACGATTATCACAACGAGGAGTACACGTATGTCTGAAGTACAAAAAATCATCATGGCTGTTGCAGGCCTTTTTGTAATGGGTTTTGTTTTGGTCGGCGCAAGTAAAGAGGATCAAACTATAGAACAAATGGAAGGCGCAGCAAAAATTAGAGCCATCGTTGCTATGCAAATGATGGCGAATGAAAAATGCCCTGAGAAAATTAAAGAGATAACAGGAGAGCAGGTATATATCACCTCTGAAACCGAGAGTGATAAGGAGACTTATCTCACTTTAAGATGGGTGGGTGAAAATGCAGAAAAAGGCGGATTCAAAAATGCATCATGTACTTTGCACTCGTCTTTGGGTGGGATTTCCGAACTGATTATTGATGATAAGGTCATCATAAAGAAAAAAATCTAAATGACATAAGGTTTTGATCGGATTATGCACGCAGGCATGATCTGATCCGAATCAGCTGTTTTGTATGCGGATTTTCTAGTGATTGACCGGTGCTGTTTATCGTGAATCCAGAATATGTTTTGTTTGTTCAGTCTGAAAACTGCAGTAAAACATAGATACTATAAGGCTAACGCCCCTTAATCTACGAGCATGTAGATAAGGTTAAAAACAACAAAAAGAAATTCTTATGACAAAAGTAATGATTAAGGGGGTTTTAAAAACATGGAAAGAGGACCGGGGGTTTGGTTTCATCAGTCCTGATGATGGCGGAAGAGATGTTTTTATCCATATTTCTGCGCTTAAAGGTACGAGTCGTCGACCTGTGACCGGCGATGTTATTTATTATCAGGTTGCAAGGGATAACCGGGGAAAGTTCAAAGCGGTTAACGCCCATATCGACGGCGTGGAAATTCGCGAGGATAAAGCCCCAGGCTTTATGACTACCAAGAAAAACATCATGTTGTTAGCGCTGGCTTTAGCGGTTATTGTCGCAGTTGTTGTATTTGTTGCCGGCTAAGAAAATTTTTACCCTCGTCAATGACGTTATGTAGAGTCATTGTTTGGCTGCTCTGCAGTACGCAGTTTCTGGATAATCTGTGTTGGGCTGGCGATGAAAAGCGGGAAGCCGATTTTGCTGAATCTCTTAATAAGACCTTGGCTGTCGGCAAGGTCGTCTGGTTGGAGGCTAAAGGAAAAAAGTTTCTTAGTCTTTATACGGAAATAGAAAAAATTAACGGCAATGGCATGGTGATTATTCTCCATGATATCGATGGACATCCCAATCAGCGGCAACTTATTTACGGCTTGAGAGTTTCTTTGCCCGAGCATAATTGGTCAACGCTGGCACTGCAAATGCCGCTTCGGGAGGCTGGTGTTGCAAAGGATGAGTATTATGCGCTGTTTCCCGAGGCGGCGGCGCGGATTCAAGCTGGAATTAGCTATGCAAAGAACAGTGGCGCACAAAATATTGCTGTGGTCGGTTATGGTTTGGGCGGTCTGATGGGAATCTATGCGCTAAGTGAACAGAGAGCAGGCATTATGTCGCTGGTAACGATTAGTTTGCCGGTGCCGAAGACTGAAAACAAGGCTGGCCAAACATTAGATTTTATCAAGAAGATCGACGTGCCTATGCTGGATATTTATGGTGCATTAGATGTGTCGGATGTTACCGGTAGCGCCAGAGACCGGCGCTTGGCGGCAAAAGAAAATACGGCTTATCGGCAGATTAAAATTAATGATGAAGGCCATGCCTATCTGCATGATGAAGGCTTAGTTGTTAAGCGGGTATACAGTTGGCTTACTATGACGGCGGCTTCGGCGTCCAATCCTTAATGACCCTGTAGACAGGTGATCAGCGAAAGCACAAAAACTTCACTAAGCCTAAATCTGTTATAATGACAAGCTAACATGGGTATGCAAATACGATAACGACAGCCGTTAGCACAACCCATCAACACTATCACAACAAGTTGAAACACAGTGGATTTAAAACATATAAGAAATTTCTCCATCATTGCGCATATCGATCATGGTAAATCGACGCTGGCAGATCGTTTTATTCAACTATGCGGTGGGTTAAGTACCAGGGAAATGTCCGCGCAGGTGCTTGATTCGATGGATATTGAAAAAGAGCGCGGTATCACCATTAAGGCGCAAAGCGTCACTCTCGATTTTAAAGCCAAAGACGGCGAGACCTATCAGCTTAATTTCATCGATACCCCGGGACATGTGGATTTTTCTTATGAAGTTTCCCGGTCTTTAGCAGCTTGCGAAGGCGCGTTGCTGGTCGTCGATGCGGCTCAAGGCGTTGAGGCGCAAAGCGTTGCCAATTGCTATACCGCGATAGAACAAGGGCTGGAAGTGGTGCCTGTTTTGAACAAAATCGACTTGCCTTCTGCCGAACCCCAACGGGTGCAGGCCGAAATCGAAGAGGTGATCGGTATTTCGGCCGACGAGGCGCTGATGATCAGCGCTAAAACCGGTTTGGGGGTTGCCGATGTGCTGGAACAGCTGGTGCTTAAAATTCCGCCGCCGCAAGGCGATATAGACGGCCCGTTACAGGCGTTGATTATCGATTCCTGGTTTGACAGTTATCTGGGCGTGGTGTCTCTGGTCAGGATTATGCATGGCAGTATTCGCAGAAAGCAAAAAATTACCATCATGTCTACCGGCAAATCGTTTATTGCTGAAAAGGTCGGCGTTTTTACGCCCAAGCGGCTGGAAAAGGACATTTTAAACACCGGCGAAGTCGGCTATGTCGTGGCCGGTATTAAAGATATTTTCGGCGCGCCGGTCGGCGATACCATCACTTGGACCGATAATCCGGCTACCGAACAGCTCACCGGCTTTCAAAGAGTGCAACCGCGCGTGTTTGCCGGTTTGTATCCGGTGACTTCGGATCATTACGAAGATTTGCGCGAAGCGCTGAAAAAATTAAATCTCAATGATGCATCCTTGCACTTTGAGCCGGAAACATCGCAGGCATTGGGTTTCGGTTTTCGCTGCGGTTTTCTTGGCATGTTGCACATGGAGATTGTGCAGGAGCGCTTGGAAAGGGAATACGATGTTGATCTGATTACCACAGCGCCTACGGTTGTCTATGAAGTCATTACCCATAACGATCAAATTTTGATGATCGATAATCCGGCCAAACTGCCGGATATGGGCACCATCAAGGAAATCAGGGAGCCTATTATTCGCGCCAATATTCTGGTTCCCCAAGCTTATCTGGGCGGCGTCATCACCTTGTGCATCGAAAAGCGCGGCGTGCAGAAAGACATGCAGTACGCAGGCAGACAGGTATCGCTGCATTATGAGATGCCGCTGAGCGAAGTGGTGCTGGATTTCTTCGATCGTTTAAAGTCGGTGAGTCGGGGCTTTGCCTCATTTGATTACGAGTTTCTGCGTTTTCAGCCGGCCGAATTGGTCAAGCTGGATGTGTTGATCAATGCTGAGAAAGTGGATGCCTTATCTATCATCGTACATCGCGACTTAAGCAACAACCGGGGACGGGATCTGGTCGAAAAAATGAAAGAGCTGATTCCCCGGCAAATGTATGAGGTTGCGATACAGGCGGCGATTGGTTCCAAGGTTATCGCCCGTTCCACCGTTAAAGCGATGCGTAAAAACGTGATTGCTAAATGTTACGGCGGCGATATTAGTCGTAAGAAAAAACTGCTGGAAAAACAAAAAGCCGGTAAAAAACGCATGAAACAGGTCGGCAATATTGAAATTCCTCAAGAGGCATTTTTGGCCGTTTTGCAGCTTAATAAAGAATAAAAGATCGGGTTAAAGGCAAAAGGTGCAAGGCAAAATCAAGCTTCAATGACATTGCCTTTCGCCTTTCGCCTTTTTAGCCCTTCGCTTTAAACCTTTCATCTGAAGTATATAAATATGGACTACGATTTTTCCTTTTTTCTCGCCGTCGCCACGCTGGTTACTGGTGTTATTTGGGGTGGGTATTTGCTGATTCTTAAAGCAACGGGAGCCGCTTTTGATGAGGAAAACGAACCGGTGCTGGTAGAGTACGCGCGTTCTTTTTTTCCGGTTGTGCTGATTGTGTTAGTGCTGCGCTCATTTATAGCTGAACCGTTTCGCATACCTTCAGCATCAATGATGCCGACTTTACTGATAGGTGATTTTATTTTGGTGAATAAATTTACTTACGGAATACGCTTACCGGTTTTAAATACCAAAATCATTGAAATGAATCAGCCCAAGCGTGGGGATATCGTCGTTTTTCGGTATCCTAAAAATCCGGCTGTCGATTATATCAAGCGTGTAATTGGTCTGCCGGGCGATCGGATTGCCTATTACGATAAAAAACTGCATATCAATGGACAACCTGTCAACCAAGTGTCTTTGGGGCGTTATCAGGGTGTGGGTCAAGGTGAAGATATGACCGGTAATGCGTATCTGTTAGAGGATTTGACCGGTGTTGAACACGGTATTCTGATCAGAAACGGCGCAGCTTCAGCCGAAGGCGTTTATGTGGTGCCGAAAGGAAATTATTTTGTGATGGGTGATAACCGCGATAACAGTAACGATAGCCGTTACTGGGGCACGGTTCCTGAAGAAAACCTGGTTGGAAAAGCTTTTTTTATCTGGATGAGCTGGGATTGGCAGCATAAAGGTGTGGGCTTTGATCGTATTGGCACGGTGTTAAAATAACCTGCGTTATAGTTGTTTATTTGTAACTACTCAGCCATCAATATAATAATAGAACGCAGATGCAGCTTCCCCTCCTGGTCACGCTAAGCGCCTACATCCCTGTAGGCGACACTGATAAATATGATAAACGTGGATAACTCGAAAAAATCTTATTTGATCTTAATGATCAGCGTTATCTGTGTTCCATTTTTCTAACTACTGAGTAGTTACGTTTATTTAATCAATCATCTGGAGAAAAAATGAATTTATCACCTAAAAATCAGCACGGTTTAACCTTGATTTCGATTGTTTTCCTTCTGGGTCTCATCGGATTCTTTGTCTTATTGACACTTAAGGTGGTTCCGATTTACCTGGATCATGGCAAGGTAAAGAGTGCTCTGGAGGCCTTAAAAGCAACGCCTGATATCCAAACAAAAAGCGAGTTTGAAATCAGGGATAGTTTAACGAAGCGCTTTAACATCAATTATGTCTACGATGTCACTAAGGATGATATTAAGGTTATCAAGCATGGCAATTATGTGAAAGTGGATATCGAGTATGAGACTGTCGTGAAATTGATTGATAATCTGAGTTTATTAGCCGAGTTTCATGATTCTTTCGAGGCTGGTCAGAAGTGATAAAAAAGCCCGAAGTGTTATGTAAAAAGCTGGGTCTGGTATTTAATGATCCTCAGCTCTTTACCGTGGCGATAACCCATCGAAGTGCAGGTTCTAACAATAACGAACGCTTGGAATTTTTGGGTGATTCGATTTTAGGTTTTGTTGTTGCTCAGAAATTATATGAGCTGTTTCCCAGTGCCAGTGAAGGTGTTTTAAGTCGATTAAGAGCAAGTCTGGTTAATCAGAGTTCGTTGGCGGAATTGGCTAGAAAGCATCATTTAGGGGATTATTTATTGCTGGGATCAGGGGAATTGAAAAGCGGTGGTTTTCGCCGCGATTCCATTTTGTCTGATGCAGTGGAAGCTATTATAGGTGCGCTGTACAACGATCAGGGTATGGATGTGTGTCAGCAATGGATCTTGCAATTATTTGCAGAAAAGTTAAAGAATTTATCGTTGGATAACTGGCAGAAAGATCCCAAAACGCAATTACAGGAGTTAATGCAATCCAGAAAAATCGAGTTGCCGGATTATACTCTCATGACCATGTCCGGACTTGCTCATGAGCAAATGTTTAAAGTTAAATGTACCACGCCGTTAACTGTAGAGTCTTGTATTGGCGTGGGCAATTCCAGAAAAAAAGCCGAGCAGTCGGCGGCAGAGCTTATGCTTGAATTATTAAATAAGGACAGTAAATGAATTGCGGTTTCGTAGCCCTGATTGGGCGCCCCAATGTCGGCAAATCAACATTGATGAATCATTTGTTGAAGCAAAAAATTAGCATTACTTCGCGTAAACCGCAAACAACCCGGCATCGAATTCTCGGCATTAATACCACTGACGCAGGGCAGGCGATTTATATGGATACGCCGGGCATGCATAACAGCGAAAAACGGGCGTTGAACCGTTATTTGAACCGGACCGCAGAGACAACCTTGTTGGGTGTCGATGTGATTGTCTGGCTGATTGACGGTTTGTCCTGGCATGAATATGACGAGATTATCTTTCAAAAATTGGAGCAAGCCGGTTTGCCGGTTATTCTCGCGGTCAACAAGATCGATAAGGTAGCTGACAAAGAAGCTATTTTGACGTTCTTTAACGACGCCCAGCATCGTTTTCCGTTCAAGCATTTGGTGCCTATTTCCGCGTTAAAAAGAACTAATCTTGATCAATTGGAACATTTGATCATGGCGCTGTTGCCTGAACGGGATTTGATCTATCCCGAGGATCAGGTTACCGATCGATCCGAGCGGTTCTTAGCCGCTGAAATTGTCAGAGAAAAGCTGACCCGGCGCTTAGGCGATGAACTACCGTATGCGCTGACGGTAGAGATTGAACGCTACGAGGAAAAACCCGGCATCACCAAAATATATGCCATTATCTGGGTGGAGCGCTTGACTCAAAAGAACATCGTGATTGGCAAGGATGGCGAGATGCTGAAAAAAGTCGGTACCGATGCTAGGCTTGATATAGAAAAGCTGATCGGCCAGAAGGTTTATTTGCAGCTTTGGGTTAAAGTTAAAAAAGGCTGGTCGGATAGTGAGCGTGCCTTGCAAAGCTTAGGCTTTAATGACTGAAGCCGCAGTTTATTTACAACCTGCATTTATCTTGCAACAGCGTAAATACCGGGAAACCAGTCTGATTATTGATGCGTTAACCCGGGATTTTGGCCGGGTTTCCCTGCTGGCTAAAGGTGTAAGAAAAACCAGATCCAAAACAGCAGGATTGCTGCAACCCTTTATTCCATTAACGATTTCTTTTTTTGGTAAGGCAGAGTTGAAAACGCTGAGTAATGCCGAGCGCCGTGATCCGTTTTATGAGCTAAAAGGGCTGGCGCTGTATTGCGGTTTTTATATCAATGAATTGGTTGCTTGTTTTTTGCATAAATACGATCCTCACCCCGAAGTATTTGACCATTACAATCAATGTTTATCGGGTTTGGCGGACGGTTCCAGAATCGAAGCGGCATTGCGTCTGTTTGAGCTCAGGTTGCTTGAGTGTTCGGGCTACGGCTTGCAGTTAAATTATGATGACCATAATAATCCGGTCGAAGCATTAAAGAGATACGATTTCAATGTAGGGCAGGGGCCGACCGAGATTGCCGCAGGGCTGTTTTCAGGCCGAACTTTTCAGGCGCTCAGTTCCGGAGAATTGACCGATCCGCAGGTATTAAGCGAAGCAAAAACACTGATGAGAAAGGTCATTGACGGTTATTTGCAGGGCAGACAGCTTAAAAGCCGGGCAGTTATAAATAAAGTCTTCGCAACTGCTCAGTAGTTAAAAAAATAGAACACAGATGACGCGGATTAGGCCGATGAGCACGGATAAATCTAAATAAATTGTAACTATTTAGCGCGAAGCACGACATCCGGCTGGAGAGGGAGTAAGTCTTCAGTGATTTGTGGGGTTTCCGATTAGCTGAATACAATGAAGCGCAGATGATTATGATGAATGCGGAGAACCATTACAATGGCGATCAACTGATTTTTTCATGATAATCCAAAAAATCTTATTCAATCATAAATATCAGCGTTATCCGTGTTCCATTACATTCCATTCTAAAATTAGAAAACTCATTAAAAATGAATAAAACAAATATCCTATTAGGCGTGAACATTGATCACGTCGCCACCTTGAGGCAGGCCAGAGGCACACTTTATCCGGAGCCGGTTCAGGCTGCATTAGTTGCAGAGCAGGCCGGTGCAGACGGCATTACCGCGCATTTGCGCGAAGATCGTCGGCATATTCAGGACAGGGACATCTATCTGTTAAAAGACATGCTGCATACCCGGTTGAATATGGAAATGGCGGTGACCGATGAGATGGTCGGTATCGCAGTGAAAGTGCAGCCCTTTTCCTGCTGTCTGGTGCCGGAGAAGCGGGAAGAATTGACCACTGAGGGTGGGCTGGATGTCGCAGGCAACTTGCAGCGCATACAATGGGCTTGTGATAAGTTGGCGGCGGCGGGCGTTGAAGTGTCGCTGTTTATCGACCCGGATAAACTGCAGATTGATGCAGCGGTAAAAGCAGGCGCACCGGTGGTCGAGTTGCACACCGGTTGTTATGCCGAGGCGAGCAATCCGTTACAGCAAGCGGAGGAACTGGAACGCATCAGGCACGCTGCCATTTATGCGCACAGTGCCGGGCTTCAGGTTAATGCAGGACATGGTTTGAATTTTTATAATGTTGAAGCCATATGTGCGTTGCCGCAAATAGTCGAGCTGAATATAGGGCATTCGATAATCGCTCAGGCAGTGTTTTCAGGCTTGGCTCAGACTGTCAGGGATTTGAAGCAAATTATGCGCGCGGCAAGATTGCCGCAGAGTCTTTGATTTAAAGTGAGTTTGTAGTGTGGGGAATTGATATCAGCAAGATATGATGGCGACTGTCATGAGCTGCTGGCGGGTAACGTAGTTTATAACTTGTTTTTATGACCATGAAGAACTTCCTTCATTATCTTCATGGTCATAAAATGATGATTTCTGAAATCAACACCTATAGCATTAAACGGTGGATGCTATGCGCTGTGGGCGAGAAGCCGTCAGCTATCAGCCGACAAAACCATGCTTTTGCATACGGTAAAGCAGGGTATCGCGGGAAATGCCCAGCAGTTTTGCGGACTGGCTGCGATTGCCTTTAGTACGGTTCAGCGCTTGATCGATTAAATCAGCCTCTAAGTTATCCAGCTTTAAGCCGGTTTCAGGTAAAGTGAAGTCGGTTGCAATAGGCGCATTGCTGCTGATTTTGTTGTTAAATTCAGGCGGTAGATTTTCCGGTTCGATGACTCTGCCGGCTAATAAAATACTCAGTCTTTCGCATAAATTACGCAATTCACGGATATTGCCCGGCCATGAGTAGGCTTTTAGCGTTTTTAACGCGGACTTGCTGAATTTGGGTGCCGTCAGCGTATAGCTATCTTCGAACAAGACCATGAAATGTTTGATCAGCGACTCAATATCTTCAGTGCGCTGAGCCAATGGTGGCAGCTCTAAAGGCACAACATTCAAACGGAAAAACAAATCCGATCGAAACTCACCGGCTTTAATTTGTTTATCGAGGTCGGTGTTGGTGGCCGAAATGACGCGGACATCGACTTTGTAAGGCTTGATGTCACCAACGGCAAGACATTCGCCTGATTCAAGACAGCGTAATAATTTTGCCTGAATCGATGGCGGCAAGGAATTGATTTCATCAAGAAACAGGGTGCCGCCATCGGCTGCCTGGAACAGGCCTTGTTTGTCGGCATTCGCCCCGGTAAACGAACCTTTTTTATGGCCGAACAACTCGGATTCGATCAGGCTTTCGGGTAATGCCGCACAATTTAAGCTGATAAAGGCTTTATTGGCGCGAGCGCTGGCCTGTTGTATCGCGGTGGCAAGCACTTCCTTGCCGGTGCCGGTTTCACCTTTAAGCAACACAGTAACGTCGGTAGCGGCAACGATTCTGGCATTACGAATTAAGGAATCGATTGCAGGAGATTGACCGATAATCGCGCTAAAATGATTCATAAAACCCTCTTAATGTAATGCCGAATGTGATGTAATCGCCATGGGGTTAAGCCAGGGCAGGGCCGCCAGTAAAGCGAGCGCAATCATAAACAGGCCGATAGCCTGTTTGAAGTGCTGCATTCTGGACAACCTTGTTAATATGCCGGTCATTATACCGACTCCCATCACGGCAGGTAAAGTGCCCAGCCCGAAAAACAACATGGTCAATGCGCTTTGTCTGATGTCGCCTGCGGTTGCGGCGAGCGCTAAAGCCGAATAGACCAAACCGCATGGCAGCCATCCCCACACCATGCCGAAAAGATAAGCCTGGGAGTAATTTTTTACCGGGATCAGTTTGCGTCCGAAAGGCTCAATCATTTTCCAAAAACGCAGGCCGATTTTTTCAATATAGGCAAAGCGCGGAAACCACCCGGCTATATAGAGTCCTGCTCCGCTCATAACGGCAGCGGACAGCAATTGCAGCAGTCGGTGTCCGCTGATGTCACCCATCGGCATCGTGATCAACGCTTGAATAACGCCAGCCAATGCCCCGGCTATGGTGTAACTGGTGATGCGTCCAATGTTGTAATTAAACACAAAAGGAAACAAACGGTTTTTATTGTTCCGTATTTCGGGGCTAAGGCTTAAAGTTAATGTCCCGATAATCGAGCCGCACATGCCGATGCAATGCATGCTGCTGAACAGTCCCATGGTAAAGGCGACCAGATGTGAGGTGGTAAATGCGAGACCAAATTCCATGATTTGAATTTATTGGGTCTGTTGGAACTGTGCAAGAATTTGGCCTTGAATTTTTTCAGCCATGGCTTTACGGTTTTCAGCATCGCGTATAGGTCTGCCGACGACGATATAATCAGCGCCATTCTGGAAGGCCATTTCTACGCTGACTACGCGCTTTTGATCGTCTTCTTCGCGGTTATCGACCGGTCTGATACCCGGAGTGATGACTAATAGCTTATGATCCAGTTCCTTCCGCAGCATAGAGACTTCAAGCCCGGATGACACTATGCCGTCGCAGCCGATTTGCAGGGCGCGTTTAGCCCGGGATAGAACCAGTTCACGCACATCGCAAGCAAAGCCTAAATCGTCAAGATCGCCACGATCCAGGCTGGTTAACGCAGTGACGGCCAGTACTTTGAGATCGCCTTTTTCCTTGGCAGCGGCTTCCATGATGGCGTCGTTGCCGTGAATGGTGGCAAGATCGACACCTTTGCAGCTCAAGGCTTTAATGGCACGGCCCACGGTGGCGGGTACATCAAAAAACTTCAGGTCGACAAAGATTTTTTTATCGTGCTGTTTTAACCATTCAATGAAACCGAAATAATCGCCGGACATAAACAGTTCCATGCCGACTTTATAAAAAATTACCGAATCGCCGAGTTCTTCGACCAATGCCTGCGCTTCAGAAATGCTGGAGACATCCAGCGCCATGATTAAGCGTTCGCGGACGGGGATGGGCTTGGTTGAGATAAACATATTTAAGGTGAAAGGTGAAAGGTGAAAGGAAGGTTTATTCAGTTGCCAAGCCTTGTTCGTCCCAGGCTTGTATGCCGCCGTTCATAGTATAAACTTTGGAAAATCCGGCTGACATTAACGCCAACTGCGCTTTTGCGGAACGTTTACCGCTACGGCATTGGGTGATTACTGGACTGTTTTTGTAAGGTTCAAGTTCTGTTAGCCGTTCATTGAGCTGACCTAGCGGAATATGAATAGCACCGGGAATATGATGCGCATTCCATTCGTCATCTTCACGCACATCGACAATAATCGCTTTGTTGTCTGAGGACATTGTTGCGGCTTGTTGAGGCGACAGCGTATTGGTCTGTGCTGCCGCAAAAGAGCTGGTCATGAGTAAAAATACAACGGCTTGGCACTGCTTTGAAAATAAACGCACTTGAACGCTCCTTATGATTAAGTCGGTATATATTACCGGAACTTGTTTTAACGGTGAATGTTAAAATCCGATATTGTCATAATATATTTTGATTATATTTCAATTGACCCCCCGCCAATGGATAGAGGCCGATGAGCTCAACATTAATACAAATGACCTTGATAATGGTGTGCGGCGTAGGCTGGCGATTTGCAAAACCGGCAGGTTTGTCCGCAGAGCACACGCGGCAGGTTTTGACTACAGTGGTTTATTATATGTTGCTGCCGGCCATGGTTTTGGAGGTCTTGTGGTCTGCGGATATAAGTTTGCACTCCTTTCAGTATACCTTACTGGGTGTGGGCAGTATTGTGTTAGCCATGCTCTGTATCTGGATGGTTGGTGCGCTGTTTACGTTTGAACGTCGGCGCATGGGAGCGATGATACTGGCGGCGGCATTTCCCAATGTAACCTACCTGGGTTTGCCGGTTTTGGAGCAAACCTTTGGCAGCTGGGCTAGATCAGTGGTCATACAAATGGACTTGTTTGCTACCACGCCGTTATTATTTAGCGTCGGTGCGATGGTGGCGCGACACTACGGCGAGGAGGCAACAGAAAAATCCAGGCCGGTATGGTTGTTTTTTAATGCGCCGCCATTTTGGGCGGCGGCTGTTGCGGTTATGCTGAATATCAATAACGTTGCCGCGCCGGTTTGGCTTTTAGGTGTGTTACAAACATTATCCGCCGCAGTGGTGCCGTTAATGCTGTTCTCTCTGGGGCTGGCATTAAGGTGGCAGGCCGTCACTGTCCGCAATATCCCTTATGTTATTCCCGTTATTGTCATAAAGATGATGCTGATGCCGTTATTTGCGATAGTGTTGGTCGGGTATTTGCCTATAACCGGCGAATACCGTGCGGTGGCTGTACTTGATTTGTCGATGCCGAGCATGATGCTGGGTCTTGTTTTTTGCGATCGTTATCGGCTGGACAGTTCGCTGTACGCGATGGCGGTCACGGTGACGACGGCCATCAGCCTGATTACCTTGCCGTTCTGGCATCGTGTATTGACATGAGGAATAGCCGCTCAACAGCCAGACTACGCCGAGTGTATGCGGGCGGTTCAGACGCTCAATAGTCTCATTTTCGTGTTGCATCAAGACGCTCTCGGTTAGCCCTTCTTCCGGTTTTTGCGCGAAAAGCGTAAGCCTTCTTCGGCGGCTTCCTTAATCAGACGCAAATTTTTTTCCTTGAGCCTGTAAGTTTTACATCGGCGGGCCGTAGGATAGGCCTGCGTTGTACAGGTCGCCGTGGGTAATGTGCCGATTTCGGCGCCATTGGCGTACAGGAATGGGTATCGTGCTTGCAGGCTTTCACCCGGCTTTTGAGTGAATAGGTGGAATGGTAATCCTGGAGTATTCTGTAGCGGATTTTTTTAATTTTAAAATGCTGCAGTCGGCAACGGCTGAGCCTAATTATAGTCCCTAACTCTGGTTGTCAATATGAATCCAACACTAGAAATATTCTCTCAAGGCGAGGAAATCGTTACCGGGCAGACCGTTGATACCAATGCGGCCTGGTTGTCGGAACGCGCCGTCAACATGGGCTTTACTGTAACCCGGCATACTGCTGTAGGCGATAAGCTGAACGATTTGATCGCCTTGTTACGGGAGATTTCAGTGCGCGCCGATTGCTGTATTTGCACCGGGGGACTCGGGCCTACCTGCGACGACTTGACTGCCGAGGCGGTCGCTAAAGCTTTCGCTTTGCCGTTGGAATTCGACGAAATAGCCTTTGCACAGATTAAGCAGTTTTTTACGATCAGAAACCGGGGAATGCCTGCATCGAACCGCAAGCAGGCGCTGTTGCCGAAAGGTGCTGAGCGTATTGACAATGCCTGGGGTACGGCGCCGGGTTTTTCTCTGCAAGTCGAGCGCTGCTGGTTTGCCTTTATACCTGGCGTGCCGAACGAAATGCGTCATTTATTTCTGGAGTCTGTTCAGCCAAGCTTGGCAAGCCGGTTTTCATTACGGCCCGATCGGTTAATTATCCTCAGGACGCTGGGCATTGGCGAGTCTGCAATACAAGAACGCATCAGTGCGATTGAAATCCCCGTTAGCGTGCAGTTGGGTTTTCGAGCCAGTCCGGACGATGTACAAACCAAGTTGTTGTTTCCGCATGATTATCCTGAAGTTGCTTTAATCGGGCTGGTCGACAAGATTGTAGCAGAGCTGGGTAGCTCTATTTTTGCAATTGACGGCTTAGGGCGCGCCAGCGGTGACTTGGTGTTTACCATTGATCAGCTAATGATTGCCGCAAAGCATACGCTGGCGGTCGTGGAGACCGCCAGTCAGGGCCTGTTGGCGGCTAAGTGTTTAGGCAAAGACTGGCTACTGGAAACGCGCTATGAGCAATCGCTGGAAAGGCTGGCGAAAAAGCTTGCTGTCACCGTTAATACCGATGATTTATCAGCAACCGCACAGGCTGTTGCCAGCGAAATTCATCAGACAGGCGCTACTGATTTTGTGCTGGTTCAGCTCTACTCCGGCGACAAACAAACATTTCACGATAAAGACCAGGCCATTATTCTATATAATGTATTGTTAACGGGAGATGGGTGTTATCAAACTACCCATTCAGTGGCAGGCCCTATCGAACGCAAGCAAAATCAGGCGGCGTTACTGGCACTGGATTTATTACGACGCTATTTACAACATAAAGAATTTTAAAATGCCCTTATTACGACTGACCAATGTTTCCATCGCTTTTGGAACTCACGCTTTATTGAAAAACGCCGACTTCCAGCTGGATGCCGGAGAACGGGTAGGCTTGTTAGGCCGCAACGGCGAGGGTAAGTCCACCTTGATGAAAATCATCGCCGACAATATCCAGGCCGATCACGGCGATATTTGGCGGCAGCCGGAATTAAAACTGGCCTGGTTGGAACAAACGCCGGAATTGCCGGATGAGGCCACCATTTACGATGCGGTGGCCGGTGGATTAGGCGAACTGGGCGAGTGGATTACCCGTTATCACGCGCTGTCGTTAACCATGGATTACGATGATGACAAGGCTTTGAATGAGCTGGGCGATTTACAGCATAAACTCGAAGCCCATAACGGCTGGCATTTCCAGCAGCGGGTTGAAACCACCTTAAGCAGGCTGGATTTGCCCGGCGAATTGAAAATCAGCGGCTTATCCGGCGGTTGGAAACGGCGCGTGGCCCTGGCCAGAGCTTTAGTAATAGAGCCGGAAGTACTGTTGCTGGATGAGCCGACCAATCATCTGGATTTTGAAAGTATTACCTGGCTCGAAGATCAGCTGCTGAACTTTCAGGGTGCAGTGTTATTCGTGACTCATGACCGGTCATTTCTGCAAAAGCTGGCGACCCGTATTGTCGATCTGGATCGCGGCAACTTAGTATCCTGGCAGGGCAGTTATGACGATTATTTGACTCGTAAAGCCGCAGCCTTAGAAGATGAGGCTAATCAGAATGCCGAGTTTGACAAGAAGTTGGCCGATGAAGAAGTTTGGATCAGACAAGGGGTAAAAGCCCGGCGTACCCGCAATGAAGGCAGGGTTAGGGCTCTGGAGAGATTGCGCAACGAACGCAGTCAGCGCCGTAACACCCAGGGTACCAGCAAAATGTCCCTGGATAGAGGCGATGCCTCCGGTAAAAAAGTGATTGAGGTCAGCGACATTAGCTTTGCTTATGAAGACCGACAGATCGTTAAGCATTTTTCCACGCTGATTCAGCGCGGCGATAAAATTGGCCTGATCGGCCCTAATGGTGCAGGCAAGTCGACCTTGTTAAAATTACTGTTAAAGCAATTGGAGCCGAATAGCGGCACGGTAGAGCAGGGCACCAAGCTTGAAATCGCCTATTTCGACCAGTTGCGCGATCAACTCGACCCGAACATGACCGTTGCCGATACCGTCGCCGACGGTAACGATTTTGTCGAAATCGCCGGTAACCAGCGGCATGTGATGTCGTATTTGGGCGATTTTCTGTTTGCCCCGGCCAGAGCGCGTTCACCGGTAAAAAGCTTGTCGGGCGGCGAGAAAAACCGTTTACTGCTGGCGCGGCTATTTACTAAGCCCTCCAACTTGATCATTATGGATGAGCCGACCAATGACCTGGATTTGGAAACCTTGGAGCTGCTAGAGGAAAAGCTGGTCGACTTTGACGGCACCTTGTTGCTGGTGAGTCATGATCGGGCTTTTCTGGACAACGTGGTGACCAGCGTTTTTGTGCTGGACGGCACCGGCGAAGTCGATGAACTTGTCGGCGGTTATAGTGATTGGATGAATCATGTTAAACAGGTCAAGCAGAGCGAACCTGCCAAGATAAGCAAACAGGAAAAACCGGGGGCAAAGCCCCTGGCCCCCAACGTAACGAAAAAAAAGCTAAGCTTTAAAGAGCGGCAGGAGCTGGATGAGTTGCCGGAACTGATTGCTGAGCTGGAAGCTAAGCAGACGGAATTAAACCGGACAATCAGCGCACCAGAGTTCTATAAGAAAGATCAGGCTGTTACTGCCAAGACTGTGGGCGAGCTTAAACAGATTGATGAGAAATTGGAGCAAGTTTACCAGCGTTGGAGTGAGTTGGAAGCGCAGGCGGAAGCAAGTGGCGGATAAAGATAGTTGCATCAAGACGTAATATCGATTATTCTAAGCGGCTTGCCGTGATTTACGGGAAGCCAAAAATAGGAGAGATGGCCGAGCGGCCGAAGGCGCACGCCTGGAAAGTGTGTATACGGCAACGTATCGAGGGTTCGAATCCCTCTCTCTCCGCCATTTAAGAGTACAGCGAGACACAACGAAGTACACAAACCCGCAAGTCATAAGGCTTAGCGGGTTTTTTATTGCCCAACGAAGTACAACCGGATTCATTGACATACAGATAATCGTGGGGGTAACATCGGGGGTAACACACCTACCCATGATGGAGTTACCCCCAAATGCTATCTGATACCGCTTGTAAGAATGCCCACAAACACGACAAGACCAGCGGCGGTAAGCCTTTCAAGTTGACCGATGAAAAAGGACTGTATCTCTTAATGCAGCCTCAAGCAGATGGTTGGGGTAAGTGGTGGAGGTTTAAATATCGTTTTGGGGGTAAGGAAAAATCATTGTCTTTTGGCACTTACCCCGACACTAGCTTATTGCAAGCCAGAGATAAACGAGACGCAGCAAGAAAACAACTTGCCGATAATATTGATCCAGGCATCACCCGCAAAATAGAAAAAGCTGGCAGCATCGAAAATACCTTTAAAGCGATTGCCGAAGATTTTCTAATGACCAAACAAAACGAGTGGAGCACTACCCACCACAACCACATCAAAGAATGTTTCGAGCGCGACGTTTACCCCTGGATAGGCAACCGACCATTAAAGGAATTATCAGCAGTCGAAGTATTGACCGCATTAAGGCGGATTACAGCGCGTGGGGCGATAGAGACGGCCGCAAGAACCAAACAGTTCATTGGGCAGGCTATCCGCTACGGTATCGCCACCGGACGAGCAGAAAGGGATGTTACGCAAGATTTGCGCGGCGCGTTACCCTCGCCAAGTAAAGGGCATTATCCAGCCATAACCGAGCCTAAGCCATTGGGGCAACTGCTCAGGGACATTGATGCTTATGGTGGTAACTTTGTAGTCAGGACAGCATTACAGCTCCAACCCATGTTATTTGCCAGACCCGCCAACCTTTCGGCGGCAGAATGGAGCGAATTTGATCTTGATGCCGCTGAATGGCGTATTGCCGCCGATAAAATGAAGATGGACAATGCGCACATAGTGCCGCTAAGCACTCAGGCCGTGGCATTACTTCGGGATATTCACCCGCTTTCAGGTAATCAACGCTATGTGTTTGCCAGCAATCAAGGTAAAAACGGCGAGAAGCATATCAGCCGTGAATCTATCGGCGCAGCCATTCGGCGCATGGGCTACCAAGGCCAGCACACCGCGCACGGATTCAGAACCACAGCCAGTACGCTTTTACATGAACAAGGCTTCCATTCAGATATGATCGAACGGCAACTTTCACATGGCGAACAGAATAAAGTTAAAGCCGCCTACAACCGGGCGCAGCACCTACCAGAACGGCGGTTGATGATGCAACACTGGTCTGACTACCTGGACACCCTCAAAAACGGCGCTCAGATTATCCTCCTCAATAAAGCCGGTTAAGGCTGCCACCTCTAGCAATATCTTTACCCCCCCGCACCCAAAGAAAAGCAGCGCCAGATAGGCGGGGTTTTGCCCTATTTTGTCCAGAGATCGGCACCGGGCACAACGGCCTATCTTCCATAACTTAACACCCAATATGATCAGTAATTAGCACCTGGCAACCGGCATTGACAGCCAAACCTCTCTAATTGGAAAAAACTAAAGGGGGGGTATATATATATTTCTGGGGATTTTGGGACAATAACTCTATATACCTTGTCAGCCGTGGCTTGTAGCTGTCCCAAAGGTGTTTTTTTCTGGGACAGGTCTGGGACAGTTGGGACAATTAGTCTAATTTTTTGGGACAGTTTGGGGAAATCGAGCTAAAACGAGGCATTTTTACCCGGCGGGATCGGCTTAAATCGGCAGGCATTGGCCAAGTTTCCAAGTTTCCAAGATTCTCAAATCGGAATTTCCCGACTTCGGACGCATTGCATCTACCCAATGCCGCCAACAGGAGCAAAAGGTACTCCCAGACCATATAGCCATTGCGGGTAATTCGAACCGCACAATTTTTGAGTTTTTGTGTCTCTATAGGTCTCAACTGACAGCAATAATTAAAATTATAACCAATTGATTTTTAATTATATATTAGTTATTTACGTGCTATGTATTGCGAATCATCTCGCATTAAATCGCCTGGCGTTGTCCTGCCAATTAGCTAGACAGCCAACACCTGATATAATCAATTTAACCGGATAGCTTTAGCGGGCAATAAGTGGAAGTCATTACTCCATTTCCGGTTAATCCCCTCGTAATGATGGCGCGTTAATGGTGCGTAATGAGTGACGAACAAGACGAACAAGACGAACAACGCGAAGTCAAAGTGCTGTTAAAAAAATTAACCACGACATATCAAGACTTTAAAAATAATCACACGACAAAACCTGCTATAAGCACAGCGGACTTAATAAATACGATTCGTGCTGCAAGTTTTAAAGATCAGAACACCAAGGCGGTAGATGCGTTATTACATCATGAGCCGGATGTTATCCATTTATCCGTTAGCCCCAAGGAATTAATAAGAATTCTTCATGGTCTGAATATACAAGGGCAATATCTGGAGGCCGAACACTATGTTAAAGGGAGCGTTGGAACCAATGTGTCCAGTGAACAGCGCTGGTCAAAAGTCGCTGAGATTATGCTTATCAAAGAGCCTGGCGAAAAACTAAGCCGGCATAATTCAGATGTATTTTGTTGGTATTGGGGGATCGTTAAAGCTGGTCGTAGTCCAAGGGAAGCATCAGAGGAAGTTTTTAAAAGGTTTAAGTTTAGTAATCAAGAAGCCTGCGATCAGTGGTTGAAACGAGAGGTTAATAAGCGAAAAAAAGAAGGTGGTATTTATGCAGATATTCCCGCACCAAGCACAAGTCCACGTAATTAAGATAAGGACACTTAGCCGGGTTATCTGTCCTTAGACCAAATATAACTTTAACTACAAAATAAAGCCTCATTTTAACCAACGAGGCTTTATCAATGCCAAAAACCACCCAACAGCACCAACCCCGTAACAAAATCACCTATACACCCCAACCTCTGCCCGCTGAGGGCTATATACGCAAGCCTTCATTTTTGGCAGCCTTGGGTATCTGCTCAACCAGTTTTGATAATGGCATAAAAGCCGGCTGGATACCCCCCGGAAAATTGCTGACGCCTAGATGTCGCGTTTGGTCAGTATCGGAAGTCCGCGCTTTGCTGGATTCAATTGAGAATAAAGAGGCGGCGGCATGAACGATCCGTTGACCAAACCAAGCCGAACCAACCGCCAGCCAAAAAGGCGCTGGAAAAAACCCAAAAGCATCAACAACACACAAAGAGGCTTGACAAGCACTAAGCGAGTGCTTAATCTGTCCCCGCTTTCGCAAAAAACGAAAGTCGGGATTAGAGCCCCGCGCAAAGGCCACAAATGGCCACTATCAAACGTGGTTTTTTTGTGCCCACCCAAAACACCAACGGCTTCATGCCGTTTGCATTCAGTTATGGTGGGATGTATTGAGCAGCCCGTTAAACGGCTGGCCGGTTCCTTTGCCGGTAGCTCTAACTTGATACATTCCACCGCCCAACAATTAGAGCTTGTTGGCGGCGGTTATTCCCTCTACAAAGGAGTTATCGCATGACCACTTCAAATACCGCTCAAACCGAGCAAGCCCAACCCAAAACCATTAACGATTTACATAAAGCATTTGCAGAGCTTTCCTTTAGCTATGGCATGGTTTGCAGGGATGAACAACATCTTGCAAGCCTAGCTATATTACAAGCTGATTGTGCGTTGCTGGCAAGCGTTGCCCAAGAGTTAAAGGTCGGTGCAGCATGATTGCCACTGCAGCCAATGCACTCACAGAACTATTTGAACACGCCAAAGGCACGCTATCCGATGATAAACTGGATTGGTTAGCAGGCCTTAATTCAGTAGCCGAATGTGAGTCAACGAATATTTCCATGACGCTCATTAATCTAGCTATTGCTCAAGGCTCAGAAGATCGATCCACCTTGCCGAACAGTAGTCGATTAGCAGCTATTTTATTTGGTCTGTCTGCTCAAGTTGAAATGGTGTCGGCGTTAAGCTCAGTCAGTAGCGAAGCGGCCTATATATTGGCGCAAAAAGCCAACCTGGAGCGCGGCTTTACACCTATGCCCCTGGAGGTCGATTTGCTGATTAAGCGCGTCAAACAAGGCGGCCATTCCGGACAGTTCCTGGCCGATGCCTTTATCAGCGCCTACCGGACAAACCAGCCCTTTCAGCACAGCTTGAGCGAGTTGATCAAACTGGATGCCGAGGGCTTCAGGCTATTCCACCAGATTTTACATATCAAGCATGTTTCAGGCTGGCGTGACGACGACCTTTACCAAATCGAGTTACAGATTTTGGATCTGGGTGGTGTGCAATGAGCGCCTCAGTCAACAAATTCCAGCACCGGGAGCCTAACAGCCACATTTCCCTTATTGGCGACACCATCCCGCAGGCACTCGACCGGGCGAAAGCGATTTGCGATTTAATCGAAGTGGCTTGTGAAGTCGTGGATGTTAATTCGTTTGAATCCGGGACATTATGGCGGGCAGCCCAGGCCGCACGGTTTGAAATAATGGACGCGCAACTCTTGTTGGAGACCTACCGCACAGCCGGACAATTCAGCAAAAACGAGGCGCAATCATGAATACATCGATTTATTTATCAAATGCACCCGAGAAAGAAGCGCTAGGCATTCCCAGCGCCAGCAAGGCCATTGCCCTGCTTTACGAAAAAGCCGCTGACCATTTGACCGATGCTGAATTGGATTGGTTCGCGGATTCAATGCGTGAGCAGACTGCTTTGGAACTGTCCAACGTGTCTAGAATCGTTGAAGCAACCGCCTTGGTAGTGGCTAATTGCAACTTGTCATTAGCAATGCAGGATGAAACAACCTTGGCGACTTTCCTGTTTTCATTGAGTAACCAACTGGACGCGATCACCGGCTTTATGAAAATTGGCGACGAAGCCGCCTACCGGCTGAAAGTCAAAGCCGATCAGGCCAAATCGCAGGCATAAAAAAACCCACCCAAACCACCATTTGAGCGGGTTTTTAGCATCCAGCCAAACTACCAAACGAGGGGTTATTATAACCCCCAGCGCGGCAGGATGCACCCGCAAGGAACGCATTTTATGAAAACAACACACCAAAACATTGACGATTTTAAGTCGGCGATGCGTGAACATGGCGTAGAACCGCCTGACGTTATCATTGCCGATGGCGAACGGCATCGTTATCACATCAAAGGGCATAAGTCCGGCAGCCTAGACGGCGTTTATCGTTTGCACCTTGACGGCAAGGCCGCCGGTTATTTTAAAGACTGGAAAACGGGCATCGAGGCCAACTGGAAATCGGACGTTGAAAGCAACCCCCTATCAGACGCCGAACGCCGCAAGTTTGCCCAAGAACGCGCCGCCAAGGAAGCCGAACAAACCAAACAGCGCATAGAGAGCCAGAACAAAGCCGCCGACCGCGCCCGCTGGATTTGGGATCACGCGACAGAGATCACCGACCCAAGCCAACATCCCCACTTAATCGCCAAAAAGATTAAGGCCAACGGTGCGCGGCTGTATCGCGGCGCGCTGGTTTACCGGCTGTTTGACGTTCATAAAAAGCTGGTCGGCATCCGCTTTATTCGTCCGGATGGCACTAAACGGCCGTTAAAAGGTGCGCTGAAAATCGGCGCATTTGGCCTTATCGGCAAAGTCGAATCGGGCGATACGCTGTTAATTGCCGAGGGCTTTTCAACCGCAGCCAGCCTGCACGAAGCCAGTAACCACCCGGTTTTTATTGCCACCGATGCAGGCAACCTGCCCGCAACCGCCTTGGCAGTGAGATCACTCTACCCCAGATCGAAAATCATTGTGTGCGGCGACAACGACGAAAGCGGTACCGGGCAAAAATACGCGATTGAAGCGGCGACCGCCTGTAAAGGCTTTTACATCGTGGCACCGGACACCGGAACCGATTTTAACGACACCATCACAGCGGAGGTGAGCAATGACCAATAAGGCAATAGGCAAGCTATTAAGCAACCCGACACCGGCAACGGATGACACCATTGATCCGGCCATTCCAGTTGATAAGTGGAGCGACTGCCGCGAGGGCATTTATTTTAGGCAAGCTGGCCGCATTGGTTTTTGGCAGAAAAAATCAACCAAGGGCGGCGACAGCTACGATGTTATGGCGTTTTTAACCATTAATTGCGACTGCATTATTATCCAGCAATTGTTGTTAGATGACGGCCTTAGCCAAGAGGTTGTTTTTGAAATCTCCACCAAGAACACCAGGGTCGGGCTGCTACAAACCATTACCGTTCCCTCGACACAATATCAATCGATGGCTTGGTTAATGAAGCATTATGGTGCGCTGGCGATTTTTGAAGCTGATCAAGCCACCGCGCGTAAATTGGCGATTGCAATTTTAATGCTCTCTGGCGAAATCCCGATAACAATCGTTTACACCCATGCGGGCTGGCGTTTAATTAAGGGTAGCTGGCAGTTTTTAACAACATCCGGGGCAATCGGCGCTGATGGCTTAGATGAATCGGTGCGCGTTGATTTAGGGTGTGGCAACATGGCCAAGTACGCTTTGCCCGCGCCGGGCAAGAACCCCGCCAATGTGGATGCTTTGCTAAGTTTCTTAACTATCGCGCCCAATAATAGAGCCATTGGCGCCGCCTTGTTTTGTGCAGTTATTCGCGCTGTGTTAGGAGAATGCTTACCCACCGACTTTTCAGTTATGTTCGTGGGTAAAACCGGCTGTTTTAAATCCGAAAGCGCCGGTTTGGCAATCGGCTGTTTTGGTGAATTTTTGGGCAAAGGCTTTCCGGCCAACTTTGAAGATTCACAAGGCAACTTGGGGCTTAAATCGCACCAGGCAAAGGACTTGCTTTGGGTAGCTGATGATTTTAAAGCGGGTTCTAGCATTCAACAAACCCATGAGAACAATGCTAAATTTGATTTTATCGCCCGTGGCGCTGGCAATCAGGCCGGACGTGGGCGGCTTACCAACACATCAACCGCCATGGCCGCACATTTCCCGCGCTGCCTATCCCTTATTACAGCCGAAATGACGCCCAGCGGCGGCAGTGCCCTAGCCCGAACTTTAACCATTGATATGCAAGGGGGCGATATTAGCGATACCGTGATGACCGACTTTCAACACGCACGGCGTAAAGGCGAGACCCGCGCCGTGATGGCTAATTTTATCCAATGGCTGGCACCGCGCATGGATGAACTGAAAAAAAACTATCCCGCCATGGTCGAACGCCTGCGCGCCGAAGCGCACAACGAGCGCTCTAAAAACGATGAAACCCACCGGCGCACCGTCGATATTTACGCGCAATTAGTCGGCGCGGCGGAGGTTTTTATTGAGTTTGCTCACGATGTCGGCGCCATTAATACGATCCGTAGTGAACGCTTATCCGCTGAAATTTGCGAGGCTCTGAGTTTGTCCATGAAAGCTCAGGATCAATACCGTACCGCCAATGATGAGGTGGATCGGTTTGTCGCTTTACTTCGCGGGTGTTTTTCTTCCGGCGAGTGTTACGTTGTTTCGCATACCAATCAAGGGCCGCCGGTATCACATCCGCATACCTGGGGCTGGCGGGCAGTTTCAGAGGGCGGCGATTTGGCAGGCCGTGGGCAGTTGATCGGCTGGATCAGCGAGGACAAAGCCGAAATTTGGCTAGAACCTGAAGCAACGTTTAAGACTGTGCAAAAATTCGCCGCCGCGCAAAACGATCCTATTTTGATAAACAAGGCCACGTTATTTAAAAGAGTTCTTGAGCGGGGCTTATTGGCGAGCTTTGAAATTGTAAAAAACGGCATTAAACGCCCGGATGTGCATCAATCGGTAGGCGGACGGCGGCCGCGTGTATTGAAATTTAACGTTGATTTGATTACTGAGCCGGAGAAAAAACCCGCCGAACCGGAACAGCACAGGGAGTACACCGATGACTAAGCCAGCGCCAAAAGCCCAATCATGGGACTGGCAGTGCATGTTGGTCGAGATTGGCCACCGCCTCAATCATCAAAAAGCGCCTACCGAAACCCAGCGTGATTTTTTGCGCCTATTCGGTTCGGCGGTTGAGGACGGCCTGCCGATTGAGCAGGCGCTAGACGAATCAATGCCGCCTGAGAAACTACGCGGCAAACAGTCAAGCGCCTACCGGCTGGCTAAACAAAATCGTGACCGGCGTATTAAGCATGCGTTTGAATTGCTCACTGGCAGCCATTGGAGCCGATGTTCTCAAATCGCCGCAGGACCTTGGCAGGATTCGTTACGCGCTTGACCACAACGAAACCTTGCCCGATGACTGCTATACATTGCTTTTGATCAAAGCGATCCAGACCGGCATCAAGATTGTTACAACGTGCCGTGGCATTCATGACATTTTGAAAGATTAAAGCAGTTTGATTCCGCTCTTTTTTTGAATTTTTGGGCAGATTAAACTCTGTCCATACTTAATCTTAGGAGACAACAAATGATATTCGATGCTGAAAAATTCGAGCGGATCAAGAACGCCAAAGAGGATGCGCGGCAATCTTACGAAGCGGCCAATGACAATTGGCGGTTCCAGCGCGATGAACTGGCGCGGCTTCACCAGATGTTCGAGAAAGACTTCAATGATTTTAAAATTTTCCGCGACATTGATGGCGAATTTACCGCTATTAGAAAAATGCCTGCCGACAATTTTCCGGCACGGCAGGCCGCAACCCAAACGCTTTTGGCAAAAGTCCCAACTGACGCGCAAATTTACCGCCACTTGAAGCAATTGATCGAGCATTTACTGAGTACAAAACGCGCAGAAGCCAGACAAATCGCCGCCGCCGAAAATCAAAGCAACCACGGGCGCTGTTTTGCCGTACTGGAGGCTTTCGCCAGAAAACACATTTCCTTAAAAATGAAAAGTTGGGATGCTTCCGAATCGACTGGCAATGCGGGCGATGGTTTTGATAACACTTCCTACCCAATGGCCTAAAAATATGAGCAACTTAAACGCGCTACAAAAGCAAATCCAAAAATCCACAGGCGACGCGCTGAAACAGCTTGAAGCCATTCGTCAACAGATCATCGAATGTGATGATGAAGTCCAATGGTTAAACAGCTCGCCTTTGCCACTGGCCGATGCCTTGGCGAATGTTGACGCATTTATCAGCGAATCCGCGACCACACCCGGCTTGAGGCAATTTTTTTACGAAAGGCCATTAAATGAACAGCCATTGACGGTTGAGGGCAAGCGGCGAGACGACCATCAATTGCAGGTCGTTGACGGATTTGTTGCCGGTTTTCAGTCGCAGGAAGTAGACCTGTCCGGGGTTTTGTGCGGCCTGTTCCCAGAATTGATACGCGACGCCTTGCTTAAACAAGTTAAATGCGAATCCCCCAATATTGAAGCCGGCCCACCTCGCGCCGAACGGTCAAAACTAATCGCGGAAGCCAAGCAGCGCCGCATTGATCTTGAGTATCAGGAGGAGGCGATTATTGACCAAGCCGAACGTTCTGGATTGCGTGGCTTTTATCGCCGCCAAGACGTGAATCCTGAAATCGTGTTGATGAGGGCGGCCTAATGAATTTAAGCGGCAATTACGCCTTAACCGCCGAATGTGCAGAGGGATTGTTCGGCCTGCATCAACAACTACAGGCGGTATCGAATAAGCCTGCAACGGCAGCTGCAGCAACACCGCAGATCATCGACGGTAGCGCCATTATTAACATCACCGGCATTATATTTCCCAAGGCGAACATTTTTACTTTGTTCGGCATTGGTGTGGCCATTGACGCGCTGGCAGAGCAACTAGCCGCCGCTGAAAATAACCCCTTGGTAAGCAAGATCGTTTTTAACTTCGACTCACCCGGCGGCAGCATCACCGGCGTGAACGAGTTCAGCAATCAAATTAACGTGGCAACCAAACCCACGGCGGCTTATGTCACCGGGCAGGCCGCTAGTGCAGGCTATTGGTTGGCCGCCGCCTGTAACGAGATCATTATTGATGACACCGCCATTTTAGGCAGTATTGGCGTGGTGGCAGTCATGCAACCGCGCGGCGATGGCACGATTGAGATTGTATCAAGCCATGCCGCCGACAAACGGCCAGACCTGGACACAGAAGCCGGACGCGACACCATCCGGGCGACACTGAATGATATTGAAGCGGTATTCCATCAATCCATCGTGGCGCACCGGCCTAAAATGACTATCGACGCGCTGAAAGCCTTACGTGGCAATGTGCGCGTGGGGGCTAAGGCGGTATCGACCGGCTTGTCAGATCGTGTCGGCAGCTAAAAGAGCGTTATCGGCGGACAGGTTGGAAAACCGGGCTTTATCGCCAAGCCGGTTATTGTCGCCTTGCCTGCAAAATCGACCGCCAGCGCACCGACGCCAACGGCCAATGATGACGGTTGGGGCAAAGCCTTTGCCACTGTCGGCTGTTTGCCCAAGACCGCTAAGGCACAACCGGAAAAACCAGCGGCCAGCGCACCGACGCCAGCAACCAGCAATTACGGCTGGGGCAAAGCCATTGCCAACCTGCAAAAATAAAAAAATCCTTGTGAATTGGGGATGAACCGCGTTTGCTCATTTTCGCGATTTGGAAAAAATGGGCGCTAATTTAAGAATTAGGGAGTTGATACGCCTGGCCGCGATTTACCGAACGGAGCGCTTTCTCACACCAAAACCACCGCTGGCAGCCGGGATATAGTTTGCCACAACACAAGCCGGGCAGCGTCCCGGCTTTTTTGTGTCTGTCAAAGAATCCGTGAAAATAATTTCACAGGCTATTATTTACGATTTATTGACAACACACATAGCAAACCCTATGCCTATCTATATCCATTATTTAGCGTGGCTTGTGGCTAGTTGGCACGATAACAAGCATATAAATTGATTATGTCGCAAAACAGTACAAATTCCCACGCTTAAAAATGGCTGCAGCCTGGGCGCATTGGCAAGAGAGAAAGCCTATCCGATACCGTGAAAATATTTTCACAACCGACGGTAAAAATCGCCTAATTTAAGGCTGGATCAAGACCGCCGCCAACCGGCAAAATAGGCCGTTTTTAGGCCAAAAATACTAACTGTCCCAAAAAATACCCCCAACTGTCCCAGAAATATCGCCAACTGTCCCAGAAAAAAAGCCTTTTAGACAGCTACAAGCCGCGCCGCGCCTAGGATTGTCCCAACTGTCCCAAAATCCCCAGAATCTGGGACACCCCCCCCACCTACGTATATAAATAAGTTAAACATAACGGCGTATTGGCACAGAAGAAAGCCACCCAAAAAGAAGCAACTGTTCAGTAACTTTCAGCCTCACTGCCTACCCAAAAAACGGGGTTCGAATTACCCGCAGTGGGCAATGCTAGGGAGTACCTTTTACCCTTGGCGCTAACTTAACGAGTAACTAAACAACACCCGAGCGCTATCCTAAGACTTTTAGTTAAGGGCGCGGGGCGAAATATAGAGGCAGCATTGACAGGACAGGGGTAACATTGGGGGTAACTTTAAAAAATAATAATGCAAATACCTTTAACTACGTGGCTTACAAAGCGTTATTCTATTGTCTCTCTCCCATTTAAACGACTGATTTATAAAGATAATTCAGTTTTCAGAATAAAAAAGTGGCGATAATTGGCGGTTGATAGGCGGTATTAATCTCCGCATCATTTCAAAAATTGCCATTTTACATTTAGATTTCTTCTCGCTAGACTGTTGGTCGGCATTCCGCACCCCTAAACGGGCTGTTCTCGATAAAAGCTCCGGTGCTCGGCGCGGCAAACGGGAGAAGTACCATCCGTGCGTAACATCAGTTATTTGAGTTAAACTTTATTATTAGGATGATTAAAAGTGTTTGACATTGCCATGGTCAGGCAATATAATGATCTTAGCTTGAAATAGTTTTACCGTTATGCTTATCTTTACGAAGTTGTTCATGTAATTGTTCGTCCTGTTATCATTAAGTAATTCTCTTATTTCCCAGCTCCATTAGCCCTAATAAGGCTGTTTAATTACTATAAATAGGATTATATTCAAATGACTACAGGTACCGTTAAATGGTTTAACGCTGAAAAAGGCTTCGGTTTCATTCAGCAAGAAGATGGCCCGGATGTTTTTGTTCACTTTCGCAACATTAACAGCTCAGGCTTTAAATCTCTTGATGAAGGCCAGAAAGTGCAGTTTACTGTTACTCAAGGCCAAAAAGGTCCGCAAGCAGAAGAAGTAACTATCATCTAATTGCAAGCAAAAAAACCGCAGCTCTTTCAGAGCTGCGGTTTTTTTTATGTCTGTCGATAATGCAATCAACTAATGATTGTCGTTATTATTCAATCGTCGTGCTTTGAAATATGCCTGCTTACAGCGTTATATTGCAAATCAACATATTCTCGGTAATTGTTCCCCACTCAATAAATCCAGAACCCGGCTGATGCCCATGGTCGTTTGCAGGGTAACTATGCCTTTGGGATGCGTCGCTGTAACGGTGCCAATGTGGCTGGCCTGTTGGCTTAGCGGATGCCGGTGTAATGCACTCAGGGCTTGCGCTGTTTGTGTTTGGGGTACAAACAGCGCAAAACAGCCTTCGTTAGCGATGTACAGTGGATCAAAACCTAAAATTTCACAGGCGCTGTTGACATCCTGATGTATCGGCAATGCGGTTTCGTTGATTGCGATAGCGTGACCTGAGCTGGTGGCCAGTTCTATCAGGCCGCTGGCCAAACCGCCGCGCGTTAAATCGCGCATGCAGTGGATGTCAATATCGATTTTAAGCAGATCCTGAACCAGGCCAGACAGATCGGCGCAGTCGCTGGCTATGCTGCTGTCAAAGTTCATGCCTTCGCGCTCCAGCATGATCGCGATGCCGTGCCGCGCTATGTCGCTGTTGATGATAATGCTGTCGCCGACTTGAATATTGGCAGGCGATACGCTGATGTTTGTATCGATGAGGCCTATGCCTGCCGTATTAATATAAATGCCGTCGCCGCTGCCATGATCGACCACTTTGGTGTCTCCGGTCACGATCAACACGCCGGCCTGTTGCGCGGCGAGCTGCATGGACTTGACGATACGTTGCAGGTCTTTAATGGCGAAACCTTCTTCAATAATCAGTGCGCAGCTCAAGTATAACGGTAAGGCGCCGCTCATCGCCAAATCGTTCAGCGTCCCGCATACCGACATTTTGCCGATGTCGCCGCCGGGAAAAAACAGCGGTTTGACCACATAGGAATCGGTAGTAAAAGCCAATTTTGAACCGTTGACGTTTAGCACCGCGCTGTCGTGTTTCTGGTTCAGCAGGGGATTGCTGAATACCGGCTGGATGATGCTGTCCAATAATTGCTGCATCAGGCGGCCGCCGCCGCCATGAGCCATGACGATTTGCTCGTATTGCAGGGGCAGGGGACAGTTCAGTTTTAAATCAGACATGTTGATGGCGACGGTAGCGGTAATAGGCGGCGCACGCGCCTTCGGAAGACACCATGGTGGCGCCCAGCGGGTGTTCGGGGGTGCACATCGTGCCGAATTCAGCGCATTGCGCGGGCTTGATTAAGCCTTGCAACACTTCGCCGCTACGGCAGGCGGCAGGTTCTTCGGTGTTAATCGCGGCGACCGCAAAACGCTGCTCGGCATTCCAGTCGGCGTAGTCGGCATTGAGTGAGAGGCCGCTGGCGGCGATTTCGCCCAAGCCGCGCCAGCTTTGATTGACGACGTCAAACACTTGGCTTATCAGCTGTTGCGCGGGCTGATTGCCTTGTTCTTTGACCACGCGGCTGTATTGGTTTTCAACCTGATAACGCTTTTCTTCCAGTTGTTTGATGCATAAATACAGCCCGTGCAGAATATCGACCGGTTCGAAACCGGTGATTACGATAGGGATTTTATGGTGGGCGGACAGCGGCAAATATTCGTGGTAACCCATGATCGAGCAGACGTGGCCGGCGCCTAAAAAACCCTGCACCTGAGTGTCGGGCGAATCGAGCAATGCCTGCATCACCGGCGGCACGCGAACATGGCAAATCAGCAGCGAGAAGTTGTCCAGTTTTTGCTGTTTGGCTTGGTAAGCGGTCAGGGCAGTGGTTGGGGCGGTAGTTTCAAAGCCTACGCCGAAGAATACCACCTGTTTGTCGGGATTGATTTTAGCGATAGCCAACGCATCCAGCGGCGAATAAACGATGCGAATATCGGCACCCTGGGCTTTCAGGCTGAGCAAATCATGATGCGAGCCGGGGACGCGCAGCATGTCGCCGAAAGAACAGAAAATGACCTCCGGTTGCGCGGCAATCGCCAGCGCCTTGTCGATATAAGCCAGCGGCGTAACGCACACTGGACAGCCGGGGCCGTGGATCAGTTTGATTTCGTCAGGCAGCAACTGATCGATGCCATGTTTAATGATGCTATGGGTCTGGCCGCCGCATACTTCCATGATGTTCCACGGCTGCGTGGTGATGGCTTTTATCGCGGCGGTTATTTTTTTTGCGGTGGCCGGGTCGCGAAATTCGTCCAGGTAATTCATGCAGGGCTTCTCCTGAGGCTATGAAAGAATTCGTCATTAGACAAATGGAACGCAGATGACGCTGATGATTATGATTAAATAAGATTTTTGGGCTGTTTTCTAAACCGTAATTTGGGAAACAGCAAATTATTCAGCCAATCAAACACAGGTATCGCTGATAATTATCTGCGTCATCTGCGGTCCATTACATTTGATGGCATGTTTTGCCGTTTATCATAACGTACTCTCGAAATCCGCTAAATCCTGGAATGCCTGCAGGCTGGCCTGAGCTTCCGCTTCATCAAGAATCGACAGCGCGAAACCGGCATGAACGATCACATAATCGTTGATTTTTGCTTCGGGCACATAAGCCAGACTGATGTCTTTGCCGATGCCGGAAAAGTTGATGCGTCCGGTACGCGCTAAAGGATCGCTGTGATCAGACAGGCTGGTAATTTGTCCGGGTATCGCTAGGCACATAAGTTATCCTATATATTTTGCGGCAAGCAACTGGCCGAGAGCCAGTCCGCCGTCGTTAGGGGGTATGTTTTCGTGGCAGTATACCGCAAAGCCGCCAGACTTTAATCGATAG
Source organism: Methylobacter sp. (assembly GCA_024636505.1). Taxonomy (GTDB): domain Bacteria; phylum Pseudomonadota; class Gammaproteobacteria; order Methylococcales; family Methylomonadaceae; genus Methylobacter_A. Next base: position 54,754 of record JAGXGY010000042.1, on the reverse strand, counting down.
ACGGCTTTTGTTGTGAGGCAGGCATTTTGAAAACAGCCGCCGCTTAGTAATACGGTTTTTTGCCCGGCTGCTTTGGCTATAGCCAATATAATGTCGGCTAGGGTGTTGTGGAACTTGGCGGCGATTAACTCAACCGGATAGCGCGGTATGTCTTTTAAAAGCTGTTCCAGGGTAATTTTCCAGTCGATAATAATAGGCGCAGTGTGCCGGATGTGGAAATCATAATATTGGTCGGATGTGCTTGATGCGGCGCTCATTTCCAGGGTCATTGCCGCTTGGCCTTCATAGTGATTGATATGACACAGCTCCAGCAAGCTGGCGACTGCATCGAATAAACGTCCGACGCTGCTGGTGCGCGGACAGTTGAGTTGGCGGCTTAAGGCAGGCCGCAATAATTTTAATTCTTGTGCGGAAAAAGGCAGGTCTTCGCGCTCAAAGACGCAGCTTCCAAAGGCTTCGTAGAGCAGTCCTAGTGCGGCGCGCCGGGGTTCCTGCATGGCTTTATGTGCGCCGGGCAATGAAAACGGGGCAAGGTGGGCGTGGCGTTCAAAGCCTTGGCTGTTAATCAGCAAAAATTCGCCGCCCCACAGGGTGTTGTCGGTACCCAGACCCGAACCGTCCCAGCAAATGCCCAGTGCAGGCGCTTCCAGATTGTGTTCGGCCATGCAGGATAAGGCGTGGGCGTAATGGTGTTGCACTGGGTGGGTTTTCTGGCCTAAATTAGCGGCCAACAAGCTGCCGGCATAGCCGTCATGCAAATCGCGCATGATTCGGCTCGGGGCGATTTGATAGAATTCCTGCAAATCGGTCAGTGTGCTTTGAAATTGCTGCCGGGTCGCTTCGACATCAAGATCGCCTAAATGTTGGCTTAAGATAATATGCTTGCCACGACTGATGGCGATGGTGTTTTTTAGTTGGCCGCCCACGGCCAGGGTGTCGGGCAGGGCGGTTTTTAAGGTGACCGGCAGCGGGGTGTAGCCTCTGGCCCTTCTCAATACGGTGATTTTTCCGTTGATGAGCCGGACAACTGAATCATCGAGCGGACGCAGGATAGGGCGGTTATGGCTCAGGAAATAATCGGCAATGCCGGCAAGCCGGGTTAATGCCTGGTCTTCATTGATGCAAATAGGTTCGTTTTGGCGGTTGCCGCTGGTGGCGACCAGCAAGGGCAGGCCACTGTCTTTATTCAGCAACAGGTGGTGCAGCGGCGAATAAGCCAGCATGATGCCGAGCAGGTTGCTGCCGGGGGCTACGGCAGATGTAGGGGCGACTTCAGTCGCCCAAAGGCGGCTGAAGTCGCCCCCACAAGTAGCCCCTGGCGATTTAGCCTTTAACAGCACAATAGGCGCGGCGGCAGAAGTCAGAGCTTGTTGCTCAAGGGTGTTGATTATGCAAAGCTGCTGGGCCGCCGCCAAATCGGCGACCATCAGCGCAAAAGGCTTTTGCGGGCGACGTTTGCGTTGTCTCAGGCGTTCGACGGCGTACAGGTTGGTTGCGTCGACCAGCAGTTGATAGCCGCCGATGCCTTTGATCGCGATGATTTTTCCTGCTCGTAATTGCTGGGTGGCGGCAATTAAAGCATCGTGCTTTTCGGCTAAAAGGTTTGCCGAGTCATCGAACAAATGCAGACTGGGACCGCATTCAGGGCAGGCAATAGTTTGAGCGTGGTAGCGCCGGTTATCTATGGCTTGGTAGTCCTGTCCGCAGTCGCTACAGGCGGAGAATGCTACCATGCTGGTCTGGCTGCGGTCATAAGGTTGCCGGGTCATGATGCTGTAGCGCGGCCCGCAATGGCAACAGCTGGTAAACGGGTAGTGATAGTAGCGGCTTTCGGGGTCGAAAATATCGTCGATACAAGCCGGGCAGGTGGCTATGTCGGGCAAGACAAAAGCGGAGCAGTCGCCGTCAGTGGTACTGGCTTTAATCTGAAAATCGTTAAAATTGGCTAAAGGCTCTCTGCTTATGGTTATTGATTCGATTTTTGCATGAGGCGGCAATTGATTATTCAGGCTGTCAATAAAGTCCTGCTGGTGTTCCGGTAGGCCTTCAATGTCGATGATTACTCCGCTGCTGGTGTTGGCAATCTTGCCTTTTTGGTGGTGTTGCCGGGCAAGACGAACGACAAAAGGGCGAAAGCCGAGTCCCTGAACGAAGCCTTTGATATTGATTTTTAGATGTTCTTTGTTGATGCTAAAGCCTTTTATCTGTAGGGTGACCAGTGTTTTTAACTGTGATTAAAGCGGTAGACAGTATATAATCTCACGGTTTAATTCAATCATTTACTAAATTCATACCGGAAAAAAATATGCTGGGTAAGTTGGTTAGATTTGTTATAGGGAGCCGTAATGACAGGCTGATAAAGAAGAAAAAGTCGTTGGTTAAAAAGATCAATGCCTTGGCTTCTGAGTACGAAAAATTATCTGATGATGCCTTAAAAGCAAAAACTCAGGAGTTTCGTGATCGTCTGGCGCAGGGTGAAAAGCCGGACAATCTGCTTCCGGAAGCGTTTGCGGTAGTCAGAGAAGCATCGACCCGAGTTTTCGGCATGCGCCATTTCGATGTGCAGTTGATCGGCGGCATGATTCTTAATGACGGTAAAATCGCCGAAATGAAAACCGGCGAAGGCAAAACCCTGATGTCAACTTTGGCCGCCTATCTGAATGCCTTGCCGGGTCGTGGCGTACACGTTGTTACCGTTAACGACTACTTGGCCAAGCGCGATTCCGAATGGATGGGCAAGCTATACAGCTTTCTGGGTTTGACGACCGGTGTCATTATCAGCCAGATGGACAGTGAAGAGCGGCGTAAAGCGTATGCGTCAGACATTACTTACGGTACCAATAATGAATTCGGGTTCGATTATCTGCGCGATAATATGGCCTTTAGTCTGGAGCAGAAAGTCCAGCGGGATTTAAGCTTTGCTATTATTGATGAGGTGGATTCGATCCTGATCGATGAGGCGAGAACGCCGCTGATTATCTCCGGACCTACCGAAGAAAGCACCGAAATATATATCAAAATCAACAAGATCATCCCATTTCTGAGCAAACAGGAAAAAGAAGACGCGCCGGGCGATTATTCGGTCGATGAAAAGGTGCGCCAGTTGTATTTGACCGAAGCAGGTCACGAACATATTGAACGTTTAATGGTCGAACATGGCTTGATGGAGGAAGGCACCAGTTTGTATGACGCCATCAATATTCGCCTGATGCATTATATTAATGCATCATTGCGCGGACATGTGTTATTCAAAAAAGATGTCGATTATATCGTCGCTAATGATGAGGTAGTTATCGTCGACGAGTTTACCGGTCGTATCATGCCTGGACGGCGTTGGTCCGAGGGTTTGCATCAGGCGATTGAAGCCAAAGAGCATGTCGCCATTCAAAATGAAAATCAGACCCTGGCCTCGATTACTTTTCAGAATTATTTCCGTCTGTACGAAAAACTGTCCGGCATGACCGGTACCGCAGATACCGAAGCGTTTGAGTTGAACAAGATTTACGGACTTGAAGTGGTGGTCATTCCGACGCATCGCAACATGATTCGTAAGGATTTGGGCGACGTAGTCTTTTTGACCACCGACGAGAAATATGTTGCCGTTGCTGATGATATTAAAGAGTGCGTTGGTCGCGGGCAGCCGGTGCTGGTCGGGACCACATCGATTGAAAACTCCGAGCGCTTGTCGGCGTTATTGAATAAACTCGGCATTAAACATGAAGTGCTTAATGCCAAACAGCACGAGCGCGAAGCTCATATTATCGAACAGGCCGGTATGCCGGGGGCGGTCACTATCGCCACCAACATGGCGGGACGGGGCACCGATATTGTACTCGGCGGCAACCTGGAAGCGGAGCTGGCGGCATTGGGCGAAGACCCCAGCGAGGCCGATAACGATCAAGTGCGCGGCGCATGGCTGGACAGGCATGAGCAGGTTATCGCTACCGGCGGTTTGCATGTTATCGGTTCGGAACGCCATGAATCGCGTCGTATTGATAACCAGTTAAGGGGGCGTGCCGGCCGCCAGGGCGATCCGGGTTCAACCCGTTTCTATTTGTCGCTGCAAGATGATTTGATGCGTATCTTTGCCTCGGATCGGGTGGCGGGTTTGATGCAGAAATTAGGTATGGGCGATGGCGAAGCTATTGAGCATCCCTGGGTTACCCGTTCTATCGAAAGCGCTCAGCGTAAGGTGGAAGGCCGTAATTTCGATGTGCGTAAAGAAATCCTGGCCTATGACGATGTTGCCAATGACCAGCGTAAGGTGGTTTACGCGCAGCGTAACGAGCTGATGGCGGCAGAGGAAATCTCCGATATTATTACCGCGATACGCGAAGATGTGGTTAATAATGTGATTACCCAGTATATCCCGCCAAAAACCATGGCTGAGCAGTGGGATACTAAGGGGCTGGAAGATCATTTGCGTCAGGAGTTCAATGTTGACATTCCGGTGCGTAAAATGCTGGCTGAAGATCACGCCTTGCATGAGCATTCTTTGCGCAAGCGTATTATTGATATTCTGGAGCAAAACCATAAAGATAAAGAGCAGCAAATGTCTAAGGAAGTACTGCAGCACTTCGAAAAGTCAGTGATGTTGCAAGTACTGGATAATAGCTGGAAAGAGCACCTGGCAGCAATGGATTATTTACGTCAGGGCATACACTTTAGAGGTTATGCGCAAAAAGACCCCAAGCAGGAATACAAGCGCGAAGCGTTTGAGATGTTTACCAGTCTGCTCGAACATATCAAGTATGAAGTGATAGGAATTTTGTTTAAAGTTCAGATCAGAGAGGAAGAAGATATTGAGGCTATTGATGAGCAAAGGCAAGTACCCCAGGAAATGCATTTTGAGCATGCACAGGCACCTGCTTTGGATGCTTATGAGCAGTCGTTGCTTGCTGAACCTGAGCAGGAAGATGTTGCCGCTACAGAGCAGCCGTTTATCAGAGATGGCAATAAAGTAGGTCGCAATGATCCTTGTCCTTGCGGTTCAGGCAAGAAGTTTAAACAGTGTCACGGCAAGTTAACTTGATTTGATTTGGATGCCGTTAACGCGCATTGCCAATGCTTGTCGTTAAATTGTGGGGGCGACTAAAGTCGCCGCCATATAAATAATCGCTCAAAAGTCTTTTAACATTTTTATGTACTGGCTAGAGGCCATGTGCTTTTAGCAGGAAACCAACCGTCGAGCAGACGGGGCTAGTCTGTGAAGTGAACGGTGCAGTAAGACCGTCAGCAGCAGAAACCAGTGGGCATAGCGATACACGCCTGCTCCTGAGTAATCAGGAATCCCCGTCCTTTAGGTCGGGGGAGGATGTCAATGGCCACCACCAAAGCTGCCGTTCCTCGACAACTGCTTCTGCAGCTACTGTTTCAAAACAGGTTTTCGATGGCTCTTTCGTCAGCATGATCGTAGTTTATTGTCGAGTCGTTCGACATGAAGCGGGTCGGGACATGATCGGCTTGAAAGAACTCCCATATCCCATCGCTATTATTTGATGCAGTTAACAGGCCGGTCTTGGGGCTTATAAAAGCCTTGACTATGCCCGTCGGCACTTCAAGAGGGTTTTCCATGACATCTTTCAGTGCCGTCCTCATAAAATCCACCCACATCGGCAAGGCGGTGACGCCGCCTGTTTCACGATTTCCCAATGGCGAGAAATCATCGAACCCAACCCAGGCAATGGCCACATTGGTTGGCGTATAGCCATTAAACCAGGCATCGCGTTGTTCGTTTGTTGTGCCTGTTTTTCCGGCAATATCCTGTCTTCCCAGTACCTTAGCGCCTGTTGCGGTGCCGTATTGAACGACATCTCTTAACAGCGAATTCATCAGAAAACAAATTTGAGGGCTAATAATCCGAGGGGCGTAACCGTGGTTTAATTCCTGAGTGTTATCGCAGTCAGGACAGGCAACTTTAGGCTTGGCCTGATAAATAATGTCACCCTCGTTGGATTCGATGCGCTCAATAAAATAGGGTTTGATCAGGAAGCCGCCGTTGGCAAAGGTGGCATAAACTCTGGCCATTTGCAGCGGGGATGCGTAACCGCTACCTAATGCCAGAGATAACGTTTTAGGTATTTGTTGTTCGATAAAGCCAAAGCGCAATGCCGTTGCAACGGCTTTGTCAACCCCCATTTCTTTTAACAGGCGAATGGAGATAATGTTTCTTGAATGGGTTAACGCTGAGCGGATGCGGGTTGGGCCATAGAATCGTTTACTGTAGTTTTCGGGTCGCCACTCGTTTTCCTTGCCGGGATTGTCGATGATCGGTGCGTCGTTAATAAGACTGGCAGCGGTGTAGCCTTGTTCCAGCGCGGTGGTGTAAATGATCGGTTTAAAGCCCGATCCCGGCTGTCTTTTTGATTGGGTAACGCGATTGTATTTGTTGCGAAAAAAATCGAAACCGCCGGTTAAGGCTAAAATGGCGCCGTTAGATGGATCTAATGAAACAAATGCGCCTTCCGTTTCGGGTATTTGCGTTAAAGCCCAGCTGCTATTTTGAAGTTGACGAACACGGATAATATCGTTGATTTGTAGGGGCGACCGGCGGGTCGTCGCTCCTGTCCATTGAAAGTTTTCCTTCGGTATCTCAATGAGTGTGTTGTTTTGAAGCCTAGCCGTCAGAAGATTGTTTTTTATGCGTATCACTTTAGCGGGAAAGGTATCGCCAATGACCGGCGATTCACTGAAATGACGATCTTGGTTGATTTTTGAATGACGGTATCCGTGGCGTTGGTCATAGGCGTGCAAGGTATTGGTAAGCGCCTGATTTGCTGCTGTTTGCAGCGTGCTGTTTAGGGTTGTATAGACTTTAAAACCAGAGGTATAGGCTTGCTCGCCATAGAGTTCGAAGAGCTTTTGTCGTACCATTTCGGCTACATAAAGCGCTGAAACTTCAAGTGAGATAGATTGCAGCTTTGCTGTAGAGGGCTGCCGGTAAGCATCCTCATATTGCTGTTGAGTGATACGGTTCAGTTCAAGCATGCGGCGCAGAACGTAATTGCGTCTTTCAATGGCGCGTGTCTCGTTAGTAATCGGGTTGTATATCGAGGGTGCTTTAGGCAGACCGGCAATCATTGCGTGTTCGGCCAAGCTCAGCTCAGATAACGGTTTGCCGTAATAGGTTTGAGCGGCGGCATCAATACCATAGGCTCTGTGGCCCATGAAAATCTGGTTTAAATAGAGCTCCAGTATTTTGTTTTTCGGGTATTCCTGTTCTATTTTTAATGCCAATATGATTTCTTTTAACTTGCGAGTGTAAGTTCTTTCATTGCTAAGCAGAAAGTTACGGGTAACTTGCATGGTGATAGTGCTGCCGCCCTGTTTTTTCTTGCCGGTTAAGATGAGCTGCAGACCGGCTCGAAGCAGGCCTTTAAAATCGACGCCGGGGTGCTGATAAAAACTGTCGTCTTCCGCAGCAATAAAGGCATTGATCAGTTGTTGAGGGATGTTTTCTATCGTAATCGGGGTTCGTTTCTTCTCGCCGAATTGGGCAATCAGTAGGTTGTCTTTGGTGTAAATGCTTAACGGTATCTGGTATTGAACATTATGCAGGGTCTTAACATCAGGAAGATCGATTGAAAGCTGCTTGTATATGAAATAGCCTGAAATGGCTGCAGATAAGGTGATGGTCATAAAAGCAATAACCAGCCATTTTAAAATTTTAACCACAAATGATCCTGGAAAACAGTAGGAGCAAAGATAAAAAAGTCGCCTCTGCAGTGTTTCTGCTGGAAGTGAAAGCAGCGGGTCGGGCAAATAAATTGAACATTTTAAGCATCAAAATAAAAAAGGCTACTATACTTTCGCCAGTAAATGAGTTTTGTGAGTGTTGATTATAGCTGACGACTGCGTCTATGCACGAAGTAGAATAACGCATGGAGTTGCATGGCGGTGTGTCATAAGTCTGATTTTGTCATTAGACCCATCACAGTTGTTCACATAAAGTATTACGTTTTTCAAGGGTTAGTTCATGAGTTGGTTTAGTCAGAAACAGAGTGCTGTTCTTGGTATTGATATCAGTACGGCGGCTATCAAACTGCTGGAATTGAGTAAGGTCGGCGCCCGTTATCGGGTTGAGAGTTATGCTGTAGCACCTCTGCCGCAAGATGCGATTATTGATAAAAATATAGCCAATATCGATGTAATCGCTGGGGCGATAAAAATCGCGTTAAAGCAATCCGGGTCAAAGTTAAAGCAAGCGTCTGTTGCTGTTGCCGGATCATCAGTGATGACCAAAGTTATACCGATGTCTGCGGCATTAAGCGATGAGGAAATGGAAGAGCAAATTATGGTCGAGGCCGACCAGTATGTGCCCTATTCGCTCGATGAGGTTAATTTCGATTTTGAAGTGCAGGGCGAAAATGAAAGTAACCCTGAAATGGTTAATGTATTGCTTGCGGCATCGAGAAAAGAAATTATTGATGATCGTGTTGAAGCCTTAGCAAAGGCCGGTTTAAAGGCCAAAATTGTCGATGTTGAAGCTTTTGCGATGGAAAATGCCTTTGCTTTACTGATTGACCAATTGCCGGATGTTGTAGAAAATCAAACGGTTGCCATCGTAGATATCGGGGCAACCATGACGGCTTTAAATATTTTATATAATTATCGTACCGTGTATACGCGAGAGCAGAGTTTTGGTGGCAAGCAGTTGACTGAAGAGATTCAGCGCCGTTACGGATTGACTTATGAAGAGGCGGGCTTGGCAAAAAAACTGGGTGGATTGCCGGACAATTATACCGTTGATGTACTTGATCCGTTTAAGCGGGCAATGGTTCAGCAAATTCAGCGGTCGATACAGTTTTTTGTGTCATCAAGCGCGAATAGACGTATCGACAATCTTATTTTGGCGGGTGGCTGCGCAACCATACCAGGCATCGACAAGTTAGTTCAGCAGGCTATAGGCGTACCTACCGTGATAGCCAATCCTTTTATTAATATGGCTTTATCCAATAAAGTCAAGCCTCAGTCATTGAGCAATGATGCTTCGGCAATGATGATTGCCTGCGGGTTAGCGTTGAGGAGTTTTGACTAATGGCAAGAATCAATTTACTGCCCTGGCGAGAAGAGCTCCGGGCGCAGAAAAAGCAGGACTTTATCAATGCTATTGGTGCAGCTGTTTTGTTTACAGTGATGATATTTGCCGGCGTGCATCTGTATATCGAGGGCATAAAGGCTTATCAGGAACAAAGAAATAAGATCATTGAGGACGAAATAGCGTTATTAAATATAAAAATTGCTCAAATCAAAACGATTGAGGAGCAGAAAGCTAAGTTGCTCACTAAAATAGAACTGATTCAGAAGCTACAGGAAAGTCGTCCGGAGATTGTGCATTTGTTTGACGAACTGCCCAAGGTTACCCCAGATGGGGTTTTTTTGACGAAATTTACTCAGGTCGGCGCAGAGCTGATTTTTGAGGGCAAGTCGCAATCGAATGCGCGCATTTCCGCATTCATGAGCGCCATTGAATCATCAGCCTGGTTGAAAACCCCGATGCTTGATGTGATTCAGTCGGTGAACAAGGCGGCTCCCGAACAGTTAAGCGATTTCACTCTGCATGCAAAGCAGGGTAATCAAAATGATCGCCAGGAGGGAGCAAATGAATCTGTCAGAGATTAATTGGGATCCTAATGAGGCAGGGACTTGGCCGTTACCCATTAAAGCGGCAACAATTGTGGTGATATGCCTTCTGGTGTTCGGTGCAGGTGTTTACTATGACACGCTTGACCAGTTGGCGGCACTTGATGTTTCCGAGCAAAAAGAGCTGGACTTAAAGCAGTCATTTGAGACGAAACAAAAGAAATCAATCAATTTACACGATTACCAGGATCAATTGACGCAAATTGAAACAGACCTGGAAGATATGATTCGGCAAATGCCGACCAAAGAAGAAGTTGCCAGCCTGCTGATCAATATTTCCAAGACAGGATTGGCCAGCGGCCTTGAATTTAGATTGTTCAAGCCGGGTACCCCGGTCCGTAAAGACTTCTACTCTGAGCTACCTATTAATATTAAAGTTACTGGTAAATATGAAGCGCTGGGATTGTTTGTGAGTGGTTTAGCCGAGTTGCCTCGAATCGTTACCGTACACGATGTAAATATTGTTCCTGAAGGTCAGGCGGGGGAAATGAAGATGACTGCAATGGTCAAGACCTATAATGAAGGTGATGGCAGAGCCGCAACAAAAACGGTCAAAAAGAAAAGGGGGCAAAAGTAATGGAATACGACAAGTTACAGTGGGCGCAAATAAATCTGCGCCTACACTTGCAGGTCGGTTGCGTGTTTTTTATGGCTTTACTGGCAGGTTGCGGCAATAATGATTTTTCGGATTTGCATCATTATCTCGCAGAAGTTAAGGCCAGGCCCAAACAACCGATTAAACCCTTGCCTGAAATTAAAGTGATTGAACCTTTTATCTTTAAACCGGAAGGTCTGCGTGATCCATTTATGCCGCTGAAACAACCTGAACAGGCTGAGGACGTGGATATGTCAACCGGTAGCGGCATAAGGCCGGATACTGCCCGGCCTAAAGAAAAGCTGGAAATGTTCCTTCTGGATGACTTGAAAATGGTGGGCACTATTGATATGAGGTCATCGTTGTGGGGATTGGTAAAAGCCAGTGACGGCACAATTTATCGCGTTAAGGCTGGGCATTATATGGGTAAAAATTATGGAAAAATTATCCGCATAGCCAGTGACAAGATTGAATTGATGGAAATAGTCCCGGATAAGCCAGGTACATGGCGTGAACAACCCGCTTCAATGGGGTTGATAGAGTGATGAAAAAGGATAAAAAAATGAAGAATAAGCGAGGCGGTGTTGTGTCTACTATCCACAGAGCGCGAATCAATTCGTACCCACGGTCATTATCGGCTTATATTGGCTTAGTACTGTTGTTATTTGTATGCCAAAGTGCCGCTGTCAACGCCTCGGATTTAGCGCTGTCAAGTATAGACTTTGCGACGCAGTCAGGCGATAAGTTGCAGATTGAAATGGAAATGACCGGGCCTGCCATTACGCCTAAAATATTTAAGACCGATAATCCCGCGCGTATTGCCCTGGACTTTCCGGGAGTGACAAGTGCACTGGAAAAAAAGATGTATCCCATTAACCAGGGGGGCGCGAACAGTATTTATGTAGTGGAAGCTGCCGGTAGAGTGCGTGTAGTGGTTAATCTGATTGAGACCACGCCGTTTGAAACCAAGGTGGTTGGCAATAAAGTGTTGTTGACCTTAACTTCTGCAAAAGCTGCAATGCCTAGGGCATTAGACCCTGTTGTGACAAAGTCGGTGGCAGCGCCTGTTCGAACCCAGGCAGCTAATGAGGTGGTTGCGGCGTTAATTCCCGCACAAGATATTAGCGGTTTTGATTTCAAACGCGGCGATAAAGGTGAAGGACGCATACTGATAACCCTAGCTAATCCCAATACCATCGTTAACTCTAAAGAACAGGGCGGGAAAGTTATTCTCAGCTTTCTAAACACCAAGTTGTCAGGGCGACTGGCTAAGCGCCTGGATGTTTCCGAGTTTGCAACGCCGGTTAAGTTTATTGATACAGTGTCATCCGGGCGGCAAACCATAATTACCGTGGCGATGCAAAATGAACTTTACGATTATTCGGTGTTTCAAGCCGATGGCTTATTGACGGTTGAATTTCGTCCTTTAAGCCGTGAAGAAAAAGAAGCGCAGGACAGATCACGTACCCAATATTCCGGCGATAAATTATCGTTAAATTTTCAGGATATCGACATACGCAGCGTGATTGCGATTCTTGCCGAGTTTACCGGACAGAACGTGGTTGCCGGGGAGGATGTGACCGGCACGATTACCTTGAAGCTGGACGATGTGCCCTGGGATGAAGCCCTGGATTTTATCATGATGACCAAGGAATTGGGCAAATACGAGTCCGGCAATGTCACCTTGATTTCACCTATGGATAAAATCAGGGAATACAAGCAGAAACAACAGGAAATGGAGAAAGTTGTTGCCCGGTTAGATCCGCTGGTGACTGAGTATATTAAAATAGATTATGCTAAGGCTGCCAGTTTCAGAGCACTGTTGAATGGTACGGATGCCGGTTCTTTTGGTGCTTGCGGGGTGACCGGCACCGCCGAAGTCGCTGCCACTGTCGGTTCGATTGAGGAAAAACCTTCCATTGCCGGGTCTTTGGGCGGAGCGCAATCAAGTCCGCAGGGCGGTGGCGGAGCTCAAGGCGCAAGCGCACAAGGCAACAATGACGATTTACGCATGCTGTCGCCTCGCGGGTCGGTTGTTGTCGATGCCCGAACCAATACCCTGATTGTCCGTGAGACCACAAAACGTTTGGAAGACATAAAGAAACTGATACGTAAGCTAGATGTTCCGGTGCGTCAGGTAATGATTGAAGCACGGGTTGTTATTGCAGAAGATAATTTCATTGAAAATTTAGGTGTCAAGTTTGGTGCAGCAAAACAGAATGCTGATATAGGTGGCGGTAAATCATTTGCGATAGGTGGAGGTGGAACGCAAGGAAACACCACAACCGGAGCGGGAAATGCCAGTAATATGCTGGTTGATTTGGGGGCGGCAGCGATAACAGGTACTCCGCCGGGCGCACTGGGCATGACGCTGGCCAGAGGTGCCGATTATGTGTTGAATCTTGAACTTCAGGCATTGCAATTCGATGGCAAAGCTGAAATCGTGTCCAATCCCAGGGTAATGACCATGGATCGCTGCACGGCTGTTATGACGCAGGGTGTTCAAATTCCGGTGACAACGCCCGGGTCGGCGAATTCACCGCCAACAGTGACTTACATTGACGCAGTGCTTGAATTAAACGCCACGCCGCAAATTACCCCCAGTGGATCGGTTATCATGAATTTGCTGGTTAAGAAAGACAATCAGAACACCACGCTTGTCTCGGGGAATCCCGGTATTGATAAACGGGAGATTAAAACCTCAGTACTTGTTGAGGATGGCGAGACCGTGGTTTTAGGCGGCGTTTATGAGGGAGAGGAGAGAAATAACAAGAATAAGATTCCATTTTTCGCTGATTTACCGGCGATTGGATTTTTATTTACAAATTCAAACGATAGTAATATCAAAAGAGAATTGTTGATTTTTGTTACCCCGAAAATCATGAAAGATAATCTGGCCAGCGATTGATTGCTTCTACTTGGGGCAAAAAGGGGGCATAATGCCCCCTTTTTTAATGGTTTAACCCGCAGGAAGGCAGGTCATGACGCGATCAGAAAATATATATTTAATTGGCCTCATGGGTGCAGGAAAAACGACGATAGGACGGCAGTTAGCCAGAGCGCTTAAATTACCTTTTTATGACAGTGACAAGGCGATTGAAGAAAGAACCGGTGTAGATATTCCGACCATCTTCGAATTCGAAGGGGAAGAAGGCTTTAGGGATAGAGAGCAGAAAATGATTCAGCAATTAACCCAAGTGGAGGGTATTGTACTGGCGACCGGCGGCGGTGCAATCTTACGCGAAGAAAATCGCAAATTATTGAAAGAAAACGGATTTATTGTCTATCTGCAATGTTCGGTAGAAAGAATTCTAGAGCGGACGCGCCGGGATACACAGCGCCCCTTGCTGAAATCGGATAATCCCAGAGACCGTATAGAAAGCTTATTTGCGCAGCGTGAGCCGTTGTATTTGTCTTGCGCCGACTTTAAAGTCGATACCGGGGTGATGCAAAGCAAAGAAGTGGTCAGTTCTATTTTAGAAGAATACCATTCGGTTAATCGTTAATAGACAAAAGCTACGCGGCGCCTTAAATACAATGGAACACAGATGACGCAGACACAGATATGATGAATGCCGAGCGGTTAAAATATCTGCATACATCCTAATCGTCTGCATTGTGTTTCCGGCAGATCCAAAAATTAATAACTATGAAAACATTACTGGTTGAATTAGGTGACCGTAGTTACCCGATCTATATAGGCTCTGATTTATTGAGCCGATCTGAACTGTTCATCAAGCATATAAAGTCCAAGCAGGTTGTTGTGGTCACCAATGAAACCATTGCGCCTCTGTATCTGAATGCGGTTTTAAAAAACTTGCAGGGCTATCGCATTGAAACCGTCATACTGCCCGATGGCGAGCAATTCAAGACCTTGGATTCGGTTACTCAAATTTTTGACAAACTGCTGGCCAGCAAGTTTAGTCGTAATGCCACTTTGATTGCTTTAGGCGGCGGTGTTATTGGCGACATGGGCGGCTTTGCGGCAGCCTGCTATCAACGGGGCATTGCTTTTTTGCAAATACCCACTACATTGCTGGCGCAGGTTGATTCGTCGGTAGGCGGAAAAACCGGGGTTAATCATCCGCTGGGCAAGAATATGATCGGCGCTTTCTATCAGCCGCAATGTGTTATCGCCGATGCCGATGTTTTGGATACGCTGGATGATCGTCAATTGTCTGCCGGATTGGCCGAAGTGATTAAATATGGGCTGATCAGGGACGTTGAGTTCTTTGAGTGGCTGGAACAAAATATCGACGCGTTACTGGCTAGAGATAAGTCTGCATTGGCTTATGCCGTTGAACGCTCATGTCTGAATAAAGCCGAAATTGTCGCCGCAGATGAAACTGAAACCGGAATCAGGGCGACCTTAAATTTAGGCCATACTTTCGGCCATGCGATAGAAACCGGCGCCGGTTACGGTAAATACCTTCATGGTGAGGCAGTCGCCATCGGCACCTGCCAGGCCGCCGATCTTTCCAGAAGAAAAGGCTGGTTAAACGATCAGGATGTTGCAAGAATTATCGCGCTTTTTAAAAAAACCAAACTGCCGGTAGACCCGCCGGAACAGATTGACTCTGGCCGGTTTTTGGAATTAATGGCAGTAGACAAAAAGAATGTAGACGGCCAAATCAGACTCATTCTATTGCAAAAAATCGGCATGGCAACATTGCCGGTGCACGTAGACTTAAACCTATTGGAGAAGACGCTCAAAACCTATGGTAGAGGATGACACTTTTACTTATCATGTGAATCGGCAGTCCCGTGATTCGATAAATAAGGCGGCCCATTCGTTGATAACAAAGGAACGAATGCAGAAGCTCGATTTATTAAGTCATCTGCTTTCAAATTTGACGCAGGCCCTGGTTGTTTGCGGTCCGAAAGGCATTGGTAAGACCACGCTGCTTAGCGTTTTGCAAGAGCGTAATACTAAATCGTGGCGATATTGCTTGATACAAGCTAATGCAGACTTAAGTTTTGAAGCTGTTTTGCAGCAATTTACTCAGGCTTTGGTCAGTCCGTCCGGGCAATCGTTATCAATGGTCTTAGCGCAGTATCGAGGCGGGCATAAACAAGTGGTATTAATTATCGATAATGCCGGTGAATTAGTGCCCGGCCTGATGACGGCCATTATGCAGTATGCAGCGGCAAATCCTGTTTTAAGGGTGATCTTTGCCTTAACGCATGACGAATTGCAGGTAAAACGCGGATCGGATCGGGTCGTTGATGATTGCCATATTATTGAAATTCCGACCTTATCAGAACAGCAGTGCGGTGATTTCTTACGGCATCTGTCAACAAAACCGGCATTGAACTTGTCGTTTCAAGCCATCAGCGAAAACATGATTGCGTCTATCTACCGGGAAACGCATGGCGTTCCGGGGCGGGTTATCGCCGAAATATCGGCTGCATCAGGCGCTAAGCAAGTCGGGAAAATGAAATGGATGCTTCCTGTTGTTATCGTGGCTGCAGGTGCGATAGCGGTAGGCGCTCAGTGGCTGGCATTGTCAAATAGTAAAGAAGCTATAACAGTTGTTGTTGCTGAACAGACGGCTGAGGATAGCAAAATACCGCCATTACAGACAGGGTCTCCGATAATGGATATGCTGCCGTCCGCTGAGCCAGTTATTCAGTCGCCGGAGAATGAAGAAAATACCGAGGAGCCTTCGGTCAACCCTAATGCCGGCTTGCAGGAAGATGTCATATTGTCATCAGTACAGCCCAAATTACCTGCGGCATCACCAGAGCAACCACAACAAGTGCAGTCAAGCAAAATGCCTGCCAGTGCAGAGCCGTTTATGCGCCATAATCTGGAAACAATTGATCTGCCGACAAGGCCTGTAGTTGTTGCTGCAGTTCTTGAGCCGCAAGTCTCGGAAATGCTAACGCCTCCGCAATTGGCGTCCGAACAATCGTCGGCGCCGTTGGCACATCATTTCACCCTGCAACTTATGGTGTTATCAAAACAGGACTCGATTAACAGCATGATAAAAAAATATCCGGCAATGACATCGGGTTTTAGGACCATTGAGTTGGTAACCAATGGCAAACAAAGGTTTGTTGTAGAATATGGTTCATACCCTGATGCGGCATCAGCCAATAAAGCCAAGCGATTATTGCCGGCTGAATTCCGCAATGCATTAGTAAGAAAAATGAGCCCGATAAAACATAGATAATCTTCAGAGCGCATAAAGCGGCCGCTGTAAATACGCTTGCATCACCCAACAGAACAAGAGAAATATGGGCTTTTCATGGCGGCAAGTAACTGCCTGTGTAGAACCTGTTTTCCCTTGCGATAAACCACCATAGAATTTTAAACCTGAATAAATAAAGCCATGATCGCATTAAAAAATGATACCTTCATCCGGGCATTGTTAAAACAGCCTGTTGAGTACACACCGGTTTGGATGATGCGCCAGGCGGGGCGTTATTTGCCCGAGTACCGCAAAGTCAGGGAGCAGGCCGGCAGTTTTTTAGACCTGTGCACCAATCCCGAGCTGGCTTGTGAAGTTACTCTGCAACCGTTACGGCGCTTTGATTTTGATGCGGCCATCTTGTTTTCGGATATTTTGACCATACCCGATGCGATGGGCTTGGGGCTTTATTTTACCGAAGGCGAAGGGCCAAAATTTACTGATCCGGTCAGAACGGCGGCGGATGTGCATAAATTGCCGATTCCTGATCCTGAAACCGATTTGCGCTACGTGGTTGATGCGGTTCGGCTGATCAGAAAAACCCTGCAAGGCCGTGTGCCGTTAATCGGCTTTTCCGGCAGTCCCTGGACGCTGGCGACCTACATGGTTGAGGGCGGCAGCAGTAAGAGCTTTCAAAAAGTGAAAGGCATGATGTACGAACAGCCCAAGCTGATGCATGTCATGTTGGATAAGCTGGCGCAATCGGTCGCCGTCTATTTAAATGCGCAGATTGCAGCCGGTGCTCAGGCGGTGATGTTGTTCGATACCTGGGGTGGCATGTTAACGGGCGAAGATTACGCCGAATTTTCTTTATACTATGCCAAGCAGGTCAGATCGTTGCTTAACACCAATGTAGACGGACAGCAGATTCCCACTATCTTGTTCACCAAAGGCGGTGGGCTTTGGTTGGAAGCTATGGCCGATTCCGGCTACGATGCCTTGGGTCTGGATTGGCAGACCGATATCGGCTTGGCGCGGACTCGCGTGGGTGACAAAGTCGCCTTACAGGGTAATATGGATCCGGTTTCGCTTTATGCCAGTCCTGAAGTTATCACTGAAAAAGTAAACGCTATTTTACATAAATACGGTTCGGGTTCAGGTCATGTGTTCAACCTGGGTCACGGTATCTTGCCTGATATGAACCCGGATCACGTTAAAGTGATGGTTGATGCGGTGCATGAATACAGTCGTGCTTATCATCAAGCTTAAAATATTGAATATCATTTAATTAATAAATAAAGGGGTTGCGGCCATGAAAATAGTGAAAAGTTTTTTGACAATCGGTTTGCTGGTTGCCAATGTCGGCATTAGCGCTGAGAGCCTGGACAAGCCTATTGATATTGTCGTTCATAGAAGCCCAAGCTGCAGCTGTTGCGGCAAGTGGCTGGCACATTTGCAACAAAATAACTTTACAGTAACTGATGTCGTGACCGATAACGTACAGGCCATAAAGGATCAATATGGCGTGACTCAGCAACTGGCGTCCTGTCACACTGCGATCGTCGATGGCTATGTTATCGAAGGTCATGTGCCTGCCGGCGACATTAAAACATTATTGACAACCAAGCCTGAAATTGTCGGAATAGCGGTTCCCGGCATGGTTGCCGGAACGCCCGGCATGGAAATGGGCGACAAAATCGATCCCTATGATGTGGTGAGTTTCGACCGTGAAAATCATATCCAGGTAGTTAACAGCTACCAGGGTAGCAAATGATTCAGGCCGGGCAGCCCCTGCCGACTCCTTGCGGGCGCTTCGCGTGAACATCTGTTCCAGGCAGATTTGTCTGGCCGGTGATGTTGGCGGCACAAAAACTATCCTGGCGCTGTTTGAAACCGATAGCGATGAGCTTAAGTGTCTAAAAAAAGAACAATTTTCCAGTACTGATTATCAAACGTTTACCGAGTTGCTGGCGTTATTTTTAGCTGATACAGAGGGTATGCCGATCACTGCAGTTTGTATCGGCGTGGCCGGTATCATTATCAATGGTCGCTGCGAAACCACCAACCTGCCGTGGGTGCTCAGCAGTCAGGACATCGGCGAACGCGTCAATACCCGAAATGTCTGGTTGTTGAATGATTTGGAAGCTACCGCATGGGGCTTGCTGAGTTTGCCGGAACACAATCTTGTTGAGTTGAATGCTGATGCCAAGCCTCGGCAAGGTAACATGGCTGTGGTTGCCGCCGGAACCGGCTTGGGTGAGGCTATTATCGCCTGGGATGGCAGCACCCGCCATGTTCTTGCCAGCGAAGGCGGGCATGTCGGTTTTGCGCCGAACAGCGAGCAGGAAATCGCTTTGCTGGCTTACATGAGGGAGAAATATCCTGAACATGTCAGTTGTGAGCGGCTGATATCCGGTGAAGGCCTGGTTAATATTTATCAATTCCTTAAACAGGTTAATCACCTGGCAGCCTCTCCGGAAATCGAGCAGCAAATGTCTGAACGAGATCCCGCAGCTGTTATCGGGGCCGCCGGCGTTTCAGGTAGCGATGGCTTATGCGTTGAAGCGGTAAACTTGTTTTGCAGATTATACGGGTCTGAATCGGGAAATCTTGCGTTAAAATGCCTGCCTTATGGCGGAGTTTACTTGGCTGGCGGTATCGCCGCAAAAATCCTGCCGGTGCTGCAGCAAGGCGAATTTATGCGCGGCTTTTTGGCGAAAGGACGTTGCCGGGCTATTTTGCAGAACATATCGGTCAAAGTCTGCACCAACCCGGAAGTCGCTTTATTGGGTGCATTAAGTTATGCCCAAAAAACACTAGGTTAATATCATGAAAATAGGCGTCCCTAAAGAAATAAAAGACCAGGAAGGCCGGGTTGCCATCACACCCGACGGCGTACAATATTTAATTCAACGAGGGCATCAGGTTTTTATCGAGACCGATGCTGGATTGGATTCAGGCTTTAGCAACGAGCAATATCAGCAGGCGGGTGGAGAAATAGTCTTCGCTGCCGCTGCCTGGACGGTTGATCTGGTCGTTAAGGTAAAAGAGCCTCAGGAATCTGAATACCGCTATCTGGGTAAGCAGATGATTTTCACCTATTTTCATCTGGCAGGGGTAACGCCGAACCTGACCCGGGAGCTGTTAAAAAAAGGGACAACAGCCATAGCTTACGAGACGTTGGAAGATGAGCTGGGCGCTTTACCTTTGCTTGCGCCGATGAGTGCCATTGCCGGAAACATGGCAACGCTGATGGGCAGCTATTATCTGGCCAAATTCAATCAGGGCAGGGGCGTGCAACTGGGTAAAGTGCTAGGCAAACGGCATGGCAAGGTGGTGGTCATCGGCGACGGCGTAGTGGGTCGGCATGCAGCTCAGGTAGCCAGTGCAATGGGGGCTAAGGTATTTGTCGCCGGCATTGATCCGGCGAACATGCAGCAAGCAAAAACCGCGTTATTGCCGGAGGCAGAGTTCTTTTTATCGAGTCCTGCCGCTATCGCGGAACAGCTAAAAGACGCCGATCTGGTTGTCGGAGCCGTGCTCATTCATGGTGAAAAAGCGCCAAAAATCATCAGCGAACAGATGATACGCTCAATGGTTAAGGGCGCAGTGGTTGTCGATGTCAGTATCGACCAGGGCGGCTGCATCGCAACATCAAGACCCACTTCGCATACTAAGCCGGTATTCGTCAAACACGGCGTCATCCATTATTGCGTGACCAACATGCCCGGTGCGTACCCCAGAACCGCAACCATCGCCTTGTCCGATGCGACCTTACCCTATGTCCTGAAAATAGCCGATGCCGGAAAAACATCTTTAATCGCCGATAAAACACTGGCTAAAGCGATCAATACCTGTGACGGCAATATTACCTGTAAAGCCGTAGCCGAAGGCTTGGACATGCTCGACAACTACCGGCCGATAGCCGGTTTTAAATAGTTCTGCCTAGCAGTTGCAAGACCGTACATTGATTTTGTAATCATTGATGTGAGCTGCTGCCCCTAAAAAAGTACGAAAGACACGAAAAATGTAAAGCTCTCTATCTCCCGACTTACGGTGTCATGGCCAATTATTCATTCATATCAATGCAACTGCCATTGATGCCGACATGATGATGCTTGGCCAACGTTCATGCTCATCAGGATACACTTTCGACATGCTTCTCTGTATCCCGCTTCTGTTTTATGCAACTTTCTGAGCTTTTACTGATTATATTGCTTCTTTTGACGCTGGCCATGATGGTTACCGGCTTAGGCAAATATTTACGCCTGCCCTATACCGTGCTGCTGGTGATCATTGGCCTGGGCGTTAATCTGCTGGCGCCGTTGTTGCCTTACGGCGCCTTGATTTCAGAATTCCGTTTGACCCATGATTTGGTATTGTTTGTGTTTTTACCGGGGCTGATTTTTGACTCGGCGTTAAGCCTTGATGCCCGTGCTTTGCTGAAGAATTTGATCCCGGTTTTGGTGATGGCGATTCCCGGTATGCTTATTTCCACTGTACTGGTGGGTTTGGGCTTGGTTTTTTCGGTGAATTTGGATATGACTGTTGCGTTGCTGTTCGGCGCGTTAATCTCGGCGACCGATCCGGTTGCGGTCATCGCCTTATTCAAGGAACTGGGCGTCAACCGGCGTTTGACCGTCCTGGTCGAAGGCGAATCCTTATTGAACGATGCCACCGCGATTGTATTGTTTAATATTTTGCTGGCTTTTATTGTGCAGGGTGGGTTTTTGCCGGGCGATCTGTTGACTGCGGCAACCGATTTCATTAACGTTTTTTTCGGCGGCATCGTCATTGGCATAGTGCTCGGTTTAGTGATGAGCGAGCTTATTGTCCGGCTGAAACACGGCGGTAACAGCGTGGTGCTGGTATCGACGCTGATTATGGCTTACTTAAGCTTTATCGTCGCCGAACATGGTTTTCATGTTTCCGGGGTGATGTCGGTGTTATCGGCGGCCCTTTGTTTAAGCGCAACCGGATTGCCGCGGCTCTCCGGGCATACCGAACAGAACATTCGTGAGTTCTGGACAACGCTAGTGCTGATTTTTAATTCACTGCTGTTTATCATGATCGGTTTGTCGGTGGATATCGGCTCCCTGCTGGGCAGCTGGAAGCCGGTGTTATGGGCGATGCTGGCCGTCGCCATAGCCCGTGCCTTCAGTATCTACGGTTTGATTCCGCTGGCGACATCGGCCTTCGCCTTGCCTAAAATAAAATTAGGCAGCCAGCATGTTATGTGGTGGGGCGGCTTAAAAGGCGGCTTGGCTATCGCCATCGTTTTTTCCATCCCCGATGCCGTGGCCGATAAACAATTGTTAACCGAGTTGACGCTGGGCGTGGTGCTGATCAGCCTGCTGGTCAATGCGTCGATGCTCAGGCCGTTATTGCATTGGCTGAAAGTCGATCGGCTCAGCGATGAAGAATGGCTGGAATGGCAACAGAGCAAAGTGCAGTTAAAAAATTCAATCGATCATGTATTGCACAATTTTTCCAGTGTGCATTTGCTGGACGGCAAGCTGCAATCTTCGGTGGTCTCGGCACTGCGTAAAAACTTACAGCCTGGCGCGGGCAATTTGACCGAAGAACAAGTGCTTAAACAAGTGCATTTGCAAGTCTTGCAAAGCGAGGAGCAGGAGCTGGAATGGCTTAACGACATAGGTCTGGTTAATTACTATAATTATTTGAATTTTAAAGATATTTTAGCCAAAGACAAAGCCAGGAGCATCGCTGAATTATTGGCGGCGCCATCTGCTCAATCGACGATACAGAACCCGTTTTTACGCTTTGAAATGGCGATGATTAAATATTTAAGCGAATATGAGTGGACGCTCGGCTTATTGGTCAGATACCAAAGCATCCGATTTTCAAACCTGATCCGCCATGATATTGCCGGGGTGTTACTCGCACACGAGGCGCTGCTCAAACTTAAACAGCTTGAGCAAAACCAGCCGGAATACAAACTGGATGCGCTGAAAAGCATCTACCAAACCCGCTTGAATCGGCGGCAAGGACGCTTGAAACAATTTAGCGAAGCTTTCCCCGATTTTTATCAGCAGTACGAATATCGGTTATTCCAGGAAGTTGCCCTGCTGTATGCGCTAGAACAGATCACCGAGGAGCATGAGCGCGGCAAATTGTCGACCAAAGTCTTTCGGCGTCTGGAAAAAAGCCTGATTGATGCGCAAAAGCAATTGCCGACGATGACCGTAAGTTTGAGTTTGACCAGGCGCGACGATTGGCTCGACAGCGTACCGTTATTTTCCGGACTGCCTAAGAGCGTTATCCGGCGTTTGGCGGAAAATACCCACTACATTAGCTTTTTGCCGGAGGATACCGTATTTAACGAGGGCGATAACGGCGATTCGGTTTATGTGCTGGTCAGCGGCAGTGTCAATGTGTTTAAGCGGAATGAGGACGGCGACAGCTTTCATGTCGCGGAGCTGCGTAAAGGCAGCTTTATCGGCGAACATGCTTTATCGGCCGAGTCGATCAGAACCGCAACTGTCCGCGCAAAAACCTATATTACCCTGCTGCGATTAACCGCTGGCCAGGTGGTTGCCTTATCCCGGGATGCGCCCGAATTGGCTATGCGGCTGCGCGATGTCGAGTTTGGCCGTTATGAGTGAATTGCACATCTATTGTTGCCGGTGCCGGTAATTCACTCAAACAATTTCCATACCAATGAAGACAAGTTTTCCAGCAAAGAAGGTTCTCTGTCTTCGCCAAATAGCGGGTAATGGCGGTGCCGCCTGGCATTAGCGGTGACACGAATTTTTGTCGATTGCGGCTCTTGTTGTTTTTGCAGGGCCAATAATTGCCCTCCGGCTTTTTTCCATTCCATTAAATGGGTGATTTCGCCATTATCCAGCCAGATACCGTGTTTCCTGCATCGATCGATAATCACACCGCTACGGTAACCGAAGCTGACCCGGTTCATCAATACCTGACATACAGGGCATTGAATATATTTCACCTTCTTGGATTGGTAACGGTCTTTGTTGATATTCTGAATATGTTTGAGGTTGATTGTTTGGGTGCCGGAAACGGTATGATTCAATAATATTTCAATCTCGCCGGGATCGAAAAATAAACCAAAACAATCATTGCAACGTTCTATATATAACGGACTGCCGATTTTGAGGTCTATGGTCTGGAGTGCAATAGCGCAGTGCGGGCAAATGCGCTCGGAATACGGGTTTTCGATGCGGTAATCATGCTTGCTATGTAAATCAACATCATTGCGTACGCCGCAATATTGGCAGCGGTTGGTGTTGGCCTCTAACGGTGCCGAGCAACTTTTGCAGCGCGCCGTCATTAAAAACTATCCAGCAATTGCTGTTTTTTTGCCGCATATTCCTCTGCGGTGATTAGCTGCGCACCATGCATTTTTTTTAGTTTTTCGAGCTTGTCCATGGTGTGATGCGCCGACGATTGCGGCTGGCTTTGAAAGGCTTGAGCCATATTCTGCCCCAAGCCCATGCCGACACCGATACCGACACCGACACCTGCAGCGCCACTTTCGTTCCTGGCTGCTTCGCGTATGGCCTCCAGCTGTTGAATGCTCGCATAATCCAGGCCGACGATTTTTGCGGCTTGAACTTCTGCAGTCAAGTCGGCAATGCGGTTAATGCGTTTTAGGGTGTTGTCGTCAAAGCTGGTGCCCTCAATCCGGAAATCGGTAATTTCAAAACCCAGTTTAGCAAATAGGACGGTTAGTTGTTCATTCAAGCCTGCGGCAATTTCATTGCGGTTGGCATCTATATCGGTGTAAGTAAAACGGCTTACCGCCAGAAAGTTGGAGATAGGGTGAAGCATTCTCGCGGCCATTATTTTTCTAAAGTCATCGGTAAAAAAATCGCTATGGCTGCTGACAATATTGACGAAAAACGCTTGCGGATCGGAAATGCGATAACTGTAATTACCGAAAGCGCGCAGCTCTACCGGAAATTTATAGATAGGATCCTGATATTTGATCGGCGAAGTCGTTCCCCATTTTTGGTCTAATATCTTGCTGGTTTTGAAGAAATAAATAGCGACTTTATGTTCGCTGTCGAAAAACTGCATGAATTTGCTGATAGTCGTCCAAAAGGGAATATTATCGGTTTTTAGATTGACCATACAGGGTTGGGTAATCACGGATCGAACTTTGCCCTGGTAGACGAAAATACAGCCTTGCCCAGGCCCTACAATCAGCTTGGAGGCATTTTTAATCTCGTCGCCGTTACCGGTCCATTGGCTAAAGAGTACCTCGGTGCGAGGGTTTCTCCATTCAATTACCGAGCGGAGTTGTTGTTTTATGCCGTCAAAAATCGCCATTTTGAGTTCCGTTTATAGGGTAGATAAAGGTTTTTATTGCCGTTGTACCGTTGTGCCGATGGTTCATGTTCAAAGAAGTATTTTGAGGTTTTCCTTTAAAATCGCTCTCAGTTCCTTGCTCGGTCAAAAACCGATAAATACTATCATCTGCATTGATTTGTAGGAACTACCTAATTTTTCATAGCAGCTTAAAACCACAAAATAAACGCATAGGCGGACTTAAAAAATCAGGACACGATGTCATGCAATAGTTAAAAAATGTTCATCATGCAAATACCAGGAAAAATAAAAACCGGCAACTATCGCTTCTGTTAGACAAATCGGGGAGGCGTTGCTATTCTGTAATATGGCTTTAACAAGGAACGGCTTTCAGTCTATAAAGTAAAATTGCTCATGAACGCTATTAAAAATCCCTATTTAGTCAGGCATCTGCTCCTGGCTTTGGTTTTCTCTGTTTTTGTTGGCGAGATAATCAGCCATTGGTTTATTGAGACATTATCGCTTCAATCGCATTGGCATCAAGCATTGTTCGATGCGATAGCGCTGTTAATGTTAATTTTTCCAGCTATTTATTTTCTGGTGTTCCGGCCGCTTAAAATTGAAGTGGCTGGGCATCAATATGCAGAAGTACAGCGCCGACAAGTACAAGATCAACTCCAAAAAGTCGCCAGCCAAGTACCTGGGGTTGTTTTTCAATTTCAGTTACGCGCCGATGGCAGTTCATGTATACCTTATGCCAATGCGCAGTTGCTTAAGATTTACCGGGTCAGTCCAGAGGCGGTGCGAGAAGATGCCTCCCATGTATTTACTGCAGTGCATCCTGATGATTTAGACGCTCACCTGGCCTCCATTCAAGCCTCGGCAAAAGATTTAACGCCCTGGTTTAATGAGTATCGGCTGAAGTTTGGCGACGAGCCGGAATGCTGGTTACTGGGGAATGCTCTGCCGCAACGGTTGGCCGATGGCTCAACACTCTGGCATGGCTTTATTACCGATATTACTGAGCGTAAGTCGATAGAAAACGAACTGCAAAGGACTGCCCATAAACTCCAGGAACACCAGTTTGAGTTGGAACTGCAAAATCATGAATTGCAACAAACCTACAGTCAATTAGAAGAATCCCGTAAGCGATATATGGATCTTTTTGACTTTGCTCCTATCGGTTATCTTACCTTGACCGAGAACGGCTTAATTAAAGATATTAATCATACCGGTGCCTTGCTTTTAGGCAGAGATCGAAATGAATTGCAGGAATGCTCTATAAACCACCTTCTGGAGCCTGAAGACTGCCACCGCTGGCGGCAGCATTTTCTGGGGGCGTTGACGCTCAGCGCTAAACAAAGCTGCGAATTAGTCATGCGTCGCGATAACGGAACCGCTTTTCATGTGTTGTTCGATTACCAGCGTATGGAAAACTCAGCGCCGCCTGTGATTCATGCTTCATTCGCCGATATTACTGAACGTAAACGAGCTGAGATTGAACTTCAGATTGCGGCCACTGCTTTCGAGTCTCAGGAAGGCATGGTTATCACCGACACTGATAATGTCATTATCAAGGTCAATCGGGCTTTTGCCAAGCTCACCGGTTATTCAGGTGAAGAATTGGTTAGCCGCAAAATGAACATATTAAAGTCCGGTCATCATAATGCAGAATTTTACGATGACATGTGGAATAGCCTTATTCATCAAGGCTCTTGGCAGGGGGAAATCTGGAATCGCCTTAAAAACGGCGAAGTGCATCCGACCTTTGTCACCATTACTGCGGTGAAAAACAGCGATGGCGAGGTGATTAATTACGTGGCTACCTATACCGACATTACCGAACGTAAGATGACGGAAGATAAAGTCAATAATCTGGCGTTTTACGACCAGCTTACCCAGTTGCCTAATCGGGTTTTATTTGCGGACCGTATGCTGCAGACTTTAGCGCTCTGTCGTCGTAACCACGAAATTACCGCTGTTTGCATGCTCGATCTGGACGGTTTTAAGCAGATCAACGATAGCTTAGGTCATGCGGCGGGTGACCGGTTGCTGACCGAAGTCGCGCAGCGTTTACAAGAATGCATACGTCAGGAAGACACCGTCGCCCGTTTCGGTGGTGATGAGTTTGCTCTGCTGCTCAGCGGTTTTGCAAAGGTCAGCGAATGTGAACAGACTTTAGCGCGTATTGTCGCCATTATCGCGGCCCCCTATATGATTTTCGATCAGACAGCGCATATTTCAGCCAGTATCGGCGTTACACTGTTTCCCGAGGACAACAGCGAGCCGGATTTGTTGTTGCGCCATGCGGATCAAGCTATGTACGAGGTTAAGCAAGCCAGCAAGAATGGCTACCATTTATTTAATAGCATCCACGATAAACGACATCAAACCAGTCAGAGCTCGCTGAATAAAATCAGCGACGCGTTAGCCAAAGGGCAGTTTGAACTCTACTATCAGCCCCGGGTTGATTGCCGCCAAGGTACAGTGGTCGGTGCAGAGGCTTTGCTGCGCTGGAATCATTCGGTTCTTGGCCTGCTGTCGTCGTCCGAATTTATTCCGTTGGTCGAGCAGGATGACTTGATTATTATCCTGGACGAATGGGTGCTACAAGAAGCCTTGCGGCAAATCAAAATCTGGCATGAGGCCGGATTTAATCTTCAGGTCAGTGTCAATATTTCCGCCCGCCAATTGCTCAATCAGGCCTTTCCGCAGCGGCTGCAAACCTTGCTGTCCGGCTATGATGCGGACATCATCGGGCGATTGGAGCTGGAAGTTATTGAAAGCACCGTGTTAAAAAACCTGCTCATCACCGATGAGGCCATTCGCCAATGTCGTGCGATAGGCGTTCACATCACTCTGGATGACTTCGGTACCGGCTTTTCATCATTGGTGCAATCGCTGCTGCGGATGAATCATCTTGCCGTTGATGCATTGAAAGTCGATTTGA
Organism: Methylobacter sp.; assembly: GCA_024636505.1. Lineage (GTDB taxonomy): Bacteria > Pseudomonadota > Gammaproteobacteria > Methylococcales > Methylomonadaceae > Methylobacter_A. Next base: position 27,138 of record JAGXGY010000042.1, on the reverse strand, counting down.
GCTTTGCCTGCAATTTATTGGCTGATTTTGAAGAAATGGCCGTTGTTGAGGGGATTGTCGGCTTGGCGGCATCCTCCCGCATGCAGGTAATTGCTAAAGGTGTGGCGCATATCGATCAAATATTAATGCTGATGGAACTGGGTTGTGATGTTATGCAGGGTTGCGTGCTCAGCAAGCCTGTACCGGCTGAGCGATTGGACTCATGGCTTGTAGCGTTCGCGCCTGATCCATTGTGGGGCATCTCGGCCTCTTATTTAACATCGCGGGATTATTTTGAATTGTTGCTGACGGATGCTAACCATCGCTGTTGGACTGACCGGGTTATTGCTAATCTTGATAATCCTAATGACCTGGCGACACCTGAATCGCTGCTAGACTACCGGCAATGTCATTTCGGTCATTGTTGCTATGATGAGCAGCGCTCCAGTCATTTTCAGCATACCGGCGAGTTTGATAAACTTGACGCGATGCATCGCGATATTCATGAAACTACCGCTCATTTATACGAACATCATCAAGCCGGTATGGATACGGAGGCCAGCGAGGACAAAGTGCAGTTGTTAGCTCAGCAGCATAATATGAGCGGCTTGGTGCATCGTCTGCTGGCTGATGAATTACTTAAACAGAAAGATCTATAGGAAAACACAGATGGCTGATTACGATCTTATCGTATGGGATAACCGGCTTGTTACCGGAATAGACAAGATTGACGAGCAGCATCGGATTCTCATCAATCTTTTCAATGAGGCCAATACCCGGCTGACAGTTGACTATAGCGCCGACTTTTTGGAACAGATCACTCGCGATCTGCTCAGCTACGCGCTGTATCATTTTGAAACCGAAGAACAGTTGATGCAGCAATACGACTATGTTGAGGATGTCGATACTCATATCCAACAACACCGGCGTTTCTCCACCAGGGTGGTTGCTGTGCGCAATAATATTAAAATGGGCATTTTGATTTCGCGCGAGGATTTGCTGGCTTTTCTCAATAGCTGGCTAATCGATCACATTCTCAACACCGACAAGCGACTAGCGGCTTTTTTATTGACCTCAGAAGCCTATTGTTCTGCCCAATACGTTTTGTAAATATGTAGTTTTCCCGCTGTCGCAGCTCTAAAGAACTCTTCTCTCAATGAATATTCTGTAATGCGGCAATCCGTTCTTCCAGCGGCGGATGGCTCATAAACAACTTGCTGATGCCACTGCTGCCGTTAATGCCGAAAGCCGCCAGTTGTCCGGGCAGGTCTTGCGGCCCGTATTCACGTTGCAAGGCATGAAGAGCGCTGATCATTTTTCCCCGACCGGCCAGCTTGGCGCCGCCTGCATCGGCTTTAAATTCCCGGTAACGCGAGAACCACATGACCAGCATGGAAGCCAGAAACCCCAAGGCAATTTGCGCAACTATCTGAGCGAAAAAATAACCCATGCCATGCCCCCGTTCGTTCTGGAGAATAACGCGGTCGACTACATGGCCGATGATGCTGGCAAAAAAGTAAACGAAGGTGTTTACCACGCCCTGCATCAACGCCATTGTCACCATGTCGCCATTTGCAATATGGCTGATTTCATGGCCGATTACCGCTTCAATCTCATCGTTACTCATGCGTTGCAGCAAACCGGTACTGACCGCTACCAAGGCACTATTCCGGTTCATTCCGGTCGCAAAGGCGTTAGCTTCCGGCATCTGGAAAATACCGACTTCCGGCATACCGATGCCTGCCTGTTGGGCTTGTTTAGCGACAATAGTCAGTAACCGTTGTTCTATTGGATTTCGTGGCGGGTCGATAATCTCAACCCCCATCGCCTGTTTTGCCGTCCATTTCGACATGGCCAGGGAAATGACCGACCCGGTTATGCCGATGATCGCCGACATCACCAACAGCGCGTTAAGATCGAGATTAACGCCCTGTGCATCTAAAATACCGTTTAAGTCCAACAGGCTAAAGACAATACTGATCACAACCATTATTGCGACATTGGTCGCCAGAAAAAGAAATATGCGCATCATCGTTAAGCCTGCTATATCAAATAAAGTTATCAGGGAGACTGACAGCTATGCCTTGGGAAGGGTAATGGTCAGCACACCTTTGCGGTATTCGCTTGTCATTTTAGCCGCGTTGGTAGGACCGGGCAGGGTTAATAGCCGTTGGAACTGCCCGACGAAACGCTCCCGGTATTGGTATTTACCGTTTTTATCATCAGCTTCATCCTTGGTATGCTCGGTTTTTATCGCGATACGTAAGGTGCGATCTTCCAGCTTTACATTCATGGAAGCTTCATCGGCGCCGGGCGCATTCACCGTTACAATATAGCGATCCGGTTTTTCCTGTAAATCCACATCAGGCGTTTTGCTTAAACTGCCTAAAGGCGTTTTCATATGAAGACGCGAAAAGGTATTTTCAAACATCCCTTCCACTTGATTTTGCATATGGCGAATTTCCGCATAAGGATCCCAGGAGTCTTCCTTCAAGGCGTCATCGTTGATAGGCGGCTGGGAATGTTTGGTTTTAGGCGGGGTCGAGGTATTGATTTTCGAGTCTGTAGATAGACTGTGCGATCCAGTCAGCTGATTGAGCCGGTCATTCAGCCGGTAGGTCATATAAGCTTGTATACCCAGAATAATCGCGAGTGCAGCGGCTAAAGCGGCAATGGTTTCATTTTTCATTGATTTTCTCCATGAGCAAATGTCAGTGCGGCAAAGTCGTTAAGTATTGTTATCCGTATTTATCCGCTTTCAATGTTTCTGAGCAGCCGGGAAACGCCTGTTTTAACTTGTCTGAAACAGGCGTTTCCGGTTTGCGGGACTAACTGATTTCAATGTTTTTGTGTTTGCTCTTTTCCGTTTTGGGAATGGTCACTTTCAATATGCCATCTTTGAACGATGCTTTTGCCTTGTCGCCATCGACATTGTCGGGCAAGGACAGGGTGCGCTGAAACTCGCCACATGATATTTCGCGGCGAAAATACTTGCCTTTTTCCTCTTGCTTTTTTTCTTCCTTGGAAGTGGTGCGGATGGTAATGGCCTGGTTGTTAATGGATATATCCAGGTTTTCTTTTTTAACGCCTGGCAATGCCGCCCGAACCTCTATTTCATTGTCGTGATCAAGAATGTCGACTTTTGGAATGCTGATTGCCGACAGGGCAGGTACATTCAAGTCCAGCAAGCGCGGCCATCTGCGCGAGAGAAAATCATCAAAAAAATCGTCAAACTCATCGAATGACATCAGGCTGCCTAGCGATGTTTTGGGTGATAATTCGGAACTTTTTTTTGTGGTCTCTATTTCTTTATTTGACATGAATTACTCCAAAATAAATTGATTGTAAAATAGTAGCCTGACGAGGCATCGCGATTTGCCTCTTGTTGTATTGTTACAGCAAAAATTCCCGTTCGGCCTCAAGCCAGTCTTCAAGTTCATAGCCTGGTGAAAAATCCCTGCTTTCGGCCTTGAGATAGGCTATTTCAGCAATCTTGGCGTCACGATCGGGAAGGCATATCGTTGAGCCATCTTCCTCAGGCGTTGAAACTTTTTCTTTAGTTGCTTTAGTTGCTTTAGTTTTTTTAGCATTTACAGTCATTTTTCACCCCCTTATGATGGTTAAGGATTGCCCTTATGATTGGTGTATCAAACAAAGACATCGTTATGTATTTTAAATAGAAAAATGAGAAAAAATATTGGTACGAATACTTAATGTTCTGGCGGATAGGCTCGCTTTATTGCGCGCTCCAGGTAAGCAATTGAGCATCAAGCTAACGTAATCTTGCAAATGTGGTTTAATTGCACCCACTAAATGTAATTCGAGGCAAAAATGGTTAAGAAATATTGTGTGCTACTCCTGATAATGACTGTTTTTGGGATTGCGCAGGTTTATGCGGATGGCACGCGCGCGGCAATTGCCAGTGCGCATCCTCTGGCGACCGCAGCCGGTTTTGAGGTTTTAGATAAAGGCGGCAATGTTTTTGATGCGGCTGTGGCGGTCAGCGCAACCTTGGCGGTGGTTGAACCCTCCGGTTCCGGTTTGGGCGGCGGCGGGTACTGGTTGTTGCACCGGGAACAGGACGGTTTTGAAACTATGATCGACGGCCGCGAAAAAGCGCCGCTGGCGGCTCATCAGACGATGTTTTTGGATAAAGCCGGCAAGCTGATTCCCCGTTTATCGCTCGATGGCGCCTTGGCGGCGGCCATTCCCGGATTGCCTGCAGCGCTGGTGCATTTGTCGGAAAAATACGGACGCCTGCCGTTGGCGGAAAGTCTGCAACCTGCGATACGAGCGGCACAAAGCGGTTTCGCCATCGGTGAAAGGCATCGAAAGCTACTCAAGTTCAGGGCTGGGCTGATCAAAAAATACCCGCAGACTGCACGGATATTTCTTAACGACGGCGATATTCCCGAGGCTTATTCAATACTCCGGCAAAAAGACTTGGCCGATACCTTAAGGCAATTGGCCGATTCGGGACGGGATGGATTTTATGGCGGCGATATAGCCGATAAGCTGGTGGCAGGCGTCAACAAGGCGGGCGGCATCTGGACAAAACAGGATCTGGCAGCTTATCGGATTGTCGAACGGGAGCCGGTAACGGGCCATTATCGCGGCATAAACATCACCAGCGCCGCGCCGTCGTCATCCGGCGGTATCGTGTTGATTGAAGCGCTCAATATTCTGTCCGCTTATGATTTGGCGCAGACCGATGAGTCAACCCGAAAGCATCTTATCGTCGAGGCCATGCGCCGTGCTTATCATGATCGGACCTTGTATCTGGGCGATTCGGACTTTATCGACATGCCGGTTAAGCGCTTGTTAAACGAGGATTATGCGGCCGGATTGCGCAGCAGTCTGCGGCTCGATAAGGCGTTGCCCAGCGGCATGCTGTCAGGAGAAATTCAACCACAGCCTGAGGGCGTCAATACCAGCCATTTTTCGATTATTGATGAACAAGGCAATCGGGTTGCCGCAACGCTGAGTATTAATCTTCCTTTTGGTGCGGGTTTGGTGGCGCCTGGAACCGGCGTATTGCTGAACGATCATATGGATGATTTTGCCAGCCTGCCGGGTGCTATGAATGCTTACGGGCTGGTAGGCGGTATCGCCAACGCGATCGCGCCGGGCAAGCGTATGTTGTCCAGTATGACGCCCGCTTTTCTTGATGACGGGCATCATGTCGCGGTGTTGGGAACGCCGGGCGGCAGTCGAATTATTTCGATGGTGCTGTTAGCCGCGCTGGATTTTGCCAAAGGCCATGGGCCGGACTCATGGGTGCAAGTGCCGCGTTTTCATCATCAATTTATGCCGGATGTGATTGAATATGAACAAGGCGCACTGACGGCGGATGAGCAAACCCGGCTTACCGCCATGGGGCATCAGCTGAAAGTGGCGCGTTACCATTATGGCAATATGCAAGCGGTACAGTGGAATAAAGCCACTCATCAATTGACTGCGGCCAGTGATCCGCGAGGCGAGGGCCGGGCTGTTGTTGGGCATTAAGTTTATAGTGTGAGCGCGAATTTATTCGCGCCCGCAACATTCGATCATAACGACTTTCGGCTTAACTGAATGGCACCGTGACGGGGGGCGTGGCAATGAGAAAGCCAGTGAAAATACCAGGATTATGAATACCGACACTATCCAAATATGGCATGGCAATGTTGTTGCCGGCGATGAGCATTATCAAGACTACTGGCGCGTTCTTGATGCAGCCGAGCAGGCTCAAGCCGAAAAATTCAAATACGATTGGCTGCGCAAACGCTACGTCGAAGTGCATGGTCGCTTAAGAAATGTTTTAGCCCAAACGCTTAACGTGGCGCCGGAAAAGATCAGGATAAAAAAAGCCGAGCATGGCAAACCCTATCTTGCCGATAATCCCGAACTGGTATTCAATCTGTCCCATTCAGCCAGTGCTATGGTCATTGCCGTCGGCTGGAACTGTCGGCTAGGTGTGGATGTGGAGTGCTGTAAACCCAGAGCCAGTTTAGCCGCTCTGGTCGGTAAATGTTTTGCTGAAGAAGAAACAGCTTATTGGAGCCAGTTGCCGGAAGCTCAAAAAACAGTCGAGTTTTATCGCTTCTGGACGCGTAAAGAAGCTTTCGTTAAAGCCACCGGGCGCGGTATCGGCTTAGGGTTAAATCATTGTGTGGTTAATCCTGAAAACCAGGCCGGGTTTTTAAGGGTTCCGGTTGATTGCGGTCAGGCTGCAATGTGGCAGGCGCAAGATATAACCTTAGGTCAGGGCATTTGCGGTGCGTTAGTGACAGACGCTGAGGCTGTTGGTGTTAGGCTGATAGATTTGGATGGGTGATGCTGCTGTGAGGCGGTTACCATCATCGATGCTGAGGATATAAAAAAAGGGCGGATAATTACCCCGCCCTTTTTGGTATGCGGAAACGCTGGAGCGCTTCCGGCTTGGTCGTATCGGCTAGCCTTATTTAAGCACTTCCAGTTGCACTCTGCGGTTGTTAGCCCGACCTGCTTCGGTTTCATTGGTATCGATAGGCTGGGTTAAACCGTACCCGCGTGCAGTCAATGCTGAGTCTGCATGGACATATTTGTTGCTTAAATAGTTTTTAACCGCCAGTGCGCGACGCTCGGATAATGCTTGGTTGTGTGCGGCAGTGCCGGTGTTGCTGGTGTGGCCTTGTACTTCAATATTTACGCTGGGATTATGCTTGAGTACGTTAATGACATTATCGAGTTCAGTATAATAAGCCGGTTTGATATTACTCTTATCGTTGTCGAATTTTATATCGACGATCCAGCAGCCGAATGCATTAACGTGAGCGCCTTTTAAGGTGTCAGGGCATCTGTCGTTGCAATTATTAATGCCGTCGGCATCATCATCGAGCATTGAGCAATCGGCAACCGGTGTGCCGGGTTTTAAAAAAATATTTTGTACGAATTTAGCCATGTCGACGCGGTCGGCAATTCGCTCAGCCGTGGTGCTAAATCCGCAACCGCCAATGTTGGCAAGGTTATTTAATACGATTTGGCCTTGATTGTCTTTTTGATTACCTACCCAGACAGTATAAACGCATAATCTATCACCATACTGTTGCTTCAGGGATTGAACGGCGGCGTAGGGATTGGCGTCCAGTTCGTGCCCATCGCTGAGGATCAAAACGGCGATGTTGCCGGTTGTGTTTGATAGGTCCTTGGCTGTTGCCTCAATGCCGTTAATCATCGGCGAACCGCCGCTTGCGCAGGCCAGGGTATCGATACCGCTACCGAATAATGATTTTGAATAAGGGGTTGGCGCCAAGTTAAGCCGGGTGAATCCCCAATTCAGACAAGAGCCGAAACCAAAGCTGCGAATGCTTGAAGTCATGTTTAGATCGGGAACGGTCAGATTTATTCTGTTCAGGATTTCTTTTTCAACGGAGAGCTTGGTAGGGGAAGGTTGGGCCGGGTAGCCTGAGCCATGATAAGGTTCAGCCATTGATGATGAGGAGTCATTGATTACAAAGAAGTTATCAGTTTTTTGCAGGTATTGTCCTGAAGCAACCAAACCGTTGAGCTCTGCCGGATGAAATACATTGAAAGTGCTCAGCGGTTGAGAAGCGCAACCCGATATGAGTGCGCCGGCAATAGCGGCTGCAATGATAAATGTTTTTTTCATAAAATATCTCCTGGTTAGCAAATCGTTTAAGATAACACGGATGTTATCCGCCGCCATTGGCGTTAAATTGAACGGGTAAGCCTAAAGCAATCAGTTGGGATGTTAACGGTTATAGGATATAGGAAGCAAGCTATTTATAAAATCAGTGGAAACACGTATTGAAAAAAACCGATACGTTGAATTGCGGTCAATATCAGCAACTTACTAATATTGATTTTAGCGGCAGTTTATTTTTAACGGATAATTTGTCTTTGCTTCCGGGCATGAAATAATGCAAGTTTTTCCATGAAAGAAAAAGGGGATTTATTCATATGTTCAAATTATTTTTTTTGGCTTTTTTATTGTTGCTTGGCCCGGGTGTGCAAGCGCAACAGCTATCAACGCCAGATGATATCCGGCAAGCCGCAATGCAAGGCCATGCAATGGCTCAAGCTAAATTGGGGGCAATGTATTTATTAGGTCGTAACGGCGTTGAAATAGATGAGCAAAAAGCCGCCGAGTGGATGTTAAAATCTGCAAATCAAGGCGTTATTGAGGCTGAAGTGGTTATGGCGGCGCTATACGACCGGGGCATCGGTGTGAAAAATGATGTTAAAATGGCGACAGCGTGGTACCAAAAAGCCGCAGCCCAAGGCCATGGCCCTTCATTGGCTATTTTGGGCAAGAATGCCGCCGCTAAGGGAGCGATTGCTTTTAATTATCAAGCGATGCGCTTGACTGCCTCTAAGCAAATCCCGAAAGAATACGCCAACAGAATTTTACTGACGAAATAATATCAAATGAGTATAAAAACACGTTTTGCCCCGAGTCCAACGGGTTATCTGCATGTAGGCGGCGCCCGCACTGCCTTGTTTTCCTGGCTTTATGCGCGCAAGCATGGCGGAAAGTTTATTTTACGGATCGAGGATACCGATCTGGAACGATCCACGCAGGCATCGGTCGATGCGATTCTGGAAGGCATGACCTGGCTGGGGCTGGAATATGATGAGGGGCCGTTTTACCAGACCCACCATTTCGACCGGTATAAGGCGATTATTCAGCAATTACTGGATCAGGGCGATGCCTATTACTGCTATTGCAGCAAAGACGCGCTGGAGCAGTTGCGCACCGAGCAAATGGCGAATAAGGAAAAGCCGCGTTATAACGGCAAATGCAGGGATTCCGATGAGCCTAACAATGACCGTGAAGCCGTCATCCGTTTTAAAAATCCTGTCGATGGAGCGGTAACTATTCCCGACTTGATTAAAGGCGACATTGTGGTCGGCAATAAAGAACTGGACGATTTGATTATCGCCCGAGGCGACGGCACCCCGACTTATAATTTAACGGTAGTGGTCGACGATATGGATATGCAGGTCACCCATGTGATACGCGGCGACGATCATATCAACAACACACCCCGGCAGATGAATATTCTTAAGGCCCTGGGCGTCGAATTACCCCAATACGCGCATTTGCCGATGATATTGGGTTCGGATGGCGCCAGGCTGTCTAAGCGTCACGGCGCGGTTAGCGTGATGCAGTTTCGTGACGACGGCTATTTGCCCGAAGCCTTGTTGAATTATCTGGTGCGTCTGGGCTGGTCGCATGGCGATCAGGAGATTTTTTCGGTTGATGAAATGATCGAGCATTTTGCCTTGGAAAATGTCAATGTGTCGGCATCGACATTCAACACCGAAAAGCTGCTATGGCTGAATCATCATTACATTATGACTAGCGATCCGGCTCATGTGGCGCGTCATTTAAGCTGGCATATGGGCGAACTGGGTATCGATCCTACCACGGGTCCCAGTTTGACCGATACGGTCAAGGCGCAACGCGAACGCTGCAAGACTCTGGTTGAAATGGCGGCCGCTAGTGTGTATTTCTACAAGGATTTTGACGCCTATGATGAAAAAGCGGCTAAAAAGAATTTTACCCCGGCCGCCGCAGAGGTTTTAGCGCGGTTGCACGATGAATTTGCCGCAGTGCCGGAATGGCAGGGTGAGGCGTTGCATCAGATTGTGGTCAATCTGGCTGAAACCCTGGCCTTGGGTCTGGGTAAGGTTGCCCAGCCTTTGCGTGTTGCCGTTTGCGGTTCAGCCGTTTCACCGGCGATTGATATTACTTTGTCGTTGCTGGGCAAAGAAAAAACCTTGGCGAGAATACGGCGGGCGATAAAGCATATAAATAATCTAAATTAGTGGTGGACAGCATAGATAATTACTGTACAATGCCGGTTCTCAACTTAGGGGCCATAGCTCAATTGGGAGAGCGCAACACTGGCAGTGTTGAGGTCAGCGGTTCGATCCCGCTTGGCTCCACCAATAGTTGATCAGTTCTAGTCCCCATCGTCTAGTGGCCTAGGACACCGCCCTTTCACGGCGGTAACGGGGGTTCGAACCCCCCTGGGGACGCCATTATATTAAGGCCTATCAGCATAGGCCTTTTTTTATAATCACTTAAATAACCGTCGGATAGACGGGGCTAGTCTGTGAAGTGAATGGTGCAACAATGCCGTCAGCAGCAGAAACCAGTGAGCAGTAGCGATACCTACTCACTCCTGAGCAATCAGGAATCCTAGTCCTTTAGGTCGGGGAGGATGTCAAGACGTTTCGACGCATAAAAGAGTAAGTTGATGTACAGTTGAGTATAGGCTGACTAAACCAGTTTAGTCCCCATCGTCTAGTGGCCTAGGACACCGCCCTTTCACGGCGGTAACGGGGGTTCGAACCCCCCTGGGGACGCCAATAATAGAAGGGTTATCAAAATGATAACCCTTTTTTTATGCCTATCGGTTTGTTTTTGCCATCAAGACTCCGCCGAATAATTCTTATCAAAAACGTTAGTTATTCGATAAAATGGAAACTCTTTAACCAATTACCGCCTGATCAAAGCAATAGGCGCAACATGCTATATTTGTTGGGGATTGGTCGTTTTAACGAATAGCAAAACAGGGTTCGGAATGCATGCGCACACATTAGATCTTCTGAAACACGAGCACAATTTTTCAGTCATTAACAGGAAAGGGGAGCGGCGAACCAAGCTGGTTCTGGTACTCACTTTTTTAACCATGATCCTGGAAATAACTGCGGGTACTTTATTTGGGTCGATGGCGCTGCTGGCTGATGGCTGGCATATGGGCACGCATGTTGCCGCCTTTATGATCACGCTGATTGCTTATCGTTATTCCCGTGTTCATACGCATGACCAGACTTTTGCGTTCAGTCCGGCAAAAGTCGGTGTTCTGGGCGGTTATACCAGCTCCATTGTGCTGGGCGTGGTAGCTTTGATTATGTTGGTTGAGTCAGGGCAGCGCATTGTCCATCCGCATATTATCCACTTTAATGAAGCTATTGCCATTGCTGGTTTCGGTTTGCTGATTAATTTGATTTGTGCGCTGCTGCTCAAAGATCATCATCATGGTGGCGATCATGATCACCACCATGATCATAATCTTAAAGCAGCTTACCTGCATGTGCTTGCCGACGCTTTGACTTCAGTGCTGGCTATTATTGCGCTGGGACTGGCTAAATATTATGGCTGGAACTGGCTGGATCCGGTTATGGGTATGGTGGGAGCGCTGATTATCATTCAATGGGCGTATTCGTTGCTGAAAGAGACCAGTCCGGTATTGCTGGATGAAAGCATAGCGTTGAAATATAAATTGGCGATAAAGAAAAAAATAGAAAGCGACGCAGACAATCGTATTTCAGACCTGCATGTATGGCAGGTCGCCCCCGGGCACTTTGCGATCATTATTTCACTGATATCGCATAATCCCAAAGCGCCGGAATATTACAAGAAATTATTAAAAGAATTTCACTACGGAGGTATTCATAAATTGTCGCATATTACCGTTGAGGTAAATCGATGTACCGGCGATTTTTGTATTAAGAAAAACAGGCGTCTACGTAAGGTGAATCCCAATTTGCTTAAGAAGCAAGGCTGAGTAATTTGAAATTACGATAAACGGCAGTTGTCGAAATGTCTGCCGTTAGATGCCAGTCAAGCTGAAATAAATCGGAATTATTTAACTGATGTAACGCACTGCCTACAAAAAGCACGAAAGCCACGAAAAAAGCTAAAGCCCTGTTTTCCTGATTTACGGTGTCATGCCACCGTATTCATTCATCTCAATGTGGCTGGCATGACTATGCCGACCAGGATTCATTGTCATCGGAATGTATTTTCGACATGCTTTTTGTAGACTGCGATTTTTTATAGGCGCTCGCCTAACATCGGTTATTTAATAAGAAAATCGCGCATCATGCCCATATCTTCATGTTCCAGGTTGTGGCAGTGGTACATGAACGGGCCTTTAAAATCGTTAAACGGTTTTAAGATCGTGACTTTTTCGCCGGGCATCACTAGAACGGTATCTTGCCAGCCGTTGTGTATCAACCCTGAAGCGACCGAGGCGTAACTATCGCCAGAACGCGAGTTTACTTCCCGTTTGACGATCTGAAACTGTTCGCCATGTAAATGCATCGGATGCGGCATGTTCATCATGCCGTGCATGCCGCTGTCAAAACCGTTATCGAACTCAATGAGTTGCAGGCTGTTAACCGGGATCATTTCATCCGGTTGAACATCATTCATTTTATAAGAACGGCCATTCAGCAGGGCTGACATGTGTCGCATCGATAAGGCGATGGTTTTAGGATTGTCTGCATTGGCGGCATCTTTAATGCGTAATGCGGTAATAGGGGTAAGCACCTTGGGCAGCGTGTTACTGCCTTGTTCCTTTTTGGCGACCCGGATTTTTAAAATCGGGTAGTCGGAACCTGAAGGCAGGGTACTGACCGACATCATTCCTCCCCGTCTCATGCCGCCGCCCATCATGCCGCGTCCGCCCATCATGCCCATGCCGCCATGCGAGGCAACATCAAACGCGAGGCTGCGCAAAGTGAGTTCGGAGTCTATCGCCCGTTCGCTGAAGTCCATCCATAATTCCCGTCGTTGTCCCGGAGCCAGCATTACATAGTCATGTTGTTCGGGCCGTTCCAGCAAGCCGCCGTCAACGCCGATGACGGTGAGCGGGGTGCCGTCATCCCAGGCGAGTTTATAAATACGCGAATTAGAACCATTTAACAGCCGGAGTCGATAAGCGCGTGTTGCTACCGGTAACACAAAATCAGGTTGACCGTTAACCAGAATCTGTTCGCCCAGAAAGCCTTGCATACGTTGCATCATGTGCGCCGAATAAGCCAATTGGTTTTGGCTGTCAAAACTGCGGTCTTGAATCACCAGTGCTACATCCTGACCGCCACTCGGTAAATTTAGCGCCTGTTCCTGATCATCGCTGACGATAAACAGGCCTGCCAGGCCGGAATAGACTTGTCTGGCGGTGACGCTGTGGGTATGGGCATGATACCAATAGGTACCGGCTCTGTTCAATATTTCGAATTCGTAGATATAGGTTTCGCCGCTATTGATCGCATACATCGGATTGCCGTCCATGTTGGCCGGTACATGCAGGCCATGCCAATGTAAAATCGATTGTGCGGGTAGGTTGTTATTTAACGTCAGCCTGACCTTCTGGCCTTTTTTTAAGCGCAGGGTCGGGGCCAGATAAGTGCCGTCATTATTATCAAGCACATCGGAAGCGCCCTTGATAACCTTGCCGGTGACCTTCCAGACATGGGTTTTATTGCCGCTCAGAATGGGTACATCGGCGGTGTTCATGGTTAATTCAATTTCAACATCGGCCAGAAAGTCGGCAGATGACGTATTGACCCTGACAAAGTCGTTAGTCGCCTTTGCCCAACCGGGATAAGCGGTTGCTCCGGCGATACCGATAGCGGCATATTTTAATAGTTTTCGGCGTTGCAAATCAGTTGTCGTTTTCATCCGGACATTCCTCGATTTAACTAATATTAGCATATTGTAATATATCTCTTTGTAGCATACCTTACCCAAGGTACGTTAATCAAAATTGCTTGACCAATGCTGTTGATATAAGAAAAACGCTGATGAAGCATAAGTTTTTAGTGAATTTTAAGTGTATAGGAAGCAGGCGGCTTATTAAACCGGTGTAAACACCTAACAGCGGCTTCGGGTGTATCGTTAATGCTGTTGTTCGCAGCTATTGCCGGTCCACTTGGGCGGCGTAAATTTAGATGCCTAACCGACTATCTTTAAAATCTCAATCTGGTATCTTTGTTGCTTTTTCGGCTTTTTCAATTCAGTTAAACAATGAACTGTGCTTGTCGGTTGAATTAAAATAGCAAATACAAAATAGTGCAAGAGACTCAATTGACGGAATTAGAAAAATTTTTCAGCAGTGACGGCAGCTTATCCGAGATAATCCCAGGCTATCAACCGCGAGAGGCTCAAGTTGAAATGGCCGAGGCGATTGCTCATGCTATCGAAGTAAATCAGCATTTAATTGCCGAAGCCGGAACCGGAACCGGCAAGACTTTTGCCTATTTAGTCCCCGCTATTTTATCCGGTAAAAAGGTTATTGTTTCAACGGGCACTAAAAATCTTCAGGATCAGTTATTTAATAAGGATTTGCCGATTATCCGCAAAGCCATCAAAACACCGTTTATCGCAGCGCTATTAAAAGGTCGCAGTAATTATCTGTGTACCTATCGGCTAAAAAACGCGTTAACGTCTACAGTGGGTTTTAGCAAAGAAGATGCTGCGGCCCTGGCAACAATAACATCCTGGTCGAAACGCACTAAAACCGGCGATACCTCAGAAATGTCCGAGGTATCAGAGGCCAACCCGGTCTGGTATCAGGCGACCTCGTCAATCGATAATTGCCTGGGGCAGGATTGCCCGGATTACGCCGACTGTTTTCTGGTCAAGGCCAGAAAAAAAGCCCAGGAGTGCGAGATTCTGGTAGTTAATCACCATTTGCTGTGCGCAGACTGGTCGATACGCGACAACGGTTTCGGCGAGTTATTGCCCGATGCCGAGGTGGTGATTATCGACGAGGCGCACCAATTGGCCGATACCGCCTCCAATTTCTTAGGTATTAGCGTCAGCGCCAAGCAACTCAATGATCTGGCGCAAGATGCGCTGATGGAATATTTTAAAGACGCCACCGATATACCCGCTTTACGCACCGCCTGTGAAGACCTGGAGCATGAGGTTAAAGACTTGAGGCTGGCGTTCGGCATCGAGCTGAAACGCGGCGATTGGCAAGACATCGAAAATAATCCCAAAATTGCCGGAGCGTTGACAGCGGTTAAAGACCAGTTGCAGCGCTTGGCCGATCAACTGGAGTTGGCATCGGTTAAAACCAAAGGCCTGGATGCGTGTTTTAAACGCGCCGAAGAACTGGTGCAACAGTTATGGATTATTCTTGAAGACAATAGCGGCAAATGGATACGCTGGTATGAAACCTATAAAAACACCTTTACCTTGAGCCGGACGCCGCTGGATATAGCCGCAGAATTTCGCTCCTTTATGCAGCAACATCAGGCGGCGTGGGTTTTTACCTCAGCGACCTTAAGCGTGGCCAACAGGTTCGATCATTTCGCCAATAATCTGGGACTGAGCGACGCGACCGGAAAAAGCTGGGGTAGTCCGTTCGATTTTTCTCACCAATCATTGTTTTATCATCCCAAAGGCTTGCCGCAGCCTAATGATCCCGAGTTTATCCCGACCATCGTCGAATTTGCCGTGCCGGTGTTGCAGGCCAGCAAGGGCAGGGCGTTTTTCCTGTTTACCAGCCATCGCGCGCTGAAACAGGCGGCTGAATTGCTGGAGAAAAAAATCGATTTTCCGTTGCTGATTCAGGGCAGTCGTCCCAAGGGACTATTACTGGAACAGTTTAAAGCAGCAGGCAACGCCGTGTTGCTGGGCACCTCAAGTTTTTGGGAAGGCGTAGACGTTAGAGGCGAAGCCTTATCCTGCGTCATTATCGACAAACTGCCGTTCGCCTCGCCCGGCGATCCGGTGTTGAAAGCGCGATTGGACGCAATGACCAAACAGGGGCGCAACTCGTTTTTCGAATACCAGCTGCCTACCGCCGTGATTGCGTTGAGGCAGGGCATCGGCCGTTTGATTCGCGACGTAACCGACCGGGGCGTATTGATGGTGTGCGATCCCAGGTTGTTAAAGAAATCCTACGGGCAGATATTTTTAGATAGCGTGCCGGCCATGAAGCGCACCCGCGACATAGACGAGGTGCGGGCGTTTTTCCAGGAAGAGACGATAGAAGAATAGAACGCGGATGACACGGATTTGGCGGATAAACGCGGATAAAAATAGAGTTTCTTCCATGAGTAAAATCGGCATTCGCAAATTAATTACCCATTTAGAGATCGAACAATGAAATTACTGGCAGTAGAAACCTCGACCGAAGCCTGCTCGGCAGCGCTAATTATTGACGGCGAGGTCAAAGAGCGCTTTGAGCTTGCGCCCCAAAAACATACCCAGCTGATTTTGCCGATGATCGATTCATTAATGGCGGAGGCGGGCTTGAAGCCGCAACAGCTGGATGCGCTGGCGTTCAGCCGCGGCCCCGGTTCGTTTACCGGGGTGCGTATCGCCACCGGCGTGATCCAGGGCATCGCCTTGGGTGCCGATTTGCCGGTAGTCCCGGTGTCCACCCTGGCGGCTATCGCCCAGGATTTTTTCGATCGCAATGACGAGAACGTCGCCTTTGTCGCGATGGATGCGCGGATGGGCGAGATTTTTTGGGGAGTTTACCGACGTGATGAGCAAGGCTTTGCCGAACTGATCGGTTTTGAGGCAGTGACCCCGGCTGATGCTGTTGAATTTCCCGACTTGATTGGCGTAGGTATCGGTTCGGGTTGGGGTGTTTACCCTCAGGAATTGATGGCTCGCTTGGCGGGACGAGTCAGCCATTATCAAGCCGACATGCTGCCCAGAGCCGGTGCGATTGCCCGTTTAGGGGCGCGAGGTTTCGAACAAGGTCAGGCAGTCGCTGTCGAGCAGGCAATGCCGGTATATTTGCGGGATAAGGTGGCTAAGAAAGAATCTGAGCGGTAACGGATGCGTCAAAGCCGCTTATAAGGATTCACAGCGTATCATTTTTTTAGTCTAGCCATGAGGGATGGCGATTATGAGTCGGCTGAGAAAATAGTGCATTGGTCAGTAAAACAAAAATCCGGAAAAAAGCGGCGCCGACTATAGCAAAAAGTGAAGCCAGTAAGACCAGTATATTTAAAATTTTCATGATAAGTCCTCCATTAGATGTTTGAATTGAGCCTGATATTCCTCTGATTAAATAAGTAAAACAAGAGATTTAAGCATTAATTAAATGAGAACCGGTTCCGGTCTCAGGTGCTTTAAATAACCCGTGGCTAGTCCACAACAAGTTGTTTTATTGCGAGTTTATGCGCTGGGTACTTGCTACTGATCTCAGCTAGAAATTAACCAATAGATGAGATTGGATCGCTTGGTGTTTTGCGTAAAAACAACAGAATAATCAGCCGTTATTCCGCTGTAAATTATGTGGCAGGGTGCTAAAAATGAGCGCAATGATTGCCGAATTTTTAGTCCTGCTTTGTTGGCATCAAGATTGGCTACTGCTATGCTAGGGCGGTATAGAGCAGATAATCGGTTAAGGTATTCACTGCGTATTTAGCTTTAAAAACGACAATAAAAAAGTTGTCATCTACGTTGGCAATAATTTCATTGCTAAGCGCGGTAGAGTGACAACTTTTTTTGCCAAATAGTTTTGTAATTCAGCATCATCCAGTAACGCCTCTTGTTCCGCTTCCACTGCCAAGCGGTGTTGATTAAATTTTTCGTATTGCTCCAAGGCTAGCTGATCGGCGATCACTTTGCTGATCGTTCCGGCATTAGTCAAAATATCGCGCTCGTTAAACTGCAAAAATGCATCCAGCTTGCTGCGCCAGTCCCGCATAAAAATCTGCCGGTGGCGTTTGGCTTGGTCTTCGGGGCTTCCCGTTTAAGTCGGGACAATTTAAGGTTAAGCCTTTTATGTGTCCCGCCTTAAACGGAAAGCCGTCTTCGGCATAATCCAGATACATGCTGACAATGCGGTTTAGGCCGTCTATTTCTTCGTTGGTCAGATAATTCTTGGCTACGGTCACATCGCCTTTGCGGACTTTTGCGCCTTTCCAAGCGGTCAACCCCATATTCGGCTGGCTAGCATCGGCGCGATCAGCAATCAGTTCGGCGGCGGTTTTGCCGGAAATGGCGAAATGCAGTTTGTTTTGTACGATTTTAAAAAACTCTAGCGTTGCTTCGGCCTGGGGATCGTAATCGACCGCCAGCTTATAAATATCGCGGATTTTCTGATAAAAGCGTTTCTCGCTGGAACGGATGTCACGGATGCGCTCCAGCATTTCACCGAAATAATCGGAACCGATGTTGGCAACCTGCTTTAATCGTGCATCGTCCATCGTGAAGCCTTTTATCAAATATTCGTTCAAGCGCTCGGTAGCCCAGCGGCGGAACTGGGTGCCGCGATGGGATTTGACCCGGTAACCGACGGCGATAATGGCTTCAAGATTATAGTGCTTGGTGCGGTATTGCTTGCCGTCGGCGGCAGTTGTCAAGTATTTCTTGACGACTCGATCTTCCGCCAACTCTCCTTCGGTAAAGATATTTTTCAAATGCAGACTGATGTTTTGCTTGCTGGTTTGAAATAGTTCTGTGAGTGTTGCTTGGGCTAACCACACCGATTCATCCTGCAAACGTACTTCGATGCGGGTTTGTCCGTCATCGGTTTGATAGAGTACAAAGTTGCTGTTAGTGGGTACGTTTAAGCTCATGCTTGCAATGACTCTTTATAAATTTATGAATTCTGCGGTTCCGCTACAGCAGACCGCCAATCACCTTACAATATACAAAACAATCGAAGAAAAAAACTTGTTTGGAAAGAACTCTGAAATTCGCGAAAGGCCGAACTCGATCTGACCCCGTCACTCAACTTGCTTGCACCTGAGTTTATTTGATAGTCTGTAGGTTCAAAAGAGGCTCTTATACTGGCTGGGCTTTATTTTTTCTGATTAAACTACTGTACTAATACAGTATGTAAGGAACTTCAGTCTGATGATCAAATTCGTTAAGAATGATAATAATAAAAATATTATCTTGTTTGTACATGGTTTCACAGGGGATGAGGATACATGGAATCATCCAGACTATGGTTCATTTCCTTTATTATTGCTTAAAGAGCATGAAATAGCCGAACAGTATGATATTGCTCACTTTTCATACTTCACAAAATTACTAACAACGTTTACAAAAGCAAGTAATGTTTCGAAACTCATCAAAAACTATTTCAAGATGTCTTACGGGAAGTTGCAAAGTAATGTCAGCATAGAAGAAATTGCCAACCTTCTAAGAACAGAAACCCGCTTTAAGCTGCAAAGTTACGACAATATTATAGTTATTGCTCACAGCATGGGAGGACTTGTTGTAAAAAGCTGTATTACCAAGGATATCCAGGAGAATGTCCCTTCTAAAATAAGACTCTTTGTATCATTGGCAGTTCCTCATATGGGTTCAGATTTAGCTACTTATGGGAAGCTAATTAGTAACAATATTCAGATCGAAGAACTAGCGCCCCTAAATAATTTTATTCATGAAATAAATGACGTATGGCTCAAAACAAGTCTTAGGCCCATCACAAAATATTTTTACGGTGTACATGATGACGTAGTACCAAAATCTAGCGCTGCTCCTATAAGTAATGAAAAATCGGATATTATCCCCGTTGAAGAGAACCATACTAGTATATCGAAGCCAGAAGGGGATAACAGCACGACATTGGTAGCAGTGAAACAGATAATTTTAAACTACCAAACTGATGATTCTGGAATGTCTAATATTAAACTCCAACATTTGGAAGATGATAAGGCCTTTGACGATGAATTATTTGTTTTAAAGCTAATTGTTGCAGACATTCACCATTCTTCAGTGCAGAGTGCAAAAGAAGTTTTCTTAAATGCGGAATATATAAGCAAGAAATTCCGCAGTTCCTCTGATCAGAATCGGCTAGCTGATTTATATGATCGAGTAAGGACGATTTACAAAAATAGTTACACCAAGTATTTACATAATGGTATAGCTAATTCTGGACTTCTTTTGGCCGATGTTCATGAAAATATATTAAAAGAAGATAGAGTCTTTTTAAGTAGCTTGGTTCCATTCATCAGTGCAATACATAAGCAAGGGATGTTACATCAGCTTGCAAATTCAGAGAAAAGTGATATTTGGTGGGGCAAAGATACGGAAATAGATTCACTTTACTCCCATCTGATTGAGAAACCGTCTACTTTTTTAAGAACTCAAAGCCTTTCTAATAAAGGCCTGACACCCAATGCATCATCGCTAAAAACTAGACGTTTTTTGAGTGCAAAGGGAGTATAAGACGTTGAAGGAGTTGACTAATGAATAATTTACCTTATTTGCAGCCTGACAAAGACTTCTATCTGAATATTGGTATTGTAATGCTCATTATTGACAATACAGCTATCACAAAGCTTAAAAAGAAAATACTAACGATTGAAATGCTTCAGATATTTTATTTTTTGGTTACACGACCTGTTTTTCTTAACAAGGTTTTAGAGAGAGCTGGAAAGAAAACAATAACAATAGCCGAAGACGAGTATTATACTGTTGAGACATTGTCGGTTAATTTCGATGAATTATTTGACCGAGATAAACTCAAGCTAATGATAAAATTCTTGTCATCAAAAAATTGGTTGACAGTAAATTATAATAAAAAAGAAGGTTTTTTAATTCAGCTAAATGACGAAGGAAAAATACGAGCAAAAAGTTTATCTAGTGAATACTTTATTAAAATTAACCGCTATATTAGCCAGATGAAACGCCTTCAATCTGAAAATGCATCGAAGCTTAATGGTTATATAAATCTAGTAATTAAACAGGGAACCTAAATGGAGCAATTATCAGGGTTAAGTATTAAGCAAATGATCTTAATTGGTCATAGGAAAAACTACACCATACCGTTCCATCCAGGGGTAAATATTATTTATGGTGATGCTGACACCGGAAAATCCAGCGTTCTAAGGATTATTTATTATCTACTTGGTGGAAAACAAATCAAGCTTGATAATGAACTTACCTCATCGGTAAAATATGCTGTCTTAGAAATAAGTATAAATGACACCAATTACTGTATCCAACGTGATTTATATAATGCAGATCGAAATATTGAAGTCTATTCATGTGCTTATACTGAAATTCAAAATAATTTCCCAAGCAACTATGCCTCTTCATTAGCGAAAGCTACAATTAATACAAAAAGTTTTTCTGAATTTTTGTTAGAAGAACTAAATTTTCCTGCTGTAAAAATAAAACAGGCACCGACCAAAGATAGTTCTGCTACAGCAAGACTGAGCATTCTTGATTTATTTAAATATATTTATTTAGATCAAGATGATGTAGGTAGTAAACATATGTTAAATATAGGAAGCCCTATTCTTGAGGTTAAGAATCGAGAAGTTCTTAAATATATATTTAATGTACTTGATAGCAATATTACTGATCTTGATGCGGAGATTTCAGAGAAAAATAAAGAGCAGAACAATTTAACAAATCAATATCATGTGATTTCTCAATTTTTAGTAGAAACTGAGTTTGATAGCGTTGAACATATCGATGGTGTAATTTCAAACATTGAGAACGAAACCGAAGTTTTAGAAAACAGACTATCCAACTTAAACGGTCGTATCGTAGGTGATTCAGAGCTCTACACCGGGTTCAAAGATGCCTTAAATACGATCAATATGAATATCGCTAGCTATGAAAATAAGAAGGCGGAAGCGTTACAGATTATAGAGCGATTTGGTCGACTAAAAAATGATTATAAAAATGATATTGATAAGTTAAAGTCTGCCGATCAAGCAAAGGAAATTATAGGAAGAGATATTGAGAGTAGTACCACATGCCCAATTTGCGATTCTAATATTTCTTTGTCCAATATATCCAAAGAGTTTTCAATACCTGAAGACGGTAAAGTTAATCACGAGCTAACTTCAATATCGCGTAGATATAGAGATTTGACTCAAATTATTCATGATAACCAACTAAAAGTCACTGATTATGCATCAATTCTTACAGAACTCTATAACGAGAAAAATCGTGCTAAGCAATTTCTGGACGAGGAGTTAGAAAAATATATTAGCCCATACTTAACAGAGCGAGATACTATCGTAACCGAATTAGCTTATTTGAAAGAAAGAAGAACTAAGCATCATCACGAACTTAAAGTAAGGAATCGTCTAAAATCAATAGCTGAACAAATTGGAAGGCTTGAAGCTAACACCATCGAACTCAAAATTAAATTAAGCGAAT
This sequence comes from Methylobacter sp., assembly GCA_024636505.1. GTDB lineage: Bacteria > Pseudomonadota > Gammaproteobacteria > Methylococcales > Methylomonadaceae > Methylobacter_A. The sequence continues at coordinate 5,273 of JAGXGY010000042.1, read as the reverse complement.
TAAAGAAAAATGCACCATCAATAGAAGAAATTTGTGATGATCTTGGGCAGGAACTAAATCGTTATCTAAATAAAATAAAGATAAAAAATCAGTTTGGTGTGTCGGTTAGTGAAAAATCATTTTTACCAGTTGTGCGTGATATTGAATATCGAGATATTAACTCTGGTGGTTTAAGAACTATAGTATCGATTGGCTTTTTTGCGGCATTATTGAAATCAAAGCTAACAATGGATACCAATATTCCTGGTTTACTTATGATTGACACTGTTGGTAAATTTTTAGGAAAAACAAAAGCTGGCTATGTGCTCGATACCGATACAAATATTGAAGAAGATATAACAGAAGGACTTTCAGATCCAGAAAAATATAATAATATTTATGAATATCTTTTTGATCTTTCTGATGAGTTTAAATGCAACGGAAAGTTGTGTCAAATCATACTTGTTGACAATGACATCCCTCAAGAAATTGCCAATAGTTATAAGGGATTCGAAATAGCACATTTTAGTACAAATGGTGCTAATGATTTACCTATTGGTTTAATTGATGATTGGGATAAATTTACACATAGCATTTAGAGTAGGGATACAGTCAAAGATACCAGTATTTTTTCATTGGGAGAAGGTTAGGATGAGAGAACCAAGTAAAGCATTTCTCCTTATTTTTATTCTCCTCACCCCGACCCTCTCCAGCAGGAGAGGGAGATTTTTCCTTAACTTAATGGCAATGATGGAGTTTGTGCCTGGGGAGCCAGAAATTTAATTATTGCTTACGAACCGACGCAAGAATCAACTCCTGATTTAACACAATAAGCAAGTAACCTGGATGTGGCTTGCTACCTCCCGCGCACCGCCAATAAAATCAAATCCTGATTCAACACGATCAGCATTTTTCCGGACGTGTGGCTTTCGGGGATATTCACCAGCGATTTGATGTAGCCGCCGTCGCCCCGCAGTAATTCGCCGACCGGCTGAACCTGCGCTTTCTCGAAACTGGGAATCGCGTCAAGCCCATCCACCAATAAGCCGATCGGACCTGTTTCGGTCTTGACCACGACAATTGCGCCGGCGGTGTTTATCGGTTCGTCCGGCTCAATCGGCGTGTTGGTCAAAATCCGGCCGTCGATGACGATGATCGGGGTTTTTTCATTGTGGCCGTCGGGGCTGTTATCGCAATACATGACGCTGCCGACGACATAGGACTTGGTGCCGGGCAACGGGTTTATCATCGATACTTCTATCGCTTCGACTACCTCGGCGGCATAAAATGCGTAAATCTCCGGGCCGATATAAAAGGTTGCCAGATCGACGACGGCATCGCAGTTTATCGGCTCTTGCGGATAGGTAACCGCTACGCGTTGTTCGGAATCGGCGGCTCCGGTTTTTTCGCCGATCGGAATAAACACAAAAGCGGCGACATCGTTGTGATAATCCCCGGTGGTTTTAAACTCGCGGTAGCCGCGCGACGAGTAACAGCCGACCGCATAGTACTTTTTGTTATAAAGCACGATTTTGGATTTTCCTGTGCCTTCTGGCAGCTCAAAAAATTCAGGGTCTATCCAAAGAACTTCACCGTTTTGGTAATTGGACGCTTCAGTTGCTGCAATAATGCGGCCGCTGGGCCGTTCGACAAACAGGCCGAACGCCCCGGGTTTATCGGGCAGGCAGTCTTCAAGCATGTGCTTGAATTCGACCGTGGAGTCAAAAACGATGCCGATACCGCCGACCACTTTGTTGATGTCCTCAATATGGCGGATCGCGGCATTGTAAATATAGGTGGGATTGCTTCCATACAGCCAGGATTCTTCAAAGGGCGAAACCCGGTATTCCTGCGGCGAGCGCAACGAAAAAGTGTCCTGCGCGTATGCCGCATGCACCTGTCTGCCTACGGCGTCCATCGGATCGTCATGCAGATTGGACTCGGCGACGATGGTGCCTTTGATGTCGTAGATAAACAGGCGGGTGTAGACGGTGTAAAGCTTGTTGATGTAGAGCAGAATGTCGGTGATTTTGGCTTTATCGTCGACGCTCAGGCGGCCTTCGGACACAATGCGCCGAATTTCCGACGTCAGCGCCCACCACCGGCAATCGTTGCTGCGCTCGTACAAGTTGCGATCCATAATATCGATCATCAGCCGGGCAATGGATTCGGCATTGCGCAGTTCGGAGGTGATCATCGTGGTATGCAGCTTGCTGCTGGAGTCGGCCAGCGCCTGCGCGGTGCGCGCCCCCATCGAACGCAGCTGTTTCAGGATCGCTTTTAGCGATAACAGGTTGCCGTGTTCGTTGGTCGCCATGACTTGGCCGTTCCAGATCACGCGGTGCAGGAATAGATTGATGTCTTCGGCGGCGTCGGCAATGAGGCTGGATAGTTCGGTAGACAGCGAGTCGCCGTGGCGTAGAATTTCGGCATTGATCTCCTTGTCGGACGCGGAAAAACCGAATGCCGAGTGCAGTGGAATCATTGCATGTCCGTACCATTCCCGTCCGGCATAACCCTGGTAGGGACGGCCCCGGTGCGTGACCGACAGGTATTCGCGGCCGGCAAAGTCGGTCATGCCGTAGGCGTCGCCTTCGGGAACGGCTTCAATGATGCGGCCGATCGGTACATGGTCGTAGTCGCTGCTGGCAATCACCTTCGAATCCGCGTTCAGCAGCAACATCACTGCTTTGTCGCCTTTCTTTTGCAGGCTGCGGAAGATGCCTTGCATCTCGTTATCGAAACGAAACGACAGGCATAAAACACCGATCACCGAATCATCGACCGGATCGACGATACGTTTTGAATAAATCAGGGCCCGGTCTATGCTGGGGCGGAGTTTGGTTTTGCCGAAGGTTTCGACATAGTCCTCTATTGAGTTCAGTGTCTGGCGAATAATCGGGTCAAAAATGCTTTGGGAGGTTGTGGCTGTGTCGCGGTCAAGCCTTGCCAGTATGCGGCTGTCGGTATCCAGAATGATAATATCGTCGTAGACGCTGTATTTTAAGCCGTATTCGTCAAGCAGCTGGTTAATTAAATCCACACTGGTTCTTTCGCCGTTTGCGGAGGCCTGCACAAAATTGCATATATCGGCATTGGTCGCCAGAAAACCGATGTCTGCGGTGCGCTCGTACAGGTTGCGCACCAGAATATCGATCGACACCTGGGCTTTGGATTCCAGCTCAAGGCAGGTTTTTTTGATTTCTTCGGATACCAGCTGGCAGGTCAGTTTGCTTTCAAGACCGGCAAAACCTTTTTTGGTGGCTTTCATGGCCGGCAGTATGGTGGCGGCTTCTGTCGGGCAGCTGATTTCCGCAATGGCGGACACCAGTCCCCAGGTGCTGTTCAGGTCGCGGAGAATTTCCTTGCACTGGGCAACGCTCCGAATATAGGGGGAGAAGGTTTCAAAACGTTCAGCTTCTGACAGCATGTAATTTATCCTTGAGTGCGCGTTAAAAATAAGACAAGTCAGTAATGACAAAAGGTAAGCTTACGGTCTTATAAGCAATATTCACGCCACGTTTGTTACTGCTTTATGCGGATAAGGCTCAAGAGACTGTTGTCAATGCGGCTTCTTGATAATTGCACCAAAATAGGGCATAAAAAGCGGTGTTAATGACTAATGTTGTGCGGATTGTTTGGACATAGAGAGGATTGCCGACTGATCAATAAGACCGGTTTTGGACTCAAGCAATATGATTTACGGCTATTTTTTAAAGTCACAAGACTGCTGCGGTTACAGCCGGTGGTGACAAATGATGACAAAAAAATTAGCTGACAAGGCTGCCAAAAATAGCGCTAAACAAGGCAGCGGTTATGGTTAAGATCAGCATGGCCGGTATTGCTGCAATTACCCACTTGACCATGAAGAAAACCATCGACATGAACGGCATTTGGATATCGGTTACCACTACACGCTGTTCTTCACTCATTATTTTTGCCTCTTTCCCTTTTCATCAAAAAAAACCTTGGAGCAGAATACACCGATGCTGGTGATTTGTCGCGGCCACCTCATTAAAAACCTGAGCCAAAATATCGGTTAACAGGGAGTCATCCCAGGCAGCCGCTTTGCGCATACCTTTGGTGGACAGCCGTTTTTTTGTGCCCGTCGAATCCTGTTCAACGCCGCACGGAGGATAATAGCGGCATTGGTTGGGGTGCTGTCTTTGCGGATCCGACGTTGATCTTCGCCGAAAGACATGTCCGGTACCCAATGCAACTGGTTTTCCACGCCGCACGGCGGGCGGCATCTGCGTTGCCGAGGTCGGCGAACGGCTGATAGACTAACGGGTTTTCCGGGTCGCCGCCTCACCGATGAGTCGCTCACTGTCAATGGCGATAATCTGTTGAGTCCGCTAGCGTTGTTTAATGGTTGTTTATCGATATAACAATTGCAGTCGCTGATGAAATTGATAATCGCCGGGTATTTATTTGATTGGTTCGGATATGGCTGATACTGGAGTCTTGGTTTGTAATCGTCGAGGCCTGAGCATTAGTATAGTTATCTGCTCCACAACAGGCGACTGAACGGACTCGCCCAATAGCAATGTCAACATGGCGCGTACTTATTGCTTTGGTAAAAACAAAAGTCTTGGCATAAGCATCTTCACCTATAGCTAGGGCAGTGCCTTCAACGCTAACTGCCGCTGTATTGGCACTAGACAGACTTAAGCCCTGAGTAAAAGCCAGAACGTCACTGCGGGCAGTGGCTACGCCTTTGCCTCCGGTGATTAAATTTCCGAGCTTCGCCTTAGCGTAAGTCATTACCTTGGTGTTTGTTTCGGCATAAGTTAGGCCGGTAGCCGCTGCATTCGTCATTGTTGTTGATGAAATGTTTCCGGCGGTAACGGAATCCAGCATGGCCTCATCTCTGTACAAGACAAAAAACCTAAGTCATTGATTTACAAGAAGGGCAAATAAGGAGATTGAAAGTCCATCGCTAATCGGTTTCACTCTCTTGCGACCAAATAGGAGGTGAAATGGAATTAAGCGATGGACTGAGAGTGATTCTAAAAGGACATTTAGATTGGGGCAAGTGCCGATTGGATTGCTTTATCGGGATGCTGTTGGCCTTAGTGCGGCTGAAACGCATGAACCTGACACAACTGGCCTTAGCCTTTGCTAGCCAGGCGGCCCCGAAATCGCGCTATCGGCGGTTGCAGCGATTTTTTCAGGAAGCCGTCTTTGATTATGATGCGATTGCGCGTTTGATCATGCAGTTGTTTGATTTTTATGACAATGCGTACTACTTGACACTGGATCGAACGAACTGGAAATGGGGCGAAAAGAACCTC
>JAGXGY010000041.1 GCA_024636505.1 Methylobacter sp. | reverse complement strand
TCAGCAGCTTTATGTGAAATATGGGCTATACAAGGTTCCGACAAAGGCTGGCTGGAAAACAGCGCATGCCTTGGTGTGAAGAACATCGGAAAGCCGTGTGCGTTAATAGCGCATGCACGGTTTGATGAGGGAGGGCAGGCGTTAGCCTGTTCTCTACTCTACCCGTTATTTGTGACCCCGTTATTATTATACAAAGAAAATTACTCTCCACGTTTTATTAAAAAACCGGCAGAATTAATATTAACAGGGATATAATCGAATGGTGCCGAGGAGAGGACTTGAACCTCCATGGGGTTGCCCCCACCAGCACCTGAAGCTGGCGTGTCTACCAATTTCACCACCTCGGCAGAGGCTAGCTGTAAAAGCTAAAAGTGAGCGCGCACTATACCCACCCGTTGTGACTTTGTCAATTAAGCGTGAATCTTTATCTCAAGCGGGTTAAATATGGCGGCATCAGCTGAAACCAACGAGGAGAAGTTTTTTGCATAAACGCCAAAAACTTTTTTCTTTCAATGCTAGTCGATATACTAAGCTAATGTATGTAAGATATATTTATTGCATCCACTTTTTTTATTTTATTATTTAAATGACATTGAAGTCTAAAAAAGACGTTGATTTTAATTCAACAAAAGATCCATATGCTCAGCGCGAAGCTGAGAAATATGAGAACCCCATACCCAGCCGCGAATTGATTCTTCAATTAATTGAGCATGCTGGCAAACCCTTGCGCCGTGAAGAAATCGCCGAAGCATTTTTCCTTGAAGACGAAGACCAGCTTGAAGCGCTACGCCGCAGATTGCGGGCAATGGAAAGAGATGGCCAGTTATTATTTAATCGAGGCAAAAAATATTGTCTGGTGAATAATGAAGACTTGATCGCCGGGCGCATTATCGGTCATGCCGACGGATTTGGCTTTCTTAAGCCGGATGACGGTTCGGACGACCTGTTTCTGTCGCCGAGGGAAATGAATCCTTTGCTGCCCAAAGACCGGGCGCTGGCGCGTATTGCCGGCGTCGATAAAAAAGGCCGCAGGGAGGGGGCGATTGTTGAGATTTTGCAAAGAAATACCCATCAGGTTGTTGGAAGACTTTATAAGGAAGACGGCTTTACCTATGTGGTGCCGGACAATAAAAATATAGCGCAAACCGTGCTGGTGCAAAAAGGCGGTGCAGGCAAAGCCAAGCAAGGACAGATAGTCGTTGCCGAAATTGTTGAGCAACCGACCAAGCTTCATCAGCCTATCGGCCGGATTATTGAGGTCATGGGCGAGCACATGGCGCCGGGCATGGAAATCGAAATGGCGATTCGTTCCCATGAATTGCCTCATTTATGGCCTGATGAATTGCTGGAAGCAATTAAGCCGCTTAGCAAGGATGTGCCGGAGTCGGCAAAAGAAGGCCGGGTTGATTTAAGGGACATTCCTCTGGTTACCATTGATGGCGAAGATGCCCGCGATTTTGACGATGCAGTGTATTGCCAGAAAACCCCTAAGGGTTGGAAGCTATTGGTTGCGATCGCCGATGTCTCGCATTATGTGCAGATTAATTCGGAATTAGATAAGGAAGCTCAAAAACGCAGTACCTCGGTCTATTTTCCTGAACAGGTCATACCGATGTTGCCGGAGGTTTTATCCAATGGTCTGTGTTCGCTTAATCCCCATGTCGATCGGTTATGTATGGTATGCGAGTTATACATAGATCAACAGGGCCAGGTGGTTCGGTCGCGTTTTTTTGACGCGGTGATGAGTTCTCATGCCCGACTGACCTACAATGAAGTCGCCGCAATGCTGGTTGATGGCGATATCGCCAGGGATGGTGTGTATGCCGAAAGCCAGCGGGGAGCTGGATCGGCGCAGACATTAGCCGAGAAATATAAAGCCGTGCTCCCCCATTTGCAGGAGTTATACGCACTGTACGAGGCTATGCGAGTGAGCCGTGAGCTACGGGGCGCAATGGATTTTGATACCCAGGAAACCCGGATTGTTTTCGGTGCGAACCGTAAAATTGAAAAGATAGTGCCGGTAGTGCGTAACGATGCGCATAAATTGATCGAAGAGTTTATGATTACCGCGAACATGGCGGCGGCGCGTTTTTTAAATAGCAAAAAAATGCCCAAACTGCTGCGGATACACGACGGTCCAAGTGCCGATAAGCTGCTTAATCTGAAAACATTTCTTGGCGAACTGGGCTTGAGTTTAGGCGGCGGGGCAAAACCGACACCGCTGGATTATATGCATCTGATGGAGTCGATTAAAGACAGACCCGATGCCCATTTGATCCAGACCGTATTGTTGCGTTCGATGTCTCAAGCGGTCTACAGCCCTGAATTAAAAGGCCATTTCGGTCTGGCGCTGGAGGCTTACGCGCATTTTACCTCGCCTATTCGCCGTTATCCCGATTTGTTGGTGCATCGTGCAATCAGGCATTGTTTGCAGGGCAAGCCGGTGGAAAGCTTTTTCTACGGCGTTCCCGATATGGTTGTGTTGGGCGAACAATGCTCAGCCCATGAGCGCCGCGCCGATGATGCCACGCGCGATGTGGTCAGTTGGCTCAAATGCGAATACATGATGGATAAGGTCGGCGAGGAATTCCCCGGCATTATTTCGGCGGTCACCTCGTTCGGCTTTTTTGTCGAGCTTGCCGAAATTTATGTTGAAGGTCTGGTTCATATCAGCAATCTGGCGCAGGATTATTTTCATTTCGATGCGACCAGTCACCAGTTGAAAGGCGAACGTACCGGCATTAATTACCGGCTGGGCGATAGCGTCAATATCAGGGTGGTTCGCGTCGATCTGGATGAAAAGAAGATGGATTTTGAGCTGGCGGAAAAACAAGTCGCGATGGATACCAAACCTAAAAAAAGACGTCGTAAGAAATGAAATTAAGCAAAATCTACGGCCTACATTCGGTGCAGGCCGCACTCGATTATTCCCCTAAAAAAATCGGCAAAGCCTGGGTTGACGGCCAACGGCAAGACAAGCGCTTGACCCAGTTGATCGATGATTTATTGGATTTAGGGATAGAGCCGGAAAAAGTCGACCGGAAAAAGCTGGATAAACTGGCCGACAGCCATAATCATCAAAGCATTGTTATCGAAGTTGAAATGCCGGCCGAGTTATCGGAAACCGATCTAAAAGACGCGGTGTTAACGCTGTCAGGAACGCCATTATTCCTGGTACTGGATAATGTCCAAGACCCGCATAATTTCGGCGCTTGCCTTAGAACTGCCGATGCTGCCGGTGTGCATGGCGTTATTATTACCAAAGATAACGCTACCGGCATTACCCCGACAGTTTGCAAAGTGGCCAGCGGCGCGGCGGAAACGGTGCCGGTTTATCAGGTGACCAATTTGGCCAGAACCTTGCGCTGGCTTAAAGACCAGGGTATCTGGGTCATGGGCGCGGCGGGAGAAGCCACTCAAACGGCCTATCAAACCGATTTCACCGTGCCGCTGGCTGTGGTCGTGGGTGCCGAGGGTAAAGGCTTAAGACGCTTGACCAAGGAGCAATGCGATGTACTGGTCAAATTGCCGATGCTGGGGCAGGTAGACAGCCTTAATTTGTCGGTAGCCACCGGTGTGCTGCTTTATGAAGCTGTGCGGCAGCGGTTAGTTGCTGTTTGATCCATGCGAACAACATCAACACTCTCTCTCGAAGGTACGGGTTTAAGCTGTATTCGCGACGACCGGGTATTATTTGAAGAACTGGCTTTTGAGCTGGTTTCAGGACAGATTCTATTGCTGGAAGGCAAAAACGGCAGCGGCAAGACCTCGTTATTGCGTATTTTGTGCGGCTTTCGCGAAGCCGATGCTGGAGCGATTCGCTGGTGCGGCGATCGGATCGAAGACAGCCGGTTTCATGCGCAGATGGCCTATGTTGGCCACTTGGACGGCATTAAAAAAGAGTTGACGGTTTTTGAAAATTTAAAAATGACATTGGCATTAAGCAGTGCGGGGCAGTATTCCATTGATCAGGCTTTAAGCAAGGTTCATTTGCAAGGTTATGACGACATCCTGGTGCAGGCCTTATCGGCGGGTCAAAAAAGGCGGCTGTCGTTGGCCCGGTTGCTGATTACGGCAAATGTGTTGTGGATATTGGACGAGCCGTTCACTTCATTAGACAAACAGGGCATCGCGCTGATTGAAACCCTAATGACCGAACATTGCGCTAACGGTGGCATGATTGTCCTCACTTCGCATCACGACATCGACTTGCCTACCGTCGATGTCCAACGTATCAATTTATCCTAATGTTTTTATCCCGTGCATTCTTTGCCGTTATTCGGCGCGACCTGGTTTTAGCGTTGCGGCGTCGTTCGGAAATAGCCAACCCGCTGCTGTTTTTTATTCTGGTCATCACCTTGTTCCCGCTGGGCATCGGCGCGCAGCCGCATTTATTGCAAGCCATTGCGCCGGGCATCATCTGGGTTTCCGCATTGCTGGCGGCGATGCTGTCGCTGGACAGTCTGTTTCGTTCGGATTTTGACGACGGTTCTCTGGAGCAGATGCTATTAAGCCCCCACCCGACCACGGTGTTAGTCTTGGCTAAGATTATCGCCCACTGGTTGGTGACCGGCTTACCTCTGTTGATTGTGGCGCCGCTGCTGGCGGTTTTTTTAGGCATGCCCAATCATTCTCTGGGAACCTTGTTGCTGACCTTGTTGCTGGGAACGCCGGTGTTAAGTCTGATTGGCGCTGTTGGCGTGGCGCTGACCGTAGGACTGCGTCGGGGCGGCATGATTTTGTCGCTGCTGGTGCTGCCGTTGTATGTCCCCGTACTGATTTTTGCCGGTAATGCGGTGCAGATGGCAGGCAGCGGCTTGCCGGTCGATGCGCAAATTAATATATTGATTGCGATTTTATTGATGGCCTTGGTCTTGGCGCCTTTGCCGGTCGCGGCGGCATTAAAAATGAGTATTAGTTGATAATATCTCGTAGAATAATCGATCGAATTAACGATCAGGAATAAATGATGATGGCATCAGCTAAATATTTATCTGTTTTTTCACCGGCTACCGACCAACAACGAAAAGAAAATTTTGATAGTTACTGGGCCTTCACCCAGCAGCATGGCGGGGAGTTGTTGGAACAGGACAAGGATTTGGCTAAAAAACGTGACCGGCTGAAGTATTTTCAGGATAACCCGGTTAAATTGCGGAAGCCGCTGGCTGATCCGGACGCTTTTTACCGCAATTATGTGGATATGCAGGACGACCCCATATCGCTGGATCGCATGACTTTGATGTTGACCGGTATCTACAAGTTTGCCCGGCATGAATGGGTCGGCATTAAAGGCGCCTGGGATGCGGTGCCTGATATGGCCAATTCGCATACCGTGGAAGATAAAATCAGTCGTGTGCATTTGGCCGAGGAGTTCTGCCATGTGCGCTTGTTTAATGAAATGTTGCTTACTTGTGGGTTGGATCAAGTAGAGTGGGTGCCGTTAGGACCGATTAAAGAAAAAATCTATGAGCAATTCCCCAAATTACCGGGCTTTTTAATGGACACGCCGGCTTTCGTCACCGAGCTGATGGGCGTAACTTTTTATAGTCATTTATATCATCTGTTTGATGAGGTGCTGGCCGATGAGCCGGAAGTGTGCGAGCGCTTGAAAGAGCTGCTTGATGAAATCACCATTGATGAAGTGGCGCATGTCGGACAACGCAGAAATTTTATCGGTCCCATCGGCATGAAAGTTTCAAAAGCGCTGGTTAAGCCTTTTTACACCATGTTTTTTAACGATATTCCCGAAGTCGCGCACTTGTTCGATGTTGAACAGATGATTAAAGACGGCGTTGCTTTCGACTTTAACGAATTGCCTGACTATATGATTGAACGCAGTTGGATTCCGTCCTATTGCAAAGCCTAAAAATCAGATTTTCCTTGAACCTTTTACCTGATTCACTATGTTTTTAATTCCTGATCCCGTCGTCCGTTTTTTTCACCGCATGGCATCCCCGCCGCATTTTTACGCTTTTAGCCAACGCTTAATGCCGTGGCTGGTGGTTATCTTTTTGCTGTTGACAGCGGCCGGTCTTTACGGTGGCCTGTATTTGGCGCCTGCCGATTATCAGCAGGGCGACAGCTACCGCATTATTTATATCCATGTGCCCAGCGCCTGGATGTCGTTATTCATTTATGTAGTCATGGCGGTCGCCGGCGCTATCGGCTTGGTCTGGCGGATCAAGCTGGCGGAGATCGTGGCGATCAGCAGTGCGCCGATCGGTGCCAGCTTTACCTTTATCGCCTTGGTAACCGGTTCCTTGTGGGGCAAGCCGATGTGGGGAACCTGGTGGGTCTGGGATGCGCGCCTAACATCCGAATTGATATTGCTGTTTTTGTATCTTGGCGTTATCGGACTTTACGGCGCGATAGACGACAAGCGCACCGCGTCCCGAGCGGTGGCAATTTTAGCCCTGGTCGGCGTGGTCAATATCCCGATCATTCATTACTCGGTCGAGTGGTGGAACACGCTGCATCAGGGACCTACGGTCACCAAAATGGACAAGCCGTCCATTCATGTCAGCATGTTAGTGCCGCTGTTGCTGATGGCGGCATCGTTTAAATTTTATTATCTGATTGCGATGCTGCAACAGGCGCGGATTGAATTGTTGCTGCGTGAGCGCAACGCGCAATGGGTTAAGAACATGATCTCGGAGTCTAAATAATGACGATGCAGGAATTTTTCGCCATGGGCGGCTACGGCTTTTATGTCTGGACTTCTTACGGGCTGACTTTGATTGTGCTGCTGGCTAATATTATTATTCCAGTGGTGCAGCGCAAACAGTTTTTGCGTTCGTTATCACTCAAACAAAAACGGCAATAAATGATGATGAAACCCGCCAGAAAACAGCGTTTGATATTAATCGGCCTGATGGTCATTGGTGCCGGACTAGCCACGGCGTTTGCGCTTAAGTCGTTCAATGAAAATTTGATGTATTTTTTTTCCACCACCGATGTGGTCGAAGGCAAAGCGCCCGGCGACACCTTATTCCGTTTGGGCGGCATGGTGGTTAAAGGTACGGTGGAAAGGCCGAACGACGGACTGACGGTGCGCTTTAAACTGACCGATTACAGCAAGGAGGTCACGGTTGAATACACCGGCATCCTGCCGGATTTATTCAGAGAAGGGCAGGGCATCGTTGCGCACGGTAAGTTAAACGCACAGGGCGTATTTATCGCCGAAGAAGTGTTAGCCAAGCATGATGAAAATTATATGCCGCCGGAAGTGAAAGACAGTTTGAAGGAGCAGCCGACGCCGGTTACAGGCCAGAAATCATGATTGCAGAACTGGGACATTTTTCGCTGATTCTGGCCTTGTGCATGGCCATTGTTTTAGGGCTGTTGCCGATTATCGGCGCATCCCGATCCATATCCGGCTGGATTAGCGTTGCAAGACCTGCCGCTTACGGACAACTGTTATTCATGGTGGTGTCTTACGCTTGTCTGACCTACGGCTTTCTGACCCATGATTTTTCGGTCAAATACATAGCTTCCAATTCCAATACCGCTTTGCCGGTGTTATATCTGGTGTCCGGCGTTTGGGGCGCGCATGAAGGCTCGCTATTGCTGTGGGCGCTGGTGTTGTCGGTGTGGACCGGTTTGGTGGCGTTGTTCAGCCGTAATATTCCAGATAGCACTATCGCCCGCGTTTTAGGCGTGATGGGATTGGTTTCCATCGGTTTTATTCTGTTTTTGTTGCTGACTTCTAACCCATTCGAGCGCCTGTTTCCTGCGCCGATCGAAGGCCGCGACTTGAATCCCTTATTGCAAGATCCCGGCTTGGCGATTCATCCGCCGATGCTGTATATGGGTTATGTCGGTTTTTCCGTAGCCTTTGCGTTTGCCATTGCCGCCCTGCTCGAAGGCCGTCTGGATGCTGCTTGGGCACGCTGGTCAAGGCCTTGGACCAATATCGCCTGGATGTTTTTAACCATCGGCATTGCCTTGGGCAGCTGGTGGGCGTATTACGAACTCGGCTGGGGCGGCTGGTGGTTTTGGGACCCGGTCGAAAACGCCTCGTTCATGCCGTGGCTGGTTGGCACCGCGTTGATTCACTCGCTGGCCGCCACCGAAAAACGCGGCGTGTTCAAAACCTGGACGGTATTGCTGGCGATTTTCGCCTTTTCGTTAAGTTTGCTCGGCACTTTTCTGGTGCGTTCCGGCGTACTGACCTCGGTACATGCGTTTGCCAGCGATCCGGCGCGCGGCTTGTTTATCCTGATTTTCTTAGGCGTGGTGGTCGGCGGCTCGTTGTTGCTGTATGCCATCAGGGCGCCTTATGTCAAAAGCAGCGCGACTTTTGAACTGGTGTCCAAAGAGTCGGCAATCTTGCTGAACAACGTATTGCTGGTGGTGACCGCGTCCAGTATCTTGCTCGGCACCTTGTACCCTTTGGTGATTGACGCGTTGGGCTTGGGCAAGATTTCGGTCGGCCCGCCGTACTTTAATGCGGTGTTTATTCCGCTGATGGCACCGCTGGCGATTGCCGTGGGCTTGGGCATGTTGCTGCGCTGGAAACGGGACAACATCAACGTGATCGGTTTGCGCCTGCGTTGGCTTATTTTAGCCTGTGTCGCCGTCGGATTGCTGATTCCGTTAGCGATGCCGTTTTATTCATGGGGCGCGGTATTAGGGATAACGCTGGCGTTGTGGACGACGGCCACCACGGCGACGTCTTTTGTCGATCGCCTGGGGGCGCAGGGCTTTTCCTGGCCGCGTTTGCAAACGGTTCCGGCCGGTTTTTACGGCATGACCGTGGCGCATCTGGGCATTGCTGTGTTTGTGATCGGCATTACCCTGACCTCGGTTTACAGCATCGAAAAAGATGTGCGCATGGCGCCCGGCGATACCCTGGATATGTCCGGCTATATCTTTGAATTCCACGGCGTCAAACAAACCCCGGGGCCGAACTATATGGCCGAACAGGCGTTTGTCACCGTCAGTTACCAAGGCAAACAGGTCGCCCAACTGGAGCCGCAAAAACGGGTGTATCAAGTGCAAAAAATGCCGATGACCGAAGCCGCGATTGATGCTGGCTTGTTTCGGGATTTGTTCGTGGCGATAGGCGAACCGCTGGGCGATCAAGGCGCGTGGAGCATGAGGGTTTATTACAAGTCGTTCATCCGCTGGATTTGGTTAGGCGCATTGATCATGGCGGCGGGCGGTTTAATCGCGGCTTGCGATAGGCGCTATCGAGTTGCCAAGATACAAACGGGGGGATAATGAACATTAATGAAAGCAAAAAATTTGCTTTATTGATCGATGCCGATAACGCACAAGCTAAAGCGATTGATGCGATATTAACCGAAGCTGCTAGATACGGAGATGCAACTTCACGGCGTTGTTATGGTGATTGGACAAATACTCGACTCGGTAGCTGGAAAAGTGTGCTTAATAAACATGCAATTCAACCTATGCAGCAATTTGCTTATACCTCAGGTAAAAATGCTACTGATTCTGCTTTAATTATTGATGCAATGGATTTGCTTTATACCGGTAAATTTAATGGTTTCTTTCTGGTTTCCAGTGACAGCGATTTTACCAAATTAGCCACTCGTATCAGAGAAGCTGGGCTTGAGGTTATTGGTATTGGTAGACTGTTAACGCCCGAAGCTTTTCGTGCCGCGTGCAATAAATTTATTTTTACCGAAACCATTATGGATGATGAGGCTTCTGTTGATGAAATTAAGAAAAACACAACGCCTATAGCAACAAGCGCCACTGTTTCACAAAATGCTATTTCTCCTTCATCCCAAAATGATAAGAACAAGCAATCGGCCAAAATTGTAGACCCATCGAAAGATAAAAATTTAAAGAAGCTGATTAAAGAGGCTATTGAGTCAGCCTCTGAAGACGATGGATGGGCCAATTTAGGTGCAGTAGGTGCTTATATTCCACGTGTGAATAGTTCATTTGATCCTAGAAATTATGGTTTTGCAAAATTTGGTAAGTTAGTCAGATCGCTTGATTACATAAAAGTACAACAACAAACTGTTGAGAGTGGGTCGAATCTTTATATCCGATTTAAAGATTCTATTGATTGATACAGAATTGAAGCAAGGCCATTTTATGATGTTTTATTGCTGAATAACGCTCCTGACAGTGAATTGTTATTAGACTTGAAAAATTTACATAATGCTTAAATACATTCTCCCTTTATTATTATTCATCGTCCTTGCGGTATTCCTGGCGCTGGGTTTAAATCTTCATCCCAGCGAGATTCCGTCGCCGTTGATAGGCAAACCGGCTCCTGCATTTTCTGCGCCCAAGTTGCAAGCGACTGCCAGGGATGGCGGAAGTGTCGCAATCGGTCGGGAACCGATGCGACCACCCGAAGAAAAATTATCCCCGGCCGATTTAAAAGGCAAAGTCTGGCTGTTTAATGTGTGGGCATCGTGGTGTGCCTCGTGCCGCTCCGAGCATCCGATACTGAACCAATTAGCCCGACAAAAAGCCGCCATTATCATCGGCTTGAATTACAAGGACGAACCGGAAGCGGCAAAAGCCTGGCTGATGCAATTGGGCAATCCTTACGATGTCAGCATCATGGATCAGGACGGCCGCATCGGCATCGACTGGGGCGTTTACGGCGTGCCGGAAACTTTCGTCATCGATAAGCAGGGCGTAGTCCGCTACAAACATACCGGACCCGTTACCACTGACGATGTACAGCGAGTATTTCTGCCTTTAATCGCCACGTTACAAGCTGAAAATTAATGTTTCAATCCACATTCGACCTCATCCGTCGAGTGACAACCGCCGACGGATAGAGGTCGGTGGATTTTCCTCCCCGTGAACGAGGAGGTTACCAAAAAGGATAACGATGCCAGTGCATCGTTGTCAAACTCAAATAATCCCCCTGAAGGGGGAGGTTTCAGATTAGCGAAGAAATTTGATGAAGTATTTATCGATTATCGGCAACTGCTCCCTGCGTTGCTCTCGGCAACCGCTCCCTGCGTTGCTCTACCTCCCCCATCCTTGGGGTCGTACCTCCTGTATCCTTGTAGTCGTCCTCCTACTGATGCTGTCCGGCATCGCTTATGCGGCTGGCGTATCTCCACAGTTGGCCAACCCGGAGCAACAAGAAGCTTACGAAACCCTGACGTCGGAATTGCGCTGTCTGGTTTGTCAAAACCAGACCATCGCCGATTCCAATGCAGAACTGGCCGCAGATTTGCGCAGGCAAGTGTATGAAATGTTGCAACAGGGAAAATCAAAGCAGGACATAGCCCAGTTTATGACCGATCGATACGGCGACTTTGTTTTATACAATCCGCCGTTTAAGCTTAAAACCGGCGTGTTGTGGCTAGGGCCGGTCGCGTTCTTATTGATCGGTTTGGTTATCGTGTTTTTATTTGTGCGGCGTAAAAAGGCTGAAGCAACGATGCCTGCTCACGCAGAGCATGGAAACGAAAATGCTGAAAAATTGGCAAAAATCCGCAGCTTGTTAGAAAAAGGTGATCCCTCTTGAATATGCTATTTTTGCTGATCGTCAGCGTAATGACCTTAGCCGCTTTTCTGATTGTGCTGCCGCCGTTGTGGCGAAAACATCCGGTTGCAGCAGCGGATCAAGATCAACGCAATATCACCATAGCCCGTCAACGATTGGCTGAGCTTAAAGAGCAGCTGCAAAATGGTGCATTGAGTCAGGCACTTTATGAGGAGCAGCTTGTCGAGCTTGAACAGGCTTTAAGCGATGATCTGGACATAAGTCGCATCGGTTCCCTACCGATTGCGACACTTCCGCCATCCATGGCAGTCGAAAGTCATGTAAAGGCAGTCTCTTCCCAAGGCCGGTGGATGGCGTGGGTGTTGATGTTGGCAATTCCTTTGGTGGCAGGTTCGCTTTATTGGACATTGGGTAACTATCAGTCATTAAGCCAAGTTGAACAGACAGCGGCAGCGCCAGAGCTGGAACAAATGACCAAAATGGTTGCAGGATTAGCCGAGCGCCTTGAGAAACAACCGGATGATGCGCTGGGCTGGACGATGTTAGGTCGATCCTATAAATACTTGCAGCAACATGATAAAGCGGTCGACGCCTTTGGGCATGCTTACAAATTGCTAGGCGATCAGCCAGAAATTATGCTGCTTTACGCCGATGCGCTGGCTTTTGCCAACGACGAACAAATGGACGGAAAACCTGCCGAATTAGTTTTTAAAGCCTTGGCAATGGAGCCTGATAATGTCACCGGCTTATGGTTGGGCGGCATGGCAAAGGCGCAAGCAGGCGATTTTACCGCAGCAATGGATTTGTGGAAAAAACTTGAAGCTTTGCTGCCACCGGGATCGGAAGCCCAGCAGGAAATACAAGTTCTGCTGGCTAAGCTGGCAACCCAAATACCGGAAAGCGCGGCACAGGCGGAATCAAAACCAGTGCAAGCCAAAGCAATGCCTGCCCCACCGGCTAGTGCGGTCGGCATTAATATCCAGGTGAGTTTGGCGCCGGAATTGCAAAAATCGGCAAGCCCAACTGACACCGTATTTATTTACGCTCAGGCATTATCCGGTCCAAAAATGCCGCTGGCTATCGTGCGTAAACAGGTTTCCGATTTGCCGCTAACCGTAGAGTTAACCGATGCGATGGCGATGATGCCAACCATGAAGTTATCGAATTTCGAACAGGTTAAACTGCTGGCGCGCATTTCCAAATCCGGCGGAGCGATGCAACAGTCCGGCGACTTGATCGGCGTCATCGAACAGGTAGCGCTGGCGGATAAAAGCCTTCAAAAAATAGTCATCAACAGCCGAATAAAATGATGGATCAATCGATAAAATTCGATGTAGACCTGATCAACCGTTACGATAAGGCCGGTCCGCGTTACACCTCGTACCCGACCGCCCTGGAATTGCACCAAGGTTTCGGCGACCAGGAATATCGTGCGCATATCGCCAAATCCAATGCCGCAGGCGGGCCGCTGTCGCTGTATTTTCATATCCCGTTTTGCGATACCGTCTGCTTTTATTGCGCCTGCAATAAAATCGTCACCAAAAACCGCAAACATGCCGAACCTTACTTAGCGAACCTGTGCAAAGAAATTGCCATGCAGGGCGATTTGTTCAACTCCAACCGGGTCGTCAATCAATTGCACTGGGGTGGGGGCACGCCGACTTTTCTAAGCTACGAGCAGATGCTTACCTTAATGGACGTGACCCGCGAGCATTTTCACTTGCGGGATGACGACCAGGGCGAATATTCGATCGAAGTCGATCCCCGGGAAACCAACGGCCAGACCCTAAAACAACTGCGCGAACTGGGTTTTAACCGCGTCAGTTTGGGCCTGCAGGATTTCGATCCGGCGGTGCAAAAAGCCGTCAACCGCCTGCAAAGCGAACAACAGACCTTCGCTGTTTTAGCAGCGGCCAGAGCCGAAGGTTTCCGCTCGACCAACATCGACTTGATTTACGGCCTACCGCTGCAAACAGTGGCATCTTTCGCCCGAACGCTGGACAAAATATTGGCGGTAGAACCGGATAGGTTCTCGATCTTCAACTACGCGCACATGCCGGCCCGCTTTAAAACCCAGCGCCAGATTAACGATGCCGAACTACCGACGCCCGAGGTGAAGCTGGCCATCTTGCACATGGTCGGTCAACGGCTGACCGAAGCCGGTTATGTCTACATCGGCATGGATCATTTCGCCAAGCCCGATGACGAGCTTGCCGTCGCCCAGCGCGAGG
Organism: Methylobacter sp.; assembly: GCA_024636505.1. Lineage (GTDB taxonomy): Bacteria > Pseudomonadota > Gammaproteobacteria > Methylococcales > Methylomonadaceae > Methylobacter_A. The sequence goes on along the minus strand of JAGXGY010000041.1, from coordinate 31,298 downwards.
GGCATTTGTATCGCAATTTTCAAGGCTACTCCACGCATTCGGATTGCGATCTGGTGGGCTTGGGGATTACGTCAATCGGCAGGGTAGGCGATGCCTATATCCAGAATGTTAAAGAATTGGACGAATACGAGCAGCTGATTAGCCAAGGCAAATTGCCGGTGTTTAAAGGCGTGGAACTGGATGATGACGACAAACTGCGCCGCGCGGTGATTACCCAACTGATTTGCCATTTCGAGCTAAACTTTGCTGCTATCGAGCAGCAATTTAGCATTGATTTTGCCGATTATTTTGCTGCCGAACTTAACAACTTGGCGCCGATGCAGGCCGACGGTTTGCTGGTTTTATCAACAGAAGGCGTTAGGGTATTATCCGCAGGCCGTCTGTTGATCCGCAACATTTGCATGGTGTTCGACAAATACCTGACGCAAAAACAACAACAGTTTTCCAAAGTAATATGAACGAAGAACGCATCATCGAATTAGAAATAAAAGCGGCTTATCAGGAAGATTTGCTGCAAGCATTGAATAACATAGTAGCAGGGCAACAGCAACAGATAGACCGCTTGGAAGCCACCTGCCGAATGCTCAATGAACGGATTAAAAGTCTGTCTTCCGAAAGTGGCGGCGGCGAAAGCGTTGAGGAAGCCCCACCGCATTATTAGCGCCGCCCCCCGGTGTTCGCGAAAGTTCAAAGCCGCATAAAGACGGTATTAATAGACGGACAAAAATAATGAAGCAGGATATTATTGTAAACCAGCCCGGTGATTTAACGGTTGCCTGGGCTCAGAAAATTGCCGACAAACACCATAGCAACATTATCGTAGCCAAGGTGGATGTGGTTGCATTAAATATAGGTACGACAACGCGGGTTTGTGTCGCAGTCGAGCATAATGCCTCAAAAACGCTGCCTAACAGATGGTTCGTAAAGCTGCCGTCATTGGCATGGCGGGCGCGGATGATTACCGCTTTACCGAGGCTGTTGCATACCGAAGTAAGATTCTATAACGAAGTGGCCGCCACAGTACCACTGACCCTGCCTGTTTGCCTGGCCGCGCAAAGCCGTTTTGGCCGGGGTTCGATACTGGTGCTTGCCGATGTTGCCGAATCCCAGGGTATACCCAGCGCCGCCAGCGACACTTTGACGCTGGCGCAGGCGATACTGGTTGTCGAACAGCTTGCCATTAGTCACGCGCAATATTGGGATAATGTGCATCTTGACCCGGATTATCGTTGGCTGGCCGGGCCGGTCCGGCGTTTGGAAGATTCTCTAGGCACGGCTTTGGCCGTGCCCTTAATGAAACGCGGCTTACAACTGGCGGGAACACTGATACCTTCGGTTTTAAATGCTCCCTGCATGCATTATGCACGCAGGCGTCGATCGGCGATGCGCTTTCTTGCCGACGCCCCTCAAACCTTGGTTCATCACGACTGTCATCCAGGAAACTTATTCTGGAACGAGCAAAGGTCAAAGGTGGGTTTTCTGGATTGGCAACTGGTCCGTATCGGCGAGGGCGTCAGCGATGTGGCTTATTTTCTGGCCACCGCGCTCAGCCCTGAAATGCGGAAGCGCCATGAAGCCGAGCTGCTTGCCAGGTATGCTCAAATTTTGACGGAAAATGGTGTGACAGGTATTGATAGCGACCGGTTGATGCAGCGCTACCGCGCCCATCTGGTTTATGCATTAGAGGCCATGATAGTGACGCTTGCGGTAGGCGGTATGATGAATGTAGAGTGTAATCTGGAGTTGATACGTCGAACGGCGACGGCGGTGAAAGAACTTGACGCTTTTTCTGCGTTGCCGATGTTGTAACCGACATTCCCCCATCGCTACAGCCCCTGGAATTATTTCCTGTTCATCGCCATTATCTCATTTTTCAGCATCGGGGCTTATCGCAGCACCGGACAATACAATGGCTTTGGTCGCTATGCATCATATTTTCCTGTCAACTGCAGCAGCACAAAAACTGCGCCGGTTCCGCCGTCTTTGGGTGGCGCTGAGCAAAAAGCCTGAACGTCCCGGTGTTGTCTTAGCCATAGGTTGAGGTTGTTTTTCAGTACCGGATGGTTGCCTTCAGAGCGATAGCCTTTGCCGTGGACGATGTGTACGCAACGGCAGCCCTGCTCTACACTGCCGTGCAGAAAATGCAGCAATTGCCGTTTTGCTTCGTTGCTGTTCAGTCCATGCAGGTCAATTTCTGCATCCAGACCGAAATGCCCTTTGTGCAGTTTTTTTAGCATATTATGCTGCAGCCCAGTTGCGGTAAAGCTTAGCGAGTCTCCTATGCCTACTTTTTCAATAGCAAAATCAGCGTTGGCGCTTAAGTGCTCATCGACATTGACAGTCTGTGCTTTAGGGTAGGGCTTGGGTTTGTCACTTTCCGTTAATAGCACTTTATCGCTTTTTACTGCGTGTACTTTACCGATAGTTTGACGAAACAAATTGCGGTCTTCTGAGCTGAGGTTTTTTTTTGCCACGAAAGCTGATTTTGTTGTGTATTGTTGCTAATATGATCAATTTTATAGCTTAATCGGCTTCAGGGCGATTGATAATGCATATTTTGTTAAGTAATGATGATGGCTACTTGGCTGAAGGGCTGATTGCATTGGCCGGCGCATTGAGCTTGCATGCCGACATCTCGGTGGTGGCTCCGGATAGAAACCGCAGTGCGGCGAGTAATTCTTTAACGCTGGAAATGCCGTTACGCGCTTATGCCATGGAAAACGGTTTTATTAAAGTTGACGGCACCCCCACCGACTGCGTACATTTGGCGGTAACCGGTTTATTGGAAGCAGAGCCGGATATGGTTTTTGCCGGGATTAATCATGGCTCTAATTTAGGTGATGATGTGCTCTATTCCGGTACGGTTGCCGCAGCAACTGAAGGACGTTTTTTAGGTTTGCCTGCGGTTGCTATTTCGTTGGTGGGCAGTAATCCCAGTCATTTTGACACTGCTGCGTATGTCGGCGTAACGTTATTGCAGCAATTGATTCATCAGCCGTTGCCGCAAGATACCATTCTGAATGTCAATGTGCCGGACGTTGCCATTAACGACTTAAAAGGCTATCAGGCGACGCGACTCGGTCAGCGGCATAAAGCGGAGTCGGTTATCAAAAGCGAGGATCCGCGTGGCCGCCTTATATACTGGGTAGGGCCGCCGGGAGCGGAACAGGATGCCGGTCCCGGCACTGATTTTTATGCCGTCAATGCCGGTTTTGTATCGGTCACTCCGCTGCAAGTGGATTTGACCCGCTATGACCGGCTCAATGACTTAAAGGACTGGCTGCCCAAGGGACATAAGTTATGATTCAAAGCCTGCAAGGAATAGGCATGACCTCGGCGCGTACCCGTGAGCGCATGATCAACCGGTTAATACAGCAGGGCATCACCAGCCATAAAATCCTGGATGTGATGCGCAATACGCCCCGGCATATTTTTATGGATGAAGCGTTGGCTCATCGGGCTTATGAAGATACCGCGCTGCCGATTGGTTACAACCAGACTATTTCCCAGCCTTATATCGTTGCAAAAATGACCGAATTACTGCTGGCGGCGTCAAGTCGATTAGCGCACGTATTGGAAATCGGCACCGGCTGCGGTTATCAGACGGCAATTTTGGCGCAGCTGGCCGATCATGTCTATTCGATAGAAAGAATCGCGCCGTTGCAGAAAAAAGCCAAAGATCGCCTTTGGGATTTAAAACTCAAGAATGTCAGTTACTTGCACAGCGATGGCGGCTGGGGTTGGCCGGATCATGCGCCCTATGACGGTATTTTGGTGGCGGCCGCGCCGCCGGAAATACCGGAAATGTTGTTGCAACAAATGGCTATTGGCGGCGTGATGCTGATCCCGATCGGCAAGGACGACAAGCAGCAATTACAGAGAGTTACGCGTACAGAAAGCGGCTATGACATTGAAAAGCTCGAGCCGGTTGTTTTTGTGCCTTTTTTATCAGGAAGGAAATAAATATGTTTCAACACTGGTACGACAAGGCCTTGCAGTGGTCAAAGCACCGGCATGCCGCTAAATATTTGTGTGCGCTCAGTTTTGCCGAATCCTCATTTTTTCCGATACCGCCGGATGTGATGCTGGCACCGATGGCCTTGTCTCAGCCTGACAAAGCCATGCACTTTGCGCTATTGACCACGGTAGCTTCGGTCTTGGGCGGAATGCTCGGTTATATGATCGGCTTTTTCATATTCGACAGCATTGCGCCATGGCTGCAGACCAGCCATTATTGGGGGAATTATTTAACAGCAAAAAGCTGGTTTGAACAATGGGGCTTTTGGGCGGTGTTTGTGGCCGGTTTTTCGCCGATTCCTTACAAGGTTTTTACCATTGCCGCAGGCACATTAAGCATGGTGTTTTTGCCTTTTGTATTGGCTTCAATTATTGGTCGGGGCGGACGGTTTTTTCTGGTGGCTCTGTTGCTCTCTGCCGGCGGGGAAAAACTTGAAGCGAAATTGCGCGAATATATGGACAGACTGGGCTGGGCAACCGTAGCATTAGTGGTGATCGGCGCCGGTATGTATAAGATTCTGCACCAAGGCTGAGCGGGTACCAGGACCCGGTCAACTTTATTCTGACAGTTAAGCAGCCGGATGTGGGGGCGGTTAAAACCGTCCCACCGTTAAAGGCAGCCATCATTTCTAAATTGACTCAATACTAGCTTTCCGTAGTGGACTCAAATTCGGGTAGGAATACTTGCACGGTAAATTCACCGCTTAGACCGTTAAAAGGCGTTAACGTACCGCCATGCGCCCTTATGATTTCCCGAGAAAAATGAAAGCCGAGCCCTATGCCTTTTATTTTAACTGCGGTGCTGGCCCTAAAATAAGGGGTTCCCAGAAGAGCCAGTTCTTCTTCGCTCAGCGCTTTAGTTTGATTGCTGACGCGCAAGTCAAGCGTATCTGCGCTGATGGTAACCGCAAGAGTGACTTTTGTTCCGCTAGTAGAGTACTTCAGTGCGTTGGCAACAAGGTTGCAGATGGCTATATTGATAAGCCTTTTGTCCAACTCAAATGCACCCGTAGGGGGTGTTACCGTTAAGTCCACCCGCGCTTTGGCTTCGTAGCCCAGACTGGCGATAATCTCCAGCATAAATGGTTTTACCGGGCAGGGTTCGCGATTTGGCGTTAGAGCCTGATGATCTAACGCTTCCGACAATAAGAAACTATTAACAAGCGAGGTTAAATGGGTCACTGAAGTTCGGATATCGGCCAATCTCGCGGCTTCTTGTTGTGATAATGACGAATATTTCGCCTGAAGCAGATTTGCGGTGCGGTCTATTGCGGCCAACGGCGTATTAAATTCGTGTGAAAGCATCGCCACAAAGTGCCGTTGCTCGATGGAGCGTTGTTTAAGGGTTACCGCCTGATGCTCAGCGACGTTTTTTTGCTGTTTCAGTCGATATATCCGCCAAGCCAAGCCCATATTCATTATCACGATATGAATCAGCGAAGATGCCTGATAAATATTGGTGGTAACAATATTTTGCGGCATCCAGTTGTTATGAATTGAAATTTGTGCGATACCGCTAAAGGTAGTGATGACAAAAGCCAGTAGATAAAACAATAATTCGGTCTGTTTGTGTTTGAGCCACAGCACTATTAAAAGACCTAAACTGAAAAAGCTGGACGCTACAGCGAATTGAGTTAAAACGGGGGCTAATATACGGTAAAACGGAGTGGTCATCCAGGGTAATGTGCTTGCTGTAATGAGCCAGCCAGCTAGGTAAAATCGATGAATCCGTGGGAAATGCTGTTTTAGCTGCAGCAGTTGATCCCACATAAATAAAATAAAATAGACTGAGCCAATGGTGCCAATGCCGGTTATTGCATCATTTATCCAGATGGCTTTTGGCGTCACTAGGATCGCGCCATAACCGTTTATCCCCAGATACAGAACCAGTAATGCGGCGACATAGCCGGCATAAGCCAGTAATGCGGTTTGGCCCAACCAAAGGCCGAAACAGACATGAATAAAAATAACAATGATAAGCACGCCAAAATACAGGCCATGAAAGAAGTTATACTGGGCCTGATTGACCCAAAAAGCATCGCGTTGCCATAGGGCGGCATTGAAAGCCAGGGTGCTGATGGAGTGTATGCGCACATAGACCCGTACCGGTCGGTCATCGGTTAAGGCAACGGGCAGTGCATTGAGGCGCGAGGGTAAGGGGCGCTGCAAAAAAGGCGTATGATCGCCTAATTGATAGTGCTCAAAATGCCCGTCGGCTTGTTCCAGCCAGACCTGTATGTCATCCAAAAAAGAAGCGCCCAGGGCCAGTATCCAATCGCCTGGGATATTCCCGGTTTTGGCCAAGGTAAAATAATACCAGTGCGCATCAGGGGAATAAATGCCTCCGGGAAACCCATCTACCGGTTGATAGTCGGCTAGTCTGGCTTGCTTAAAAGTTGCCGCAGCACTTTTATCGCTATAAAAGTTGACATGTCCGGCCAGCGATAAATGCTGCGCACTCATATCGACCGACAAGGGAGGGTTTTGCTGTGCATAGACTGCAGTCATCAGCATCCACAACAGGAAAACCGCTACCGATTTTTTCAGCATGACTACTGATGATCAATGATGCGGCTATTGCCTGCAAAGAGATAGCCAACTCCGTAATTGGTACGAATCGGAATTTCTAAAGCAGATAAGTGCAAAATCTTTTTGCGTAGGCGGCTGATGCAGTTATCCAGATTACGCCGGTTTGACAGGGTATCGGGCTTGCCGATGCGCACTAATAAGTTGGCACGGCTAATCGGCGTACTGGTAAATTCAAATAATGTTTCAAGAAAAATCATTTCAGTTTGGTTAATCGACAGTTGATAACCGTTAGGTGTTTTCAGATGCCAGGTTGTCTTGTGTAACAGCCAGGCTTGCGATTTTAATGCCGATAGTGGAATAGGTTCGGCTATCGGCATGGGTTCTAAACCGGGTTTTATCCGGCTCAGGACGCGGAGGCAGGTTGCCTCAATAATTTCCAAGGTAGCGTTCTTGGTTAAATAAGCATCTGCGCCTGCATTTAGGCAAGTCAGCTGGGTGTCGTTATCGGTTAACGCCGTTATGATGATAATACCGGCTTGATTGCGGGTACGCAGCCAAGTCATCACTTCAATACCGCTCTCGTCCGGTAGGTTAATATCCAATAAAAATAAATCGAAGTCAGTGTCTAAGAGCGCCTGATAAAGCTTGGCCGCAGAGTTAAAACCTTGAGCTGAGAAGTTGCGCAGATTTAGAAATTCAACAAGATCGTTACATAAGCGCAGGTCGTCTTCGACGACGGCAATAGGGATGTTTTTCGTCGCCATAGCGTCAGGCTGTAATTTCATCATGGGTTTTATCGTGTTTAGGCGTTGCGTAATGACAGGTATATTTAATGAACATGAAACAATTTGAACAACTCGCGGCGTAAGTTTTCAGCGGGAGCGCAAGCTTCGCCTAAAGCGCCTACTTTTGGTGCTTGCGCTTGCAGGCGAAGCCTGCATTGGTGCTATTGGCAACTTGCTCAGGTTATTTTGTGCACGTTCCTTAGCTAAATATTATTTCTGCAAAAATCTTGCTGTGTTTTTTTAAGAATCGTTAATCTTAGTCGTGCTTTGATGCTCAAGCGGCTGATTTAATAGAAAAATTATTAAAAATAAACGGGTGAGTCCTTAAGGCCTATTGTTTATGGTCGTCGTTTCGGGACATAGCATCAGGATAGTATTTGACAGAATTCAATAGAAATTAATGTGCGTTTCATCACAAATACCTCCTATATAGTATTACGTAGAAATACCTAGTACTCAATATAAATGTAGTCCTTGGTTTTTTATCGGTCGTCAATGGCTTTAGCGCTTTGCAATGATTTACAGGAGATTTTAAGTGAATCAACTCATAAATAAAAAATCACAAACCGGTTTTACCCTGGTGGAAATGTCGGTGGTATTGGTGGTGATAGGTCTGATCTTGGGAGCGGTGTCCATCGGTAAAGATGTGCAGCGGAATGCCGAATATACCAAACTCAAGCAGAAGTTTATCGATCAGTGGGCGACCGCCTACAACGAACATTATGCCCGTGCCGGCGTGGTATTGGGGGATAGCCAGACAGCGCCCAGGTTTATGGTCAATGGTGCGGCCTTCACTACGGCAACAAGCGCTATTTCAGGTATTAACATGACAACCGTCACTGCGCCGGCCGCCATTTGTCAAGGCGCTGCCGCACCCCGAATGACCAGATCGACAACGCCTTTATTGGAGTTGCATACCCGGATGGACAGACTGGGCATACGCATGCCGCCCGGACGTGCCGAAGGCTCGGAAGACCGTTATTTGTATTTGGATTCCAACGGCAACCCGCAGGAAGTCCAGGTGTGTTTTCAATGGAATAATCCAGGCACGGCTTCCGGTTCCGGCAATGTGATGGTGATTGGCGGGTTAACGCCCGAACTGGCCCGAGAACTGGATCAGATGATCGACGGCAAACCCGATGCCCAGGAAGGCGTTTTTAGACAGGAACAAATAGCTAATGGGACAGCAGGCGCCCCAGGCGTTGAATGGGGCGCAAATAATACGGAGAATTATGCTGCAACGGCCCTGCCTGCCGGTGGCGGCACGACTGCAGGCGCCAACCTGGACGAAGACCAAATTATCACCGTAGTCGCCCACTACAAAATGAATCAGTAAGCGGAGCAGGCTTATGAGCAAGCGCTTTTTATCCTCCCAGCACGGTTATAGTCTGGTTGAAATATCCATAGTACTGGCGGTGATGGGCTTGCTGGTGGGTTCGGTTTCGGTGGGTAAGGACCTGATTCAGCAGGCTGAGCATCATAAGTTGACGCAGAAATTTGTGCTGCCGTGGAAGCAGGTCTACGACCAGTATTATCAACGTACCGGGGTCATGCTCGGCGACAACCAGGTCGCCCCCACTTACATGGTTGCCGGAGCCGAAGCCTATTTAAGTTATGACGACGGCTCGGTTGCCGGCATACCGCAAAATTATTTGCAGACCGGTCGGCGCATTTGTCATGGTCAAGGCTACCCGCAAGGCTCTGTAGGTATTGGCGATAGAACCCTGGCTAATCAGGATTTGCATGGGTTGCTTGATCGGGTTGGCATCAGAATGCCTCCGGGGCGCGCCGAAGGTAAAGAAGATCGCTACGTTTATGAAGACAGCAATGGCAATCCGGCGGAGATACAGATTTGTTTTCAGTGGAATCCCGGTCGTACTGTCAGCGGTTCCGGCAACGTCATGGTATTGCGCGGATTGACGCCGGATATGGCGCGGATGCTGGATCAGTTTGTTGACGGCAAGCCCGATGCATTAGAAGGTCGGTTCCGGCAGCAGAATAATGACAATAACGACAGAGAGCAAAGTCGGCAAAGACCCGGTCATGAATGGTTGGCAAACAACACCTATGCCATGGGTAATCAAGTGCCTACTGCGTTTAGCCTGGGTGAAAGCCAGGATGAAAATCGCGTCATATTGTTGACTGCGCACTGGATCATGGACCAATAAGCCCTATGCGAGCTCAGGTTCAACAACAGTTTGTCTTGTCATGCCAAAAAACCGCTAGGCAGCGTCTAGCGGTTTTTTCTGTCGGCGTATGCTGTGCGGTGTTATTTCCGCTGCTATGGGTATCGCTTAATCAAAGCCATCAGCAGCAAGCCGAGCGCGAAAAAAACCTTAACGCGATACAACTCAGTTTAAGTCAACTGGTTGATGTTGAACGGCTGTACTCGGTTTTTGTCGAGCACAACGCCGAACTGAAGCAGTTGTCTTCAGACATTGAGCAGCGTGGTTTAGTACCCGCCGATTGGACTATGCGCCAGATCAAATTAAGCAAACTGGAAGTTATGCGTGCCGAAGCTGAGGTGTACCTGGACAGTATTGCGCAATCGCCTACCGTGTATTTCATCCCGGAACGCTTTGAAGCTAAAGTGGCCGATTCAAAAGATGATTTATTCCGCTGGCGACAAGGAAGCAGAGATGCTGTTTTTGTGACCATTTTAGGACGTTATTACGCCAGGAAGCCCCAGTAATGTATGTCAGGCTGCTTGATTTAAATGGTGAATTGTCAACATTGACGGATGTCGGCGCCTTGGTCTTGCCCGGTCTGGATGATGTTCCTGCTCCGGTACGCATGATTACCGATTATGCCGGCAGCGCTTTTGGGGTTGAGGCTTTAAACGCCAGCGTAGACCAGGTCAGCATCGTTCTGGAAAAAAAGTTGCGTGACAACGGACTGATTGATGGTTTTAGCGAGGTCATCATTCATCAGGTGAGTCGCATTGCCGGACTCAGCGTCGCCTTATATACGGCGGTGTCGGTCGATACTTTTTTGACTTATGGCCGGAGCTGTCAAGCGCATAAAGAACCTTGTCACCCGATTGCATTGGCGCACTGTTTATATCGTTATGCGTTGTCGATAACCGGCGAAAGCACGGCGGTAGTGCTGCAACATGGACGCTGCGTCGATTTTGTTTTGGTCAATAACGGTCATGCCGTGGCTGCGGAACGTCTGCTGGTTTACGCCAGAGACGATGATGGCGACAAAATGGTGGTGCAATTGCTGCAAGCCTTTGCCGCCGTGGAAAAACGCGGTGCAGAGTTACCGACAAAGGTCGTCTGGCTGGTGCATGATTCAGCCTCGCTGGAGGCTGAATCATGGTTTACCGAATTCAAACGCCGCGCCACCTTTTGTTCGGCGGAACTGGCGGCCGATCTGCCCTTTTATGGTAACGAAACGGTAGGGATAAGTTCGGGCGATCAGCTGTTTAACGCGCTGACAGTCAAGGATGTACTCAGCAATAAAACCGATCAGCGCCTGACCCTGATAGCCGACAGTGTTATGCCCTGGCTGGCAGGATTGGCGGCAACCGCTTGCGCGGTATTATTGGTATGGAATGTAGCGGCTTATTTTCAACTCAGTTCGGTAAAACAAACCGTGAGTCAATTACAAGGCAGCGCTGAATTTACCAAGATCGGACAATTGCACCGGGCCATGCTCGCCGCTGAGGCGGAGCGCTCACCGATGATTACAGAGTCTGCCAAGTTTGCAGCCGAGCTGCAGAAAACCCGGGTTCGGGATGTGCGCCGGGTGATGATGGATATCAGGGCGTCTTTGTCCGACCTGGTGATGATCAGGCGTGTTGAAGTGATCAACAGCGAAAGCGAAAGCCCCTCTATTCTTGTCGAGGGTAAAGGCGTTGAGTTTCCCGGTGCGGTGCGTGGCGAAGAGTTATTAAGCGAGGCCTTGCGCAGTAAAGGTTATGAAGTCAATAAGCGGAGCCTTGAAATTAGAAAAAATGATAACGCCTTCAGCTTTTTACTGAAATGGCGGGAAAATCGATGAAGGCGCTGGGCACTGTTATGGCGTTACTGTTTGTGTTTTCAGCCGTTGTCGCAGGGCGTTTGAGCGCAACAATGAACACTAAGGCAAGCCTTCAGCGTAGCGCAGTCGGCACCGAGTTATTTAACTTACAGTCGCGTCTCCATAATGCCAATCAGACCGCAATGACTGAGCAGCAAAGCATTCATTGGCTATTGGCGCAAGTTCCCCGGTATCAGGAAAGCCAGGATGCCAAAGCCGGAATTCCCGGAAAATTTATTATTGACCCCTCGCCGCAGCAAGCGAACACGCAACGGGTTGTTGCAACGCTCACCAACGCACAGGTACAGCCGGTTTTCAGTCAGCCGCAAAATATAAAAACCAAGGCTGACAAGTGGCCGGATTCCGAGTGGCAACGCTGCGACAGCCTGCCTAAAGACAGCGCCGGACAAAGCATTGTTGCCGAGTGTAATAAGGTACCGCCCCCTGAAGTCGTGCAAGTGCCCAAGCCTAGGCCTAAAAAAATCCACGTTAACGTCGATCCGCACTGGTGGCAGGATTATGTGTTAACCATGGTGTTTCATGGCCCTGGAGCCAAACGTGCCGTTATTAACGGCACCTTCGTCGTTGAGGGTTACGGCTTAGGCGACGGCATCAGTGTCTATCGAATCAATGAATCATCGGTGTTTTTGCGCAAAGCAAAAAACTTGCACCGGCTTACCTTAAATAAATACGGCAAAGACGGCGCTTTAACGCCTGTTGTTAATCATTAATCATTAATCAGGATCGCGGACATGAGATTAATTTATGTGGCTTTAGCGGCGGCGGCTATTGCCGCGCTGACCTTTATGTTGCTTTGGGCGCAATCCGAATCGGAAAAAGCGCAATTGCTGAATAAATACGACATGATGCGGGATATTGCGCGTCAGCAACCAACGCCCGCGCCAACAAAAAATGAATCTGCGACCCCGTCTAAACATACCAGCGCTGAGTACACTGACAGTGATGCTATCGAGGGCAGTCCAAGCCACATTGAGTTAAATGCCAAACCGATGTCGGCGCCTGCAAGCCAACCGACGCCTCAGCAGCAGACTCAAACGCCGCCCTTGTCGGCCAACTTGCAACCGGAAAATATAAAAAAACTTCAAGGCATTCAACAGCGCTTGCTGGGGCTGATGGCAACCGGTAAAGCAGCCAATATAGACGAAGTTGCCAAACTATTGGCTGAATTGCAAGGCATGGAGCAAAGCGGGGTTGATTTTCAGGGAATGGATTTTTCGATAGCGCAAAAAAATCTTGAGGTGGCTAAACAGCTTCAAACCGTCAGTGAGGAAATTCAGGCGCTGAGCAAGCACCGCCCGGTCGATGGCAAAAAACTGAGTGCTGCGCTTGACCGGCTCAATAAATTACAAGCACAGATAAAGTCGCCGATCAGCGTCATGCCGCCGCATTGAGATAGCACGATGCGAGCATTCAGGCGCGAACGCGGTTATTCAATGGTGGAAATGGCTGTTGTGGTTGTCACCACCGGCATCATTACCGCAGCGGCGATGTCGGCTTATCGGCCCACCGTCGGCGCTAGCGATGCCGCTTCAAAAACCGGAGAAATGATCAAGGTAAACGAGGCGATTATTGCCTTTGCCCAGCGTAACCACCGCTTGCCTTGCGCTGATGATAATGCCGACGGTATTGAAGGCAGTGCGGGAGTTTGCACGGCCGGTAGTTATGTGTCGGGCGGCGTGCCTTATGTCACTTTGGGGGTGACGCCGCCGGCGGCATGGGCTACCGGTGCCGGCGCTGATCTTATTTATGCGGTGTACCGTAATAGTGCGGCCAGTCCCAATGCAGACTTGGCCCGTCTGATCGAAAGAAATGATGATTTACCGGCGGCTAACCATTATCGGAATAGCGACGATTTAATGATTGCCTTGGTTTCAGCGGCATCGGCGGCGGTCAGTTCATCTTATTTGAATATAACCGGCGATGGCGCGGCGACCGGAGCCGCCGATTGTGCCACTAACACGGTCGCTAATGTCGCCTTTGCGCTAATTTCCGGAGGCAGTGTTGATAGCGATAAAAACAATTCGATTTTTGACGGCCCTCATAACGGTGTGAGCTTGCCGACCGGCAGCGGTGTTAACTGTTTTGCTCCGCCGACTTTATCGGCAGCGTCGAACTACGATGATAAGGTCATTGTAACGACCTTTGAACAATTGATTTCTTTCCTGACGCAATAGCTAGAAATTCAGATCAACCCGCGTTCTAACCTTTTTACCGCAGACAAAAATAATGATGAAACCACCTTTTTCAAAAAAATTTCAAGGCTTATTTAAGGTTGCCATGATGAGTTCGCTTGCTGTTTCTTGCAGCCTTGATCCTTCACTGCCTAATAAACGCAACATTGAACACACTAATCAACAGTCGCTGCCTCTTCTCGGTAAAAGCGTTGCCGCTGAATCGAATAAATACGCAAAGGAGCAGGATGAGTTAACCCGTCGAGTGGAAAAAATAACCCCGGCTGCCGAATTAATGCTAATGGAGCCTTCTTTTGATCCATTGGAAGCCATCACCGTGTCCGTTGATGTCGATAACGAAGATGCGCAGAATATTTTCTACGTGCTTGCCGATCAGGCCAAAATGAATGTCATTCTTGCGCCTGAGTTAGCTGAAATGAAGCAAAGAATTACCCTGCATCTAAAAGATCTGCCGGCCAGTCAGGTGTTTTATCAAGTGCTGCGCATGCTCGATATGGACGGTGAAATCAAAGACAATGTGATGATAGTGCGACCGCTTAAAGAACAGGTGTTTGATCTTGAGTTTTTACAAACCATGACCTCGGTGGATTTTAGAGCGGGCGGCGATGTATTTGGCTCCGGTATGAGCGCTTCCGGCAGTGGCGGCGGCGGTATCGGTGGCGGTGGCGGTGGCGGCATGGGCGGCGGCATCGGTGGCGGCGGTGGTATGGGCGGCGGTGGCGGCAGCTCCAATAACGGTATGCAAAGCGCCTTTAATTTAAAAGGTAAAAATATCAGCGAAGATGACCCATATAAAGAAATCGAGGAGATGTTTAAAACCATCACCGGAGGGGATCATCTTAGGGTAGAGACGGGCACTGAAAAAACAGCATCAAGCGAGACCACCGATAGCGAAACCGGCCGGAACACCCTTTCAGTCAATCCTGTTTATGTGCTTAATAAATCGACCGGCACCTTATTTGTTCGCGCCAGGCCCTCCCAGATGACGGTGATCAGTCAATTGGTTGAGCACTATAAGGAAGTGCAAGAGAGACAAGTGCTCATTGAAGCGCAGATTATTGATATTCAGCTTAACGATGATTTTCAACTCGGAGTTGACTGGACTTTGCTAAAAAATCGCCTCGCGGCCTCAAGTGGCAGTGGCGTAGGTCTGGACTTGTCGTCAGGCAACACCACGTTTCCCGGTTCCAGTTTTGACGGCGGACGCACATTAACCATTCCTGCCGCCGCAATAGGCGGACCGATCGGCTTAGGCGCAGCTTATATAGCGGGCCCTGTAGCCGCGGCAGTTGACATCATGAAAACATTTGGCACCATAAAAGTGCTGTCGAATCCGTCAATACGGGTGAAAAACTCACAACCGGCTATCGTCAGCGTAGGTCGAACCGAACGCTATATATCGCAAACCATGTCCAACGTCTCCAACGCCGGCGGCGGTCAATCAACGGTATCGTCTAACGTGATCACCGGCAATATCTTTGACGGTATTGTCCTGGGCGTCATTCCGTTTGTGACCAATCATAAAACGATCAATTTAACGATTAATCCGATGCAAACCAAGGTATTGCCCGGCAGTACCACCCCGATCAATGTAGGCGGCAGTGAAAATCCTATTTTGGTGTCCCTGCCCAAAACCGACTTTAAAGGCTTAACAACATCGTTAAGTATCGGTGATGGCGACGTAGTGATATTAGGCGGGCTGATTAGCGAAAGTTATGGCGACAGCGGTCATGGCATTCCGCTTTTATCGGATATTCCGTACCTGGGCGCTTTATTTGGCGGGCGCGGACATACCGCGCATGCGCGTGAATTTGTGTTGATATTGCGGGTGCGTCAACTATGAGTCTGGTCTATAAAGCCTTGGAAAATGCCAAAAGCCAAAATGCGCAATTGGCGGCTAAAGAGTCGGGACTGGAAGACTATGCTGAAAAACAAAGCCCGTCTCGGCTTAACGCCAAGATGAAATGGATCTGGGGCGTCACCGCATTAACCGTCGGTGGCGGCTTAATGCTGGCAAACGCAGGACAATTTGCGATAAATGAGCGTATTGCGTCCAGCCAAAGCAATAGTAAAGTAAAACCGGTACCCACACCGGCGGATCTGTCGGCAGTGATTGATGGCGCTGCCGCTAAATCGCCTAAAATCACCTTTGCTGTCCCTGTGGCCGAAGCAAAATCAGTCCCATTGCCGACCACTGCGGTGTTAACCGCAACACCGCGCGAGCAGGTAACCCTTGATACCCGGGTGCCATCCGAAAATCAGCCTCAACGTTTTGCTAAAACCATTGTTGCAAACGACAGGCGGTCGCAACGATCACCAGCCGCTATACACACTAAGCAGCCGTATGACGTTAATTTATCCGACAATGGCGGCTCGGTTAGCGCCAATAAACCCCGGAGACATGCGGCTCTTGAACATATTGTCTCCAGCGCAAAGCAGGCTATCCGAAGCAAGAATTTCACCACGGCCGAAATCAAATTGCAGTCACTCGGCGATATTGCCGGTACTGAAAGCATGGTTTACAAAAGATTATCCGCTTATTATTTAAGCGTCAT
Organism: Methylobacter sp.; assembly: GCA_024636505.1. Classification (GTDB taxonomy): domain Bacteria; phylum Pseudomonadota; class Gammaproteobacteria; order Methylococcales; family Methylomonadaceae; genus Methylobacter_A. The sequence goes on along the minus strand of JAGXGY010000041.1, from coordinate 15,176 downwards.
AGGCGATAGGCAAGCCGCCGCTACCGCTTACCAAAATATTATCGCAATGGCGCCCAACGATCTGGAAGCGGGTTATAACCTGGCCTTACTTGAATTTCAACTGGGTCGTCTGGAACAGGCGAAAAATCGGGTGCGTTTTTTAAAAGAGCAATTCCCTCAGTCAGGCGCTGTTGATAAATTAGCCGCATCAATTAATAAATGACATGGCTATTGCAGTAACATCGCGTTATCAACCGCTGTATATGGAGCCGCTCGGATTCGATAAAATTCCGTTTCCAGTCACGCCGAACCCGGAGCGTTATTACGCCCCGCTACGATTGTTAGCGCATGTTGACGAGATTTTGCATTTCCTTGAAATCCGCAAGGGTTTTTTGCTGGTCACCGGCGATGTCGGTATCGGTAAGACCACGTTAGTACGAAAAATAATCAAAGAGTTAGATCAGAGTAAAGTCAGCATAGCTTTATTGTTTAATACGTTTTTACAGGGTTCGGCATTGATTGAAAGCATCAATCAAGACTTGGGGATTCAGTCAAAAAAAACCGGTTTGATAGATCAGCTGGAAGCGCTGAATCATTTTTTGTTGGCGGAGTTTTCCAAGGGAAAAAATTGCATCATTATCATTGATGACGCGCAAAACCTTTCCATTGAAAGTCTCGAATTAGTGCGTCAGCTTTCTAACCTCGAAACCAACGAGGATAAGCTGATACAAATTCTTCTGGTGGCTCAGCCCGAAATGTTAACCACCCTGGCAAGACCTGAAATCAGGCAATTAAGAAGTCGAATTGCCTTGCACTGCGAATTAAAGCCTTTCTCTCAGCAGGAAGTCAGCGACTATATTGATCGTTGTTTAACGGTTACCGGCCAACCGGTTGGTATTCAATTAACCGGCGCCGCTCTTCGTCTGATTGCCCGATACAGCGGCGGCTATCCGCGTATCATCAATCTATTGATGGATCGCTGTTTGTATGGCTTGTTAGCCTACAAGCGCACAACTATCAGTGCCGGTTTGGTCCGGGAAGCGGCTAAAGACCTGAGTTTATTGTCCCAAAAGAAGCGCAATAGAGTAAAGATTACCTCGGTTATCGCGCTCTGCGGGCTGTTATTAGGCGGTTATCTGTTGCTGGCGCCCTTGTCAACGATGTTAGCTAAGCGCGTTCTTATTACCGCCGTTGCCGAAGCTGCTCCTGCTTCTGCTCCGCGTCAAAAATGGCAGCGGTTTCTTGCCGCTTACGGTTTGGATCATTATCTGCAGGCATTTCCGCTACCCAATGTCGATGCCATCAATCGGTTGCGCTATACGTTATTACAAGAAACAGACATCAAGCTGGCTTTGATCAGTACCGCTGCAACAACAACTTGTGCCGGTCTGCCGGTGTTTGAATGGCGCGACGGCCTGAAGCTGGTGCTCTATCGTTCGCCAATTAGTGGAGCCCCATTACCCTTTTCCACGCCATCCGAAGACACCCGCATCGTTCAGCATGTCTTGGTCGCTGAAGGCTTACTGGCAGCAACGGCTGCCGATGGCATCATGGGTCAATGGACGCAGCAGGCGCTAAGTGCGTTTCAACAACGCTCAGGTCGGGCGATGACCGGCCAGATCGACGACGGCACGGCTTATGATTTGTCGTGCGCAATCAGGCCGGATGATTTATGAGCGATAAATTGCGTTTGGGCGATCATTTGCTGGCATCCAAAGCGATTACCCGTTTGCAGCTTGATTATGCCCTGCAAAAACAAAAAGTCACTGAGGAGCGTTTAGGTGAATTGTTGATCCGTTTGGGTGTGGTTTCTGAGGCAATCATTGCTCAGGCGCTGGCCGAGCATTACGGCATTGACTGTCATCGCCCAGGTGTTGAGCTAAGTCCTGATCCGGAGGTGCTGGCCCAATTTAGCCATGAGCTGTGCCGCCGCCAAGCGTTTTTGCCGTTACGTCGGAACGGCCATTACATTGAAGCGCTGGTTGGCAATGCCAATCTCGCACTGGTCAGAAAAACCATACACCGTAGCTGCGGGCTTGAGCTGATGCCTATTCAAGCCGAGTTCAGCGCTGTGCTCGATGAGATCGGAAGCGCATACCGTCATGAACCTATGCAGCTTGAGGCATTGCTGGACAAGGAAATTCAAAAACTCACCGCAGACACCGATCAGGTTTTATCCAATGATGAGTTGCTGCGTTGCATCCTGATGTTGGCGATCTCGGAAAGAGCAACCGACGTGCATTTACAGCCTGACCATAAAACCATACATATCAGTTTTCGCGTCGACAGCGTCTTGCGCCCTGTTTTGGCTTTAGAAAAACAATTACGCCGCCTGATCGTGTCCATCAAAGTCCGTTCCAATATGGATATTTCCGACAATCTCAGGCCTCAGGACGGCCGTTTTTCCATGCAGTTGCAGCAAGCCCAATACGATATTCGGGTATCGACCACCATCACCCGCTTCGGCGAAAATGTAGTGATGCGGCTGTTGCCCAGCGGTTCGCATGTTAAATCCTTTCTGGAACTCGGTTTTTTGGCAGAAGACCTGGACAAATTAAATTACTTTTTTGCCCAGCCTCACGGCATTGTTTTGTTTGTCGGCCCGACCGGCTCCGGCAAAACCACCAGCATGTTTGCCGGTATTAAGAAACAGGCTTTAGGCGGCAAAAATATTTTATCGATAGAAGACCCGATAGAGTATGAAATGCCGGTTATCGTACAAACACAGGTCAACCGCAAGGCTGACTTTCAGTTCGATAAAGCCATCATTCACTTTTTGCGGCACGATCCCGATGTCATTTTAGTCGGCGAAATACGCGATTCCGAAACGGCAAGGGCGGCGATTCAAGCCGCCGAAACCGGGCATCTGGTCTTGTCCACGCTGCACGCGAACAGCGCTTTTGGTGTGCTGCCAAGGCTTAATGGCCTGGAGGTGTCGTCGCGCATCATTGCCGGAGCGTTAATCGGCGTGATCAATCAGCGTTTGGTGCGCGCTGTGTGTACCCAGTGCAAACAACCCGACGATACCGGGATAGACCTGCCGCAATGGTTGGACATCACCGAAGTTATCACTTTTTATCGGGGTGCGGGTTGCCGACACTGCCGTTGGACGGGTTACCACGGTCGCGTGCCTATCTATGAAATACTGCTGGTTGATAGCCGCTTTGCCGATGCCATTGCTCGGGACGGTACCTTGAGCGAATTGACAGCGGCGGCCCGCGAATGCGGTTATGTCGCGATGGAAGATGTTGCCAAAAAGCGCTTAATGCGCGGCGAAACCACCGTTGCTGAGCTGGTGCGGGTCATCGGCCACGGTTCTTGGCGCTAAGGCAAGGGAGACTAACTGATGGCAACGGCTAAGCCGGTGATGAATTTGTTTTACTACAGCGCCATAGAAAATGCGCGCCGACATGGCCGTGCCTTTATCAAGCTACCTTATGCAAGCAAATATTCAGCGCGCGCTTATCTTGAACAACGTTTTACCGGCGCGGCTATTGAGGTCATCCTGTTGCCCTTGTGGATACTGTATCTGTACAACGCTATCGAATGGATCAGAGGTCGGCAACTGCAAGATCAAGACCTTGCCGAACTGTTGCACAGTTTAGGGCTGATGTTAAAAAGCGGCTTGCCGATTATCGAAGCATTGACCGAACTGGCAGAGGATGGCGGTCTGAACGCAGGCAGCCTTTTAGCCTTGGATTTACGCGACTCTATCCGTTCCGGCATGAGCGTAACCGAAGCGATAGACCGGTACGGTAAAAATATTCCGCCTACGGTGCGTTATTTAATCAAAATTGGCGAAAGCTCCGGCACCCTGGATCGCACCCTGTTGGACTCGGCGGCGCACTTAAAGCGTATCGCGCTGTTAAAGCAGGATACTTATAAAGTGATGATCTATCCGGCATTTATTATCGCTACTACCGCCGCTACCGCTTGGTTTTGGGCGGTGTATGTGTTGCCCAATGTGTTTGATATGTTCCGGCAGATGCATGTTCAATTGCCGGCAACTACCGTTGCGGTGATGAAGGCAATACACGCCTATAACCAACATGCAACGCTGTACACCGAGTTAATTCTTTTTATCGTCTTGTTAACCGTGCTGACGGTCGGACAAAGCGAATGGTTGCGTTACAACCTGTACCGCTTGGCCTACCATGCGCCGGTAACCAACATCCTGGTTCGCGCCTCGGCCATGGCATTTATCACCGAATATTTGAGCTTGCTGATCGCGTCCGGCATTAATCTGGCGGAGTGTCTGGAGATCATGGCGCAATCGCTCGAAAACCGGATGTACCGGCAAAAAATAAAAGATATTCGCGCCGGGGTACTGCGCGGCAACACCCTAAGCAATGGCTTGCGTGAATCCGGCGTGTTCCCCGGTCTGGTGGTGCGCCTGGTCAAAGTCGGCGAACAAAGCGGTAACCTGGATTATCAATTGCGGGTACTGGCTGAAGAATTCGGCAGACGCTTTAATTACACTATCAGCACCCTTACTGAAATCGTTAAGCCGCTGGTGATCTTGATTGCCGGTGCATTTTTTATTTTTATGGTGGTGGTGTTTTTACTGCCGATTTACGATTTGATTAAGCAGGTCTCAGCCCGATGAAAAAACTACCGCTGACAAGCAAACAACAGGGTTTCTCCTTGTTTGAACTGGCCATAGTGCTAACCGTCACAGCGGGCTTAGGCGTTGCCTTGTTTTCGGTAACCACCAACCATTTTACGCAGCTTCAACGGCAAAGAAATGCCGATGCCCTGGCCGTTGCCGATCGTCAGCTGTTGCATTATGCCGCCATTCACGGGCGCTTGCCTTGTCCCGATAGCACTAACGATGGCCTGGAAAATTGCGGCGGCAGCGCCAAAGGCAGTTTGCCTTATCTGACGATCGGCTTGATTGCCAACGCTTATGCAGCCGGAGAAATCCCGTTGCGTTATGGCGTCTATCGTAAAGCCGATGCCGTATTAAGCAACGATGGCGATTTGGCCGCGCCGGGCAATAAAAACCGCTTCGAGCCGATCAGCAGCGATAGCTGTTCCTACGATACCGATAATGACAAGGTCGTGGTCACCGATAGCGCCGCTCCGGTGTGTCCCGGCGTAAAATTAAATAACTATCAAGACGCGGGTTTAGTGCGGCACGGCACGCTGGATTTATGCCAAGCGTTAAAAAACGGCAGCACCCATGCGGCAAGCGCATCGTATACCTTTACCCGGCCGCCTGCCGGTACCGACAATGCAGTCGCCTACGCGCTGGCGGCAGCGGGAGCCAACGGCGTGTTTGACGATGTAAACAATTCCTCTTCGTTCGGTTTCAACAGTCCTGCCACGCCAGCGCAAACCATCTATGACGACCAGACCCTAGCGCGCAGTTTTGCCGAGGTATTTCAGCATTTGCGGTGCGACGTCGCCATGCAGAGTTTGCATTTATTGGCCGACACGGTTGCTGTCGAAGATGAAGTCAAGGCGCAGCAGCAGGCCATGAAAGATCAGGCTGAGCAGGCGGTACAAGATTCGATTATGGGCGCCATTTCGGCCGGCATTTCAGTGGCGCTGGCGATTGCCGCCGTAGTGGAGGCCAATGAGTTGTCAGCGGCCGCCGCTACCGCGCTGGCGACGCATACCGCTGCTTGTGCAGCGTCGTTGGGGGTGAATGTGGTGTCTTGCGCGGCGATTCCATTAGCGGCGGCGGCGCTGGCTTCTGCGGGTACCGCATTAGGCTTGGCTTATGCTGCCGTCGCGCTGAATACCGCTGCGATGGCGGCGCAAATTGCAGCGGCCATTATGTTCGATGTTATTGCCCAAAAAGCGGGCACGACCCCCGCCGCTCCCAGTGCGGATTTGATCGCCGCTCAACAGCAGCAGTTGGCCAGTGCTGTCGATAACAGGGATGATTCTTACCAAAGTTATGTAAGCGAAAACGCAGCTGCAATAGCGGCGCGTACTCAAGCAGATAATTTGGCAGCCCAGGCGACCTTGGCTTACAACAACGCCATAAACACGATAGATCCGTCGCTAACACCGCCCGCTAAACCAACAGTTGCTCCAGGCTTGACAGCCATAACTGCGCTGGATGCAGCAATAGCGGCTCTGAATGCTTATGAAACGGCTTATGCGAATTGGCTAAGCCTGCAAGCGGCGGCGGATGCCAAAAAGCTGGAATGCGACCAAGATCCTGCCTGTGCCAGCACGCAAACAACACCGCCTTATGCAACAACGTATACAATAACAGATGCAAAATACATCGCTTGGCAGACTGCCCAAACAACAGCCGATAATGCGCTAACGTCGTTGGATACCGCAAAAACCGATGCGGTTAATCAATGGGATGCGGCGGTTCAAGCAGGACAGGACTGGGATGTTGATCCTGTCGGCGGTAATGATGCAGCCACCTGTACATCAAATCCCAGCATAGATACTAGCGGCTTAACTGCCCCTTACCCTCCTTACTCTTTATATTGGTGGCCGACTTATAACATAGACTCCGGTTGTACATTGGCCGGGCAATTTCAGACTGCGCTGAGTCTTAAGCAACACTATCTGGCTAAAGAACGCGAGGCGACTCGCTTGGAGTCATCGGCCATTCAAAAATACAATAACTGGACAAGCGCGGTTGCGATGGTAGAGCAAACGGTGTGCGCTCAGACTAAAAAAACCTATGTGACCGCTGCCGGAATTCCGGCCGACACCCGTCTTGCCGTGGTGCCTGAATGGCCGACGGTAGCGCCGCCGTTAATGCTAAATAAGATTGCGGCCACCGCGCCGGAAACAGGAACGGTGCCGGCGAATCCGGCTACTTATACGCGCGCAGCTTCCGGCGCGGCTTATAGCTGGTGGGGCAGTTGCTCGGATATCGCCGGAGGCAGCGGCACGTTAATCGGCATTACCCCCGGAGCGCGGCCTATTCTTGATCAGGCGGATCAATTGGGGCTTACGCAATGAGTCCTTCAGCTAAACAGCATGTTCGCGGCTTTAGCTTAACCGAGCTGGCGGTGTCATTGGCAATTTTAGGTATCTTGGTGTTTGCCTTGCCGCCGCTGATACCGCAGGTCAGGCAAATACTGTCAGGCCAGCAAAGCGTGGGTGTACAGGACGCAAGCGATGCGTTGATGGGTTTTATCATGGTGCATAATCGTTTGCCCTGTCCCGATACCGGCAGCGATGGACTGGAAGACTGCGGCGTGAGTAATGATATAGGATTAGTGCCCTGGCGTACTGTTGGGCTTCCGGGGCCGATGCGTAATGTCTATGGTCTGGACTTTCGTTACGGCGTGTACCGGCACAGTAATGCCATTCTCAAACTGGATGCTGACTTGGCGGTGCTTGCCAATCGTTTTGAGCCGTATTTGCCGCCGACGGTGAAGGCTGCTGTTAGCCACTCTACGCCTTCTCCGCCGGACATTTATAACTTAGTTAGTATGACTATGCCGGTGTTACCGCCTACGCCTGTCGTGTTGACCAGTCCCAATACCGACGCTTTAGCCAACCACAGTAACGGTCTGGATTTTTGCCATGCGTTGCGTAACGCTACCCAGTCAGCAGCAGGCGGGGCAAAAGTGAATGCGGGCTTGAACGTGGCTTTTGTGGTGGCCGATCCCGGTGCAGCTGATAAAGATCAGGACGGCAATTTATTCGATGGCGACAACTCCCCCTTTACGCGAACATTTGCTAGCCCGGCGGCTGCCATATCGGATGTCTACGACGACAAGGTGCTGGCTATGGGCTTTGCCGAGGTTGCCGGCGCGTTAGATTGTCCCGCAGCAGTCGCCAATGTTAATGCCGCTGCCCGCGATGCCTGGGCGGCTTACGACGAGTACCGCGCGGCAGTTTTTTCTGCCTATTTACGCGATTTCATGTACATCGTCAGGCAAACCAATGTGCAAATCAATGCGTTTCACTTCGTGTTCAGCACCATCAGCCTAGCCATTACCGCCGGTCAATTGGCGACTGATTTTGCCTTGGCTGCGGGCAGTTTCTCCGGGATTGGCGCCTCGACGGTAATTGGTATTACGATTGGCACATACAGTACCGTGACTTCTGTAGCGCAGTTGGCGGCTGCTGAAACGGAGAAGGCGTTGCTGGAAAAACAATTGACAGCCGCCTGGATACAAGTGCAGAACGCGGCGAGCAGAGAGGAATCGATACGCTTATTTGCCGGGGCGCAATTAACGACAGCAATCGCCAGCGATAACCGTGGGTGGTTTCAATGAGTATTCGTCGACAAGTTCAATCCGGTTATTCTTTGCCGGAACTTGCCCTGATTATCGTGATACTCGGTTTACTGGTCATTGCCGCAACCACGGTGATACGCGATACCCAAAAAGTGACCGATAGCGCAGAAGCGCAAGCCTTGTTTCAGCGTGCCGATAACGCCTTAAGCGGATTTGTTTATGCCAACGGACGCTTGCCCTGTCCGGCAGCGGCAGGCGTAGCGGGTGTTGAAGATTGCGGCTTAAGCGATGGCGTGTTGCCGTATCAAACGCTAGGCATGGCCGCGCAGCTGCGCAATCAGGAGGGGCTGGCGTTCCGTTACGCGGTATATGCCAAAACCGGAGCGACAACGCTGGATGCGCAATTAAACCGGAAATTGGATCGTATTCAGCCTTTTTATGCCACCGCCACGCCGTTATCGTCAACATCGCAAAACTTGGCTACTGCCAGCGATATGGACTTGTGCCGGGCGCTGTCGAATGGCTGGGACGCTACGACGGACGCAACTTATGCGCATACCGCCGATGGTAACTTGCTGCATCATATTGCTTACGTTCTGGCTGATCCCGGCGTAATCGATGCCGACCTGAATGGCAATCTGTTTGACGGCAATAACCCGGCCGGAGTCCGGTTTGAATTGCCGAGTCGCGGTGTTTCCGCAAGCTACGATGACCGGGTGCATGCCGTGTATTTCGATGAAATATGGGAATGGATAGGGTGTAGCGGCGTTTTGTCTGCGGTCGGACACGCGCATCCCAACGTAAAAAGCACGACGGCCATTTATAAGCAGGCATTGGTGGACTATAAAGTGCAATTGGAACTGGCGGTTGAATTTGCCGAAGCCAGCCGGGCAACTGCGGCAGCGCAGCTCTTGCAAGCCTCCGCAGGACTGGCGACTGCGTTGTCTTTACTTCCGGCGGGCACCGCGACCACCTTGCTCATGGTGCCGGTGGGGCCTTATACGACCGGGCCGGCCGCGGTAGGGTTAGCGGTTACGGCGATTGCCGTTAATGGTGTTGCAGTGACCGCTGCCGCGTTAGGGGTGTCTTATTTAGAGGTAAATTTGATTCCGCTGACTGAAAAAATGGTGGCTTTAATCGATATAGTCACTCCCATTCTAACGACACTGGACGCTTCGGTGGAAGCCAATGTCAAGGCAGCTGATCAGGCGGGTATTTATGAACGGTAAACAACGGAATACATGTATGTCTACTCCTTTAAAACAACAGGGCTTTAGCCTGCTGGAACTGACGCTGGTCATTATCGCCATCGGCATTCTGATCTCGGCAACCAGCGTTGGCGGTAATTTGCAGCGTAGCGCGTCCTATCAGAAGCTTGCGTCATCGTTTGTGCGGGCCTGGGAACTGGCTTATCTGGCTCATTTTAACGGCACCGGCATTGTTATTGGTGATAGCGCAACAACACCGACTGCCAAAGTTAATCAGGGAGGCGCTGCAGTATGCGATACGCCGCTGCGCACCGCGATGATGGCGGCCGGGGTTCAAATGCCCAATGGCCGGGCCAACGGCTACGAAACGCATTATTCCTATTTGGATAGCAATGGCAACCCTCAGGACAGCTCGGTCTGTTTTCAGAACGTGAGCTGGACGGTCAACGGTGCCGCACCGGGTGTTTATGTGCAGCAACAAAAGAACGTGATGATTATTGATCGGCTGACGCCGGATTTAGCCCGAATGCTGGATAGCATGATAGACGGCAGTTCTGATGCGCAGTTTGGCTCCTTTCGACAATCTACTATCGCCGCAGCACTGAGTCCTGTAGCGGCGGAATGGAATAAAGACAATACCTGGCAATATGGTGGTGGCGCCGCTACCAATCCGCCTTTAGATGAATCTCAGGTAGACGTAGTCACCGCCTACTGGCTGATGAATCCTTGATAGCTATGCCTGAAGGAAGGGCTTTACGGACGCTTTGATAAAGAAGGGAGTTTGTGATCTGAACGGAGTACTGCAGTCGATACGAACACGATGGGGAGGGGATAGGGCACGGAGACGCTGTTATTGAGCGAGCCGCTAGACAATGGTCTGTCAATGGGTTGGATTGCCAAAACAGGCAATCCAACCTACCGGATTTACAGCTTATTTCTTTTTGTTGCGTTCGTTGACTTCTTTGATAACTTCATCCGCGACGTTTTTCGGGCACGGCATATAGTGCGAGAATTCCATGGAGAATTGACCGCGACCGGAGGTCATGGTACGCAAGTCGCCGATGTAACCGAACATTTCGCTCAACGGCACATCCGACTTGATACGAACCCCGGATACACCGGCATCCTGAGATTTGATCATGCCGCGACGACGGTTAAGGTCGCCGATAACATCGCCGACGTGATCCGATGGCGTGAAAGTATCCACTTTCATGATCGGTTCGATCAGTTGCGGCCCGGCTTTTGGAATCGATTGACGGAATGCTGCTTTCGCCGCAATTTCGAAGGCAATTGCAGAGGAGTCAACCGCGTGGAAACCGCCGTCAGTCAGAATAACTTTAAAGTCCAGGCAAGGGAATCCGGCCAGTACGCCTTTATCTAACATGCTCTTAAAGCCTTTTTCAACCGCAGGCCAGTATTCGCGCGGTACGTTACCGCCGGTAACCGCTGATTGAAACACAAAGCCGCTGCCTGGCTCGCCCGGCTCGATGATGTAGTTGATCTTGCCGTATTGGCCTGAACCGCCCGATTGCTTCTTGTGGGTATATTCGTCCTCAACCGCTTTGGTGATGGTTTCGCGGTAGGCCACCTGAGGCTTACCGACGACCACGTCAACGCCATGAGTACGTCTTAAGATGTCGACTTTAATGTCAAGATGCAGCTCGCCCATACCTTTAAGAATGGTTTCGCCGCTGTCTTCATCGGTTTCAACGTGGAAAGAAGGATCTTCCTGGATCATTTTACCCAGTGCGATACCCATTTTTTCGGATGCGGCTTTGTCTTTCGGTGAAATCGCCAGCGAGATAACGGGATCAGGGAAAACCATCGGCTCTAATGTAGCCGGGAATTTCGGGTCGCACAGCGTGTGGCCGGTTTGCACATTCTTCATGCCCAGTACCGCAACAATATCGCCCGCTTGAGCAGAATCAAGCTCATTACGGGTGTCGGCGTGCATTTCTACGATACGGCCGATACGCTCGGTTTTACCGGTGAAGGTATTCAGTACCGAGGTGCCTTTTTCCAGTTTTCCGGAGTAGATACGCAAGAAGGTCAACGCGCCGAAACGGTCGTCCATGATTTTGAATGCCAGCGCGCGCAGCGGCTTGTTCTCATCGACGATAGCAAAAGTGCCTGTTGCGTTGCCCTCCAGATCGACTTCAGGCTGGGGTTTGACTTCGGTTGGGCAAGGCAGGTAATCGATAACGCCGTCAAGCACCAGCTGCACGCCTTTGTTTTTGAAAGACGAACCGCAGAACGTCGGGAAGAAATCCAGATTGATCGTGCCTTTGCGGATACAACGCTTAATGGTATCGATATCGGGTTCTTCGCCTTCCAGGTATTTTTCCATCACGTCGTCATATTGATCGGCAACATCATCGATCAATTTTTCGCGCCATTTCTCGGCATCAGCTACCATGTCGGCAGGGATGTCTTGAATTTCGTAGTTTAACGGGTCGCCGGAATCATCCCATATCCAGGCTTTGCGCGTTAAGATGTCAACCACGCCGCTGAACTGGTCTTCGGTGCCGATAGGCAGGGTCATGACCAGCGGGTGAGCGCCCAGTACCTCTTCAACTTGTTTAACTACGCGGTAGAAGTCAGCGCCGATACGATCCAGTTTATTGATGTAGATAACGCGGGCAACTTCAGAATCGTTGGCATAACGCCAGTTGGTTTCCGATTGGGGTTCTACACCGCCTGAGCCGCAGAAAACGCCGATACCGCCGTCAAGAACTTTCAGTGAACGATAAACTTCAATAGTAAAATCAACGTGACCCGGGGTGTCGATAATATTAAAACGGTAGTCTTTCCAGAAACAGGTGGTTGCCGCTGATTGAATGGTAATGCCGCGTTCCTGCTCCTGTTCCATGAAGTCGGTGGTTGCCGCGCCATCGTGCACTTCGCCGATTTTGTGGATTTTACCGGTAAGTTTTAAAATCCGCTCGGTAGTCGTGGTTTTACCGGCATCGACGTGAGCGAAGATGCCGATGTTTCTGTAATGCGCTAAATCTGTCATGTTTTTACTCTAAAGTTGGGCATAAAAAACTTTTTTGGTGACCTCACTCAATAAGCATTCGGAATTTTGAGCGTTTATTGAATGCTCGTACCGGGAAGGTGGGCTACATACCATAACCGCAGTCACACAACCTAAGACTGCGGTGGCTTGCAGCCATCGGAGTGAATGAAATGCGTCGGATACAGGCAGGTAGCTCAAAGCCGAGTGGGGTGCGTTTATTTGGGTCACCATCGCTACTCACTCGTCCCGCTTCGAAAGCCGCTTATTTTAACCTAAAAACTTTGTAAAAACATAGAAAACCGGTGTGTTATACTCCGGCCGGTAAAATTTTCGGGGAATGAAGGGGGTATAATTGATGTTCCCTGCGGGTTTAAACCTCGGCCTTCAGCTCGAAAAAAGCGCCCCGTAACAAGCGAAGCGATATTGTTTTATCGCAGCAGAGTGACAACGAGCGAATTGATTTAGCAAAATAGACGCATTATTGGTAATATTTCCTCGGCGGTAAAGAGCTTATATTACGGTCCGCGCTAACCAGGCGATCAAAGTTAAAGCCTTGAATGTCAGGGTAAATCGTTAAAAGAACAAGGCGGGATTAGTCTGTGAGGTCAACGCTACGGCAATGCCGTCAGCAGCAGAAACCCGTGAGCAGTAGCAATACCACTCGCTCCTGAGTCACATCAGGAATTCCCTTGCTTTAGCGGGGGAGGATGTCAACCAATTTACTATTATCCAGGAGTCTATCATGGCCAAAATTACTATCGACAATGCTGATTACGATACTGATAATCTGTCAGACGAAGCCAAACAGCAACTGCAAATGCTACAAATCACCGAGCAGGAAATCGCCCGCTTAAATAGCCAATTAGCCATTGCCCAGACCGCACGTATCGCCTACGGCAATGCCCTAAAACAAGCCTTACCGGTCAGTACCGACGATTTGGTGCTTGGCTCTTCATCGGTCAATTAGTTAACTGTATTACAAATCGTGTAAAAAGCCCGTGGTTGAGGCATAGCTATCTGCACAATTTTTGCAAAGCTATGCAGCCGGACGGGCAGATTAACTCCGTTTGACATGTTTTACCTCCTTTACATTGGCACCTTGCCCGGCCTAGTAAAACGTTAGAGCGGGGTTGCAAATCCCGTCCGGTATGGGTTAACTTGCGCTCTGGCTGTCTTTTAGAAAATATGCGCTGACTGGGCGGGCTTCAGTCGCCTTCCACGCAATCCTTTTAGCTTTTTTGTTAACAGACTTTCACTTATGGTTGCTACGGTTATCCCTTTCACTGATCCCCGTAATCGCGTTGATTCAGGCCAAGGTTTCGATGGCGTGGTTCGTGTGACTTATGAGGGTTATTTTGGCACTGGAGCCTTGGTTTTTGGGGGGCGGGCGGTGCTGACTGCCGCACATTTGTTCCCTAACGCCACAGGTAGCGCCAATGTCTTTTTTGAAACGTCGGCGGGCAGCCAGGTTATCGCATCCAGTCGTCTATTGCTGCACCCGGATTACGATGCCGTTAATGGTAACCATGACCTTGCCTTGGTGTGGCTGTCAAGCAGTGCGCCAATTAGCGCAGACCGCTATAATCTTTACCGCGACAGTGACGAAATCGGCCAGACCATGACGATGGTGGGATACGGCACGCCTGGCAGCGGCGACACCGGCATACTGACGTCTTTTAGCGGTACACCGTTACGCTTGAAGGCTAGCAATCAGTTTGATGCCGATATTGCGACGCTTAAGGCTTCGCTTGGCTCGACCATGGCCTGGATGCCGACCGCAGGAACCCAGTTGATTGCCGATTTTGATAACGGTACTAGCGGCAGAGATGCATTGAGGCAACTTATTAACCTTCCCGGACTGGGACTGGGGCCAGATGAAGGCATTATCTCGCCTGGCGACAGCGGCGGCCCGGCCCTCCTTAATGGCCGGATTGCCGGCATTGCCAGTTACACCGCGAGCTTAGCCAAGGGCAGCGCCACTCCCGACATCGATACGGTAACCAATAGCAGTTTTGGCGAGATTGGGTTTTGGCAACGGCTGAGCAATTACCAGCAGTGGATTGATCAGAGCCTGCGCGCCGAATACCCGAATGCGCCGGCTAAGGCGGCGGATGTGCAAAAAGAAGTTGCCGAAAGCGACAGCGGTACCCGCTACGCTTATTTTTTGTTGCAGTTCTCGGGTGTGCGCAGCGATGCCGGGCAGCTGTTGAGTGTGGACTATGCTACTCGCGACGGTACGGCGATTGCCGGTAGCGATTACTTAGCGGTCAGCGATACGCTGGTTTTATATCCGAACGAGAACCAAGCTACGATTCCGGTGGAGATCATTGGCGACCTGATCGCCGAGCCAGACGAAACCTTTTATCTGGATGTGTTTAATCCGGTGGGGGGCAGTTTTGGCGCCGGGATAATTCAGCTCACCGCGATGCGCACCATTGTCAACGATGACGGCGGTTTTTAAATAGGCGCACCGCCGCAACTCCCGGCAAAGTAACTGGGCGACCCTAATGCGCCGCCCCACAATTTCTTTTTAACGTCAGGGTAATCCTGCTTGCGGATGAGTCGACTTGAAACGCCTTTAAGGCTGTTCACCAAGGATGATATTGAAACTTTAGGCGGGTAGTTCACCAGCAGATGAACATGGTCGTCCTCGCCGTCAAATTTCATTAATTCCGCTTCAAAGTCGGCACAAACCTGGGTGAAGATGCCGCGTAGATCATCAATTACGCGTTGGGTGAATACGCCACGGCGGTATTTGGTGACAAAGACCAAATGAACATGAAGATTAAAAACACAGTGTCTACC
>JAGXGY010000040.1 GCA_024636505.1 Methylobacter sp. | reverse complement strand
AGTTCTCCAATAATTGGAAAAAAGTCAAAGCAAAGACTAGCCAATGCCATGAGGATATTGGCAATGCGCGTAAAGATTACCTGCACAAAGTCTCAACTGAAATCAGCGAAAGCCAAGCGATTATCGTTATTGAGGGTTTACCAAAAAGCACCGTAAAGCCCCGTCGTTCAGGGCGGGGATGCAAGGTGTGCTTTTGATTTTTTTTGACAACGGAAAATGAAATGTCCGGAGAAATAAATCTGCTAACTGCTCCCCATATAAAAATATAACGCCAAAATAAATTGGCTGGATTAAATGTTAAACAGGATAGTAAAAATGAAAAAAGCGTTGATTACCGGCATTACCGGTCAAGATGGTGCCTATCTGGCCGAACTTCTACTCGATAAAGGTTATACGGTTTACGGCACTTACCGCCGTACCAGTTCGGTCAACTTTTGGCGTATTGATGAGCTGGGTATCCAAAACCACCCCAACCTGCATTTAGTGGAGTACGACCTGACCGATTTGGGTTCCAATATTTCGTTGGTGCAGAAGGTGCAGCCCGATGAGATTTATAACCTTGCGGCGCAGAGCTTTGTTGGCGTGAGTTTTGATCAGCCCAATGCCACGGCGCAAATTACCGGTATTGGTGCGCTGAATTTGCTGGAAGCGATTCGATTGATTAATCCAAAAATCCGTTTTTACCAGGCATCGACCTCGGAAATGTTCGGCAAGGTGCAGGCCATTCCGCAAATCGAAGATACGCCTTTCTACCCGCGCAGCCCTTATGGCGTGGCCAAGCTGTATGCCCATTGGATGACGGTGAATTACCGCGAGAGCTATGGCATTTTCGGCTCCAGCGGCATTCTGTTCAATCATGAAAGCCCGTTGCGCGGGCGCGAGTTTGTCACCCGCAAGATTACCGATTCTGTGGCCAAGATTAAGCTGGGCAAGTTGGACTGTATGGAGCTGGGTAATATCGACGCCAAACGCGACTGGGGCTTTGCCAAAGAGTATGTGGACGGCATGTGGCGGATGCTGCAGGCTGATGAGCCGGATACGTTTGTATTGGCAACCAATCGCACCGAAACCGTGCGCGATTTTGTGCGCATGGCGTTTAAGGGTGCCGGCATTACCGTGGAGTTTGCAGGGTCGGCAGAAAACGAAACGGCTGTCGACTGCAGTTCCGGTAGCGTGGTCATGCGCGTTAACCCGCAGTTTTACCGTCCGGCGGAGGTGGAATTACTGATCGGCAACCCTGCCAAGGCCAAAGCCAAGCTGGGTTGGGAGCCTGAAACGACGCTGGAGCAGTTGTGCCAGATGATGGTCGAAGCAGATTTGCGCCGTAATGCTGAAGGGTTCTCGTTCTAATGCCAAAACTATTACTGACTGGAGCTCGCGGCTTTACTGGTCGGCATTTTATTAAAGCCGCACAGCAGGCCGACTACCAGGTGCATCCGCTATCCGCCGATTTGACCGATGCAAAAGCGGTGGCTGCCGAGACGGCCAAAGCGGCACCGGATTTTGTGGTGCATCTCGCGGCAATCAGTGCAGTGACTCATGCCGATGAACAAGCGTTTTACCGAGTCAACCTGTTCGGCACCTTGAATTTACTCAAGGCACTGGCGGCTTTGCCCCAAGCCCCTAAGCGCGTACTCTTGGCCAGTAGCGCCAATGTTTATGGTAATGCGGACGTATCGCCGATCGACGAAGCTATTTGTCCGGCACCGGTGAATCACTATGCGATGAGTAAGCTGGCGATGGAGCTTATGTCTGCGACGTTTGCGGAGCGTTTGCCGCTGGTGACGGTGCGACCGTTCAACTACACCGGCATGGGGCATGATATGCGCTTTGTGATTCCCAAGCTGGTAGCGCACTTTGCCCGGCGAGCTGACACTATCGAGCTGGGTAATCTGGATGTTGAGCGCGAGTTTAATGATGTGCGCACGGTATGCGCTGCTTATTTACGCTTGTTGCAATTAGGGCGGCCGGGGCAAACCTATAATGTGTGTTCGGGGCGGCCGGTGAGCCTTAAGTCGGCGATAGCGGCATTGAAAAAAATAACCGGACATGATTTGGCTGTCAAGGTGAATCCTGATTTTATTCGCGCCAACGAAGTGCATCGCTTGTGCGGCAATCCGGCCAAGCTGGAGGCTTGCATAGGCGCGTTGCAGCATCCGCCGCTGGAGGATACCTTGCGCTGGATGTTGTCGGCGGGCGCATGAAAGTTATTTTGTCGATTGACCCGGTGCGGTTTCCGTTAACCGGCATTGGCCGTTACACGGTTGAGCTTGCGCGGCATCTTGAAAAAATCTCGCAGATTGAGCGGTTGCGTTTTTTCTCGGATTATCGCTTTGCCGACGACCTTCCCGAGTCCGGACAATCGGTCAAACCCACAGCTTCGTCTTCAATCGCTATCCGTCGGAGAATTCTCAACAACCGTGTGGCTGTCGAAATGTATCGATTGGTCTCACCGCTGATCAAGCACTATGCGCTGCGCGGCCATTCGGATCATGTTTTTCATGGACCGAATTTTTATTTGCCGCCGTTTGACGGGCCTGCCGTGTGTACCTTCCATGATCTTTCGGTCTTTACTTGGGCAGACTGTCATCCGCCTGAGCGGGTAAGATTCATGCGCAAGGAAATCGCGCTCACCCTTAAGAGAGCCGACATGCTGATAACGGATTCGGAATACACGCGGCAGGAGGTCGCGGCTTATTTCGGCTGGCCTCTGGAGAAAATCCGCGCGGTTCCCTTGGCGTGTTCGGACGATTTTCGACCTAGAACAGCAGAGGAGCTAAGTCCTGTATTAGACAGGCATGGCTTAAGATTAGGCGGTTACAGCTTGTATGTGGGGACTATTGAACCGCGTAAAAACCTGGAAGTGCTGCTGGATGCTTATGCAATGTTGCCGCCTTCTATCAGACAGCGTTATCCACTGGTGTTGGCTGGGTATCGCGGCTGGCGCAGTGAGCGGTTGCATAGCCGCATTGAGGTCGCCGTGTCAGCGGGTTGGGCGCGTTATTTGGATTTCGTGGCGGCTGACGAGCTTCCATTGATCTATGCCGGCGCACGAGTTTTTGTGTTTCCGTCGTTATATGAGGGCTTTGGTTTGCCGGTGCTTGAAGCAATGGCTTCGGGTATTCCGGTGGTTTGTTCCAATTCATCGACGCTGCCTGAAGTGGTGGGCGATGCTGCAGCCATGTGCGAACCGCAGGATGCGGATACTTTAAGCCAGTTGATCGCAACTGGATTGCAGGATGAAATATGGCGGGATAAGGCGAAAAGCAAAGGCTTGTTGCAAGCCGCAGGTTTCAGCTGGCCACGCTGCGCTGAAGAAACGGCGGCGGTATACAGTGAGGTAGTAGGTTTATGAGCAAAGAGTCGCCTAAGGTTTTGCATTTTTACAAGACCTATTATCCCGATTCATTTGGCGGGATTGAGCAGGTTATTTTTCAGCTGTGCAAGGGAATCGTTCGCTATGGCTATGCCAGCGAGGTGCTGGCGCTCTCCCCTAATGCGCATAAACAGCCTATAGAATATTCCGGGCATCTTGTTCATCAAGCCTCGCTGGATTTGCAGGTGGCGTCCACAGGCTTTTCGTTGTCTGCTTTTGGTAAGTTCTGCGTACTTGCCAAGCAAGCCGACATCATTCATTTGCATTATCCGTGGCCGTTTATGGATATCGTCCATTTTGCCAGTCGGCACGGCAAACCGACTGTGGTCACTTATCACTCGGATATTATCCGGCAAAAGACATTACTGAAGCTGTACCGCCCGCTGAAGAACCGTTTTCTCGCCAGTGTCGATCGGATTGTCGCCAGTTCCCCTAATTACTTGGCCAGTAGCCCGGTGTTGAATCGTTATCGCGACAAGGTTGTGGAAATCACCTATGGATTGGATAAGGCGACCTATCCTGTGCCAACGGTTGAGCGGCTTGCCAAATGGCGTTCAATAGTGGGGGAGCGCTTTTTCCTGTTTGTCGGCATGCTGCGTTACTACAAGGGTCTGCATATCCTGCTGGAGGCTGCACAAGGAACCGACTACCCCATCGTGATTGTTGGCGCCGGTCCGATTGAGGCGGAATTGAAAGCCCAGGCGGCGCAGCTGGGTTTACGCAATATTTTTTTTCTGGGTGCTGTCCCGGATGACGATAAAGTCGCTCTGTTAATGCTATGCTATGGCGTTGTTTTTCCTTCGCATCTGCGCTCTGAGGCTTTTGGCATCTCGCTGCTGGAAGGCGCGATGTACGGCAAGCCGATGATCTCCAGCGAGATTGGCACCGGCACGACTTTCATCAACATCGGCGATGAGACCGGGCTGGTAGTACCGCCTAGCGATCCGTCGGCGTTGCGGCAAGCGATGCGTTATCTGTGGGAACATCCTGAGGAAGCGGCAGAAATGGGCAGGCGTGCCGGGAAGCGCTACTGGAAGCACTTTACGGCTGAGCAGATGGTAAAGTCGTACGTGGATTTGTATGATCAATTGCTAAAAAATCACCAGGGTAACGAGCTTTAGATGGAGAGGGGCGGCTGGTTATGCAGTCGGACGGGAGTGTGCTGCCCGGTTCGAAACGTTTCATGCCGCTTTACATCGGCGCATGGCCGACTTCAGCGTCAAAATATTATAAGCTATTGATATATAGCGTAATCTAAGCAGTCGTTTTGGCCGGAAGCGTTATCCGGAAACTTGTTGGCCAATAAGGAAGAATAACAATGCAGACTATTTTTCACTCAAGCCCGGCTCCTCTGGTGGGATTCGAGTGAGTTTACGGCGTAATACGCTTTGGAATCTTGCCGGCAGTGGGCTGCCGTTAATTGCTGCGGCTTGTCTGATCCCGTTTACGCTGCATCGTTTGGGCGACGAGGCTTTTGGGGTGCTTACCCTTATATGGGCATTAATTGGTTACTTTAGCCTTTTTGACATGGGCGTTGGCAGAGCGCTTACTTATGAGCTAAGCAAATTGACAATAGTGAACAATGTTTCGGAGATATCGCTGACACTGAAAGCCGGCTTACTGCTTACGCTTGCCGCTGGGGTGCTTGGCTCGACCGTGATGTTGATATTGGCGCCTTACCTTGCCACTAGCTGGCTCAAAATCAGCCCTGCTTTACAACAAGATGCATTGCTATCATTTAAGATCGCTGCCATCGGGGTCATTCCCACCACGGTTACCAGCGGTTTAAGAGGGGCGCTCGAGGGATTGGGGCGGTTTGCTGCGTCCAATTTAAATAAAATAATTCTCGGCTTTTGCATGTTTGTGCTTCCGGCGCTTTCCATTATTCTGCATGGCAATCAGCTCTGGGCTGTCACCCTGTATTTAGTGTTAGCTCGCTTAATTGTTGCACTTGCAGCGTTAACACAGCTTCGGCATTATCTTGCGGCATCGACAGCAGGTCTTATTAAAGATCACCTGAAGCCATTGGTTAATTACGGGGTATGGGTTACTGTCACCGGTATTGTCGGACCGCTGATGATTTATGGGGACAGGTTTTTTGTCAGTGCCGTCGTTGGTGCAGCACAGCTGCCGCTCTATGCGATTCCTCAAGAAGGGCTGCACAGGCTTTTGATTATTCCGGTTGCTTTGTGCGGCGCATTGCTTCCTCAACTGGCGGTGTTGAGTCCCTGTAATGCGGCGGCATCTTACCGGCGCAACTACAAAAGAGTGGCTGTTATGATGTTGGGTATTTGCACGCTGGCTTCATTATTGGCCTATCCAGTGCTTACCTGGTGGCTTTCAGTTGAATTTGCACAACAGGCGCTGCCCATTGTCTTGGTTCTGTCTGTCGGTATATGGCTTAACTCAATGGCATTGGTGCCTTATACACTGATGCACGCAAATGGAAATCCAAGAGTAACCGCATTGTTTCACTTGCTTGAACTGGGCTTGTATGCGCTAGCGTTATGGTGGCTGACGACTCGCTTCGGTCTTGTTGGCGCGGCGTTAGCCTGGGCAAGCAGGGCTCTGCTGGATCTTATCCTGCTATACTTTGCAGCCAACCGGCTGTTACATGCTCCCCAAAGAAAATAAATGACTATGCAGCTCTATAATGAAAAAAAACCGGATTATTTTTCTTCTTCACGACATCAGATTATCGAACTGTTGCCGGGTTTTTCGCAACGTGTCCTTGAAATAGGCTGTGGTTCAGGTCAAACGCTTGAGATGCTTAAAAAAATGCAGGTTTGTGCGGAAACCGTTGGCGTGGAACTTTTTGAAACGGCGGCTGATTCTGCCCGAAAAAGAGTCAATACCGTTTATTGTCTGGACGTAGAGAAAAATCCACTTCCAGCAGACATCGGGAAATTTAATTTGATTTTATTATTGGATGTTTTGGAGCACTTAGTTGATCCATGGACACTATTAAAACATTTAACGGAGGAGCATTTAGCCGTTGACGGCAAAATAATCATTTCATTACCCAATGTGCGGCATTTTTCACTGGTATTGCCTTTGCTGGTTGGTCGGTTTGATTATGTTGAGAGAGGGATTTTAGATAAAACCCATTTAAGGTTTTTTAGCAAAGACTCTGCGGTTAAGCTATTGAAAAGCGCTGGTTTGACCATTGAAACAATCAAGCCCGCCAGTCTCGATATTCATTTGAATTCAGGAAAATTGAATGCGATTACTTTTGGGTTGTTTTCTGGATTTATTGCTAGCCAATACCTGTTTAGGGCAGCTGCTGCAAAGGAAATGCAAACAAGCAACATGATGTCTGGCCAGTCCCGGTCAGTGTAAAGTGATGTTATTTTTTGGAATAAACGGGTAGTTACCATGATGCTTAAACAATGCAGCGATAGTCGGTTTTTGTATGCAAGTTGATGTGATTATCGTCAACTGGAATGCCGGCATTCAGCTCCGTGAATGCGTTGATTCGGTCATTCAGTATGGTCATTCCTATATTAAGCGTATTGTCGTCATTGATAACGGCTCAACAGACGGCTCGGAAAATGCTGTTGACGGCTTAGCCAATGTCACGCTGATCCGCGCCGGATCTAATCTCGGCTTCGGCAAAGCCTGTAATTTGGGCGCGGCGCAGGCAAATGCGGATTTTATCTTATTTTTAAATCCCGATGCGCGCTTGTTTGCCGATACCCTGACCCGTGCATTCAGCTTTATGCAAAGACCGGAAAATGCAAAAGTCGGCATTTGCGGGGTGCAACTTATCGATGAGCTGGGCTGTATCTCACGCAGTTGCGCACGCTTTCCATCCGTCCACGGTTTTGCCGCCCATGCAGCCGGGTTGGATCGCTTTATCCCAAGACTGGGTCATTTTATGAGCGATTGGGATCATGGCAATACTCGGCAGGTGGATCAGGTTATCGGCGCTTTTTTTCTTTTACGAAGCACGGTGTTCAATGCGCTGCACGGATTTGACGAGATATTTTTCCTTTATTTTGAAGATCTTGATCTGTCTTATCGGGCTAAAAAAATGGGTTGGGCCAGTGTCTATCTTGCCGATGTCCGCGCTTTCCATGCTGGAGGCGGCACATCCACGCAAGTCAAGGCAAAGCGGCTTTTTTATGTATTGCGCAGCCGTACCTTATATGCCTTTAAACACTTCAATCCATTCGCGGCGACCCTGGTTTTGCTCGTGACCTTGTTTGTCGAGCCATTGTCGAGATCGGCTCTAGCTGTTGGTCAATGTTCCTTGACATCCTTCAAAGAAACCTTGAGCGCTTATGGTATGCTATGCCAATGGTTGCCGCGCTGGATTTTTAAAGGCGTTACCCGGTGAAGGTCCTTGCCTTTAGCCGTTATGCACAACTGGGTGCCAGCAGCCGTTTGCGTCTATATCAGTACCTGCCTTATCTTAAGGATGCCGGAATCGAGGTGACTGTAGCGCCCTTATTGGATGATGATTATATTCGCGGCCTTTACGCGAATAATGTGTCCAAACGGTTAGTCGGTAAAGCCTATGTTGCCCGCTTGATGTATATGCTCAGAGCCGGCCGGTTTGATGTGGTTTGGGTGGAAAAAGAAATGCTCCCTTGGATACCCGGTTGGATTGAATTGAAATGTTTCCCAAATAATATTCCATGGGTGGTCGATTATGATGATGCCGTTTTTCACCGCTACGACCGGCATCGGCTATCAGTGGTACGCGGCATACTGGGTCAAAAAATCGATAAACTTATGCAGCGTGCGGATCTGGTGGTGGCGGGTAATGACTATCTGGCTAACCGCGCGCGAAGCGCAGGCGCGTTGCGGGTGGAAATTGTACCTACCGTCGTCGATATAAGCCGCTACGGTATTTCTGAATCAGACGATAATAGACTTCCCGTTATCGGCTGGATAGGTTCGCCGTCAACAGCAAAATTTCTGCATCAAGTCGCCCCGGCATTAAGGGAAGTCGTAGCGACGCGGCGTGTGCAAGTCATAGCGGTCGGTGCAAATTCTGAGCAGATAGCTGATTTGCCTATTACGGCATTGCCCTGGACCGAGGCAACCGAGGTAACGGCTATTCAGCATTTTGATATAGGCATCATGCCGTTGCCGGATGCTCCCTTTGAACGGGGTAAGTGCGGTTATAAACTCATTCAGTACATGGCTTGTGGCAAGCCTGTTATCGCGTCGCCGGTTGGCGCTAATTGTAAAATCGTCGATGACGGCGTCGATGGCTTCCTGGCGGCGACGCATACAGACTGGATAACGGCTTTAACGCAGTTAATTGACGATCCGTCATTACGTCGGCAAATGGGCGCTGCCGGACGCCGCAAAATTGAGGGGGCGTATTCCCTGCAGATCACAGCTGAGCGCATTGCGGGCTTATTGAAGTCGGTTGCAATATGATTCATTATATTTCAATCCCCCGTGAACGAGAAGCTTACCGGAAGATAACGATGCGAATACATTGTTGTCAAATCTAACGACCCCCCCCTAAAAGGGGGAGGTTTCAAACCAGCAAGGAAATTTGATGAAATCCAGTTGCCTTAAAATTCTGTTTTTTGTCACTGAAGATTGGTTCGTCTGTTCACATTGGCTGCCGCTGATTTTGGGTGCAAAGAAGGCCGGCTTTGACGTGGTGGTGGTGACAAGAACGAATAAGCACACTGAAAAAATCCTGCAGCATGGTGTAAGGGTAATTCCTTTTGAAATTTCCCGTCGCGGGGCAAATGTTTTTTATGAGCTCAAGACCATTCTGCAGCTGATAAAAATATACCGCAAAGAGCGTCCGGATATTGTTCATCATATTGCGATGAAACCTATGCTGTATGGATCTCTGGCTGCACATGTCATGCGGATTCCCTTCACGGTGAACTGGGTGGCCGGAATGGGATGGCTGTTTATTTCCAATAGCCGCCGTGCAAAAATTCTGCAAATGATCGTGCGAAAAGTGCTTGGCATGTTATTGCGCGGTACTGCGGTGATTGTTGAGAATAAAGATGATCGGGCGGTGATTGCCGACATCGGGGTTGCCGCTCAACAGCTGCATTTAATTCATGGTGCGGGCGTCGATACCTTGTTGTATGCTCCAACTCTCGAATCCAGCGGAGTCCCGTTAGTGGTATTGCCGGCCCGGATGCTGTGGGATAAGGGGGTGGGCGAGTTTGTGGAAGCGGCCGCCCATCTTAAAAAACATGGGGTGAAAGCAAGATTTGTTTTAGTGGGCGAACCGGATGAAGAAAATCCCGCCAGTGTTACTGAGCAGCAGTTAGTTGATTGGCAAAAAAATGGTGTGGTGGAATGGTGGGGTAGGCGCGAAGATATGCCTCAGGTATTGGCGCAATCCCATATCGTTTGTTTGCCGTCATACCGTGAAGGTTTGCCCAAGTCTTTGCTTGAGGCGGCATCCTGCGGGCGTCCCATTGTAACGACGGACGTGCCGGGTTGCAGGGAAGTCGTTAGTGATGGTGATAATGGGTTTTTGGTAGAGGCATGCAATTCGACGGTTTTGACCGATGCGCTGGCTATATTGCTGGCTGACGCCGCGTTACGCAGACAGATGGGGCAGCGTGGAAGGGAGCGGGTGATCAATGTATTTTCTCAGGAAATAATTGTTTCTCAAGTCTTGGCGCTTTATCGCGAGGCGATAATATGAGTTGCGTTCTGGTCACCGGCGCCAACGGTTTTGTGGGCAGGCCGCTGTGTGCCGAGTTGTTTCGGCAAGGGCATGTAGTCAGGGCGGCATTACGTTCCGCGAATGTCTGGAACGATAATGTTGAGCAGACGATAGTGGCGGCGATAGACAGCCGAACAGACTGGACCGATGCTTTGCGCGGTGTCAATGTCATCATCCACCTTGCCGCACGCGTCCATGTCATGAAGGATCATACCGATGAGCCGTTGAATGCATTCCGCAAGGTCAATGTTGACGGTACGCTGAATCTTGCCAGACAGGCTGCCAAAGCCGGTGTGCAGCGCTTCATTTTTATCAGCTCGATTAAGGTGAACGGCGAGGCCACGCCATTGGGGCGGCCTTACACGACTGAAGACCGGTCGGCGCCGGTTGATGCTTACGGCATGTCCAAGCGCGAAGCGGAAGAGGGTTTGCGGCAGCTCGCTGTGCAAACCGGCATGGCAGTGGTGATCATTCGTCCGCCTTTGGTCTACGGACCTGGCGTGAAGGCCAATTTTCACAGCATGATGCATTGGCTGAAGAACGGCGTCCCGTTACCTCTGGCTGCGATTCATAATAAGCGTAGCCTGGTTGCTGTGGATAACTTGGTCGATTTAATCGTCATCTGCATCGCTCATCCTGCTGCCGCTAATCAGACGTTTTTGGCCGGGGACGGTGAGGATCTGTCAACGACCGAACTGCTGCAACGCATGGGCAACGCCTTGGGCAAGCCTGCCAGACTGTTTCCTCTGCCTATCTGGCTATTAAAAACCGGCGCTATGTTGCTAGGTAAGCGTGATATGGCGCAACGTTTGTGTCATTCGCTTCAGGTCGATATTAGCAAGGCGCGTAAGCTGCTGGGCTGGCAGCCTCCAGTGAGCGTGGATGCGGCGTTGAACAAAACAGCAATCGATTTTTTATCAACGTCCAAAGGCGAATGAATGCGTTCCGGCAACAAGAGGTGTAGATGATTTCCTGGTGGCTTTTTTTGATGGCGGGTGCCGCATCCTGGATGCTCACCGGCTTTTTGCGTCGATATGCGCTGGCGAAGAACTTAATCGACATTCCAAATGAGCGCAGTTCGCATTCGCTACCTACGCCTCGCGGCGGCGGCGCCGCTATCGTGGCGTCGTTTCTGGCTGCGTTGCTTATTTTAAATCAGTTCGATCTGATTTTTACCCCGGTATTTTTGGCCTTATGGGGCGCAGGATTTACCGTTGCGGCAACCGGGTTCGTGGATGATCACGCGCATATTGCCGCGCGCTGGCGCTTATTGGTACATTTTTGTGCGGCGGTTTGGGGGCTTTATTGGCTGGGCGGCTTTCCTCCGCTCACGGCTTTCGGCTATTGGCTGGATTTGGGGTGGCTTGGCTATGTATGTGCGGCGGTTTATATTGTCTGGCTGCTCAATCTGTACAACTTCATGGATGGCATTGATGGGCTTGCCGGTATTGAGGCGGTCACGATCTGTTGCAGCGGCGCGCTGATGGTATGGCTGGTTGCGCCGGATACCAGCGCCTGGATGCCGCCGTTACTTTTGGCGGCGGCGGTTTTGGGCTTTCTTTTTTGGAACTTTCCGCCAGCGCGTATTTTTATGGGTGACGCCGGCAGCGGTTTTTTAGGTATTATGCTGGCCTTGCTTTCGGTGCAAGCCGCCTGGATTGATTCCCGGCTATTGTGGGTGTGGTTGATTTTGCTGGGTGTGTTTATCGTTGACGCCACCGTTACCTTGTCCCGCAGAGTGTTTCGCGGTGAAAAGTTTTATCAGGCGCATCGTAGCCATGCTTATCAATATGCCTCTCGTGTTTGGGGCGCTCATCGTCCTGTCACCTTGGCAATAGCCGCGATTAATGTCTTTTGGTTGCTGCCGGTTGCAAGCCTGGTTGGCTTGAATAAAGTGGATGGTGCTGTGGGTCTCATGGTTGCGTATTTGCCATTAGTCGGTTTAGCTTATCGTTATAAAGCCGGTGATCGGCTGGCTCAAACAGGACTGGCTGAGCGAATTGATTGAGTCGGGTATAGCTAAGTTTGGATATTGCACTCAACAGTAGGACTGATTGATGAGATCACAAGCTCGCACTTTGTTTATCGGTCTTCCGCGACAAATGAAGGCCTTTATCCTGATTAGCGCCGATGTGTTTTTTGCCATGTTGGCGCTGTGGGCAGCGCTTTCTTTGCGCTGGGGCGAGTTGTATGTTCCGAAAGGCGATGAGTGGTATCTGTTTGCGGCGGCTCCTGCGATCGCCGTGCCGATTTTTGTTAAGTTGGGTTTGTATCGCGCGATTATCCGTTATATGGAGGTCAGGGCCTTATGGACTATCATTCAGGCGACTACGCTTTATGCGCTGGTTTTTGCGTTTATTCTATATGAGTCAGGCATTAAAGGCATTCCCCGGACGGTGTTGCCGCTAAACTGGTTGAATATGATGCTGCTGGTGAGCGGCAGCCGTTTTCTTGCTCGCTGGTGGTTGGGGGAGGTTTATTTAAACCTGGGAGGAGGCCGGGGTGTAAAAAGTCACAGCAAAAAAAATGTGGTGATTTATGGCGCGGGAAACGCCGGTGTCCAGTTGGCTTCGGCATTAGCTTACGGGCGTGAATTTAAACCGGTCGCATTCATTGATGATGACGTACGGTTACATAAACAAAAGGTCAATGGTCTCAGAATTTATCCGCTCAGTTCGTTGCGGTACTTGATAGAAAGGCATCAGCTTTCAGATGTTCTGCTGGCGATGCCGTCGGCCAACCGGACGCGTAAAAGTGAAATTATTCGATTGCTAGAGCCTTTTGCCGTTCATGTGATGTCTATGCCGGGCCTGTCTGATATTGCCCAGGGTAAAGTCACGGTTGATGCGCTGCAGGAGGTCGATATTGCCGATCTTTTGGGGCGTAGCGCGGTGCTGCCGAATCAATCGCTGCTGCAGGCTAATATTGCCGGTAAGTCGGTGATGGTAACCGGTGCGGGCGGCTCAATCGGTTCCGAGCTTTGTCGGCAAATTATTCGCTTGCAACCGAATACGCTGATTCTTTTTGAAAGCAGTGAATTTGCGCTTTATGCGATAGAAAAAGAATTGCAGCATCTGTTGTCCAAAACAAACCCGGCTAAACAAATAAAACTGATACCTGTATTGGGTTCGGTGGCGAATCAGGGGCGCATTGAAAAAGTATGTGCAACATTTAAGGTGCAAACCATCTACCACGCAGCAGCTTATAAGCATGTACCGATGGTGGAGAAAAACCCCGGCGAAGCTATCTGGAATAATATCTTTGGAACGTTGCGAACAGCGCAAGCGGCGATCAGCGCAAAAGTTGAAACCTTTGTGCTCATTTCAACCGATAAAGCCGTCAGGCCAACCAATACCATGGGGGCGACCAAACGCTTTGCCGAATTGATTTTGCAGGCGTTAAGTCTGAATGCCGATACCCGTTTTACGATGGTCAGGTTTGGCAATGTACTGGGTTCTTCAGGCTCCGTGGTACCGTTGTTTAAAGAGCAGATAGCAAGAGGCGGGCCGGTAACGGTTACCGACGAAAGAATCACCCGCTATTTTATGACCATACCCGAAGCCGCGCAGTTGGTGATTCAGGCGGGTGCCATGGGCCATGGCGGCGATGTGTTTGTGCTGGATATGGGCGAACCTATTCGTATTGTCGATTTGGCAAAAAGAATGATTCACTTGAGCGGTCTGGAAATCAAAGATGAGACTCATCCCGACGGCGATATCGAGGTTGGTTTTACCGGTTTGAGGCCTGGGGAAAAGCTTTATGAGGAGCTGTTGATCGGCGACAATGTTTCAGAAACCAGTCATACCCGAATCATGCGTGCACAAGAATATATGATTCCTTGGGCTGAGCTGGAAGAGCGGCTGGCGACCCTGGAGCAAGCAACGAAAGATGATGATTTTGAGCGGATTAGGGACGTTTTGATGGATGTGGTTGCCGGTTTTATACCGCAATGCGAGATTGAAGATGTGTTATGGAAAGAAGATAGGCGGATTGTAAGTGGATAACGCACAGCATGAATATTTTTGTTCGAATCGAAAAGGTCGGGAGTTTTTTGTAAATGGATAAATTGACCAGTATGAATGTATTTGTTCGCGTGGCAAAGGCCGGAAGTTTTGCCGGCGGTGCGCGCGATCTGGATATTTCCAGAGCGATGGCAACCAAGCATATTATGCATCTTGAGGGGGTTTTGGGGACGCGATTATTTAATCGAACCACGCGCAGTTTAAGTCTGACCGATGTGGGTGCATCCTATCTGGAACGTTGTCAGCAGGTGTTGCTGGAGGTTGAGGAGATGGAAGCGGCGGTAACGCATTTACAGACCGAGCCTAGAGGGATTTTGAAAATCAGCGCACCGCCGGTGATCGGTGCGACTCATATTGCTCACGCGATGTCGGCATTTTTAAAATTACATCCTGATTTAACTGTCGAGATGATTTTACAGAGCAGTCCCGGCGATTTGATTGACGAGGGTATTGATCTCGCTATATCCCTGGGTTCGTTGGATGACACCAGTATGTTCGCACGGAAGTTGGCCAGTTCATCCCTGGTGGTTTGCGGATCCCCCGGCTATTTTGAACAATATGGCGTTCCGCAGATACCGGAAGACTTGGAAAATCATAGCTGTCTGGTTAATTGGGCTATCGCCCCAAGGAATAAATGGCTGTTCAAAGGCAACGCCGGCTATACCGGGATAACGGTTGCCGGACGTATGCAGGCCAATGCCGCAGATCCGATACGTATCGCCGCCATTAACGGCTTGGGACTGATTATGCTGCCAACTTATATTGTCGGCAGAGATATTGAAAAGGGGCGGCTGAAAGTTGTTCTGGAAAATTACACCTCGCCGCCTCTCGATGTTCATGCGGTCTACCCGCATCGAAAATATTTGTCAGCCAAAGTCAGAGGTTTTATGGATTTTTTGCAGGAATGGCTGGAACACCGGGTCAGTCTGCCGGGAGCGGAATAAGAGGATTGATTGCGCGTCTATTTCTGGCGGCCGCTGCCTGCAATTTTGTTTATCACGCTTGATTAGGCGATGGCTTAGGCAAACCGGCAGAGGCTCAATAGCCATGCCTGCCAGGAAAAATCCCCTATTATGATTGCACAGAATGCGGTTTTGATCCGATCGTCAACAGTCGATTTCTTGACCGTGGCCTAGGGGATGCGATAATAGACAGTTGTAAAACGGATGGATTGCTGTTTTATCAGGCTTTTACCCAAGAAAAAGCAGAACCGTAAGCTGTACTGACGACTGAAATTCTGTTTGTCGGCCAAAGGCGCACCCAGAGATTAACACGATGATAGAAAATTTAGATCCGCAACAGGCATGGGATTTGTTACAAAATAATGCCGATGCGGTATTGGTGGATGTAAGAACAAAAATTGAACATTCCTTTGTAGGGCACCCTCCCGGTGCAATATCCCTTCCCTGGAAGGAAGCACCCGATTGGCAGGTTAGTCCACAGTTTGTTGCCGATGTTAAACGCGTCGTAGTTGACCGCAATGCGCCGGTTTTATTGCTGTGTCGTAGCGGCCAACGCTCGCTGGACGCGGCAAAAGCGCTGGAAGAGGCCGGTTATCACTTGTTAATCAATATCGTCGACGGTTTTGAAGGTGCCTTGGATGCGCATAAACATCGTGGTAACCTTGGCGGCTGGCGCTTTCAGGGCTTGCCTTGGGAGCAAAGTTAATCTTATCGCTAAACTGAACCAAGCCGTGTGCGTCGAACAAAGTCATGTAGGTTACGCATCGCGTAGCCTTTTTCAAATACCCAGCTTAAAAGAGCGTGCACAGCGCGCGCTACATTTGTTTATTTAAACCCTTAGAGACCTAAAAGTGATCGAAAAATTAAGAAACATTGCAATTATTGCCCACGTTGACCATGGTAAAACCACCCTGGTCGATAAATTATTGCAACAGTCCGGCACCTTTGCCGCTCATACGAAAGTGACCGAGCGCATTATGGACTCCAACGATATTGAAAAAGAACGCGGTATCACCATTTTAGCCAAAAACACCGCGCTGGATTGGAACGGCTACCATATCAACATCGTCGACACCCCGGGCCATGCCGATTTTGGCGGCGAAGTGGAGCGGGTATTATCGATGGTCGATTCGGTGTTGTTATTGGTTGATGCGGTGGACGGCCCGATGCCGCAAACCCGTTTCGTGACTCAAAAAGCCTTTGCTTTGGGTCTGAAACCGATTGTGGTTATCAATAAAATCGACCGCCCCGGCGCACGTCCCGACTGGGTTGTCGATCAAACTTTCGATTTGTTCGATCGCTTGGGCGCTACCGACGAGCAGCTGGATTTTCCTATCGTGTTTGCCTCGGCCATCAACGGCTATGCCGGGCTGGAACACACTATTACCGGCGGCGATATGACGCCGCTGTTTGAAACTATTGTCTCTAAAGTCAGTCCGCCGCCTGTTGATATGGACGGCCCTTTCCAAATGCAGGTGTCCAGTCTGGATTACAACACCTACACCGGCGTTATCGGTATCGGCCGAATTCAGCGCGGCAGCATCAAGCCTAACATGCCGCTGGTTATCGTCAACCGTGAAGGCGTTGAGCGTAAGGGCCGTATGTTGCAAGTTTACGGCTTTCACGGCTTGGATCGTGTTGAAGTTCAGGAAGCGCGTGCCGGCGACATTATTGCTTTTGCCGGCATTGAAAATCTGGAAATATCCGACACTATCTGTCATCCGGATCATGTAGAAGCCATGACGCCGTTATCGGTTGATGAGCCTACCGTGACCATGACTTTTCAGGTTAATAACTCGCCGTTTGCAGGAAGAGAAGGTAAGTTCGTCACCACCCGCCAGATTCGCGACCGCTTGGACAAAGAATTGCAACATAACGTCGCGCTAAAAGTTGAAGATACCGCTGATCCGGACAAATTCAAGGTATCGGGTCGTGGCGAGCTGCATTTGTCGGTATTGATTGAGAACATGCGTCGCGAAGGCTTTGAAATGGGGGTATCGCGTCCTGAAGTTATCCTGAAAGAAATCGACGGTAAAAAATGCGAACCGTTTGAAATGGTCACCATTGAAGTGGAAGAAATCCATCAGGGTACCATTATGGAAAAACTCGGCGAACGTAAAGGTGATTTAACCAATATGGTTCCAGACGGCAAGGGCCGTATTCGTCTGGAATACATGATGCCGTCACGCGGCCTGATTGGCTTTCAAACCGAGTTTATGACCGCTACTTCCGGTTCCGGTCTGCTGTATCATGTGTTTGATCATTACGGCCCGATGAAACCCGGCGAAGTCGGTAACCGTTCGCGCGGCGTGTTGATTTCAATGGTAGCGGGCAAAGCTGTGACTTATTCTTTGCATCCGTTACAGGAACGCGGCGAATTATTTTTGGTCAATGGCGATGAAGTCTACGAAGGCATGTTAGTGGGCTTACATTCACGTACCAATGATTTAACCGTTAATCCTTGCAAACCCAAGCCGCTGACTAACGTTCGCGCATCGGGTACTGATGAAAGTCTGGTGTTGGCCAGAATTCAAAAAATGACCCTAGAGCAAGCCTTGGAATTTATTGCCGAAGATGAATTGGTTGAAGTCACGCCAAAATCGATACGTTTGCGCAAGAAATTTTTGACTGAAAATGAGCGTAAAAGAGCATCTAAGAAATAAGCGAGTTTAGATGTGCGGGGCGACTTCAGTCGCTCCGCAGTGACAGGCAGCCATCGTTTCTAAATTGACTATATACGTTGGCTTGCCTGCTCAGGCAAGCCAACAGTTAACCCGGTCTTCAGCCCCCCCTATAATTAAGATTCATTCAACGTTACTGCGTTTATATGCAGGAAAAATCATTTTAGTTATGGGTTATTAACGCTCATAATTTACATTTATTCGCATTAAAAAACAGTTCTCAGCAGATGTTTTTGATTGCGGTACCATATTAGCGATCTGCTGCAAACAGGTTTATCTCTCTCCTGACTCAAACACTTAAGGTCTCAACTATGAATCGATACCATCAAGTTAACGATAAAAAAACCAGTCGATCAGTGATCTTCGTAGCAATTATTTTGATTGCTTTAGCGACTGTTGCATGGTTTTACACGCAGTATCAGCAAGACAGCGCTGTATCCCGGCCTGAGACACAAACGCTGGAACTTCCTTCGGCGACCCAGGCAGTCGATCCTGTTCCGAAAGAAGCCGGAACGGATAATATGGTGGAACTCCAGCCGCAGGACAGCCCGTTTGTTTTGCCGGATCTTCAGCATAGCGATGCACTGTTTCGGGATGCAATGACGGGTATTTCACCGCCACTTGCCGAATGGCTGAGCACCGATCAGCTGATCAGGAAATATGTGGTTATGGCTAATGATTTTTCGCAGGGATTACGGCTTGAAAAACACCTGCGCTTTCTTAAACTCGAACAGCCGTTTGCAGTCGATCAGGATAATCAGAGCCAGTTTATCGCGACTGAAAGTTATCGGCGCTATGATCGCCTGGCAGCGGCAATCAATGAGATGGATGTATCGGCAACGCTGGCGGTCTATAAGAAGTTCAGGCCGCTATTGTTGCAGGTTTTTAACGAGTTCAGTTATCCGCCGGGGTACGGACTGGAGGATGTTTTCACCAAAGCGGCGGCGGTCATTCTTAATGCGCCGATCAAGGATGGGAAGGTCGCTGTGGTAAAGCACGCGATATATTATAAATTCGCCGATCCTCAGCTTGAAGCATCTAATCCGGTTCATAAGCAGATGCTGCGTATGGGGCCTGAGAACACCCGAATTATTCAAAATAAACTGCGTCTGCTGGTTGAAGGTTTGGTGAATCAAAGGGAACCGTAAACTCCCGGCTATTTATCATCGAATAACGCTTAACGGGTGCCGAATACGACGATAGTTTTGCCGTGTGCGGTAATGAGTTTTTTATTTTCCAGCTCTTTTAAAACGCGTCCGGCCATTTCTCTTGAGCAGCTGACCATTCGACCGATTTCTTGTCTGGAGATATGCAATTGCATGCCATCGGGGTGTGTTATTGCCTCGGGACCTTTGCATAAATCCAGCAAGGTTCGAGCAATGCGTCCTTCAACATCCATAAACGCCAAATCGCATAAATTACGGCTGGTATTTAACAGCCGCTGCGATAATTGTTCGCCTAGCATGAACAAAATATCAATGCCATGCGGCAGAAGCTCTTTTCTTAAAATCTGGCGCAGTCGTTCATAGCTTATTTCGGCCAGTTGGCACTCGCTGCGTGTTTTGACGCAGACTTTTCGTATTTCAGTCGCTTTAAAAACGCCAATTTCACCGATAAAGTCATTTTTATTCAGGTAAGCGAGTATCAGTTCATGTCCGCCTTCAGCTTCTTCAACACAAACACTGACCGATCCGTCTATGATAAAATACAGCCGGTCGCCAATATCGCCAGGTCGAATAACAGTAAATTTGGCGGGATATTTTTTGATATGACAAAAACGTAAGAAATGTTCCAGGACTTCTTTTTTGATAGGCTCTTGAGTTTTAAACGTCATAATAACAATCTATTTACAATAAATATTGTGGTAAAAGCGGCAAACAATGCAGGATTTTTATCAAAAAATCAACAGTGTTTGCCCGGAAATAAGCCTTTTTATCAGGCGCAGCATAAAACCCCGCCGTTCAGGATGACGATGTTAAGCGGCTCAGTGGCCGACGATTTGCTGCATATCGATATTCGTTTAAATTTGTTTAGCAAAAAAAAAACCTTATTGGTAAAATTTCCTTTTTAGTCAAGGCTGCTAATAATTATCAGCGATAATCAAGCGGTAAGAATAAGGTCTTAAATGGTAGAGCAAACTAAAAAATATCCGTAGGATAAACGGGGTTAGTCTGGGCAATGAGTGATGCGGTAATATCACCCGCAGCAATACAGACTCACTTTTTTAAGGTCATTAAGAATTGCTTTCCTTCAGGTAGGGAGGAGCTCAAGCATAATACTTTATGCGTCATTTTTAACTAGGAAAAACAATGCAAGTAACAGTCAAATGGGTCGATGGGGTGATGTTCGTCGGCGAAACCGGCAGCGGACATGCTGTTGTGATGGACGGTCCTACAGACCACGGAGGCCGTAATATCGGTATGCGGCCCATGGAAATGCTGTTATTAGGCGTGGGCGGCTGTTCTTCTTTTGATGTCGTGCAGATTTTACAAAAAGGCAGGAATGACCTAGTTAACTGTGTAGCTGAAGTGACTGCCGAACGGGTTGATGCTATTCCGAGCGTGTTCAGTAAAATCCATCTGCATTTTATCGTCACCGGTCATGATTTGAAGGCTTCGGCCGTTGAAAGAGCGGTAAAATTATCTGCAGAAAAATATTGCTCTGCATCCATTATGCTGAGCAAGGCAGTGGAAATCACCCATGATTTTGAAGTTATTGAGGCTTAACTACATTGAACAAATTGCAATTACACGGCTTTAATAATTTAACAAAGTCACTGAGTTTTAATATCTATGACATTTGTTATGCGCCGGCTGAACAGCAGCAGGCTTATATCGAGTATATCGATGAGGCTTATAATGCCGATAAATTAACCCAAATCCTTAAGGATGTCGCTGAGATTATCGGTGCACAGGTTCTGAATATCGCCCGCCAGGATTATGAGCCTCAAGGTGCCAGCGTTACCATGCTGATCTCCGAAGATGAAGTGCCGCCGCCGCCGAGCATGAACAGTCAATCCCCCGGCCCGTTGCCGGAAACGGTGCTGGCTCATCTGGATAAAAGTCATATTACCGTACACACTTATCCGGAAAGCCATCCCGATAGCGGTATCAGCACCTTTCGTGCGGACATTGATGTTTCCACTTGCGGACGGATTTCACCGTTGAAAGCACTCAATTATTTGATTCACAGTTTTGAATCCGATGTAGTGACTATCGACTATAAAGTACGCGGTTTTACCCGTGATATTTCCGGTAAAAAACACTATATCGATCACAAGATTACGTCTATCCAGAACTATATCGCGCTAGATACCCAAGAAAGCTACCAGATGATTGATGTAAATGTGTATCAGGAGAACATTTTCCACACCAAAATGATGCTTAAGGAAACCGAGCTGGAGAATTATTTATTCGAGAAGGAGTGCAACTTGTCCGCCCAGCAAAAAGCGGAAATAGAAAGCAAGTTGCATATGGAAGTGACCGAGATTTTTTATGGGCATAACTACCGTCAGCGCTATGAAGAAATTAAGTACTGATTTTTGATCAGGCAGGGGCAACTCAAATCGCCCCTGCCGTTTGTTTTCGGTTATTTTAATTGCCGTGCGATTAAGGTAATCGGATGCAACACTTCCAGTGTTATGCCTCGTTTCCTGAATCCCGCCGATATATGCAACGCGCAGCCTATATTGGAGCTGAGCAGATATTCCGGCGGCGGCGTTAACGCGGCGGTTAACAGCTCGTCTAACAAGGCATCGGCCATTTGCGGATGATCCAGCATATAACTGCCCGCTGAACCACAACATTGTACCGTTGCAGGCAGCGGCGATATTTTCATAGCGGGGATTTGTTGCAATAGCTTTAGCGCGCCTTGTTCCTCGCGCATCACATTTTTTAACGAACACGGGGTATGCAGACACACCGATGCAGTCAATGGCAGCAGTTGTTCGCTAAGGTTACCTCCTGATTTGATTAAAAACTGGCTGATATCCATTACTTTTTCGGCAAATTCAGCCTGTTGATATGCCTGCATCTCACTGCCGCAACCGCTGGCGATAGTGACTATCGCATCCAGGTTGTTATCGGCAAAAGCACTGCAATTGGTTGCCGCGAGGCGATCGTAAGTTGCTTTATCGCCATCATGCAAAGCCAGTGCGCCGCAACAGCCTTGCCGTTCGGGTACGGACACATTAAATCCTGCTGCGGTTAATACCTTGATGGCTGCATTGACGGTCTGATGATCCAGCAAGGCTCCCATGCAGCCTATAAACAAGCCTACGTTGCCCCTGACTTCGGTAGTTGCCGGATAATGCGGCGCCAATGCTGTGGGCTCATGATAATCGGGTAACAGACGATCAATTTTGTCCAGTCTTAACAATCCGGGCAAGTTTAGCGAGCGGGCCATTTTTTGCAGGCGCGTGGTTTGGTAAAGCCTTAAACCCGATTGCGCCAGACGCGCGGCGGTTTTGTTATGGGAGACTGTTTTTAATAGCGACACCGACAGCGTTGCATCGCGTTCCTCCCTGATTTGTTCGCGAAAATTGTTAATCAAGCGTCCATAAGGTACGACCGCCGGGCAAACCCGTTCACAAGAACGGCATAACAGACAGTTGTCGATATGCTCAATCAGCTTTTTTGAGGTGTCCAGGTGTCGGCCTGCCCAAGCCTGAATTAACGCAATGCGCCCCCGGGGTGATTCGTTTTCGTTTTGGGTTTGAGTGTAAGTGGGACAATGCGGCAGACATAAACCGCATTTAACACAGATGTCAGCGTCGGCTAATAAATTATTCATGGTGTTGTGCGGCGATTGCGTCAATGATGTCGATATACTCATCGAGTTTCGGGCGATATAAAAGCAGCCCTAGCGCCGAGAGACCCGTAAATATATATAAAGTATTGAAACCGTCGCCCAGCACAAACATGACCAAACCGAAAGCGCCGACCGCCTCAATCAGCGACATCGACACGATGACCGTCGCCAGATAGCGCTTTTTGGCATCCATCCGATAGCTGTCCTGAGCTCTGTCGAACCGCGTTGCTTGAGAGCACGGCATGGTTTGATTCAGGCGCAGCTGGATATGCCGGATCAGGTTAGTCAGCGGAAAGGTTGCAATGGCAACAACATAAAGCACTGTTCTGATCAGCACTCGCTGAGCTTCAGGCAGCGGCTGTTGCAGCTGTTCGCCTAACGTATGGCAAACGACAATGTAAGCTGCCAGCATTAGCCCCATCATGCCCGCAATAACCCAGGGCAGGATAAGATCGGATTTTAAGTGTTCGCGTTCAAACGGCTTGTTCACGTTGATTCCTGTTAAGTGAAGAATGCCGTCTATGATAGCAAACCGTTGTTGTTACCGGGCTTGAATTTAAAGGCCTGTTGTGGGTTTCCGTTTACGAGGAACAAAGATTTGGCTGCATTTTTTAGGGCAATCGCCTTAATGAAAGTTAAGCTCTTTAGCCGCAATCAGCAACTCATCCATAAAATGTTGCGTGTACAGCGGCAGGTAGTTGTTTTTCAGATACGCGATCTTGGTTTTTGAGCATGGAATCAGATGCGATAAATCTCGCGCCACCAGATCCTGATCTACCGCTGGATCGTAGGCCATGCCGGCAATGATGCCGACGCCCATGCCCAAGCGGACATAAGTCTTGATCACGTCGGTATCGGCGGCGGCCAGGATAATGTCCAATTCCATCGCGGTATTTTTAAACGCCGTTTCGATATTCGAGCGCCCGGTAAAACCAAAACTGTAGGTCAGTATCGGGAAAGAGGCCAGCCGTTTAAGCGAAATGTCGCCAGTGCTCAGCGGGTGATTTTTCGGCACCACCACCGCATGATGCCATTCGTAGCAGGGGTTAACGATTAAATCACTATCTTCGCCGACTTTCTCGGTGCAGATTGCAATATCCGCTTTACGGGTGTGCAGCTTATTGATCAATTGCTCCGGCGACGCTTCTACCATATAAATCCTGACGCCGGGATATTTTTCCCTGAACCGCAAAATGGGTTTCGGCAAAAAATACTTGGCCTGGGTGTGCGTGGTGGCAATGTGCAGCACGCCCTGATTGCTGTCGATAAAGTCGGCGGCGATGGTCTGTATATTGTTCTTGGCCATGTTGATGATGGCGACCTCGGCCATGATGCGCTGCCCCAACGCGGTCAAGCCGATCAGTTTTTTGCCTTGCCGTTGGTAAATCGGAGAACCCAGCTCGGCCTCGAACAGCTGCAACTGCCGACTGACCGCCGACTGCACGATGTGCATTTTTTCCGCCGCCCGTGACAGGCTGAACTCATTTTCCTGAAGTACGCGTAGCAGTTCGATTTGGCTTAAATTCATGTCTCAGAATATTCCTTGTTTAATGGGTTTAATGGCACCTGTTTGGATACAAGCTTTGTTATCTATTTAATAGATATTGTATTCTAATAATATCGTTTTATTAAAAGAAAAAATCCACCTAAACTACTGTCAACCCCAACAATACACCTTAAAAAATACGGCGTTTTTTTGATGTTGCTGTTGTCTGCACCTCCTCTATAACAAGGATCGTTTTTTTGGGCGGGTTTCGACCCGCTTTTTTTAGCCGGGACAGGTACAGATTTCCACGACTTAAATTCATTATCCTGCCGCGCGAAAACTCCGCCGCTACACAACACTTTTTATCCGAGGAAAATAGATGCCATTACAAAATTTAGTCCATTATTTCAATGACCGCTTCGGGCAAGAGCATCGCTCAAGTTTTCGCCCCTTTTTGTTGGAAGACGACAGCCTCAGCGCCCTGTTTGGCCAAATTAAAATCGGCAGTGTTTTTTTACCGATACGGCACACATTAAAACCTGTCGAAATCATCGGTCACGCCGCAAAGCTGAAAGTGTGCACGCACGACGTTCAGCACCTGTATTCGGACGAAATTGAAAATCTGCTCAGTAACCATGCCCATCGGGACGGTGATTTTGAGTCCATCATCAATTTCGACCGCTTATCGCGCACCGTACACATGCTCAATTACCTGCCGTTAGCTCATTTGCACGGCGCGCTGTTTGTCGATGTCGATGCGCGGCATATACTCGGCGTTAAACAGGATCATGGCGCCTATTTTGAAGAAGTCATCCGGCAATGCGGACTGGAAACCGGCAATGTGGTCATCGTGATGGCGGTTAACAGCCTCTATGCCCGGCATTATCAAGCACTGATCACCGGCTTGGATAATTATCGGCATCGGGGTTATCAAATCGCGCTTAAATTCGATTACGTCGCGCAGGAAAATCAATCGCTGGAACTGATTAACAAGCTATCACCAAATTACGTGAGCTTGTCGGCGCCGCATTTCGAGAGGGTTCGCGACGATGCGCTGTTGCAAAAATTACGGGCGTTAAAGAAGCAGGTCGCCTCCGTCGGTGGGCAAACGATATTGCAACAAATCGACCAAAAAAAATCCGATGAGCTGGCCTGCACTATCGGTTTTAATTTGGTGCAGGGCGATTATTATGAGCGCCCCTCAACGCCGGTGCTGTCGCGAAAATTTGCCGATGCAGCGGCAGCGCAGTGAATTACCCCGACCTAAAGGACGGGGCTTCTAACGTCAATGGCACGAGCAAGAACGGAGGATTTACGTCCCCTGACTTGGCTAACAGTGCCTCGGTTAGCAGTACCGGCGATTCCCGCCGCTATCATACGTTGCGCTT
>JAGXGY010000039.1 GCA_024636505.1 Methylobacter sp. | reverse complement strand
GGCTTCTGCTCTGGCCTGGGCAGCCGCTTCGGTTTTGGCTTTAGCCGCTTCCGCTTGCTTGGCTTCTGCTCTGGCCTGGGCAGCCGCTTCGGTTTTGGCTTTAGCCGCTGCCGCTTGCTTGGCTTCTGCTCTGGCCTGGGCAGCCGCTTCGGTTTTGGCTTTAGCCGCTTCCGCTTGCTGTTGTGCTGCCCGCTCAGCTTCTTGCTTTACTGCCTCTTCAGCCTGACTATCCTCCTGCTTTACAGGCTCTGCGATAGCCTCAGCCGGATTTTTAACGGTGGCCTGATCAACAATTTCAGCATGAATAATCTCCGGCACCGCTTCCGATTCTATTTTTTCCGGCTTTATCAGAGCACTTAAAGCAAACAGGCCTAAAATCGTAAGGTGCAAAGCCAAGGCCAGAATGACAGGCCAGGTAAATTTCCTTTTGCTATCCATCGAAATTTATCGTTCGCTCGACTGAGTCATCAAACCCACACTGGGCACTCCGGCATTTTTTAATCCCGCCATTAGCGTAACCACGACACCATATTCAATACCTTTATAGGCGCCGATTAAAATCTGGGTTTTCGGCTTGTTATTTAATACCGCCATCACTCGAGCCGCCACCTCTTCACGCTTTATCTGCTCAGGTTCCCGATCGTCAATAGTAATAAAATATTGGCTCTGTTCATTAATGGATATAACCACAGGTAAGTTATCGCCTTCGGATTCTACGGTTGCCGATTCTGCTTGCGGAAGCTCGACATCCACGCCGGTCTGCAACATCGGCGTTGTTATCATGAAAATAATCAACAGCACTAAAGTTACGTCAATATAGGGAACCACATTGATTTCTGCCATAGGCTTTCTGCGCCCATTTTTCCTGCCCATTTGTGGAGCGCTCATTTTTGATGCGCCTGCCGTTGCAACAATACGACGAACTCTTCAACAAACAACTCATATCGTCCGGTCAATCTGTCCAGTCGAGTAGAAAAGCGGTTATAGGCAATAACCGCAGGAATTGCGGCAAATAAACCGATGGCTGTTGCGATCAAGGCTTCGGCAATACCCGGTGCGACTTGCGCCAAGGTTGCCTGTTTGACATTACCTAGCGACATGAAGGAATTCATGATGCCCCATACTGTGCCGAATAAACCAATGTAAGGACTGATCGAACCGACTGTGGCGAGAAATGCCAGATGCTCATCCAATCGTTCCAATTCACGTGATAATTCGATGCGCATGACTCGCTGCGCACTTTCCACCTGCACGCCGGGTTCTACATTACCTGCCTGGCGCATTCGGGAAAATTCTTTATATCCGGCCAGGAATATTTTCTCTATACCTTCCGGCTCAAAATCCTTGGCTCCTAATTTTCGATAAAGCTCCGCCAAGACCACGCCGGACCAAAACTGCTGCTCAAATTCGTCGGTGATTTCAATCGCCCGATTAAGCTCTTTGCGTTTGCTGAAAATAAAAGTCCAAGATGACACCGATGCGGCTAACAATATCACCATGACGAATTGAACGACAAAGCTGGCTTCTTTAACTAAATGGAAAAGCGATAAATCAGTATTCATCTATAGGTTTGCTCTAAGTGCTCTAAATAAGGTTTCGGGAATCGCTTTAGGACGCAGGGTTTGCGCATCTAAACAGGCAATTTTAACATTGCCCTTGCACAAAATATCATCACCTCGGGTAACAATTTGCTCAAAAATAAGGCTGACTTTTTTAGCCAGACCCACTTTTGCACTCACTTGCAGTTGTTCATTAAACCGGGCGGGACTTAAATAATCGACCTGCACGGAACGGACTACAAAAATAATGCCTTCATTGGCGATCAGTTCATCCTGTTCATAGCCCATGGCTCTGAGCATTTCAGTTCTGGCCCGCTCGAAAAACTTCAAGTAGTTGGCATAAAACACCAATCCGCCTGCATCGGTGTCTTCGTAATAAACGCGTACCGGCCAACTAAAATCTTTCATTGATTTAATTATTCAAACAAATTTTCAGATATACCCAAATGCGTTGGCGGCTGCAAGCCGAAATGCAAATAGGCATTCTGGGTAACGACACGACCGCGAGGTGTGCGCATAATAAATCCCTGTTGCAACAAATACGGTTCCACAACATCTTCAATAGTACCCCGTTCTTCACTGATCGCAGCCGCCAGCGTATCCAGTCCTACCGGGCCGCCGGCAAAGCCTTCAATCATCGCCATCAATAGCTTGCGGTCTAAGGAATCAAAACCGTTATTATCCACTTTCAACATTTCCAAAGCCTTAAAGGACAGCTCCCCGGTAATCGTGCCATTGCCTTTGACTTCGGCATAATCCCGCACCCGGCGCAACAACCGGTTAGCAATTCGAGGCGTTCCGCGAGAACGGCGGGCTATTTCATAAGCACCGCGCTGTTCCATCTTAATGCCCAAGACCGTAGCTGCTCGCAGCGCAATACTCGCCAATTCCTCAACCGTATAAAATTCCAAGCGTTGAACGATGCCAAAGCGATCGCGTAATGGCGAGGTCAGCAAGCCGGCGCGGGTGGTTGCGCCTACCAGGGTAAAAGGCGGTAAATCCAGCTTGATGGAGCGTGCGGCCGGACCCTCGCCTATCATCAAATCGAGCTGGTAATCTTCCATGGCCGGATATAAAATTTCTTCAACCGCCGGACTTAAGCGATGAATTTCATCGATAAACAGCACATCATGCGGCTCAAGATTAGTCAATAGTGCGGCAAGATCGCCGGCTTTATCCAGCACCGGACCCGAAGTTTGGCGGATTTTAACACACATTTCGGCGGCGATAATATTAGCCAACGTGGTTTTTCCCAAACCGGGCGGGCCGAAAATCAACACATGATCCAAGGCTTCTTTTCGCGCCGTGGCTGCCTGAATAAAAATCTCCATTTGTTCGCGCAATTCCTGCTGTCCGATATAATCGGCCAGACGTTTGGGTCGGATAGCTCGATCCTGGCGTTCCTCATCG
The DNA here is from genome assembly GCA_024636505.1 of Methylobacter sp. Classification (GTDB taxonomy): domain Bacteria; phylum Pseudomonadota; class Gammaproteobacteria; order Methylococcales; family Methylomonadaceae; genus Methylobacter_A. The sequence goes on along the minus strand of JAGXGY010000039.1, from coordinate 70,782 downwards.
GAGTGGCTGGCGGCGGTCACCATGCGGTCGCTTTCAATCATCTGACCGAACCTTGCAGTGCCAGGCGGATAATGTCTTCACAGCTTTTACCTTCAACACTGATATTTTGTATCATTTTACCGGCATCCAGCGGCTTATAGCCCAGAGAACACAAGGCGCTAATAGCTTCCTGTTTGGGGTTATTAACTCGATTGACTTTATCGGCACCGACCACTGATGCATCAACCGAATCAGCTGAGTCGATCAAGTCCGGCAGTCTGTCGCGCATTTCAATGACCAGACGTTCGGCGGTTTTTTTACCGACTCCCGGCAAACGTACCAAAGCCTGGGTATCGTTATTATGAATGCAGCGATGGAATTCTTCGGCACTCTGTCCCGATAAAATAGCCAGCCCCAGCTTAGGGCCGACGCCATTGACCTTAATCAGGGTTCTGAACATGGCACGATCCGTTTCGGTAGAAAAACCGAATAGGATATGCGCATCTTCCCGAACCACCAGATGGGTATGTAGCATAATCTCGGCACCGATGGCGGGCAGATTATAAAAAGTCGTCATCGGCGCTTCGACTTCATAGCCGACGCCATTCACGTCAAGCATTAACAATGGCGGCGCTTTAAACACCAGCTTGCCGCGCAGAAAACCGATCATCGCAACCGACCCTGCTGCAAACGCTGTGCAGTTTGCTGATAATGGGCATGGCAAATGCTGATACCCAGCGCATCGCTGGCATCGATCTGTAACTCGCCTTGAATATTTAACAACATTTTCACCATGTGCTGAACCTGTGTTTTTTCGGCGCTGCCTTTGCCCGCCACCGCTTGCTTGACTTGCCGGGCCGCATACTCAAATACCGGCACACCGGCGGTATGAACCGCACAAATTGCCGCGCCACGCGCCTGCCCCAGTTTCAGTGCTGAATCGGCATTTTTATGCATAAATACCTGCTCTATGGCCATTTGTTCCGGTTGATAGCGTTCGACCACTTCGACCAAGCCGTCAAAGATTTGTTTGAGTCGGTCGGGGAAATAATCGGCCTGTATGCGAATGCAGCCGCTGGCTATGTATTGATAACCGCGCGGAGATTCTTCGATAATGCCGTAACCGGTTATTCTGGAACCGGGATCTATGCCTAAAATACGCATCAGCTATTAATTTAAGTTCCTTATTCCCATTCGTTGAGTCGAAACCCGGCAATGGACGCGCTGAGTCCTGTGTTTACAAGGCCTATACTCGACATTCCTGGCGCAACGCATGAAAACGAGATAGCCCTTAGCCTGAATTATTCCAGACCTTCCATAATCTCGTCGCTAATATCCGCATTGGAATAAACGTTTTGCACGTCATCCAGATCTTCCAAGCGGTCAATCAAGCGCATCATCTTTTCCGCGCCATCGGCATCCAGTTCAGCCATCGTTGCCGCCTGCATGGTAATTTCGGCATTATCCGGTTCAAAGCCTGCGGCAATCAATGCATCTTTGACTTCCAGATAGCTTTCCGGCATGGTCATTACGTCAACCGAGTCGTCATCATTGACGATGACATCTTCCGCCCCGGCTTCCAAAGCCGACTCCATCAGCGCATCCTCATCAACCGGAGGCGCATAACTGAGAATACCGATTTTACTAAATAGATAAGCCACCGAACCGTCCGTGCCCAAGTTACCGCCGGCTTTAGAAAAAGCATGGCGCACTTCACCGACAGTGCGGTTGCGATTATCGGTCAAACAATCGACCATAACCGCAGTACCGCCGGGGCCGTAACCTTCATAGCGCACCACTTCGTAGTTGACACCTTCTAACGCGCCGGAGGCTTTTTTGATCGCAGTATCGATGGTATCGCGGCGCATATTGGCACCTAGGGCTTTATCAATCGCAGTGCGTAAGCTGGGATTGCTGGCCGCATCCGGCCCGCTGGTTTTTACCGCTACCGTTATTTCCCGCAGCATTTTAGTGAAGATTTTACCGCGTTTAGCATCCTGCCCTGCTTTACGATGCTTGATATTAGCCCATTTACTATGCCCGGCCATTGTCTCTCTCTTCAGTACAGTTAAATTAATCGGTCGCTTATAAAATATAAGCCAGTACCGAAACCAAACTCGGTTCGGTACAATAAAAATCGGCTTGTTCGCGAACCACCTGCCGGTCAACCACGCCGCCAAAGCCGATTACGGCAGCTCCGGCTTGCTTGGCTTCCATATCGGTGTTGCCGTCGCCCACCATAACCAGTGCGCCTTGCGCCTTCAGCGCGCCCACAACAACGGCTTTGCCGCCCGATCTGGCCAACGGCGAGTTCTGGTCATAATCGCGATAACTGCCGTCCGCATTGAAATAAATATCGACGGCGTGAACCTGGGTTTCCGGCACACCCAAAATCCGCGCCAACGGCAAAATAGCCTGACGAAGTCCGCCGCTGACAATGTGCAGCTCCTTACCGCGTGTCGTTAAGGTCTCAAATACTTCTTTAGCGCCATCGACAATCTGCTCGATATACAAATCCGCCAGCCAGTCGATGCTGGCCTGATCCGGCCTGATCAGCGACAAACGCTGTTTATAGACGGCTTCCAGCAGCACTTCGCCATTCATCGCCGCATCGGTCAATCTGGACATTTGCTCGCCCAGGCCGACACGTCGGGCGAGCTCGTCTATGCCTTCTATTTTGCTTAAGGTGCTGTCGCAATCAAAGCAGATGACCTCAAAACTCATAAGTTAATCTGAATGGCCTTTTGTACCGCAGGAATAAGACACAACTGCTGCAATAAATCGTCTGTCAAGGGTTCGGAAACACTGATAACCGCCATCGCCTGCTGCTGCTCATCCGCCGTACCTACCTGCATCCGGGAAATATTGATATCGGCATTGCCCAGCACGCTGCTGATGGCCGAGATAACGCCCGGCTTGTCGTCATGCTGAGTCACTAATAAGGTGCCTACGGGCACCACTTCAATATCAAACTGGTCGATACATACCAGACGCGGATGACAGCCGCCCAACAAGGTTCCCGCCAGGGTAATGGTTTGATCGGCGCAATGCCCGGTCACCTTGATCAGCGACAAATAATCCTGAGTTTCTTCGGTTTTCGATTCAACCAGAACAATGCCCTGGCGCTTGGCAATATTCTCTGCATTAACGCGGTTTACCGGTGTGGAAAACTGTCCGCCTAACACGCCGATTAAGGCGGCTACAGAAACCGGACGCACCTCAACTTCTGCGGCCCTGCCCATTAATGCCACTTCAATTTTTTCCAGCGGTTTAGTCGCTAAACCGACCAATACCTTGCCCAGAATATTGGCCAGCGTCATAAATTCGTGCGACTTTTTCAGCTCTTCCGCCGATACCCGCGGCAAATTCAACGCATTCACCGCTTCGCCGGTCTTTAAAAAGGTGACCGCCTGCCGGGCAATTTCGACGCTAACCGCGACCTGCGCTTCGCTGGTCGATGCGCCCAAATGCGGGGTAAAAACGATATTATCCAATTCCAGCAACGGCGAGTTGGCAGGCGGTTCGTTTTCGTACACATCCAGCGCCGCTCCGGCTATCTGACCGTTTTTCAACGCTTCATACAGCGCCGCCTCGTCAATCAAGCCGCCACGGGCGCAGTTGATAATCATCGCCTGTTTTTTCATCATCGCCAGCTGAGCGCTGCCGATCACATTGCGGGTTTTTTCGATCAACGGACAATGCAAGGTCAGATAATCCGCGCGCGTCACCAGCTCCTCAAGACTGACCGGCTGTACGCCCAAATCTTCAAATATTTCCGGCGCGACAAACGGATCATAGGCAATCACATCCATTTTCAACCCCAAACCGCGTTGCGAGACGATCCGGCCAATGGTGCCGAAACCTAGTATCGCCAGGGTTTTATGAGCAATTTCCGACCCCATCAACTTGGAGCGCTCCCATTTTCCGGCGCGCACCGAACGATCCGCAGTCGGCAAATGGCGGCTCAACGACATCATGTGCGCAACCGCCAATTCGGCAGTCGTCGTCGCATTGGCATCCGGCGTATTCATTACAATAACCCCCATCTCCGTTGCCGCCGGAATATCGACATTATCGACGCCGATGCCGGCACGACCGATCAACTTGAGGTTTTTTGCCGCCTGCAACACCGTTTTAGTCACTTGGGTGTCGCTGCGAATCAACAGCGCATCGTAATCGCCGATGATATTGCACAACTGCTCTTCATTGAGGCCGGTTTCGATATGTATTTGTATGCCGGGCTGCTCGTTTAAATAGTTGATGCCAGCTTCTGCCAATTTGTCGGAAATAAGGATTTTTTTCAAAGGAATGTACCGGAAAAAGTTGTGCGTTAGAATTAAAATAGTTTAACAGGTTTGCTCGCAAGGGCTGTTCACTCTGCGGTTAATTACAATCTCCAGCCTTAGTTATCACGATAATAACCGTCCGGGGAGGCTTTGCGTAACGGCTTCGGCCTAGGTTCTACCGATGCAGACCTCGAAATAGACACGGGTACATCCTCGATTTGGGTCTCACGCATTACGCCAACTTCTTCATCCATTGGCGGTAAGCGTTCGTATATTGCCACAGGATCGCCACTCTGTTCTGTCAGTGCTTTATTTAAGGCGAGTTGGTCAAGATCCGGTATTTCCTCATTATGGGCTTTTTCAATCAACCTTAGCGCCTCTACAAAACGCTGGTCCAGCGTAGTCTCCTCACCCTCCAGATTAGGATGCGACTCTATATAAAGAACATTGTCCAACCAGCCAACCTTGATAGGTTGCTTAACAATATAAACCGGCGTTCCGACTGCGACCATATCGTATAACTCCTCGACATCTTTAGGATACATACGAACGCAGCCATGCGTTATCTGCATGCCTATGCCATGAATCTTGTCAACATCAGTACCGTGTATCCGGTATTCTCCCGGCAGCGCCAGATGCAGCGAACGCGTACCTAAAGGATTATTCGGCCCCGGCGCAACAACAACCGGTAAAGGGTCGCCATTCGCCGCATGTTCGCGCCTGATTGATTCGGGCGGATGCCATGAAGGATTCTTAATTTTCCGGGTAATTCTGGTTTTACCCAGCGGTGTCTTCCAATCCTGCCTACCGACGCCATGCGCATAAGACCTAACCTGCTTAGGCGCTTCACCCTTTTTAGTCGGCGGGTAATAATACATACGGTATTCGGAAATATTTAAGGTGATTCCGTCATGAGGCGAATCCGGCAAAATACGCTTATTGGATAACCGAACAACCTCGCCTTTTTTAACCAACCAGCGATCAACATCAGGGTTCAACCGGACTATTTCTGTTTGCCCCAAAAGAAAACGGCGTGCCACATCCAATAAGGTTTCGTCCTCATCTGTACGGGTTAACGGCATACCATCAGGGTATTGAGTGATGACGCTATCGCCACTATTTTCCGGCATTGCATAGGTCGTAGCATTTGCATGACCTCCAATAACAGACAAGAAAATAATAAAGCTAAGTAATGCGTGAATATTCATTGCGGTAAATTTCTCAGAAAACACAATATAAAAAATAATTTTTTTCAACGACCAGCATTGTTTGCTCGTTCCAGGCGCAGACATTCCCCCCGCTATATACTCAAGAACTGCCCCTGTAAATAACCGTTTATAATATCATGCTACACTGGCTTGAGCATAATTTGTGCTCGTATTTTTGAGCCTATTTTGAGGATTATCGCTATTACCCCTATAATCCAATGAATACAACAAATTACCTTCAACAAAATAACAAGAGATAGCCTCATGTCCATGCAAATTTTTCGCAGTAAACACATTAGCGCTGATGATGACTCCGGCAGCGGCCTCAAGCGCTGCCTGTCTAAATGGGATTTGGCTTTTCTCGGCATAGGCGCAATCATCGGCACCGGAATTTTTGTACTGACCGGAATCGCCGCCGCCACCCAATCGGGACCTGCGGTGATCCTGTCATTTGTGATCGCCGGACTGGCCTGCGCTTTCGCCGCCTTGTCTTACGCCGAATTATCCGCCTCTGTCGGCGGTTGCGGCAGCGCCTACGGATACAGTTATGTGGCTTTCGGCGAGATATTCGCTTTTATGATCGGCTGGGATTTGCTGCTGGAATACAGCCTCGCCGTAGCAACCGTCGCCAACGGCTGGTCAGGCTATTTCAATAACGCGCTGGCCGCCATCGGTATACCGCTACCGGAGATGCTGACCAAATCCCCCAAACTCGGCGGCCTGATCAACCTGCCCGCAACCGCGATTATTCTGATATTGATGTTGCTGCTGATTATCGGCGTAAAGCACAGCGCCAAAGTCAACAACGCAATGGTATTTGTCAAACTACTGACCATTACCGTTTTTATTGCTGTTGCCGCATTCAACGTCCATCCGGAAAACTGGCAGCCGTTCATGCCGTTCGGCTGGTTCCAAACCCTGCCAGACGGCAAAACCACCGGCGTTCTGGCCGGTGCATCCCTGGTATTTTTTGCCTATGTAGGCTTCGATGCGGTATCCACCGCCGCCGAAGAAGCCCAAGACCCGCAACGCGACCTGCCGTTCGGCATCGTCACCTCACTGGCTTTTTGCACCGTTATCTACATCCTGGTTTCCGGCCTACTGACCGGCGCGGTCAACTATACCGAACTCAACGTCTCTTCGCCGGTCGCTCACGCACTGAACCTGCTCGGTTACAACTGGGCATCGGCGCTGATTTCAACCGGCGTTATTGCAGGCCTCACCACGGTCATGCTGGTACTTTATTACGGACTGACCCGCATCATCTTCGCGATGTCCCGCGACGGCCTGCTGTCGCCGTTCTTTAGCGAAGTGAATCCCAAAACCCAAACCCCGGTACGCGTGATCGTGCTGAGCGGCATCATCATGGCGACAGCCGCAGGCATCATCCCGCTCGGCGATCTGGCCGAACTGGTCAATATCGGTACTCTGGCCGCCTTCGTATTGGTGTGTTTAGGCGTATTAGTACTGCGCATCACCAAGCCGGACATGGAGCGCCCGTTCCGCTCTCCGTTCAGTCCGTTGTTTCCTGTGTTAGGCATGCTGTCTTGTACCGCACTGATGGCGTTTTTGCCGTCGCTAACCTGGCTGCGCTTTGTGGTCTGGCTGGTGATCGGGTTGATTATTTATTTTTCTTATTCTGTAAGACATAGCATGCTGGCAAAGACTGAGCAATAAAAGCGTCTTAATTTATCCGGCATTATCGCTGAACAGTTACCAAGAGATATGGTTGCGGCTGTGATTTTGCGGGAGCGACGCAAGCATCGCTCCCGCAGTCTTGCTGCAGTGGCGACGACTTAAACCAAGCGCCCCCATAAATCGTATTCATCCGCCTCTTCCAGCTCGACATCGACAAAGTCGCCGACGTTCAGATGAGTCGCGCCGTCGATAAACACCTGTCCGTCGATTTCCGGCGCATCGGCTTTGCTTCTTGCCACCGCGCCTTCTTCGACCACTTCATCGACCAGCACCGTTTCGATTTGGCCTATGCGTTGCTGCAAACGCGCCGCGCTGATTTTGGCCTGATGCGCCATAAATCGCGCCAGGCGTTCCTGCTTGACTTCTTCCGGAACCGGGTCAGGCAAGTCATTAGCCGCCGCGCCTTTGACCGGCGAATAAGCAAAGGCACCGACCCTGTCCAGTTGCGCTTCGCTGATAAAGTCCAGCAACTGCTCGAATTCCTGCTCGGTTTCGCCGGGAAAACCGACGATAAAGGTGCTGCGCAGGGTAATATCAGGACAAACTTCCCGCCACGCTTTAATGCGCTCCAGGTTATTTTCGCCGGCTGCCGGACGCTTCATTAATTTAAGAATACGGCTGTTAGCGTGTTGAAACGGTATGTCCAGATAAGGCAGAACCTTGCCCTCGGCCATTAACGGGATCACTTCATCGACATGCGGATACGGGTACACGTAATGCATCCTGACCCAGATACCTAAATCGCCCAGCGCTTCGGCTAAATCGTAAAAACGGGTCTTGACCGAACGACCTTTCCAATACTTGCTTTGATATTTCAAATCCAGGCCGTAGGCACTGGTATCTTGCGACACCACCAGCAATTCCTTGACTCCGGCATTGGCCAGACGTTGGGCTTCCAGCAGTACATCGTCAATAGGCCTGCTGACCAGATCGCCGCGCATTGAAGGGATGATGCAAAAGGTACAGCGGTGATTGCAGCCTTCGGAAATTTTTAAATAGGCATAATGCCGAGGCGTCAACTTTATGCCTTGCGGCGGCACCAGACTGATAAACGGGTCATGCGGCGGCGGCAAATGCTCATGTACGGCGGCCACCACTTCTTCCAGAGCATGTGCGCCGGTCACTTTCAGGACTTGCGGATGACGCTCACGTATTTCGGCTTCTCTGGAACCCAGGCAACCGGTGACGATGACCTTGCCGTTTTGAGCCAACGCTTCGCCGATACTGTCCAGCGATTCTTCAACTGCCGCATCGATAAAGCCGCAGGTATTGACCACGACTAAATCGGCGTCCTGATACGTCGGCGAAATGATGTAACCCTCTGAACGCAGCTTGGTTAGAATTCTCTCGCTATCGACCAGGGCTTTGGGGCAACCCAAACTAATAAAACCAATATGTGGAGCAGTCATTTAAATCTCAGTTAATGGTAAAGCGCGCTAGTTTATAGCAGTGCATGCTCAAATAGAAATTTAAAAGGCTGATTTTTGATGCTACTTAGTAGATCAATATCTTGAACCATAAACCCTAAGGAACTATTTTTTAAGGTTATATTCACATTTATTCTGCTGCTCTAATTTTATACTGCACCTTTAACCAGAGCGCGAACCTAATTAAAGCCCAGCCACGGGTCATAATATCGACGCTCAAGCACAAACAAATATACCACATCGAAGTAAAAGGCCATTCTTGCCATAACAACACACCTAAAACAACCGATAACATGCCGCCGACAATAGCTGCATTGGCGTGAAGAAAACTTACCCTAATGGCGGCAAAAATTCTGAATATACCTTTAATTATCAAATAAGCCGAAACCAGCAAGATGATCTTCTCTATCGATTTATTAAGCTCGGCAAGCAAAAAAATACCAATGACCGTATCTAAAACGGCAATCTGTAAGTTAACAAAAAACTCTTTGGAATGGCGTAAGATGTAAGCATCCACACAGGCTAACAGGCCGGTAGATAAAATAACCAATGCGACTACCGGCAACCATGAGCTTGATTGCGACATGATTTTTACGTCAGGTGCAATTATGGAAAAAACAATCAGCAAGGTGCCGGCCACCGTCAAAAGCAAACCTCGGATCAATAAGGAGTTGCGTTGCGGTAAAAAATAATCAATATTTTGGGAAGAGGTAGCAAAACTCATTTTTTCTCCAAAATTTAATTAAAAATATAAGATACCTCAGGCTGAGCTTAATATTTCAGTCCTACAAAATTCATAAAGTGCAACTTAACAAAAAATAAAAAGAGTTCCTTGTGACTGCTTATTTTATGCGGCTTTCCAGGACCCAGAAGCTGTGAAAGTTAATGATGCGGTATTGAATATACCCTCTCCCAAAAGAATAGCTAAAAATACATAGTCTTTGGCGTTTGGGGAACTTCGCGTAAAAATATATCGTCTAATCCGTGTCATTGGCAGCTATGCCTCTAGCTTAATCGCACTCGGATGACGGATTAACATCGACAAATGCCCTTGGCTTTTGCTTAGCCAGCCGCGTACTTCGACGGTTTTGCCCAAATAGCTATTCACATCGGGAAATAAATCCAGCCATTTGCGCTCAATACGCGCTTCAAAGGCGTCGGAAAACACCAGATAAACCGACTTTCGAGTCGCGCGAATATCAACCACCTTGCCTTTCAGGCGCGTCCAGCCCGAATGCCCTGCCTCGGCAACACGGCCAACCGGTATTACCGCATATTCAGGCCGCCCCCAAATGCCGAGTCTGGCAAGCTCGGCTTGATCTTGCGCCTTGACCAACTCATTCACATAAAGCAGATTAGGCGGATAAATACTGACCGCAGCCAATCCCGCCGCAACCAATTGCAGGTTTATATGCTGTTTTTTTTCGGTGAACAAATGCGCCAATGTCCGGCCGTATTTGTCGGTTTTTTCCGTTGCGATTTCCAGGCGGACTTTGGTATTTTTTAGTTTGTCGATCAACCAGCGTTTGGCCTCGTCTCCGCCAGCATCGGCCGGTTTGTGCCGATGCTGAACCTCCGGTGTGTTGATACCCAAAAAGCGGATTTTACGCCCATCCTCCAGTACCACAGTATCGCCATCGTAAACCGTCTTGACCCGGTAAAAACCATAGCCCGGTTTTATAGCAAGTTTTTTTGCCCCGGCAACCGGACGATCGGAAAAATGCTTGCTGCCGTCGGTATCCCGCCATTGGTAAATTTCCGCATCAACCCAAGCGGGTAAACATAAGCATAAAACCAGTAAAATTCTCATGAGCCTGTCTGTGTAATGATTAAGGGGCAATCTAGCTAAAACAGGAGGGCCTATCTGTCGTCTGGAGTGCAGGCTTCGCCTGCTGTGTAAGCACAGCTTGCACTTCAAAGACTCCGCTCGGCGCCAGCTTTATTTTTACAGTGAATACTTTCTTGAAAGTCCTACAAATCATCATCAATCAAATGTTCCAACTCCTTAGCCAGGACAAGATAAGGGAACAGATTAACCGGTAACCGGCTGTTAATTTCCTGATAAATCCGCCGGTACCGGTTGATTTTTTGCTGTTGATCTTGCTGTTCAAAATAATCGGCACAACTTTCAGCGTTGTTTGCCAGGATAGCCTTAAGCATACGACCTGTGATTCGCTTCATATCTTCTTGCAATTCATTTAGCACTTTTCGCTCCCAAACATCGTGCATCGGCATCTTTGCCAACTGCTCATTAACCTCTATCAGCCCTAGATAACTAGCGCTTTCATTGAACAGTTTCAGCGTTGCGACAAAATCCAGGGAGGTTTCGGCAGATAATGAAACGATCAGCGGAAAATCATTGAGGCTGGCTATAAATACCAAACGTAACGCCAGCAGCTCGGGAATATTGTCTTGCTGATATTGCGCCAGTTGCCCGGAAAACAGGGCGTGCTCACTGTTAAAATAGCGTTCATAGTCTTTTAAATGCCCACTATAGCAACCGATAGTCTGTTCATTCGGCCGGATTTTCCTCCCCTGCATCAACGCCCAACGACAAAAACCGGCCAGCGTATTTTCCAGCCGCATCAATAACCGGTATTGCTTATCGGCAGCGATACGATCGTCTAGCTCGCTAATCGCCTGCCGCAACGCGTCGCCGTCTAAAATCCGATCGAAAGTCAAATAACAAGTGACATGATCCATGATATTTTCGCTGTCAACATCCAGGCTTAAAAATCCGCATCCGGCCTGATTGATGATTTTATTGCTAATCAAGGTCGCTTTAATTTCATCGGCCAAGGGGTGACCGGACAGGTAGCTTGGATACTGTTTGCTGAGCAGCTCAGGAAAATAAGCCTGTAAATAACAATGACAGCATTGTTGCTGCAGTAAGGCGTCTTGTTGCTGTATTAACTGGGTCAGGTACATTTTTCCGGCCGCCATCAATACGGCAAATTCGGGCCGGGTTATCATTTGTCCGGGCCTAGACATGACCTCTTTGGTTTGCGGAAAGCATGCAACCGCCCTATCGAAAAAACCGGCAGATTCCAATCGTTCGGCCAATTGCAAATAAACCGCTGAATCTTCCGTGCAGCGCAATTGTTCCAAGGATAAACAGAGGCTTTGGGCGATATTATCGGCCAGCACCAACCGGCAAACCTCCCGGGTCATACTGATAAATAACGGCTGATAGTCTGTAATCCGGTTTTTCTTTTGCAGGCCGACCAAAAAGATTTTTAAATTCACTTCATGGTCGGACATATCGACGCCTGCCGAGTTATCGACCGCATCGGTGTTAATGCGCCCTCCCTTCAGGCTGTATTCGATGCGCGCTTTTTGGGTAAAGCCCAGATTGGCACCTTCGCCGACGACACTGGCACCCAGATCGCACGCATCCATCCGCACATTATCATTGGAGCGGTCGCCCACTTCCTGATGTCTTTCGCTGCTGGCTTTTACGTAAGTGCCGATACCGCCCAGCCATAACAATTCCACCGGAGCCTTTAGCAAGTAACGGATCAGGGATTCGCCATCCAGCGATTTGTAACGCAGGCCTAACCATTTTTTCAATTCGACTGAAATAGGAATATCTTTGGCTGATCGTAGATAAACACCGCCGCCCGCTGAAATCAGCGTACGGTTATAATCATTCCAGCTGGAGCCCGGTAATTCGAATAAACGGCGGCGTTCATTAAAGGTGTCTTCACTATCGGACGGATTAGGATCGATAAAAATATGCTGTCCGCTAAAAGCGGCTTTTAGCCGGATAAAGGGCGACAGCAACATGCCATTACCGAACACATCGCCGTCCATGCTGCCGATACCGACGACGGTAAAGGCTTCTTTTTGTATGTTTTTACCGACAGGAAACAGGTAAGGGGCGTCAGCAGAAGCCTTGCCCATTTCCCGAAAATGGCGTTTTACACATTCCCAGGCACCCCGCGCGGTAATACCCAGCGCTTTATGGTCATAACCATAAGAGCCGCCGCTGGCAAAGGCATCGCCCAGCCAGAACTGATATTCTGCCGAAACGGTATTGGCTATGTCGGAGAACTGTGCCGTGCCTTTATCGGCGGCCACCACCAGATAAGGGTCGGGATCGTCGTAACTGACGATGTTATGCGGTTTGACAACCTTGTCGTCGATATAATTATCGGTTAAATCCAGCAAACCGCGTATTAAGGTGAGATAGGCTTTTTTACCGGCCTCCCTGGTTACCAAACTGGATGACTTTGAACCATTCTTTTTAACAACAAATCCGCCCTTGGCGCCTGTCGGTATGATCAGCGCGTTTTTACTGACCTGGGTTTGCATCAATCCCAGAATTTCGGTTCTGAAATCATCCGGACGATCCGACCAACGGATACCGCCGCGGGAAATCTTGCCGCTGCGTAAATGTATGCCTTCCATATCGACTGCATGAACATAAATCTCATTTTGCGGCTTAGGCGACGGCATATCGATAATGCCCAGACTGTTCACTTTAAAGGCGATGAAGTAGTCTGCCAAACCGCGACGCAAATGAAAATTACAGCGCATGGTCGCATCAATCAGATTAAACAGGGTACGCAAAATCCGGTCGTCATTAATATCGGAAACCGAGTCGATGCTTTCCAGCAAATGCAGGCGTAACGGAAATGAAACCTGCTCTTCCCTGATCGCCGGATCATTCCACTCGGGATTCAGTCTAAAACGCACTTCAAAGTAATTAAATAAGCCTAATGCAACCGACGGATTACTCAGCAAGGCATGATGTACGCTGGCGCGGGTCGTTTGGTGTCCCAGTTGTAAATAATAATTCCGGTAGGCTCTGAGCACATCGATTTCCTGCCAGGTCATGCCGGTCAGAACACACAGCTTGTTCAGCGCATCGTTTTCAGCGCCCCCCTCCATCATCACTTGAATGGTTTCCAGCATCCGGCTTCTTAACCGGGTAAATGATGCGCATTGGCTTTTTGCCGCCTTGATGGTAAAACTCTTGATAAATAAGGTAATGCCATCGACCGTAACCGAAAACTGCACCTGATCCACCACCCTCAAATGCATATTTTCCAGAACCGGAAGATATTCGTCCAGATAACGGGGTTGTCGGCCATAAAAATGCAGCCGATAATGATCGACTCTCTTGCAGGGATTAAGCAGACTGATACGCCGGGTGTTTGACGCGAACACCTGCTCAAGGTTCAGCATATCTTTTAGCGCATAACGCGGCGAAACCAAGGCCCGATATTCGGCTGAAAACGCGGCATGGTATTTTTGCCACAGCTGCTGACCGGTTTCTGTACCTAAAGCCCTTTCCGCTATACGCTGCAGGGCAATCGGCCAACTTTGCGTCTTTCTTCTCATGACTTATCCACCTGTAACTGTCAGCCGTTATAGTCAGCTGAGATACTTTATAATTTCCAATACATTACAGTCGCCCTGCCGGGTATAGGTCACCGAATCCATCAAGGTACGGATGAAAAATATGCCCATGCCGCCTTCTTTAGGGTGATCAAAATCCGGTAACGGTACCGATTCCAGATCGAAGCCCTGACCGTGATCGTAAACCTTGATATTCAATTCATTTTCCCGAATATAGATAGTTATTCTGACCGTGTCTTTGGGATCATGAAACTTTGCATGTTTGATCGCATTGACGGTTGCTTCGGTTAACACCAGATTTAAATGATAAGCCAGCGCTTCCCGATCACCGGAATAGCCATCTAATTCCTTCGCGATATGCTCACCGATACTCCCGATCAAATCCAGATATTTGGTCTGCGTCGGAATGATTACCTCTACCTGAATAACTGAACTGCACATACACAACCTCTATGTTTCAAACGCTTCATTTAAATCGGCATAAATGTCAAATATCCTGTTTAAGCGAGTCAACTCAAACATCGACAACACCTGTTGCTGCAAGTTGGCTATAGCCAGCCTGCCCGACTTGGCCTCTGCATTTTTATGGCCTGACAGTAATGCCCCCAAACCGGAGCTATCAATAAAACGGACATGTTCCAACTGGATAATAATATTGATTTCGCCCTGCTCTATCAGACGCAAAATAGTTTCCTTTAATTCACCGGCATTATGCGCATCTATCCTTTCTTCCTTAATAAAAAGGACACTGCAACCATTGGTTTTTTCCAGATGTAAATTCATGAGTTTTTGTTGAAAATGATAAATAATGGAAATCAAGAGCACACTTACATCCCCGACCTGAAGGAAGGGGTTTTACGTGCAATCTGACACTTACATCCCCCGACCTGAAGGAAGGGGTTTTACGTGCAATCTGATAAAAAACTGTAGTCGAATCATAGCACCATAAGCGATTTTAAAAATCTATTATCCTGGAAAAATCAGTTATTCCATGTTTCAATCCACATTTGACCTCATCTGCCAAATGACTTGTCTTACGACAATCCATCGACAGATAGAGGTCAGTGGATTGCCTCGCCGTAAACGACGAGGTTACCTGAAAGAATAACGATGCTAAAGCATCGTTGTCAACGTTGAACGAATCTTCCTGAAGGGAGAGGTTTCAAACCAACAAGGAAATTTGATGAAAGACATAAAAAACCGAAAACGGAAAATAGACTGCGTTTGCTTAACAAGCGCGTCATCTACAAAATACAATGCAGGCAATCCTTGTCTATCCGCCGATAACTTGCTGCGTATCAGTATCAGTATTTATCTCGCTATTTTCACCCACAATAGAACGCACATGAATGTCCCGTTGCGGAAAAGGGATTTCTATTTTATGCTCACGGAAAGCCTTTTCAAGGCAAAGGTGCAAGTCGTGGGTAACCGGCAGCCGGTTTGCTAATTCACTGACAAAAATACGGATAGAAAAATCCAGCGAACTATCGCCAAAACCGAGAAACAACACACTCGGCTCCGGTTCGTCAAGCACTAACGGCATCGCTTTTATGGTATCGATCATAACCTTATGCGCCAGTTCGACATTGGAGCCGTAGGCAATACCGACCGGAATCACCAAGCGGGTAATCGAATCGCTTAATGTCCAGTTTACCAACTGGTTGGTGATAAAGGTTTTATTCGGCACAATCAGTTCTTTTTGATCCCAGTCTATCAATGTTGTCGCCCGTATTTTGATACGACTGACTTTGCCGCTGACATCGCCGATGGTGACGGTGTCGCCGACCCTTATCGGGCGCTCAAACAGCAGGATAATACCCGACACCATATTGGCGAAAATCTCCTGTAAACCGAAACCCAAGCCGACACTGAGCGCCGCAACCAGCCACTGCACCTCCGACCAGCTGCCGCCCAGCTCGTTTGCCACACAAATAAAACCTATGGAAAAAAGCAAATATTTAGCCAGTTGATTAACCGCATAACGACCGCCTGTCTCTATCGACATGCGCCTGAACACCAGTAATTCCATGACACCGGAAAAATTTCGTATCGAGACCACAACAATAAAAATATATAAACCGGCCAACAACAGATTGACCGGCGTTATCGGCTGATAACTTTCCTGATTATCGATATTAGCCAGATGCTGCCAGAGCACAATTTTCTCCAAAAATGAAAAGGCAGGCAGAATATTTTTCCAGGTCATCCAAAAACCGATGATCAGCGTAAAACCGATAAAAACATTCAACATTTTTATGGTTTGGGCGTTTATTTTAGGAATATCGATTTGTTGTTCGTCAACCGGCAACACTGAATCTTCGGATCCGGTCAAATGTTTTTCGGTAATCGCCGCCGCTTTCCGTTTTTGTCTGGCATTAGCAATCGCTAATTGCCTGTTAACCAGCGTTAACCAGCGAATCACCATCGCATGAATGATAATAGTCAGAAAAATCAGCCGTAGCGAAATAATGAGTTTTTGCTGCAACTCCAATGCACTTAAATAATAGCCGGAGACCGCAAAACCGATAATAACCAAGGGTATGCTGATAATAGAAAAATACAAGACATAACGCAGCTTAGCTATCCACCCGTCAGGATGATTATTAATATAATTCTTCATTAATCCGGTCGACGGTTTTAACACCCTAGCCGAAAAAATCACCATGGCAATCATAATAGCGATCAGCGCTAGGCGGCCGATACTGTCGCTGTGAATCGAAAATTTTGAGGTACTGGTGCTGCTGATAATAAACATCGCCGGTACCGCAATTAAACGGATCCAGCCGATCTGTATACGCAAAGAACTAACCGACGTTTCCTGCCACTGAAAATGTTTGCGTGCTATACCATCGACGGCGAACAGTCGATAGAAAAATTGCAGAAAAAACAGGGTCAATGCCGAGCCCTGTAATCCTTCACCGATGGATTTAGTAAAATCGTCAACCTGGACATCCCGACTCAAAAACCAGCCTACATAGCTAAACAGTAGCGGCAGCGGTAATACCAGTATTAGGTTGTAAAACAAGGCTCTTAAGGTGTAATAAAAATTATCGGTATAAATCTTCTCAACCTTGCCGGATATGGTCGCCAATTGTAACTTCGCCCACTTTTTAAACAGCAGCAAACCCGCAAAAAATACCACGGGTGCAAAGAGTAAAAACAAATTCCGGAAAGCCAGTTTAATTGAATCTTCAATCACCGACATCCAGTTAGAAGGCGACAACAGCCATTGTATGGAATGATACAAATCGCTTATGTATTCCAAGCTAATGGGCTCGGAACTGGGCACCCACAATAAACGTTCATCCAGATAAACCGCAAACTTACCGGTCAGAGCAATCATTTGTTGCCGGGCAAAATCAAGATCGCCCAAGGTGCGTAAATAGGTGTTATAGGCAACGGACAGCTTGTTAAACAACTCTTTCTGAGTATTGAGCAGCACCCGTAACTCGGCCTGTATCATCATCCGTTGATCGACAGGCAAAGCTTGATTAACCTGCCGGTTCATCATGTTTTTTAGCTCTGCGTCAATATCCTCCAGCCGTTTCAATTGATCTTCAACCTTAAATTCAGCCAGACTGTTTAAAGCAATTTCGTTCTGAATGCTCTGAGACTGCTGTTCGAACGTATCCTCAACCGGTAAATTACGCCGTTGCTCGCGCAGAATTTTTCCTAACGCCGGGCTTAAACCTGCCAAGCTGATTTTCTTTTCAGCATTTTTAAAATCGGTTTCAATTTCACTTGCCTGTGCATCTACCTGGGCTTTTTGTTCGCTATATTGCTCTATTTTGGCGGTGATCGTCTGTAATTCCCGGCTATATTGAGAATTTTCCCGTGTACTTTGTTGAATAAGGACGTGCTTACCGGAAACTTCTTTTGCCGCTTGACTAAGTGCGTCCTGTATTTGTTTCGCCTCTTGCTGACGCAGATCGAAAACAAGGCCTTCGATTACAGCAACAACCGGAATTAGCGCCGCCTTTTGTATATCCAATAACTGAAGCTGGGTTTTCAGGAATTCAATCCTGGCTGGATTACTGGCAGCTTCAGTATCGAGCATTTTTAACTCGGCAGTGCGCGCATCAATCAAGGTTTTTAGCTGCATCTGTCTGGCTTCAACATCTAATTTTGAATCTGAATTTCCGGCCAGAACCTGCAGTTTTTTATGCGCCGCTTCCAAATCTTGCTGTGCAGCCAGCATTTCTTCACGGATCAGCTGCGGACGGCTGTTTTGTACCAGCAGCTCACTTTCAATTTTCTTTAACTGCTCATCCAGATTACCAACCCTCTCTTTTTCAATAATCAGCCGCTGCTCAAGCTCCTCAACCAGTATCCGGTTAAAGTTTTCCGGTTTTTGCTTGGACAGTTTTAGCTGAACATGCTCAATTTCTTTTTGCAGCCTTTTGGTTTTCTCTGGCATTTGCTTGATGGCTGCT
Source organism: Methylobacter sp. (assembly GCA_024636505.1). GTDB lineage: Bacteria > Pseudomonadota > Gammaproteobacteria > Methylococcales > Methylomonadaceae > Methylobacter_A. The sequence continues at coordinate 52,387 of JAGXGY010000039.1, read as the reverse complement.
TTAAATTCAGACGCTTGCGCTTTAAATTTTTCGATATTGACTACATTATCTTCGGCCGCCTGATAAATAGACAACAACTTGGATTTTACCGTTTCATCAAGACCCTCCCGGGAATTGATAGCGTCTATTTTGGCTTTTAGTGTGTCTTTATTGATTTCAAATGTTGTGTTTTTTTGCCCGGCATTCGACGCAATAGTTTTAGCCTGAGCCCCGGTTGAAGCTAAAGCGATAATAATAAATAACAACAAGGGCTGAATTGCTGATTGACCGGAAGGAAAATGAATAAATTTCATGGCTAATACAGAGTTAAAACGATAATAAATACATCGGATATTGTAACTGTTTTTACCGGCTCTCAAGCAGGTAAAAAAAATCTATTCATGTGGCCGCCATTGTTGATGGTGATGTTTAGCGTTATGCTGAAAATGTTTTTTTTATCGCTAAGTAGCGTAAAACCCCGCCGTTCAGGGCGAGGATGCCAGCGACTCAATTCCGAATCTTTCATGAATAATCAGCTAAATAGTGCTAAATTAACATTCCGATTTATCCGGGAGCACGCTTAACATGAGTTTTCCCAATGTTCCCCATGCTTTGGCCCAACCGGTACGCTATCGCGTGTTAACTTGTTATCTCGCTCGCATCGGTATTGTTGTCATGGCCTTGAGATTAGTTCCCGTTTTAGTCGCTTTGCTGAACGGCGACTGGGCGTTTATGATTAATCAGTTAAGCGTATTGGCGGCGCTCAGTGCCATCTGCCTGACACTATCCCGGATTCAGGCACCTGAAGACATCAAGGATAATGAAGTGCTGGTGATTTCCGCACTGTCTTTTTTCCTGTCTGCTCTATCGGGCTGTCTTCCTTTTATCGACGAAGGCTTGAGCAATATCGATGCTTTTTTTGAAGCAGTCTCAGCATTGACCACCACAGGCTTAAGCACCATCAGCCACATACAGCGACATTCAGCGGCGTTGCTGTTCGCCCGTTCCTGGATGCAATGGTACGGCGGCTTGGGCATTGTTATTTTTTCAATCAGTTGGTTATTTCAGGACAAGGGACTTGCCGCCCGACGTCTGGCGATGGGCGACATCAGCGATAGTCGGGATATTTTAGGCAATGCGCGTGCGCATTCGCTTAAATTGCTGATAATCTATTGTGCACTGACCGTGTTTGCCATCAGCTTGTTATTAATGATCGGCGTGCCGCCATTGAGCGCCGTGACGCACGCATTGAGCGGCATATCAACCGGCGGATTTTCCATTTACGATTCAAGTCTTGCGGCGATTGAGCCATGGCCTGCCCAGTTAGCGATAGTATTATGCGGCGTACTGGGCGCTATTTCCTTGCCGTTTTATTACCGCTTTTTCCACAACGGCATCCAGGAATTGTCATTCACTTTGGAGATTCGGGCCTTATTGGGGCTATCGATATTGGTGATCGGCTTACTGTTTTTTTGTTCTGGAGAAAACGACGGAAATGCCTTATTAAGGATTAAACACGCCGTGATTATGGGACTTTCTGCTCAAACCACCACAGGGTTTGCCAATGTCGATGTGGCCGCTTTGGATAATGCCTCCAAACTGAGCCTGATTTTTTCGATGCTGGTCGGCGGCTCTATCGGTTCCACTGCGGGCGGTATAAAAATCCTGCGTTTACTGATTGTACTGCGATTGTTACAGTTTTTTATTCAGCGCACCGCGCTGCCCGCTCATGCCATCTTGGAACGGCATTTGAGCGACGACAAACTGGAATCCGATGAGATCGAAAAGGCTTTAATGCTGATCTTAATCTTCATAGGCACCGTACTATGTTCCTGGCTGCCCTTCCTGGTGGCTGGTTACGATCCGCTGAATGCCTTGTTTGAAGTTGTTTCGGCTTGCTCGACCACCGGGTTGTCGACCGGAATTACCCGAACCGAACTGGAACCGGGACTGAAAATCGTGTTAATTGTCGACATGTTGTTGGGACGGGTTGAATTTTTGGCTTTTTTAATATTGCTTTATCCGCGCACCTGGATCACGGCAAGGAGTTACTCTTGAAAATTGTATTTATTGGCGCCTCTTCGCTGGCGATAGCAACCGCAGAATTGCTGCTACAGGTAGGCCATGAGGTCATCATTATTGAAAAAGACAAAGCGGTCATCGATGAACTGATCGAAAAAATCGATTGCGTGTTTATGCATGGCAATGGCAGTAAACCGGCCATCCTGAAAGAGACCTCTCCCGGCTCTATCGACATTCTGTTTTGCCTGACCAAGAGCGATGAAGCTAATATTATTTCCAGTTTGGTGGCGCGTTCGCTGGGAATTAAACGGGTCATTACCCGAATCGAAGATGTCGAGTTCGAACATATCTGCATCGAGTTGGGGCTGAACGATACCATTATTCCTACGCTTAACAATGCCCGCTATTTAGCGAATAGCGCGGCAGGAAGAAATATGCTGGAGTTGTCTGCGATCATCCGGGGTAATGTCCGCTTATTTAGCTTTATCGCCGACGACAGCTGCGAAGGATTAATCAGCAACCTGGATTTACCGAAACAGTCCCGAGCGATATTTATTTATCGGAATAACGTCTTTCAACCAGCCGATCATGATACCAAACTTAAAAAAGGCGATGAAATTGTAGTTGTGACCACGACTCATGAATATGAGCAATTGCATGAAAAATGGTCCAATGGCAAAGCCATGTAAGGGCGCGTTTTGTGGGAGCGATGCCTTCATCGCGACGAGGGCGTCGCTCCCACAACCAAACCCCGAATCACTATCTACTTAACAATTGCTGCGCCCTGTCATCCGCGCCCGACGGCAGCTTGTCAGGGCCGGCATTGATCCATGCGGCTATGTCCTTCCATACGACGGGCGCTTGCAAATCGCGTAACAGCATATGGTAGCCTTGCGGGTATATCACCACCGTTTTATTGGCGGCATCTGCGGCAAGAAATTTCCGCAAGAATGCATAAGTAGCTTCCTTGGGCAGGATTTCGTCTTTTTCGCCATATAGTATCAGGATATTTCCGCATAATGACGCAGCACCTTTAAACGCTTCGTCCATCAAATCAGTCAAGCCATACATCGCTTCCACCCGAGTCGCTTTGATAACCCAAGGATCACGATTCATGGCGCTGAGCATGTCAATATTATCCGATGCCGTGACAGCCAAACTCTCCCCTGTCAAAGTCAGCCAAGGCAAACTATGCGCCAGTACCCACAGCAAACATACCTGATACCAAGGCATAATCGACCTGGCCCATAACGCCGGAGCAGCCAAAATAATACCGGCGACTTCCGGCCTATCCCTTTGGCTCATAGCGGCGATAATGATCGCGCCGCCCATGCTTTCTCCGAGCAAATAAACCGGCTGTTTCGGATAGCGTTGCTTGATCAGTCGCAGCAAAACCCGCAAGTCTTTGGCATAAGCTTCATACCCCGCCCACAAACCACGCTTCGGTGCCATGCCGAAACCCCGTTGATCATAAGCGAAACTGGCAATACCTTGGCTGCTGAAATACTCGCCCGGCGAATCAAAAAAACGGCTGTAATCATTAAAGCCATGCAGCGCGATAATGATCGCATGCGGTTCGTTTTTTGGCAGCCAGTGACGTAACGGTAAGCTTGCACCGTCTTCGGTCAAAAAAATATTCATACCAAGTTGCGCCCTATTATTTTGGGCGCCGGGAGGATAAGTCATCGGCATGCAGCCGCTTAGCGTCATCAGCAGCAGTGTAATCAGCCTATATCTGGATGTCATGCGTCAAATCAAGTCTGTGGAAAATATTTATTATAACGATAATAATGGCGATAAATTCTTAGCAACAGCACTAACAGTGTAAAACAGGGAACAGACTTTATTTACTGGTTAATAGTAAGCGTTGCCGCTACCCAAACCTGAATGAAGGCCTTATCATATAGAAAAATGCAATACAAAACCTTAATCGGTAAATCAGTTAACACCACTACCAACCATCATTACGCTTTGGCAAGACAACCCCGTTACCGCAAAACAAGCAATTTTCGCTCATTGTCCATCAAGCGATTCTTGCGTAAAACCGCGCTTTATTTGCTGCTCACCTTCCTGACTACCTCGATAGGCTTGTGCGTGCTGTTGCGCTTTGTGCCTGCGCCGACATCGGCGTTTATGGTGTATCGACATATTGAAGATCTCATGGGCGGCGACCCGTTCAGGACGATTAACTACTCATGGGTCGGAGCCAAAAAAATATCGCCTCACGCCTCTTCTGCAGTCATTGCTTCCGAAGATCAACGATTTTTTAAACACGCCGGTTTTGACCTGCATTCCATACAATCCTCTATTGATGACTATATGAACGGCGGCAAGCTTAGAGGAGCAAGCACTATCTCCCAACAAGTCGCCAAAAACTTATTCTTGACGCCGTCAAAAAGTTTTGTACGCAAAGGTCTGGAGGCTTGGTTTACGCTGCTGATCGAGTTACTGTGGAGTAAGGATAGAATCTTGACGATTTACTTAAATATTGCCGAATTCGGCGATCATCTGTTTGGCATAGAGGCGGCGAGCAAATACTATTTTGGTGTTCATGCAAGCCAAATCAGTCGATCTCAGGCGGCATTGTTGGCTGCAACCTTACCTAACCCCAGACTTCTGCGAGCAGCGCAACCATCAAGATACTTACTTAAACGGCAACATTGGATACTCCGGCAAATGCAAAATCAATGAGTTTTTTAAGGCTTGTGTCTGATATAATTCGCGCAAAATATAATAACTGTCTGAGACAGGCCTCCCATAACCTCAACACCCAGCAAAATAGAGATAAGCCATGAGTATCCAAAAACCCATTATTAACACGCGTTTATTAATAAACAGCTTGGTTATATCAAGTATGCTTGGCGGTTGTGCAACCACCCAAGAAACTAACCAAGCAGATCCCTGGGAGGGCTGGAATCGCGGTACGCAAGAATTTAATGACGATCTGGACAAGGCTGTTTTAAAACCTATGGCAAAAGGCTATATGTGGATAACACCAAAATTCGTTGATGACGGCATAACCAATTTTTTCAGTAACCTTAACGACATCGGCGTAATGCTTAATGATCTTCTGCAACTTAAAATGGCGCAAGGCGGTATGGATGCCGGTCGGTTCCTAATTAACACTACTGCTGGCGTTGCCGGTTTTGTGGATGTAGCCACTATGATTGATTTGCCTAAACATAACGAAGATTTCGGGCAAACCTTAGGTTTCTGGGGGGTTCCGTCAGGTAATTATCTGGTAGTGCCGTTTATGGGACCCAGTTCGCCGAGAGGCGTCGCCGGGTCTGTTGGCGACGCTTTAATGAATCCCCTTACCTATACTTTTGTATTTGCCGGTGGCGGAGCTGCTGTCAGCGCAATCAATGGCGGCGCGAAAGCTATTGATGTCACCGATACCCGTGCCGATTTGATACCGACGGAAAAGATCGTTGATGAAGCCGCTATTGACCGTTACTCTTTTATTAAAAACGCTTACCAGCAGCGTCGTGAATACCTGCTCCATGACGGTAATGTTCCTGAAGAAGATCAACTCCAGCTGGAAGATGAAGCCGACACTGAAACGACAGGGATTGCAAAAACGAACAACACAGCGCCGACAATCAGCAGCGATAGCTCTACCCTTGTACCTGTAACGGATAATTCCCAGCATTTTCTGGATTTATCAGCGCCTGTTAATAAGTAAGTCGAACAACAGGGCGACTGACAGGTCGCCCTTTATACTTCATCACACCCCAATTTCAACATGAAATTCTTCCCGCTTGTGTTATTGTTGGCTGTTTTTTCACCATGCTATTCATCTCCTGTTGCCAATCAATGGGCCGCCATTAATCAAGCAGCGCAAATCGGCAATAACGCCCAAAGTATCGGTTCTTATACCGCCGGTTGTTTGAGCGGTGCTGTCCCGTTACCTCAAAACGGTACCGGCTATCAGGTAATGCGCCCTACACGCGGCCGGTCTTATGGCCATCCTGATTTGATTCACTTTATTGAAAGCATCGCGCAGACGACGCATTCACAACAGTGGGGGGTGCTGCTGATTGGCGACCTGGGACAACCGCGCGGCGGACCGACGCCAAGCGGACACCGCAGCCATCAAACCGGGCTGGATGTTGATATCTGGTATTTGCTTTCACAACAAGCTGCAAATCGAAACCTGGACTTTAATGAACGCGAAACCTGGGGCGCCCCCTCGGTTCTTGTCGCCAAATCGGATGCTATCAACGACAATCAATGGTCGATGACTCACGAGAAAATCCTTGAAGCGACGGCACGCAGACCCGAGGTCGACCGGATCTTCGTCAACGCCAGCATCAAGCAGCTATTGTGTACGCGCAAATCAAGCCATGACTGGCTAAGAAAAATCCGTCCCTGGTGGGGGCATGACGATCACTTTCATGTGCGTCTCAAATGCCCGCTGAATAATAAAAACTGCTCTGGACAAGAAGCACCCCCTGAAAGCGACGGCTGTGATGCTTCATTAGCCTGGTGGTTTTCAGAGGAGGCCAAAAAACCGGCTCCAGCAGCCAAGAAACCCGAAGCACAGCCGCTTCCGGCGTTGTGTGATGTTGTTTTAAACGCAAACAGCCAAACTAAATCAAGCCTTTCTCATCCCGAATCGGAACGATGAAGCCAATCCCGTCATCCGTTGCGATAAAATCGGACAATTCCAGCCGCAACTTATCCAACGCTTGATCAAGCGCTTCCTGCTTGACCTGATGAAATGGCGGCAGCATAGTTGATGCGTTATGGTACTTTAAAATATCCAATAACATTCTGGCTTGCTCAACGGTATATCGATGTTGCACAACTTCTCCGTGGGTACTTTTATCCAAGTGTCCAATCATGCTTTATAGAATCCAATGTTTTTGATTGATTAGTCTGTTTAATTTTTTTGCCTAAAGGAAAACTCAAGTTCAGATTGACTGGTGTAGGCTGTAGATTCTTTAGCCTTTACCCAAATCAATAGGTTTTCATCAAGCCATCCAGCGTCAATGCGCAACTTGGCGCAAATGCGTTCATAAAAAAAACAACTTCCGGTTGCTCCGATGCGCCAATAATTACAGCCAATTGCGCGGCCGCAGTTTCAAATTCCAAATTCCCGGCTTTTAATTCAGCCCGGCATTTAAGATAAGCCGAGATTTTATCCGCCGCCTTGATAATCCGCACATGCTCTATCGGCATTCTGTCGTGCTGAATCAGCACCTGAAAATCCGCCTGCAACTCAACCGGCAAAAGCGCCAGCAACTCCAGCTCAGCCTGATGCTCAATCCGCTTGTAAGCCGTGCTGATTTCCGGGGAATGGTATTTGATCGGCGTCGGCAAATCGCCGGTAATGACTTCGGTAATGTCGTGATACAAAGCCGCAGTAGCAACCGCATTGGCATCAACATTGCCGTCATAATAGCGGTTTTTAATCAAGGCCAGAGTGTGGGCAATAACCGATACCTCCCAGCTATGCTCCATCACATTTTCGTCATGCGCATTGCGCTTCAGTCCCCAACGTTTAATCCATCTTAATCGCGATAAATAGGCGTAAAAACTGCTTGTTATTGGATTCATCAAATTTCCTTGTTGGTTTGAGACCTCTCCCTTCAGGGAGAGTCGTTTACGGCGAGGCAATCCACTGACCTCTATCTGTCGATGGATTGTCGTAAGACCAGTCATTTGGCAGATGAGGTCGAATGTGGATTGAAACATATTCCACTCTGTTTATTCAAAAAAATGCTTTCTATCGGCGGGTCTGCACAGCGTATTCGTTATTATCACCTAAAGTAACCGTCGCCGGGACTCGCTCATTCAGGGTACAACCCATCAGCAAAAAACAGCGCCGCTGACCGCTGATGACTTCCATCGATTAACCCTTATAGCTGTCGCTAAAAGCGCCTGCTTTTGGTGATTGAATGGATTAATGCTTAAATATATCATTTTACCCGACTATAAACATCATGCTTATTCAGTGGTACCCCGGCCATATGCACAAGGCCAGCAAAGCCGTTAAAGAAATCCTGCCCCAGGTTGACCTGATTATCGAAATTCTGGACGCGCGCATCCCGTTCAGCAGCCAAAATCCGATGTTGACCGCCCTGCGCGGCGACAAACCCTGCATCAAAGTACTCAGCAAGAGCGACCTTGCCGATCCCGAGATCACGCAGCAATGGCAAAGCTATCTGGAACAGGAACAAGGCGTAAAAACCCTGGCGCTGACCACCGAGCAGCCGGAAAAAATGCGCCAGCTGACCGAACTGTGCCACAAGATGCTGCCGACCAAACAGAGCAGCGGCAGACTCATCCACACGCTGATTATGGGCATACCTAATGTCGGCAAATCCACACTGATCAATATTCTGGCCGGCAGAATCATCGCCAAAACCGGCAACGAACCGGCTATCACCAAGAGCCAGCAACGCATTGATATCGGCAACGGCATTATTCTTTTCGACACGCCCGGCATGCTGTGGCCCAATGTCGAAAACAAAAACAGCGGCTACCGGCTAGCTACCACCGGCGCAATCAAGGACACCGCCATCAGCCATGAGAATGTCGCCTTCTTCGCCGCCGAATACCTGCTGCAGCATTACCCCGGTTTATTGAAAGCCCGCTTTCAACTGGAGCAACTCCCGGAAAGCGAGCAACAGCTGATGGAAGCTATCGGCAAAAAACGCGGTTGCCTGCGCTCAGGCGGGCACATCGAAATGGATAAAGTCTCCAAAATCCTGCTGTCCGAATTACGCGCCGGCACCATAGGCAGAATCAGCCTGGAAATACCAGACATGATGGAAAAGGAACTGGCCGAGCTGGTGATTATTCGGGCGGAGAAAGAGGCCAAGAAAAAAGCCCGCAAGCAAAAATGGAAGGGGGCAGGCTAACTTGTATCGCCAAGGGATGCCAAGAACTTCTAGCTGCGGACAAAAACCAGAGAACTAAACGAAATCATGAAAAGATTTTTCTTACTGATGCTGTCAATTTGGCGCCAACAATTAAAGGTTTACCTTGCCGTCGCCTTGACTGGCGCGATAATTGGCATTTTTGTATTGGCGCCAAGTTACGACTACATCTATGCACGCGAACAGACCATTAATCCGCTGTCATCGATCGAGTATGTTTTAAAACAAATTGCGTCTCTTTTTACCGGAAATTTATCCGATGAAAGCGCTACATTGCTTATATTCTATGCCGAAATCGGCGCGATGCTTGGGCTATTATCGCTGGTGCTATACAAATTCATTCATCAACGCCTAGTCAACATTGATCACTTAAAAAACGAATTAGATAAAGATTTACTGTCGATTATTCAGAAAGGCGAAGGCTCTTATTTGGAATTTAAATCTTCGTTGCGTTGGGATATGGTTGAATCACGCGTCAATCGCTCATTGGAAGGCGTTGTTCTAAAAACACTCGCCGGATTTTTAAATAGTCATCTCAGTGGAACATTGCTGATTGGTGTATCGGACGATGGCCAGATTATCGGCCTGGATAAGGATTATCAAACCCTGAAAAAACCGAACCAGGATGGTTTTGAACAAAATCTAATGGCCGCTATTTCAAACAACTTGGGTGCTGATCTCTGCCAATTTGTCCATGTATTATTTCATGTAATTGATAATAAAGAGGTTTGTCGTCTTATTGTTTCCCCTGCCCCCAGACCTGTATTTTTAGATCAAGGCAATACACCAAAATTTTTTGTTAGAACCGGTGGCGGAACTCGTGATTTGAATATTCGGGAAGCCTTAGATTATATTCACGGTAGATGGAAGCGCGTTAAATAAAAAAATTATCTTTTCAACTACCCCCGGTCGGGGCGTTTTAAGGCGAACGCTTCCTTGGCGGGAGGACTTCATTGCGGAGTTCAACGTCCATGACCAGCCCCGCCAGCTTGCGATAAAAAAGGATCATGTCGGTCTCAACTACTACTTGCAAGATAATCGACAACTCGGTGTTTAGCGGGTCATCGGCGTCCGGATTATAGACATTGATCGCCTGTTGCAAAGGTTCGACCTGCTCTATTGCAAACCAGGGACGGAGCGTTTCTTTGAGCCCGGACAATTGTCATCGCCCCAGCACATACTCTAAAAACGTCTCAATGGGCATCGGTTTGGCATACAGATAGCCCTGCACGTACTCACAACCCACCGCCATCAACAAGGTCCGCTGACCTTCGGTTTCCACGCCTTCCGCAATCACCTTCAATCCCAATCGGCGCGCCATTGCCACAATCGCTTCCGCTATCGCCCGGTCGCTGGGATCGGTTTCCAGATCGCGAACGAAAGAACGCTCGATCTTGATGTAGTCGATGTTGAATTTTTTCAGATAAGCCATCGCCGAATAATCGGTACCGAAATCGTCCAGCGCCAACTCCATACCGACCTCATAAAAATGCCTCAACTTATTCAGCACATCGTCCTGATCGTTCAGTAACAGGCCTAATGCGGCCATCCTTGGTCATATGGCGGCTTTCAAAAATGAGCGAACCATTTTTCCTTGAGGTCGCGCCAGTGCTCAGGCCAGCGATCCAAGGGGTAGTCGGGGTCAAAATCCGAAACGCCTAAGCCGAGCAGTTGATCGCAGCTGTACCCCAGTCTTCGGCAGAATTCTTCGTTAACATAATAGAGTTGCGCATCTTCACCTGTCAGTAAAACCGACTCTTTGACATGGTCCAGGGAATAGTTCAACAGGGCGATCTGCTTATCGGCAGCCTTGCGCTCGGTGATGTCGCTGCTCAGGCTGATGATGCGATGAATATGACCGAACTCGTCGCGTACCGGAATCAGCATCGAGTTGAATATTTTTTTGCTGCCCGACAACTCCAGCTCCATCTCAAAGCCGACAGGCTTAGCCTCTTGCACGCATTACCTGTAATTGGCAATCATTTTCCGGGCGCTGCGTTCCGGCATGATATTTTCGACAAAACAACCGAGAATATCCCTCTGAATGATCCCGGTCATCCGCGTCATGGACGGATTGATACCGACAAAGCGAAAACGCTCGCCATGCACCACGTCCAGCAGAAAAATGCCGTCGGTGACATTGTCAAATATTTCCCGATATCGAAACTCGATTTCCTGAACGGCAACCTCTTCAGCCAAACGCAGGCGTTCGACTTCCAGAGCCCGGCGCGCACTGATGTCGCAGATATAACCGACCATCAGCTTCCGTCCCTTATGCTCGAGCAGGCTGAAAGTGATCTCAATAGCGATACGCGAGCCCGATGCCAGGCGGTAATCGGGCTCCATGGATGTGCTGTTATATTCGCCGACCTCCCGCTATAACTGTTTCAACTTGGCCCGGGTGAGCGTCGGGATATATGCCGGCAGAAACCTGCCATGCAGGGGTTCATGGCTATCTCCAAAGTGCCGACAGCTTGCGCCGACATGGAGCAGCCGGTAGCCGTCGCCGGGGTCGGCTACGAAAACCGTCGGGGCATGTTTTCTGCACAGTCCCGATACCGCTCTCCGGTGGGAATTTTGTGGGTTCGCCAAATTCCATTATTCACTCACTACGGTATTTCGACATTCTGCTTCACAGCGCCATACGCCGCAATCTCATGAGCGATCCGGCCCAGCGGCAACTCCCTGTGCACCGCGCCCAGCTTGACCGCCTCTTTCGGCATGCCGTACACCACGCAGCTGTCTTGATCCTGTCCTACGGTACGCGCGCCCATGTCGTGCATTTCTTTCAAGCCCTTGGCGCCGTCATCGCCCATGCCGGTCATGATGATACCCAGCGCATTCTTGCCCGCGCATTTGGCAATCGAGCGGAACAACACATCGACCGACGGACGATGGCGAGTGACCGGCGGCCCGTCCACAATCTCAACATGGTAGTGCGCCCCGCTGCGCTTGAGCAGCATGTGCCGCCCGCCTTGCGCGATCAGCGCGCGTCCCGGCAACACCTGGTCGCCGTTGACAGCTTCGCGCACTTCAATTTGGCACAAGCCATTCAAACGCTCGGCAAAAGCCCCGGTAAACTTTTCCGGCATGTGCTGCACGATAACAATGCCGGGACAGACGCGCGGCAAAGCGGTCAACACCGCTTCCAGCGCCTGGGTGCCGCCGGTGGAGGTGCCGATGGCGACGACCCGGTCGGTGGTTTCAGCCATTGCTCCGCCATCTTGGCCATGGCGAACACTGGGTCGGAAGCGGCGCCGATCACGCTGATACCCGGATCTTGCGACAGATTCGCAGTCAATACCTGCCACACCACGGCGGAATCGTCCACTATCAATACCTTAATCCGAGTCATTGTTGATCCCTGCTTATCGGTTCATACTCGAATACGGGCAATATATGACTGTGCTTAACCCAAGCCTGTCCGCTCCACACCTCAAAAATCACGTTGCGATGTCCGATGTCGCCCAAGTGCTCGGCCACGCAGGTAAAACCATGTTGTTTGGCAAGTTGCCGCGCGGCCTGTACATTCCGGCTGCCGACCTGGAACATCGTATTCATATTTTTATGTGTTTCGGGAAACATATTGCCGCCGCCGAATAACTTGACCTGATATTCCTGATGGAGGGTCCCAACGGCATCCATTTCCTCCAGCTGCAGGGCAACGGCGGTATCGGCATACCGCCCCGGCCGGTCATGTGTTACGCGATCGCTGCCTCGTTCCGGCAGCATGTAATGGCACATCCCGCCCAACCGCAATTGAGGGTGCCAAAAGGTTATCGCAACGCATGATCCCAGCACGGTACGAATGCGGGTGTCCCGATCTGCGAAATAATAATCGCCGGAGTGAAGAAATATCTCCAAAGGGAATAAAGGGCTTGTCATCTCAGAGCTTCCGGTAAACCGCCGGTTGTACCAGGCGTACGTCGTCGTTAATGCCGTTCAGCGTTTCGGAATGGCCGACCAGAAAATATCCGCCGGGACGCAGTAGCGACAGCCGCCGCGACACCACCTGGCGTTTGGTGTCCTGATCGAAATAGATCATCACGTTGCGCAGGAAATCGAAATGCTTGGGCTCGCGAAAAAAGTGCGTTTCGTTGGTAGTCAGCAAATCCACCGCCATTTGCAGTTCCGCTTTGCCGTCGGCGGCGGTAATCATTTGAAAATACTCGCCGTAATTTGCCAAGCCATGGTGTTTTAAGCGCTTCGCCAGCCGACCGGCTACCAATGTCTTCTTGGCGGGCGACATACTGATGCCGACGATGCGGTAAATCAGGTCGCGAAACTGTGTAAACTCCTTTTCTTACAACACCACCTCGGCAAGGTTAGGTTTGTGATATGCAGTCATTTTCCATTCCATTTAAACTTGCCTCAAGCGTTGTGCTTTTGTTGGTCGATCACAACTATTTTTTTGTCTTATCACGAGCACTTAGAATCTTAAATTCCAGTTTTATGGCTCGCTTCATCCATACCTCGCATGATAATTTAAGGCTACAGTTTTCCTGCTTTAAGGTGTTGATATATTCGTTGGAATGTTTTAAATAGGCTTTTACGACCTGAAGCTGGTTTTCAACTTCTCCCATTGTTTTAGTGTTGCTTCTCAGTCTTTCGCGTAATAGACATTGGGCGTTCAAACTTTCATTTAATTCAGTTATTTTTTGGTTTAATTCGCTTTCCAGTTGCTCGATCTTGATCACACGTGTCCTCTCAATCATTACCATAAAACTGCGATTTCGGTTTGCCTCAAATCAAAACTCTTCCCACTCGCCATCATCGTGTTTTGGCTTACTTGAGGAAGCAGGCGCAATACGCTTAGTCGCCACTGCAGCTTTGCTGCGCTCTATTGTTTTAACGGACGCGGTAGCAGTCCGCTTCGAATTGACGTTAAAAAAACCGAGCAGCTGGGTCATATGGGTAGACTGCTCAGTTATCGCAATACTGCCCGCTGCCGCCTGTTCCGCGAGAGCGGCATTTTGCTGGGTAATATCATCCATCTGGGCAACCGCCTGATTGACCTGATCGATACCCGCCGTCTGCTCCGCGCTGGCGCTGGCAATTTGGGAAACCATGTCGCCCACTTGTGCAACGCTGTTGACGATTTCAGTTAGCGCCACGCCGGTTTCATTGACAAAGGCCGTCCCTGCGCGGACTTTTTGTATGCTGTTCTGGATCAGGTCGTTACTTTGCTTGGCAGCATTGGCGCTGCGTTGCGCCAGATTGCGCACTTCGGTTGCAACCACCGAAAAGCCGCGCCCTTGCTCGCCCGCCCGGGCCGCTTCCACCGACGCATTCAAGGCCAGCAGGTTGGTTTGGAAGGCGATTTCATCGATCACGCTGATAATCTCGGCAATCTTGTTGCTGCTGTCATTGATTTCCTGCATCGCCGTGATGGCTGAATTCACCACATCGCCGCCTTTTTGCGCTAACTGGCTGGCTGAATTGACAACTTGATTGGCCTGTTGGGTGTTATCGGCATTATTTCTGACGGTGCTGGCAAGCTGTTCCATGCTGGCGGCGGTTTCCTCCAGGTTGGCCGCCTGTTGCTCGGCGCGATGGGAAAGGTTGTTATTGCCGCTGGCCATTTCCTGAGACGAGCTGTCGATAAAATCAGCCGCATCCCGGATTTGAATAATGAAGTTGCTTAAGTTGGTTAGAGTGCCGTTGATATTATTCTTGCATTCGGCGTAAACGCCTTGGTAATCGTTGCTGATAGGAGCGGTCAAATCGCCTTGGGACATATTTTCCATAACGCTGTTAATGTCGTTAAAGACGCTTTCTATGACATCGGTTAATTCGTTGATGCCGGACGACAACATTTTGGCAAAGCCTTGTTTATCGCCCATGTTAATGCGGCTGCTCAGATCACCGGCTTTAACATCCTGCACTAATTGCCCAATCTCCTGTTCGATTCTTATATCCTGTGTCCGGTTTTGCCATTCGGCGACAAAACCGATGTGTTCGCCTTCATCATTAATAACCGGGCTGGCGATAATATGCATATGTTGACCTGCAATAATCAGGTCTGAGCTGCTGGCCTCCTTTAAGTTTTCCAGCAGGCGACGCTGATGAGCGGGATCCTGGTGAAAACTGTCGATATTTTCGCCTATCAGTTTATCGGCATCGAAATGCGGCAACTGAGTACGAAAATCCTGCTCGGCGGCCTTGAGCATGCGCTCGACACTATCGTTGGTATAAATAATTTCAAAATTGGTATTGGCCACCATCACCCCGGATTTGACGTTATCCAGCGCCTGATTAATACGCATGGCTTTGGCAGCATCGTCCCTGGATTGCGACAAGTCCAGGCTCAAATTCACTTCCATGGAATACAGGGCGCGCTGGAAATCGCCGATCAAGTCGTTCCGGGCTAAATCCTGCACATTGCCGAACCTTTTCTCGGCTAGGCGGTAAAAAATGCCGATGGTTTTATTTAACGTCGTGGTGAAGCTTTTGATGACACTGTAGCCTATCGCCGAGGCAATCATCACTGACGCGGCAACACCGGCCAGCAGCAAATAATCCTGCGTTAAAAACAGCTGGTACATCAGATAGAAAACGGGGATCAACAGCACCGCCAGCGCCGCAGCCATTTTTTTCCAGGCATCCATTTCCTTGATCGACTTAAGCCCTGCGGCCAAACCGGTAGGTCTGATGGTTGCTTGCCTAGCATTAAGCTGCCGGTATAACTGTTCCGCTTTTTCGATCTTTTCACGGCTGGGCGCGCGTCGAACGGAAAGGTACTCATGAACCTTGCCGTTTTTAAACACCGGCATGGCATTCGCGTCTACCCAGTAATAATCGCCAGATTTTGACCTGTTTTTTACTATGCCGTTCCAGGGCCTAAGCGCTTTTAAGTTCAGCCATAAATCTTCAAAAGCGGCCTCAGGCATGTCGGGATGGCGGACAATGTTATGGCTTGCACCGATCAGTTCATCGCGGGTAAAACCGCTGATAGCGACAAACTCATCATTGACGTAAGTGATAACCCCTTTCAGGTCAGTTCGTGTAACCAATAGCGCACCCTTTTTCATTGGGATTTCCTGGTTAGTTACCGGCATATTTATTTTCATGTAAACTTTCCCTCACGAACTGAATCATTCGTTTTATTATTGATTTGATTTGACAATATTTTTACGGATACAAAGCCCAAAAAGCTGGGCGGTGCACACCTTGTCCGGTATGGAGATGCCCAATAAAGCGGCGGCCAACTGGTGTGATTGCATTGATGCCCGACACCTAAAACCCGACCAATTCGGCTTCGTTAAGCCTTTGTATTGCCGCCGCCGTTTTTTTAACCGCAGACTTGAAAGGCTTAATATTGTTGACTGAGAATACCCCGTCAGCACTATCAGCCACGGTAAAGAACGCCATCAGCTCCCGCAATTGCGCGGCCTGTCCGCTCATCTGTTCCGAAGTGGCGGCCAACTGTTCCGATGAACTGGCGTTCTGCTGGGTGATCTGGTTGAGCTGGTTCATCGCGGTATTGATTTGGCTCACGCCTGCCGACTGCTCTTCGGAGGCTGCGGCGATTTCCTGCACCAGGCCCGAAGTGTTTTTGATCGACGGCACCATGGTATCCAACAGTTTGACGGCGCTTTCGGCCATTTCGCCGGAATTTTCAGGTTGGTCCGCCGCCGCATCGTTCAGGTGTTCATCCAGCTGCTCTATTAATCTTTTACCGTCACTGTCGATTTCGCCAGGGGGATGACGGCCTTCGGCAACATGATCGATCAATACTTTCAAATGATCGTGCGCTTCAATAAATAATGCCGCCAACGCCGAACTCATTGATACATCGCCGCTACGCACCCTATCCAGTACGCTTTCCGCAGCATGGGTAAACACCACCACATGGTCGATGCCGAACATACCGGCCGAGCCTTTAATGGTATGCGCCGCCCGGAATATGGCGTTGATAACTTCCGGATCTTCCGACGCCTGCTCTACGATAAGCAGAGCTTCTTCCATTTCCTGAAGCAATTTTCTGCCTTCAATAACAAAGGTTTGTAGATATTCGTCTGGGATCATATCGATTTACCTTACTCGGCGGACTTATAGACAAACAGCAACGGATCGCCGAAAAAACCGGCCAAGCCGGACAATTCCAGAATATCCAACACCACCTGACTGTGACCGGTAAAGCGCACAATCTTGCCTGCAACCGCCGTCTTCTGTTTGATCATCACCAGCAGTTGCAGACCGGCGGCATCGATTTCGCCGACGCCGGATAAATCCAGCTCCAGTTCCTCGGTGGTGAACAACCCCGCCAGAAATTTGTCTTTCAATTCCAGAGCGGTATAAATGGTCAATTCACCGGCTATGGCGATGCGACCGCTCTGCTGTTGTTTTCTTTTCACGTTCGCCATCAGTTGCTCCCGTTATTTATGCCTGAATAAGCTGCGAATCCGCTGCCAGCAGCTGTGCCGGTTGAAAAGGCTTGACGATCCAGGCTTTAACGTCGGCCGCTTTGCCTTCATTCATCTTCACTTCCTGGGTTTCGGTAGTCAGCATGATGATCGGGGTGGATTTATAGGCGGGCATTTGTTTGGCGCTCTTAACAAAAGTAAGGCCGTCCATATTGGGCATGTTCACGTCGCTGATGATCAGGTATATTTTGCTGCCGTCCAGCCTGGTCAAGGCGTCCTGACCGTCGCAAGCCAGAATCACATCGTAGCCCTCGCGGGTCAGGGTGCTATTCATCACCTGCCTGACCGAGGCTGAGTCTTCTACAAACAGTATTGTTTTTGCCATGGTTAACTCCTTAAAAAAATGTAATGCCGGGTTGATCGGTTTTGATCTCAGCTTTGGTACCATCGTGTGCCGTAAGTTGCTCTTCCATAGTGTAAGTCTTGGACAGCTCTTCCAGCCATTGCTCCACATTCACCGAGCGGGATGATCCCTCATCGGCTTGTTGGCTTTTAAGCTCGTTTAAATGCTGTTCGAGTTTATTCAGATCGTCACAGACCAGCGCCAGAATCTGGCTGACCCGATCCTGAAACTGCAGAGCGACAAAAACATCGGATATTTCATAGTTGATCGCGTTGTTTTCGGTACGCAACAGCTCCTCGGATTCGGTCAATCCGGATGCGGCCCGACTGAAGCGCCTCAATACCGAATCAATAATCCGTTCCGCATTACCTAAGGTTTCTTCATCTTGTCGGGCGAATTTCCGGGAAACAACTAAAGTGTCCTCGATCGCCTCGCTGACCGCTTCGATGGTCTCGGTAATTTTCTTACCGACATCGCCGGATGAGCGCGACAATTTCCTCACTTCATCGGCAACCACTGAAAAGCCGCGCCCCCCCCCTCTCCGGCCCGTGCCGCCTGAATAGCTGCATTCAGCGCCAACAGGTTAGTCTGACTGGCAATGCTGCTGACTTCCCCGGCCATTTTGCTCAGTTGTTCGGTAAAGCCGGACAAGTCCTCGATTGAGCGCAACAATTTTTCTTTTTCTTCCAATGAAGCGCCCAGCGCTTGGGTGATAGTGCTTAACTCGACCTAGCTGTCTTTCAGCAGCTCTACGATCCCGCCGCTTGAATCGTGGTCGCCGCCGACGGTGTTTTGCGATGCGATAACAGCGGCATCGAGTCGCTTCGACAAGGCATCGAAACGTTGCGCTAAATCTGCAATCTGTGTTTCGACAGATAAATGCACCGCATCGCCTTGCTCCGTTTTTTCTTGTTCCCGTCCGCCGAGACGTTTTGACAATGCTTCGAAACGTCGCGCTAAATCGGTGCTTAATGCCTTGAGATGCATGCGCTCCGCCTCGACTTGCCGGGCGCTAGCCAGCAAAACGGCTTCATGATGCGCATCCCGCAAGGCCTTGATGACTTCCTCATTTTTCTGTTGCAAATCTTCAAACAAACCCTGTTCGATAGTGTGCAATGACATCCGATAGCGGTTACGGCTCCAGTAACACAAGCCGACACAGTCATAATGACCAAACCGGCCGCCATAACCCAACCAGTCATGACAAAACGACTGAAAACTGCAATGCCTATCGCACCCAGTCCGCCGGACGCCAGTAACGGAAACACCAGCCAATACTCGTTTCGATAAAATTTCATCGGTTCCTTCATATTGCACTTTCCTCAACAATCCTTGATTAACACTATTTATTTACGAGCAATCGATACAACAGCCGCCAGCCGAAGATATTGGGGGAAATTCCGATCGCCCAAATCTTTTATCTATAGTTTTGGCTTGTTTTCAACATACTGACGATTCCCCGATTTTTACGATAAGTTTTCACCCGCCGACAGACAATCCCGCATGGTTATTGAATGACCGGAGAGTCTGAACTTATCCGACAGCACCCACAATCGGGGCGCTCCGAATTTAAGCAGGAATTGCCCTATACGGAAGAAAGCAAGTTCTTGTAAGGAATAGACTACATTGAAGTCGTAATTTGCATAGCAGACGCCGGGCAGTGACGACGGAAGTTACGCTTTACTTTCAGGCGCGCCACAGGCCGTTGCAGGTAAGCGCATTGCTTTGAAGCGCTGAATGTCTGTGAGCTTGCATATCCCGTTCGCGGGCTGACTGCGGCTTTAACGTCGATTAAAAAATTCGCAACGACCACCGCAAGCTACTATTTTTTTCTTCTCCAGAATTCCCTCGATACGCCCAATACAGCCTCCGCAATGACTGCCAACCTGTATATGTTCAGACAGCTTTTCTATTGAATCGTGACCGTCTCTAATGGCCTTTTTTACTTCTGATGCGGAAACATCGAAACATAGACAAATGCACATGGAAATTCCTGATGACTAAGGATTATCAACCAAACGATGCCGGTACCCTGCGCTGGCAGAGAAACAGGGTTACAAACTGCACATCAAGAAAGTACATGGCTTATATCCACGATTTTCCCGAACACCCATCGTCCAAAGCCTAAAGCTTTCCCGACTTAACCGGTCGGCTTAGGTGTGCTTACTTTGAATGATATAGTCGATAGTCACAATCGGCGAACACCTAGTTTGAATAGGAATAGACCTACATTGAAACGCTGCAATGCTTATCGGAAATCGACTACAAGCCAGTTGTTTTTATACCGTCATGCCGTGGGCGATGGTGTACTGTATGAGTTTGACATCGTTGTCGATATGCATTTTTTGCATCAACCTTGCCTTGTGGGTGCTAACGGTCTTGCTGCTGATATCGAGTTCCCTGGCAATTTCACTGACCTTTTTGCCTTTGGCCAGCATCCGCAGGATGACCAGTTCACGGCCGGACAATAGCTCATGCGGTACCAGCGGACCGGTCGCACTGACTTGAAAAGCGATTTTTTCGGCAATGTCGGCCGCAATGTATCGCCCCCCGGAAGCCACCTTGCGTATCGCTCCCAGCAGATCCTTTGGCGAACTATCCTTGGTGATATAGCCGGAAGCGCCTGCCTTGAGTTTGCGTTTGGCAATCTGCGGCTCATTGTGCATGCTCAACACCAGGATCGGCGGACTATTTGGGCGTTCCCTGATTTTCGTTATCAGCTCCGCGCCATGAATACCGGGAATGGAGATGTCCAGCAAAACCAAATCAACCGTTTGATTTTGCAGAACCCTTAGCGCTTCTTCGCCGCTACCGGCCTCCGCGCTGACCGCGATGTCCGCTTCACCCTCAAAAAGTTGTTTAAGCCCCTCGCGCATCAATGCATGATCGTCGACGATCAATAACCGTATCATTTTGTTTACTCCATTTATTTATTTTTTATAAAAAAGGCGAAAGGCAAAGGGCAAAAAAACCAAGCTTTAACACAGCCCCCCTAGCTCCAATGCCATTAAGTTGTAGGAGCGGGCCATGCCGCGATGAAAGGGCTACAACTCTGCAATCGCTGCCCAAATGTCTCGGACCTGGCCCGCTCCTACGGTGTCAATGGCTTAATAGCCTTTAGCCTTTATTCAATAGGTATGCCCAATTTCAATACAGTACCGCCCCCTTTCGCATTGGCAATATCCAGCGTCCCTTTCAATATCAGCGCTCGTTCACGCATACCGACAATGCCGAAAGCATTAGGCCTGTCGATATTGCCTGGATCAAACCCCTGACCGTTATCTTGTATTTCCACTTCGTAGGTACCCGCTACACTGCGCAAGGTAATATCGACGCGATGCGCGCCGGAGTGGCGCAATACATTGGTCAGCGACTCCTGAACGATGCGGAACACTAGCATTGCACGGTCTTCGTCGAGAGAAATGTCTTCGGCGGGTAAATGCAGCTTACCAACGATGCCGGTGTTTTCTGCATATTCCTGCACCAGCCAGTCCAGGGCATAAACGATTCCGGAACTCAACACTGCCGGCCTCAGGCGGGTGGCAAGGCTGCGCACCATCAAAATGGCCTGATCTATGGTGCCTACCATTTTATGGGTTTTGTCGCGCAAGTCGGAGTTAGCATCGCCAAAACGGAAATCGAGGGTGGTGACATTGAGCCGCAGCACATTGAGCAGCTGGCCCAGCTCGTCATGGATTTCGCGGGCGATGCGTTTGCGCTCTTCCTCACGCGCTTCTTCGCGCTTGACGGTCAACGAGCGCAATTGGGTGCGCGACTCTTCCAGACGCCGTTCGGTCGCCTTGAGCTCGGTAATATTGTGCCCGATGGCCAGCGCACCGATGACTTGCCGTTCTTCGTCGTATTCGGCCACCGCATGCATGTCATGACTGACCAGGCTGCCGTCCCGCCCATGCCATTCAAGCAGGATACGATCCGGTTCCCCGCTCTCCATCACGCGCTTAAGACGGGTTATGAATTCCTCGCACGGCATCAGCGCTTTCCAAACCTCGTTCGGCGTCTTGTTCCATGCCGTTTCCAGCGGGATTCCGGTTTGATGTTCATAGGCCGGATTGATATAGATGTGCCGACAGTCCCGGTCATAGCGCACAATCACGTCCGGCGAGTTTTCCGCCAAGGTACGGAATTCCCGCTCACGACACACCAGTTCCTGTTCCAGCCGTTTCTGCTCGGTGTAGTCACGACCAATGGCGATTACTCCTATGACCCGGCCGCAGTCGTCTAACTCCGGCGCAAACCGGATCAAATCGTAGAGAGTGCGGTCCCCGCCAATCGATTCGCCGATCAATTCGAATTCCGCCGACTCGCCGGTGGCGATGACCCGCTCCAACACTCGCTGATAGTGCTGCATACCCTCACTTAATGGACGCAACTCGTCGGGGCGCTTGCCTGCCAGCTCTTTCATGGACCGACCCAAGGTGCGCTCCATCACCGGGTTTATGTAACGGATCCGTGCATCGCAGTCGTAACGGGCGATATTATCCGGTGCATTTTCGGCCAAGGTGCGAAATTTGCGCTCGCGCAACGCCAGCGCCTCTTCAATCCGCTTGCGCTCGTCGATTTCCTCATGCAGTAGGCGGTTACTGGTTCTCAGTTCGGCGGTACGATGCCTAACCTGCTGTTCCAGTTCCGCCTGATGCCTTTGCAATTGCATGTTCTGTGCTTGCAATTGGCGCTGCATGGATCTCAAGTTGAGATGGGTACCCACTCGCGCTATAACTTCTTCAATCTGCATCGGCTTGGTAATGTAATCGACGCCGCCCACCTTAAATCCGGTGATTTTATGTTCGGTTTCTGCCAATGCGGTCATAAAAATTACCGGTATGTCAGCTGTATCGGCATTATGCTTTAAACGACGGCAGACTTCGAAACCGTCCATACCCGGCATCATCACATCCAGCAGGATCAGATCCGGTTGTACGAAAACGGCGCGTTGCAAGCCCTCCTCGCCATCCTGAGCCACCACCAGCCGGTAACTGCGGCCATCCAGAGTTTCCACTACCACGCCAAGATTGGCAGGGGTATCGTCAATGATTAAAATAGTGGGCGTATCGGGTAAGGTCTCATTACTCACAGGTGATTCCACAAAAAAAATCGGTTAAAAAAAACGTCATAACTATTCAGCCGCAAATCAACACAGATTAAACAGATCGGGCTAAAGGCGAAAAAACCGGGTTTCAACAGGACCGCTCTTAGCCTTTGGCCTTTTGTCTCATTTTCATACCCTCAGTGCGCATCCGTATCAACCTGCGGTTGAGTCATTCCGTTGATATAGCGTTCCACCAAATCCAGAATAGCTTTGGATTGGTAACCTTGCGCCAAAGCGCGTAACTGCTCGGCAAACGGGCGATAGCGCGGGTCAAGTCTTTCCAGATGCGTGGTCTGCCGGATAATATCGCGCATACTGCCTTCCTGCGCCAGACGATGTAACATATTCATTTCCTCCAGCGGCGGTGCAGCCAGTGCTTCGTTAAGCCGGTGTTGCGGCGACACTCCGGTTTCGGGCAGCGGGTAAATCCAGTCGAGTTTTAATAGCGCTGCGAGTTGCGCCGTCAAGCTTTTTATATCGATAGGCTTGGACAGAAAAACGTTTATTTCGGCTTTCATCGCTTCGGCAACATCACTACTAGAGGCGCTAGCCGAAACAGCGATAATCGGCGTTTGCCCGAAACCCGGCAAGCTACGCAAACGGCGCGCAGTTTCCAATCCATCCATTTCAGGCATGACCATATCCAGCAAAATAAGATCCGGCGTTTGCGTCTCGACGCTATCTAGGCACGCTCTGCCGCTTGCCGCCTCGCAGGTTTCGAAGCCCAAGCGGCTGAGTATTTCAATCAGCAATGCCCTGTTTATATCGATGTCATCCACCACTAGAACCCGCCGTCGCATGCCTTGGTATCCGACGACATGCTGCTCGTCAACCATGATGTCCCCCAAGACATCAACAACCGGGGCGTCAAGATCGAACCAAAAGGTACTGCCCTCGCCGACTCGGCTGACGACATGAATATCGCTGCCCATTAGTTTGACAAGCTCGCGGCTGATCGGCAATCCCAGGCCGGTGCCGCCGGTATGGCGCTGCCTGTCTCCGGCTTGCTCAAAAGCTTGGAAAACAGTTTCCAATTGTCCAGCCTCAATACCGTAACCGCTATCCTGAACTTCAAAGCGTAACAAACTCCCCGGCTCGGCATGCTCCTCTGGAAAGTGCTTCTCCAATACCGTCACCTTCAGGCTGATTTGACCCCGTTCGCTGTATTTGACGGCGTTGGACAGCAAGTTAAGCAGCACCTGCCTAAGCCGCGTCTCGTCTGCGCGTATCCCAGTCGGCACATCCGCATCAATATCGTAAACGAAAAACAAGCCCTTCTGCTCCGCCCTGATAGTGATGATACTGACGATATTACCCAGAAAGCGCGGCAACTGGATCTCGCTCAAGCTCAATTCCTGCTTGCCCGCCTCAATCTTGGCGAAATCCAGAGTGTCGTTAATCAGATTCAGCAGATATTCGCCGCTTTGCTGGATCACGTTCAACATCATGAGCTGGCGTTCATTTTTCCGGTTTTCTCCCAGCAATATCCGGGCGTAGCCCATAATACCGTTCAGCGGCGTACGCAGTTCGTGACTCATCCGCGCCATAAATTGGCTGCGCAGTTGCGCCAGCCGCTCGGCCTCGGCCAATGCAGATTCCCGCGCCATCTCCAAGGCTCTGCGGTCGCTGATATCGCGGGCAATGCCCACTGTTCCTAATACGCTGCCGTCTTCATCCAAAACCGGCGCCTTGAAGGTTTCCACCCAGATGATGTTATTGCGCGTATCGACAAAAGTTTCTTCCACGATCTTGCGCCGACCGGTCGCCATGACTTCCGAATCGACGGCGCGGTAAGACTCGGCATATTCGCGCGGCCAACAATCCAGGTCAGATTTGCCGACCATTTCGTCCACACTGAGAGTGCAAGCCAATGCCATCATCTGATTGACGACCAGGAACCGGCTGTCCTTATCTTTAAGCCAAGCGAGCATCGGCAGTGTGTCGATCAAGGTGCGCAGATAATGAGTTTGTCGACGCAATTCTTCGGTGCGTTCCTGTACCCGTTGCTCCAGACGGGCGTTCAGGGTGCGGATTTCATTTTCGGCCAACTTGCGCTCGGTGATGTCGCGCGCCAAAGCAATGCTGATCGGTCGGTCTTCGTAATCGAAAACCTTGGCACTGATTTCAACCGGAAAGATGCGCCCGTCCTTGGTTTTATGGCGGCGCTCGAATACGGTCAAGTCGCCGTCATCTATCGCATGTTGCAGTTGCTGCAGTTCAGCGCGGTCGCCGTCGGGGTCGATGTCCAAAACGTTCATCGTCAATAGCTCCTCGCGGCTGTAACCCAAGGCCCGGCAAGCTTCGTCGTTGACGCTGATGAAGTCTTGGCTCGGTATATCGATGATATAGACGGCTTCGCGGACCTGGTTCAGCGCGAAATCCATCAGCCACAGGCGGCGTTCGGCCTGCTTGCGCTCGGTAATGTCGATAAAGGTGACGATAACTTGGTCTATCGCGCCGTCCTTGCCGAATACCGGGTCGGCATTGACCAGCGCCCAGACGTTCTGTTGCCGATCGGGGCGATGCACGCTCAGGACACAGTTTTTCAGCGCTTTGCCCGACACCAGCACTTGATTGACCGGATACTCCTCCGGTGTCAGCCGACGGCCATCTTCATGATGAAAATGCCAAGCCGGATCGATGGCGGTTTTGCCATAGAGCTGATCTGCCGTAAGGCCGAGTATTTCCCGGGCGACCGGGTTGGAAACCAGAATTTGCGTGTCGGCGTCATGCACAATGACTGCGGCCTGAATTTTTTCGATCAGAGTCCGGTATTTTTCCTCGCTGTCGCGCAGTGTCTCTTCCGCCAGTTTGCGTTCGGTAATGTCGCGGCCGATAGCCAGCACGCCAATAATTTCGCCGTTGTCATCGCGCTCGGCAACCATGCGGATGCTGTGAATCATATGCGCGTCTTTATACGGAGGAGTCACTATCTTTTCGATTTCGCCGTTCTCTCCGCTGACGAGAACGCTATCCAAAAGCTGTGCATAATCGTCGTAGTCGCCATTGGGAAACCGTTCTCGGACTGTCGTGCCGAGCATTTTTGAAGCGTTGGCGCCTAAGGTTTTTTCGAGCACCGGGTTGACGTAAATGGCTCGTCCTTCCCGATCATAACAGACAACATTGTCCGGCAGGCTTTCCGCCAAGGTGCGGAATTCGCGTTCGCGGGCAACCAGCGCATCCGCCGCCTGCTTGTGTTCGGTAATATCTTGCACGGTACCTAACGAATACAAAGGCTTACCGTTGTCCGTATAATGAGTTTCGCCATGTTCGAGGACATGCTTAATGCGCCCATCCGCCATCATCAGGCGGTGCTCGATTTCGTAAGGTTGCCGATTTTCAACCGACTCGGTATAGGCGCAGTCGACAGCTTCACGGTCATCGGGGTGAATGATTTCAATGAAGGATTGATAGGAAGCGCCGAACTGTTCCTGGCCGATCTCGAAGATGCGGAAGATTTCATCCGACCAACTAAGGGCATTTGTCTCCAGATCCAGCTCCCAACTGCCAATATGCGCAATGCGCTGGGCCTCGGTGAGAATCTGTCGGCTTATCAGCAAGGCATCTTCCATGTGCTTGCGCTCGGTGATGTTGCGGGACATCACGATGAACCTGGGCTCTTCTCCGGCAACCGAGGGTTTGGCGGCAACGGAAAGCTCAAACCAGAAATCGCCGTGCGGCAACGACAGCAACAGCTGCCTGCCAAACGATATGCTTTTTTCGTGGGCTTCGCGCAACGCCGCCAGACAAACCGCTGCGGTATCGGCAGACATAACCTCGGCCACGGTCCTGCCCAGCAGCTGTTCGGCAGGCGCGGCCAGCAAACCCAATTGCGGCGAATGGCAATCGTAGTAGCGGCCGTCCATCCCGACTTCGAACATCAGGTCGGGGATCGCATCCAGTGTGGCCTGCAATTTGTTTTTGGCCTGCAGCATCTGGGTATTGAGCGTTGCCAGCCTGCGATGAGAACGCTTCAAACGTACCAGGAAAAAGACTGTGCCAACCAACATCACGACGCTGCCGCCAAGCACGGTCGACAGCCAGCGCCGTTCGAGTGCGTGATGTTTAAGTTCCGCCGCCTGTTGCTTATTATGGCGGTTGAGTTTATCGATTTCGCGCTGCTTGCTTTCGGTTTGGTAACGCCGCGTCAACTGCAACACCCGCATGGAGGCGGTGTCTTTTGCCGCCTTGGCCGCTATCTCGCTTGCTTCGAGTATAAGCCGGTAGGCTTTGCGATGATCGCCTTTAGCGGCGGCGATTTTCGCCAGCCGTTTTGCACTGTCAGTCAGGTACAAAGGCACGCCGATTTCCTTAGCCAGTTGATAAGCCTGTTCGACATCGCGGCGCGCACCGGCAGCATCGCCTAAGTCTATCCGGTTGCTGCTGCGGGCGTTCAGTGTCCACCACAGGCCGATCTTATTGGGATAGTGTCGATAACGCCCGATTATTTCGTCGAATATTAGTGAAGCTTCGGCATAATGCTTCTGCTTGCGCAAATTATCGGCGAGGGCAAACTGGCTGAAATTGACACTGAAAGGAACGTCGATGGCGCGGAACACCGCAACCGCCTCGCGAATCAACGATTCCGCGATTTTCAAATCGCCTTGATTGTTATGAATATAGCCAAGCCCCATCAACGCAAAGGCTTCCATCAGCCTGGAACCGGCGATCCGGGCTTGCTCCAGCATGCGCCGATAATATTCGCCCGATTCGTTAAAGTGGTCGCTCAGTTCGTAGGCAATTGCCAAACCTTGGTAAGCATAGGTTAGCGCCAGCGGATTATTGCTTTGCCGGGCAATATCCAGTGCTTGCATCGACATCATGATCGATTCGTCGAGCTGGTCGGTGCATCGGTACATCATCGCCATTCTTAGCAGCGCCTCACCGAGCAGATCCGGCCGGTCCACGCCGTCTAGCACCGCCAGGCTATCAATCGCGGCGGCAATGGCATCGTCGATCTTGGCTTGATTGACTGCGTTTAAGGCGGTATTCAGGTCCGCTTCGGCCTGACCGACCGGATCGTTATGCTGCTTGGCAATCTCCATCGCTTGTTGGATATGCAATACGGCCTTGTCGGTTTGCGCCCGATAAACTTCGATGCGCGCCAACAGATTTAACAGCCGCGCCCGATCGGCAGGCGTAGCGTCGACGGGAAGTTCGGCTTGCAGGCGTTCGGCCTCGGCGTAGGCCCGTTGGGTGTCGTTTTCCGCCAGCAGCCGTATCTCGCCTGCTTTATGGCGCCATTGCTGCAGTGCATTATCGGCATGCGCCACGCCGCATACCAGCATTAACACCTCGAATATCAGCGTCCATACTACCGGCTTGGCAACACACGCCCGTTCTTCCCTGGTGATGCCGACAGCGGCGCAATGCAAGCCACAGCGATAGGGCTTTGCATTAGGCTGTCGAAATTTAACCCTTTGAAAGATAAAGTTATCACCGCTTTTTGGATGGCAACTTGACAAGGAAAATACTCTTAAATTTAACAATGGTGACTAAAAAATGTTAAAACTCGATGTTCACGTGTAAATCCATTCATTATCGTTCCAGTCGCGACGTAGGCGTCGCTCCCACGTGGGAGCGACGCCTACGTCGCGACTGGAGATCGCCATTAAAACCGTACCGTCATTGTCGCGCCCACCTGGGTATCGTTAACCCAAACGCTCTGCGGCCGGGTTTCCGCGCCGTAATAGGAACTGCGCACCGTATTCAGCAGGTTCATGCCTTCAAGGGTGAAAGAAAAATCCCGCTTATAGCGGTACTTTGTCGGTCAATGCGACCGTGATAAGGATCATTCCAGCCAAAAAGTACAGCGGCGTTTACACTAAACCGGCTTTATAGCTCCCCAGACGAGCTTTACGGCGGCTTTCCACCCCACAATCGAGCGTCTCCCGGGTTGCATCTTAAGGGGCATCTGCGGCAGAAGTTGCCCATAACCCTGCGGTTCAGGAATAAAATGAACACTATAGATTGTAGTCTTATAGTGTTCGCTTTGGCTAGATGGACGACCAACTTACCACCCAAAGGATCAGTAATAATGAGAGTCGCTTTTGCCAAGGCATTGAAGATTACCAGAAAATCGCGCGGTCTAACCCAGGAAGATTTCTCCGATATTTCCAGCCGCACTTATCTGAGCATGCTGGAAAGGGGCAAAAAAAGCCCCACTCTGGATAAAATCCATAGCATCGCTCAAACCATCGGCATTCATTGCTTGAGCCTGATGACATTGACATACATGTACACAGAAGAGAAAAAAGACTTGGATACGCTACGGTTACGGATCAGAAGAGAAGTCGAAAGCATGGAACATAAAAAAAGCAACAACCAAGACAACTTAACCGCTTGACAACTCAAACTGCTTTTATTGGTTGATGGCTCAGAAAACCGATAGCGCGGAATTATTTGCACTCAATTACCCAGCCGCTGGTTTTATCGATCAAAACTACGATTTGATTCCGGTAAGCGGCTCGGCAAGGTAGTTGTCCATTAAGAGCGGCTAACCGACAAATCAAGTTTAAACAACATCGGATGAAGGCTCGCCTGCAAGTTTTATGGGGCGAAGGGCGGGCTGACAAACAAAGCTTGTTGTGTGCCTTGCCTGTTATGATCCTAAAAAAGCAGTTAGATTTGATAGTTGCACGCTACCGTAAGGGCGACAGGCCGGTCGCCCTTACACGGCAATACCACGGTTTAACGTAAGTAATTCATACGGTTCAATTTATACTATTTGGGTTAACTGCTTTTTAGCGATGATGTGTACGGTATGTTCAAGAACTGCACGACAACATCGAACAGCCCGGCCGTTGCCTTGCCCAGTCGGGACGTTTTAAGGCGAACGCTTCCTTGCCGGGTTGTTCGTCGTAGGGATGGCGCAACAGTTCCAACAGCTCATCGACCATCGAAAAATCGCCCTGCTCGGCCTTGTCTATCGCCAGTTGCGCCAGATAATTGCGTAACACGTATTTGGGATTGACGGAGTTCATGCTTTGAATTCGTTCGGCATCGGCTATGTCGGCACCTTGCACCCGTTTTATGTAAGACCTAAGCCAGTTGCCAAGACGCGCTTTGTAGTCGTCGGTTAACTGCTCCGGCGCATAATAGGCTTCCATCAGCGGCAGCATCAAAGCCTCATTGCTGAGTTCAACATCCATGACCAGCCCCGCCAGCTTGCGATAAAAAAGAGTCATGTCGGTCTCAACTACTTGCAAGATAATCAACAGCTCGGTGTTTAGCGGGTCATCGGCGGCCGGATCATAGACATTCAAGCCCAGCTTGGCGGCAACCATGGCTTGCCAATGCTGCGTAAACGTTTCGGTATAGACATTGATCGCCTGTTGCAAAGGTTCGACTTGCTCTATCAGCGGATAAATGGCGTTGGCCAATTGCCCCAGATTCCAAAACGCAATCTGCGGCTGGTTGCCGAAACGATAGCGGCGTTCTGCGGCATCGGTGGTGTTGGGCGTCCAGTTGGGATCGTAATTTTCCAGCCAGCCGTAAGGCCCGTAGTCTATGGTAAGGCCGAGTATCGACATATTATCGGTATTCATCACCCCATGCACAAAGCCGACCCGCTGCCAGTGCACAATCATTTTTGCCGTTCTGCGGCAGACTTCTGCAAACCAGGCCAGATAAACCTCACGCGACGGCTCGCCCAAATGCGGAAAGTCGGTGCGGATGGTGTAGTCCAGCAGTTTTTTCAGCAAACCAATCTCGCCCCTGGCGGCAAAAATCTGGAAACTGCCAAAGCGGGTAAACGACGGCGC
Source organism: Methylobacter sp. (assembly GCA_024636505.1). Classification (GTDB taxonomy): domain Bacteria; phylum Pseudomonadota; class Gammaproteobacteria; order Methylococcales; family Methylomonadaceae; genus Methylobacter_A. The sequence continues at coordinate 21,860 of JAGXGY010000039.1, read as the reverse complement.
AACCCGACAGACCACGGCACCCGGTTCGGGTTTGGGATTACCGTTGTAAAACATATCGCGGATAACCTGGTCGCCGGTCAGTATCAGACTCAACGCCCGCGTGGTCGGTACGCCCAGATGATGCATGGCTTCGCTGCACAAAAACTCGCGCACCGAGGAGCGCAATACCGCCAAGCCGTCCGCATTCCTTGAGTAAGGCGTTTCACCGGCGCCTTTAAACTGCAACGTCCAATGCTCGCCCCGGCGATTAAGCACTTCGCCCAGATTAATCGCGCGACCGTCACCGAGTTGTCCCGCCCAGTTGCCGAACTGGTGACCGCCGTAACAAATCGCATAAGGATCCATCCCGGATAACAGCCGATTGCCGACAAACACCTGGGTAAAACCGGCAGATTCACAAATTTCCTTACTCAAATCCAGTAGTTCTGCAACCTCTCTGGAATATGCGGCCATTTGAGGATTGGCGGCCTTAGCAGGCAATACCCGCGAATAACAGGCACCAGTCACTTGACGGCGATGATTGGCGGTTTCGGCATCGGCAGGTAGCTCGCGGATAAATCGATTATCAAAAACCAAGTCATCGAGTCGTTCTATTTTTGTTTTGGAATCTGTCATAACGGTAATAATCTCTGGTCGGTTCGCTACTCATTATATATGACTTAATATATAACTTCGTCATATCGCCATGGACAGTCGCTTTTTGAAACTCTCGCGGTGTTTAAATGCACTGGACGCATTTAAATTCCCTCATCGCTATGTCCTGGATTTGCTTCTAGCGCTATCGAGTCAGATATTCTTACCGAATAGACATTGCTCTTGATATCTTCTCCCATCTAAATCGCAGGTATCTACACAATTTTACATACCTATAATCAGCTAGTTAGGCAAATATAATCGTTTTTTTCATAAAGATAATCACCTTTACGATGTGATTTTTGACACTCAATCAATCTTGTGTAGATACCTATGCCCTGAACGATGGGGTTTTACGCTACTTAGCGATAAAGCTGAGCTGCGGTTAGCTAAACAGTTAAATTGAAAAATTGTGTTTATTCTGGCGTTAAACATGAATTCTCCTTGATATTCAGTTAGAATAACTTCGTTAAAAACCCCGCTTCAGGTGGCGGTGTCATTTTATTTAATGAATTCTTCTGAGGTCGTCGTATGCATAAAAATCTTCTTACCTTCATTTGGGGCACTACCTTGTTCCTTACCTACTCATGGAGTCAAGCAGCCAGCGATTTACCTCCTACGGCCAAGGTAGATATGGGGCCGGTCGAAGAGGTCTGCTCCGATTTTACTTCACCCAAATGGCGAGAAGCGCAAGTCATCGATGGGGTAGAAATACAGGCTTCACGGCTGTGTAATCCCGACAATCCGTCTGACATCGCCGCTTTTGTCAAAGGCACCAACGGCGTTTCCATGAAAACGCTGATGGAAACCCAACTCGCTGCTGACGCTATCACCATGTCCGATGATATCGATGGCGACGGCGATCCTGATAAAATCGTTATCCGGCTTGAAATTGCCGAACTCAACGGTCATTCGCCGGACATGATCGCCCCGACCACCACCTTCGATATAGCGCCGGGCATACAGCCGACTTTTTGGGTTTTCGCGCCGAAAACCCGGGACATGTCAACCAAAAGCATTTACGAGCCGGTAGCCAGTCCCTTGTTGCGCGTACCGTCTCCGGCAATTCATGTCGAGCAGGATGATATAATCTGGTTGATTCTGGAAAACACCCATTATTTGCCGCATTCCATCCATTTGCACGGTATCGATCATCCGTTCATGGACCATGCCGGCGTCGGCAATGATGGCGTTGCCCAATCCAGCAACATGGATGTTATGCCCGGCGAAAGCAAAACCTATGTATTTAAGCCGCGCCAAGCAGGCACCATGTATTACCATTGCCATGTTCAGCCCCATACCCATATTCCAATGGGCTTACAGGGTCTTTTTGTGGTTGAAGAAAACCGCCCTAATAACTGGCCGCAAACTTTTAATGTCGGTGCCGGTCAAGTACGCCATCCCTCGGTAGCGGTGCTTGAAAAATATGCGCGGGAATACGATTTACATTACGGATCGGCCGACAAGGAATTACATAATATTGTTGCCAGATCAGCTAATGATCCCCGACTGATTGCCAAGCATATGAACATGGGATATGACACGACCGATGCTACTGATGACTATTTCATGCTCAACGGCCGCTCTTTTCCTTATACGTTAAGAGAATCGCTGATTGAAATGCAGCCGGATGAGAAGGTTAAACTGCGTATTTATAACGGTACTCAAGATACTATAGCCTTCCATTCGCATGGACACAAACCCACAGCGACCCATTATGACGGCGTTGATAATGGTCCGAATTCCCATATAACCCGGGACGTACATGCTATTGCACCCGCTCAGCGGCTGGATCTGGAATTAAGCGGTGTCGATGATGGCTTGCATAGCTTCGGTCCTGGCATTTGGATGTTCCATGACCATGTTGAAAAAGCATTTACCACTGACGGCGTTGGTGAAGGCGGCGATATCAGCCTGGTTGTCTATAAAGACTTCCTGGATGAAAAAGGCATGCCCAAATCGCACGGCATGGATCTTACCCCCTATTTCAGCAAGGAACTGTGGAAACGTAATTATCCGATCTGGCAAGATTACGATGCATGGCACAGCCTAGGTCTGCCTGATTTGAAAGCAAACTATAAGCCTTCCAAAGTTGCGGTACAAATCGTAAAAGAACAATGGGCGCCTGAAACTCCGCAAGCCGAACAGGAAAGTTCCGCTTTTGGAAAATTGCTATTCGGTTTACTGTTGGGCTTATTAAGCTATGTATTGATCATTAACAGGCAGATGATTTATGACCGTGTTCGTAAACTGATCAATAAATAAGTCCATCCAATTACTGTCTACATTCGTAGAATCGGTGAAAGGCAAAAGGCAAAAATTGTATATACTCAAGTTTACAGAGTATTTCAATTTTTAGCCTTTAGCCAATTCTATAATGCGAACTCAGGCCATACTTGTTACAGGTTTGCTATGCCTATGCTTTTCGGCATCAGCAGAACCCATCCATCTACAGCTACGCTGGCATCACCAATTTCAATTCGCCGGCTATTATGCCGCGTTACACAAAGGCTATTATCAAAAAGCCGGACTTGACGTCATTATCCACCCAGGTACTCCGGAAAAAAAACCCATCAAGGAAGTCCTTGACGGCCGCGCTCAATATGGCGAGGCCAACAGCGAATTATTGCTGGAACGGTTGCGCGGTGCGCCGTTAGTTGCGTTGGCGGCGATATACCAGCATTCTCCTTCCGTGTTGCTCGCACGAAAAAACGCCGGAATTTCTTCGCCTGACGATTTAATCGGAAAAAAAGTCATGTTGTTGGATCACACCATGGACGCTGATTTTGTGGCAATGTTCAATAATGAAAGCATAGATATCAGCCTTATTCAGGTCATTCCCAGCAGTTACCGGATTCGTGATTTGATTGATGGCAAGACCGACGCGTTTAATTCATATTTGAGCAATGAGCCCTATTTTCTCAAGCAGCAGGGAATTGAATTCACCGTACTGAACCCGCGCAATTATGGCATCGATTTCTACAGCGACATTCTGTTTACCACGGAAAATGAGCTCAAACAGCATCCCGAGCGCGTCAAAGCCTTTCGTCAGGCCAGCCTTGAAGGCTGGTATTACGCCATGAATCACCCGCAAGAAATTATTGATCTGTTACTCAATAGATATAAAGTCACAAAATCCAGAGACCATCTTGAATTTGAAGCCGAGACAATACGCTCATTGATAGTGCCTGATATAGTTGATTTGGGACACATGAATCCGTGGCGCTGGCGACATATGGCAGAAACGTTCATCAACGCGGGTATGGTTGAAAACGATCGACTCTTGCAAGGTTTTAGCTATGATCCCAATCCGAAAGCCAAGCAAAAAAAACTGCTTCAATATGTCAAAATTGCGCTAGTCATCAGTCTATTGACCGGTGTTATTACCTTAATTCTATTAGCAGCTTATAAAGCGAAAAAACGGGAGCATAAAATAGCGACCCGTAACGAAAAACTGTTACGCTTAGCCCATGAATCCGCCGGAATAGGCTACTATGTAATTGATCTTACCAGCAATATTTGGGAAAGCTCGCCTATGCTGAATCAGGTTTTCGGCATTGATGCACACTTTGAACGGGATACCTCTAATTGGGCCGCATTGATTGATCCGGAATACCGGCAACGGGTCGTTAATCAGCATCAGGAAATTACCCGTAACCACGAACAGTTTTCAATGGAATACGCCATCGTCCGCCCTAGCGATAACGAAACACGCTGGGTCATCGATCATGGCGACATTGAATTCGACAAAGCGGGAAAACCTGTTAATTTAGTCGGCACCATCCAGGATATTACCGAACGCAAACAAGCGGAAGCCGCCCTACGTGAAAGCGAAGAGGCATTTCGGCACCTGTTTGAAGATTCCAGCGATCCCGTTTTGTTGATTAAAGATGGGGGCTTCATCGATTGCAATACCGCCACACTGACCCAACTCGGCTATCATTCAAAATCACAACTCATCAATTGCAATCCCGGTAAAATCTCTCCGGCCTATCAACCCGACGGACGAATCTCTACAGAGAAAGCGGCTGAGATGATAGCCACGGCTGTGCAGATAGGTTATCACCGGTTCGAATGGCAGCATCTACGAGCCGATGGATCGCCTCTTCCTGTCGAGGTATCGCTAACGCCAATGACGCTGCGTGGCGAACTTATTATTCATGCCTGCTGGCGCGACATTACCGAACGCAAGGCCATCGAAAATGATTTGCGTAACCGTACCGATGAACTGGCCTTACAAAACCGGGTTCTTCAGTTAATTAACCAAGGGCTTGACCTATCCACCGTATTGGATGAATTAGCGCAGCAAATTGAAGCGCTACATCCCGCTATGTTGTGCTCAATTTTGCTGTTGGATGAAAATAATAAGCAGCTACGCTATGGTGCAGCACCCAGCTTACCCGACTTTTACAATCAAGCCATTGATGGCCTGGCGATTGGCAACGGCATCGGTTCTTGCGGTACGGCGGCGTATCTCGGTGAGCGTGTTATCGTGGAAGATGTGCAACAGCATCCTTATTGGGAAGCGTATCGCGATCTCGCCAAACAAGCCAACTTACAATCTTGCTGGTCACAGCCGATTAAAAATAACCTGGGGGAGGTGATCGGCACTTTCGCCATCTATCATCGACTACCGATGCAACCAACCGATGCCGAAATCGACTTGATAGACCACTATGCCGGACTGGCACAATTAGCGATTGAACGAACCCGGTCAATGTTACAAATAGCGGAATCGCTATCGATACTGAGAGCCACGTTGGAATCCACCGGCGAAGCCATTCTGGCTGTAGATCTGAACAACAATTGGCTGCTGCATAACCAAAAATTCGCTGATTTGTGGCAAATTCCCGATGAAATCATCGCCGCCAAAATGAGCGCTAAAGACGGCAGTCCAGAACAATTGTACGGCCCTAATCAAATCAAAAACGCCGAGGTTTTCTCAAGAAAAACAACCGAACTGTACGCAACTCCGGAAGCTCACTCCTTCGATATTATTGAGTTTAAGAATGGAAAAATCGTCGAGCGCTATTCCATCCCTCAGATAATTGACCATAAAGTGGTCGGCAGGGTGTGGAGTTTCCGCGATATTACCGAACAGAAACAGGCCGAAGCAGGGCTACGCATTGCCGCAACTGCTTTTGAATCGCAAGAAGGCATGTCCATCACCGATGCCAATCAGATTATTCTGAAAGTCAACAAGGCATTTACCCGCGTCACCGGTTATAGCCCGGAAGAAGCCATTGGACAAACCCATGCTTTTCTTAAATCAGATCGCCAGGATGACCGCTTCTATCAAGAACTGCAACATAGCCTAAAACTGAATGGCTACTGGGAGGGTGAAATATGGAACAAACGCAAAAACGGCGACATCTACCCCGAATGGCTCAGCATTACCACGGTTAGCGATACGAATAACCAGATCATTAACTACGTTTCCGCTTTCACCGACATCACCAAAAATAAGGAAGCTGAAGAAAACATTCACAATCTGGCTTATTATGATCCGCTCACGGCACTGCCAAATCGCCGCCTTCTGTGGGAGCGACTGACGCATGCCATCGAAATGGAGCGACGTGACGGCAAACAACTGGCATTGCTGATGCTTGATCTGGATCGTTTCAAAGCGGTCAATGACAGCATGGGACACTTGGCGGGTGACGAATTACTGCAACAAGTCGCTGCCCGTATCAAAGCCGGGTTGCGCGATGTCGATATGGTTGCTCGTTTGGGTGGTGATGAGTTTGTGGTGCTGCTGGAAAATATTACCCATCCGGAAGATGCGGCGCGGGTCGCCGAGGATATCGTCGCCGACTTAAGCAAGCCATTTCAATTACTGCAAAGTAGCATTATCCATCCTGAGCTAAGCCGAAAGGTAATGATAAGCGCCAGCATAGGTATTAGCTTGTTTCCGCAGCACGGCGACAACCCTGAAAAGCTGATGGATAATGCCGACATTGCACTTTACCGTGCCAAAGATGAAGGGCGCGGCTGTTTTGCCTATTTTTCCGAAGAATTTACCGTTATCGCCCGTGAACGTATCGCCCTGGAAGTTCGCCTGCGTCGCGCCACTGAGCGACAGGAATTGTGCGTCTATTATCAGGCGCAAATCGACATCGTCAGCGGCTTGATCATCGGCGCCGAAGCGTTGGTACGCTGGCAAGACCCAGTTCATGGACTGATTTCTCCAACCGGTTTTATTCCTATTGCCGAAGAAACCGGTTTAATTCTAGAGATTGGCGCCTGGGTGCTGCGTGAAACTTGCCTGCAAGGCCAGTGCTGGATAGATATGGGTTTGCCATCGATCACTTTAGCGGTCAACGTATCGCCGCACCAGTTCCGCCGTAGCGACATCAATGCTCTGGTAGCAGAGGTATTGCACGAAACCGGCTTTCCGGCTGCACGATTAGAACTGGAACTAACCGAAAGCGGCTTAATGGAAAACGAAGAAAAAGCCGTCGAGGTACTCAATAATTTGCGCGCTCAAGGTATTCGACTGGCCATTGACGACTTCGGCACCGGTTATTCGTCGCTGTCCTATCTGAAGCGTTTTCCACTGGATGTGCTAAAAATCGACAAGAGCTTTATTGATGATATTCCCTCGGTACAAGACGATATGGAAATTACCGCGACGATCATTGCGATGGGGCATATTTTAGGCTTCAAGGTATTAGCCGAAGGCGTAGAAACGCTTGAGCAACTGGCATTCCTGCGGGAAAAAGGCTGCGACGCTTACCAGGGTTTTATCAAAAGCAAACCCCTGCCGGCCGAAGAGTTTGCCCAGTTATTGCGGGATCAAGTTTAAAATTTTTACGCTGGCTTCCACGCAGGAGGCTCTCATCGTTGTACTCTGCTGACTGTCTCTTTGTGGGCGCGAATTTATTCGCGCGGTAGGTTAAAAGCGCGAATGAATTCGCGCCCACGACAGACCAAATATTTAACATACAGCCGGATGGGGTTGCAAGCCCCGTCCGGCATTAAAGATGGAACTTATAATTCCCGCGTCGCGCTGAATTTAATATCCGGCCAGCGTTCTTCGGTCAGTTGCAGGTTGACCCGGCTGTTGGCGACATAAACCAAATAACCGCCGCCGTCTTCAGCCAGGTTATCAAAGGCTTTGTTCCTGAATTCCTCCAACTTGGCCGGTTTATCGGAACTTACCCAGCGTACTGCGGAGATGGGTATCGCGTCATAAACGCATTCGACATTGTATTCGCTTTTAAGCCTGAACGCGGTGACATCAAACTGTAAAATACCGACCGCGCCTAAAATAAGGTCGTTATTTTTTAACGGCTTGAATAGCTGGGTCGCGCCTTCTTCGGTCAACTGCACCAGTCCTTTTTGCAGGGCTTTGGCTCTTAACGGGTCTTTTAACACTACGCGGCGAAATAATTCAGGCGCAAAATAAGGTATGCCGCCATATTTAAGCGTTTCGCCTTGGGTAAAGGTATCGCCGACCTGAATAGTGCCGTGATTATGCAGACCGATAATGTCGCCGGGATAGGCTTCTTCAACGCTTTTCCGGCTGTCGGCCTGAAAGGTGATCGCATTGGCAATCTGAATACTTTTACCGATACGCACATGATGAATCTTCATGCCTTTGTCGAATTTACCGGAACAGACTCTTAAAAAGGCAATCCGATCCCGATGTGACGGATCCATGTTGGCCTGAACTTTAAACACAAAGCCGCTAAAGCTTGGCTCTTCCGGTAAAACCTCGCGCTGTTCTGCCTGTCTGGGTCTGGGCGATGGCGCATATTCGGCAAAGGCATCGAGTAACTCAATAATCCCGAAGTTATTGATGGCTGAACCAAAAAAAACCGGCGTCAAGTTGCCAGCCAGATAGTCTTCAAGATTGAATTCATGACTGGCGCCTTTAACTAAATCGATTTCATCCCTGAGCTCTTCGGCCTGATCGTCCAGCAGCTCGTCCAGCTTGGGGTTATGCAAGCCTTTGATGATTTCAGCCTGGGCAATTTTGCCGCCATGTTGGGCGCTGAACAGGTGAATTTCATCTTTATATAAATGATAAACCCCTTTAAATCGTTTACCCATGCCGATAGGCCAGGTCATCGGTGCGCATTTGATCTTCAGCACATTTTCAACCTCGTCCATTAATTCAATCGGTTCCCGCCCTTCCCTGTCCAGCTTGTTGATAAAGGTCAAAATCGGCGTAGTGCGCAGACGACAGACTTCCATCAGGTTGATGGTCCTTTGTTCGACACCTTTGGCGACGTCTATTACCATCAGCGCCGAGTCGACCGCCGTCAAAGTGCGGTAGGTATCTTCGGAAAAATCTTCATGACCGGGCGTATCGAGCAGATTAATAATGCAGTCTTTATGTTCGAACTGCATCACCGAGGTGGTCACCGAAATGCCCCGCTCCTTTTCCATTTCCATCCAGTCGGAGGTCGCATGACGCGCCGCTTTACGGCCTTTTACCGAGCCTGCAAGCTGAATTGCGCCGCCGAACAGCAGCAGTTTTTCGGTGATCGTGGTTTTACCCGCGTCAGGATGGGAGATAATGGCAAAGGTTCTACGACGTTTGGTTTCGGAGCTTATTTCAGTAATCGACATGTTTTATGCAAAAATAGGTACACAACAAAAAGAATAGCCACTGGTGAGTGGGGAACGAATGAATGAATAAATGGATGACTTCCGCTGTCAAGGATATAATCATTCAGATAAACAGCAAGCCTGCTTTTTAAAAACCAAGTCGCTTAATTGATTGATTTTACCTAATTCATACAAAATAAGTAAGCCTCAGCCTTTACCGATATACAATCAGCCAGACAAATGCTTAAATCTCTTTCATGCTAAGAGGCTCTACTAGCACGGAAGAAGACTTTTATTTTCGCATCCTTAGCTCGACCCTATTTTTTAACTCACCACTTTTTTAACGATTACAATATTTAATATTTGATCTGATCAACATGGCGTAACTTAATGAAAGCAAGCATTCGAATTTTAATCGGCATGGTGTTTATGGTACTGACAGCATGCGCGACTCAAGAGGCTAAACAAAACACGTCGGCCATATCGACAACGGATACGTTATCCGTCATAACCGACGAATCAATGCAAAGTTCAGGCCAAAATCCGCCGATGACTCTCATTAAAGATGAGCAGACATTAAATCTGGTCAGAATCATGGATGGCGGAGCTTGTAAAAATAATTTTCAAGGTGCTAAAGGTGTATTTCTTGTTTATGCCAACCAAGACGATATAGAGCGTATCAAAAGTGAACAGGGGCCTCAAATTTTCAGTGATTTCGAAAATAAAATTCAAACGCTTTCGACAGCGGCTTTTCAGGAAGCCATTGATGCAACCAATCTTGCTGAAGATCCATTTGCCTTGGGCGCAGATGAAGCGCAAGAGAAACTTGCAAAACAGCTGTTTAACAACTTCCGTGATAGCGTGGCTGATGCCATTGAATTATTTCAACAAGAAACAACGCTGACGATTGATATTGTTCCATTTACGCCGTCATTTATGTTTTACCAACAAGGCTGCAAAGCCTCATATCTAGAACCGGAAGACTAGGATAGCAAGGTATGTAAGGTGATTGCCACAAAAAAAATTATCGACCATCAATCATTTTCACAACTCAACAAGAGGTGAGCCATTATGGGCTGGAGAGAACGCACACATGAAGAGACTTATGCTGATGCTGATGTCGAACAGCGATTAAAAGAGGAATTGCCGCACTGGTATCTGGAAAACGGCTGGATTCGACGCAAATACAAAACCAGCGGCTGGAAAGCAACCTTAATGGTTGTTAATACCGTAGGTCATTTGGCTGAAGCGGCATTTCATCATCCGGATCTTACCGTTTCTTACGCTTTTGTGATCGTCAAGCTGATCAACCATGCGGCTAAAGGCATTACCAACAAGGATTTCGAATTGGCCGGTAAAATCGAAGAAGTGCTCATGTGGCAGCCGGCAAAAGAAGGCGGTGCCTTAGAAGGCACGCCCGATGACCCGCGCTTTAAATACATCAAATATGATTAGCCGGTATTTTGTCCACGAAAAAGCACAAAAAAACGGCTGAAAATCAGGCAAAAGACGAAGGGCGAAAAAACAACAGGTCAACATATAATCAATCTTCAGCCCTTCGTCTTTAGTCTTTTGCCTTATATTTTTTCGTGCTTTTCGTGGACAATTCTACTCAATTATTCTCAGTTTTAGCAGATGTACGCGCCGACTATCCACTCTAGTCACTTCGAATTTCATTGAATCCACAACAAGGCTCTCGCCTTTTTTGGGCATATGTTCCAGCTGACTGACGATAAAACCGCCGATGGTATCGTATTCATCGGTTGCTAGGTGCGTGGCAAAATAGTCGTCAAACTCCTCCATAGGCGTCAGCGCTTTAATCATATATTCATTGTCGTTGCGCTGAAAAATATAGCCTTCGTCTTCATGATCGTCATGTTCGTCTTCAATCTCGCCAACGATTTGTTCTAACACATCTTCAATGGTGACCAGGCCTGCCGACTGACCGTACTCATCAACAACAATGGCCATGTGATTACCATTGGTACGCAATTCTTTAAGTAACACATTTAAGCGCTTGCTTTCCGGCACAACGCATAACGGGCGCATTATTTCATGAACTTTCAGGGTCTGGTTCTCGCTAATGCGGGCCAGTATATCTTTGGCCAACAATACGCCGACCACTCTGCTTCTATCCCCGTCAATAACCGGATAGCGGGAATGTCCGAACTCCGTAACCAGCGGCAAGATGGTTTCCAGCTCGGCATCTTTGGGTACGACAACCATTTGAATGCGGGGGATCATAATGTCCTTGACCCGCATTTGAGAGACCTGCAAAACACCTTCAATCATATATAAGGCATCCGCATCCAACAAGTGCTTTTCCCGTGCGTCTCTTAAAATTTCAAGTAGCTCCTCAAGGTCTTGCGGCTCCCCACTCAGTAGTTGGCTGATCTTATCAATCCAACTTCTCTGTGGGGAGTTTCTACTTGGGGGTTGTTCATCACTCATATATCGTTTACCTCTGTATAAGGGTTACTGATGTGTAACCTGTTTAAAATTGCTATTTCCTTACTTTCCATCTGTTCTGCTTCGTTATCGTCGATGTGGTCATAGCCTAACAAATGTAACACGCCATGCACAATGATATGCGCCCAGTGATCGGCCAAGCGCTTGTTTTGTTGCAGTGCTTCCTTTTCCAGAACCGGGGCGCAGATCACCAAATCGCCTAGTAAATTCAACTCGATACCTTCAGGTATTTCCACCGGAAAACTGAGAATATTGGTCGGGCCTTGTTTATGACGATACTGTTCATTTAATTCAGCGCTTTCCTGTTCATCGACAATACGCACCACGATTTCGGTATCCCTATGGTAATCCTCCAGCGCCGCATCGACCCAAAGCTGGATGTGTTGCTGATCCGGCTGGTGTTTCGATGCAAAAACAACCTGGATTTCTAACTCGTTCACAATGTAGCCTTGCAGGCTTTTTCATAGGCTTCATAAGCGCAAACAATACGTTGCACTAACGGGTGCCTGACCACATCTCGCGCATCGAAAAAGGTAAAGCTGATACCTTCAACGTTTTTCAGCACCTCAAGCACATGGCGCAAACCGGACATCTTTTCCGAAGGCAAATCGATCTGGGTAACATCGCCGGTCACCACCGCTGTGGAACCGAACCCTACGCGGGTCAGAAACATCTTGATCTGCTCAACGGTGGTATTTTGCGCCTCGTCCAGAATAATAAAACTATCGTTAAGCGTTCTGCCGCGCATAAATGCCAGCGGCGCAACTTCTATGATGCCCTTATCGATCATTTTCTCAACCCGCTCAAAACCGAGCATGTCGTACAGTGCATCATACAAAGGCCGTAAATAAGGATCGACTTTTTGCGCCATATCGCCCGGCAGAAAACCCAGCTTTTCACCGGCTTCTACCGCAGGGCGCACCAGAATAATTTTTCTGACCTTTTCGCTTTGTAAGGCTTCAATGGCGCAGGCAACCGCCAGATAGGTTTTTCCGGTTCCGGCAGGTCCCACGCCGAAATTAATATCATGGGTCATGATTTTTCGCAGATATTCTTGCTGGTTAGCCCCGCGCCCCCTGATCATCCCGCATTTGGTCTTGATGCTAACGTGTTGCCCGGACGATGTTTTCGGATTATCCAACAAGTCATCAATCGATGCATCCTGCATGGCTAAATGCACAAGTTCGGCAGTTAATTGTTCTTTTTCAGTGCTGGTAAATAATTTCTGTATGACGACGCAGGCCGCCTTGACTGAGCTATCTAAACCGGTCACCTTAAACTGATTGCCGCGATTGGCTATCTCGACCTGAAGACGCGATTCAATCTGTCGTAAATGCGCATCGAATTGACCGCAAAAATTGGATAACCGGCCAATATCGGCAGGTACCAAAGAAATTTCCTGTGAAATCATAAATTAATTGTAGCTACTCAGTAGTTAGAAAAATGGAACGCTGATGGCGCTGATAATTATGATTAAATAAGATTTTTATTGAATTATCTGAGTTCATCATATTCATCTGCGTCATCTGCGTCATCTGCGTCATCTGCGTTCCATTATATTTAATGGCTGGTAAGCATCGACCATTCGACCGCGTAAAGAATTGGGCAAAGCCTCGGCAATCAGCACATCGACAAACTGCCCGGCCAAGCGCGGGTGCCCAATAAAGTTAACGACCCGGTTATTCTCGGTTCTGCCCTGCATTTGCAGCGGATTCTTTTTAGACTGACCTTCAACCAAAACCGTTTGTACGGTGCCGATCATGCTCTCGGAAATGGCCGCCGTCATTTCGTTAATGCGATTTTGGAAACGTTCCAGGCGCTGTTTTTTAACTTCCGCAGGCACGTCATCCGGCAACTCGGCCGCCGGCGTTCCGGGACGCGCACTATAAACAAAACTAAATGATAAATCGAAGCCGATTTCTTCAATGAACGACATGGTTTCTTCAAACTCGGCATCGGTTTCACCGGGAAAACCGATAATAAAATCCGATGACAAATAAATATTGGGGCGTACTGCACGTAACTTGCGAATGATTTCAATATAGTCGGCACGGGCATGGCCGCGCTTCATCATTTTTAAGATATGATCGCTGCCGCTTTGTACCGGTAAATGCAGATGGTCAACCAGTTGCGGAATTTCGGCAAAGGCCTCGATCAGCGCATCGGTAAACTCCATTGGATGCGAGGTGGTAAAACGAATCCGGTCTATGCCTTCCACCGCGGCCACATAATGCAGCAATAAAGCAAAATCGGCGATATCGCCATCGTCCATGACTCCGCGATAGGCATTGACATTTTGACCTAGCAGATTAATTTCGCGCACGCCTTGTTTGGCTAATGAGCTGATTTCGGCAATCACATCATCCAAAGGACGGCTGATTTCTTCGCCACGGGTATAGGGCACCACGCAAAACGTGCAATATTTACTGCAACCTTCCATGACCGAAACAAAGGCTTTCGGGCCTTCCGCTCTGGGTTCGGGCAGCGCATCGAATTTTTCTATTTCGGGGAAGGATATATCAACTACCGGATTTTTCTGACTACGCGCCTGATCAAGAAGCTGGGGCAAGCGATGCAGGGTTTGCGGCCCGAATACGATATCCACGAACGGCGCCCGCTTTTGGATAGCAGCGCCTTCCTGGCTGGCGACACAGCCGCCTACACCAATAATCACGTCGGGACGCTTGTCTTTAATTTTGCGCCATTTACCCAAAGCCGAAAAGACTTTTTCCTGGGCTTTTTCGCGTATCGAGCAAGTATTCAGCAACAAGACATCGGCTTGTTTTGGGTCGTCAATCAATTCAAATCCATGTGAAGCATTGAGTACATCCCGCATTTTATCGGAATCATACTCGTTCATCTGGCAACCGTTGGTTTGAATATAAAGTTTTTGTGTCATATTTTTAAGAGTAAGAGGTTAGGTCAGGCATGTTTGTTTCGCCGTAACCCAACGGATGCGGCGTTGATTTGCGGATTTACGCTATGCCAACCTACACACGTATAAATAATTAAGAAAGCTTAGACAATCGGCTAAGGCTTGGTAAACGATGGGTATTATAACCTGAAGGCTATTTAAAAACAGCAGGTGCTTAACAAGGAGCCATCGCTTAAAAGCGGAAACTTTCACCACATCCCTGTGGATTATGCAGACGGTACGACGCCATGAATGAAAGAGGTACGACTCCATGGATGGAGGAGGTAGAGCAATGCATGGAGCCGATGCCGAGGTTGCCCCTACCCTTTGATAGCGATGCCCTGAAGACCGAGGTTTAAACCCTTTACCAAGAGCGGTTAGCTCGATGTATTGTAGCCTTTGATAGCGATGCCCTGAAGACCGAGGTTTAAACCCGCAAGGAAGATGGATTAAAACTCCTCCCAATCACCCTCGGAAACCGGCTGTAACTGCGGTTTCGCCCTGATCGGTACGGGACTTTTCATTGCTGAGGGCATGACGCGGGGAGAATTCTGGAAACTACCCGAGCGGTTATCAACCGTAAAACGACCTACGGTAACCGACAAGTTCTGCGCCTGCTCTTCCAGCGATTCTGCAGCGGCGGCTGCCTGCTCCACTAACGCAGCATTTTGTTGGGTGACTTCATCCATTTGTCCAATGGCCTGATTGACCTGCTCGATACCGGAAGTTTGTTCAACGGAAGCTGCTCTGATCTCCGACATAATGACAGTGACGCCACGAATGGCGCTAACAATTTCTTCCATGGTTTTTCCAGCCTGAGCAACCAATTTAGTGCCATCCTCAACCTTTTCTACCGAATCGCCAATCAAACCTTTTATTTCTCCTGCGGCAGCGGCAGCGCGTTGGGCAAGATTACGCACTTCCCCAGCCACTACGGCAAAACCACGCCCTTGCTCACCTGCACGCGCCGCTTCTACTGCAGCGTTAAGAGCAAGAATATTGGTTTGAAAAGCAATACTGTCGATCACTGAGATAATATCCACAATCTTGCGTGAGGATTCATTAATGCCTTCCATCGTCGTTACTACTTGGTCGACCACGACGACCCCCTTGCCTGCAATATCCGTCGCACCCACAGCAAGCTGATTGGCCTGCTGGGCGCTTTTGGCGTTCAGCTGCACGGTGGCGGTCAATTCCTCCATACTGGCCGCAGTCTGTTCTAAACTGGCAGCCTGCTCTTCGGTGCGATGCGACAAATCATTATTACCCGCAGCAATCTCTTGGGCGGCGGTATTGATATTGTTAGTGGAATCCTTGATTTCTCCTACCAGACCTCTAAGGTTTTCCACGGTACCGTTCATGCCGGTAATCACTGCGCCAAAAGTGCCGGGATAGTCCTTATTGATAGTTTGAGTCAGATCGCCATCGGACAAGGCACTGGCAATAAGTGATATATCATTCAAACTGCCCAGGGCATCGAGCGACAGATTGATATCGTCTTTCAATTTACCGAGGTCGCCTCGACCTTCGGCCTGAACACGCTGACTGATGTCGCCACAAGCCACACCGCCCATCACCCGACCGACATCGCCGAGCATAGCCTGCATAGCCTGCATGGCTTGCAGGGCATGGTCTACAGCAAATTTGTATTCGCCTCCAACATTAACACTAACTTTCTTATTAAAATCACCTTCCGCTATCGCATTCATCAGCTCAGTAATAGCCGCTGTGGTGATAGACAAGGTTTTTACAACGCCATTCAGTTGCTTCAGAGCCGTCGCAAAGCCGCCATGCAAGCCTTCCGGATAACTTTTTCGAGAAAAATCGCCGTAAGTGACATAAGCCATCGAATAATACATATCGACCTGTGCAGTTTCCACCTGATCCATCAAATCATTCATCGCCCAGGCAAGCTGTTGTATCGGGCGCTGCTTACCGCCAATATGGGTAACCCTGACATCTACAGAACCTTGCCGCCATTCCTGAGTTGCCCTCAGTAACTTTTCAAGCAACTGTTGATCGCCCGATCCTGATTTACACCACCAAAAAGCAGATAAGGCCGATCCTGCCGTTAATACTCCCGACACCATCACCCCGCCACCGATTATCCCCAGCGTAAGCAACCACCCGTAAATCAGCGAAGCGATCCAGAAAAAAGCCGCTACTGCTAAGGCCAACTTTTCATTGTTTTTAAAGCGACTGTAATACATTGATCAGCTCCTCGTAACTAACACCCTTGTCTTTTAACACACCGCCCAATACCGCGCCTGAAGCAGTCATCGCATCTTTCGCCCCGGCATTACGCTCGGCATCCAGCATCGCGCGATAAACCCCGGTCACAATCGGAATAGCCTTAGGATTAGGCATCCTGCGCACCGAGCTGTAGCCGATTTTCTGTTTATTTTTGTCTAACATGGGCGCGACATGAGTAAATACCCAATAAAACCCACCGTCTTTTGACATATTTTTGACGTAAGCAAAAATCTCTTTGTCTTCTGCTATATAGTCCCACAATAACTTAAATACCGCCCTCGGCATATCCGGGTGACGAATGATATTATGCTGACTGCCCAAAAGCTCTTCCTCTTCATATCCGGAAAACTCGATAAAGATTTCATTCCCGTAGGTAATCCGTCCGGCCAGGTCGGTCTTGGAAACGATAAAATCATTTTCCCGCATCACCCGTTCCTGACTTGTCGGCACGATGTCTTTTCTTTTCATTATTATTCCTCGGTTAAGTATTTGGCTAACAAGGCGTTACGACTTTCTTGATAGCATAAAAACCCTGCCGGCACTCATCTTTTTTCAATTGCCGCCGGACTGCAAGCTATCAATCTCATCATCGTCATTTTTTTACCGTGAGTTTATCGAGCAACTCGGTGATAAATTCAAGCTTCTGTTCGGTCGTTTCA
Organism: Methylobacter sp.; assembly: GCA_024636505.1. Lineage (GTDB taxonomy): Bacteria > Pseudomonadota > Gammaproteobacteria > Methylococcales > Methylomonadaceae > Methylobacter_A. Next base: position 4,376 of record JAGXGY010000039.1, on the reverse strand, counting down.
AACGGCTTGATAAATCGTAACTTGTCGGCACCATCGAATTTATAAAGCTGGGCCTGGGTTTGTATCAAAGCAATCAGCTGATCGGTATTAATAGCAGGCGTCGCTGAAAAAATAATACGCCCACCGCCTGTATTGGCTTCTATTTTCTTAATGCCCAGTTTTTCGGCCTGCTGCTTTAATTCGGTAACGCTAAACAACGCTTTTACCGGTTCGGGAAACAAACCGAAACGATCGATCATTTCCACCTGTAGCTCGCGCAAATCTTTTTTGCTTTCGGCATTGGAAATGCGTTTGTACAACACCAGACGGCCATGAATATCCGGCAGATAGTCTTCAGGAATCAGCGCCGAAGTCTGCAAATCGACTTCCGGCCCTCTATCCATCGGCATATCCAGCTCCGGCTGTTTTCCGGATTTTAAGGCGCTGACCGCGCGTTCCAGCAATTCGGTATACAAGGTAAAGCCGATTTCCTGAATCTGACCGCTTTGGTCGTCGCCGAGCAACTCGCCCGCGCCGCGAATTTCCATGTCATGCGACGACAGCATAAAGCCGGCGCCCAAATCGCCGGAGGCTTCAACCGCTTCCAGCCGTTTAACAGCGTCTTTGCTCAACAAGCTAAGCGGCGGCACCACAAAATAGGCGTAAGCCCGGTGATGCGAACGCCCTACCCGGCCGCGCAACTGATGCAGCTGCGCCAAGCCCAATTTATCGGCGCGATTGATAATAATGGTATTGGCGCTGGGAATATCGATGCCGCTTTCAATAATAGTCGAACACAACAGCAGGTTAAAGCGCTGATGATAAAAATCCAGCATGATGCGCTCTAACTGGCGCTCCGGCATTTGTCCGTGGGCAATTTCAATCCGCGCCTCGGGCACCAGAGCCTCCAGCTCCCGGGCCATTTTCTCCATGGTTTTCACTTCATTATGCAAAAAGAACACCTGTCCGCCGCGCTTGATTTCACGCAAACAGGCTTCCCTGATCTGGGCATCGATCCATTCACTGATAAAGGTCTTGATCGCATGACGATTAGGCGGCGGACTGGCGATAATGGATATATCCCTCAAGCCCGACATCGCCATATTCAAAGTGCGCGGAATCGGCGTTGCCGTCAGGGTCAGCATATCCAGTTCATTGCGCAGCTTCTTGAAATGCTCTTTTTGGGTCACGCCAAAGCGGTGCTCTTCGTCGATGACCACCAGCCCCAGCACTTTATATTTGATCTCTTTAGACAATAACTTGTGGGTGCCGATGACGATATCGACCTTGCCCTGTGCCAGATCGTCGGTAATCTCTTTTTGCTGTTTGGGACTGACAAAGCGCGACAGCACTTCGACGCGCACCGGCCAGTCGGCAAAGCGGTCGCGAAAATTCTGATAATGCTGCTGGGCCAGCAAAGTGGTCGGCACCAATATCGCCACTTGTTTGCCGTTTTGTACCGCAATAAACGCCGCCCGCATCGACACCTCGGTTTTACCGAAACCGACATCGCCGCAAATCACCCGGTCCATAGGATGGGGGCTGGCCATATCATCGAGTATCGTTTCGATCGCAGTCTGCTGATCCGGCGTTTCTTCAAAGGGAAAGGCGTCGGCAAAAGCCGCATATTCGACATTTTCAACGTCAAAGGCATGGCCTAGTTTAACCGCTCTTTTGGCATGAATTTCCAGTAATTCCGCAGCGACATCGCGGATGCGTTTAATGGCTTTTTGCTTGACCTTATTCCACTGGTCGCCGCCCAGCTTATGCAAAGGCGCATTTTCCGGACTCATGCCGGTATAGCGGCCAATCACATGCAAGGCCGAAACCGGCACATAAAGCTTGTCGTTATTGGCATATTCCAAGGTCAGAAATTCCGATGCGATACCGCCAATCTCAAGCGTCTGCAAACCCAAATAGCGACCCACGCCATGCTCCTGATGTACCACCGGCGAACCTATGGTCAATTCATTCAGGTTATTGACGATATTTTCCAGCTCATGCGCCGCAGATTTTCGCCGTCTGCGCCGTTGCTGTACTTTTTCGCCGGACAGTAGGTTTTCGGTGATGATCGCGATAGCCGGATTTGTTAGCCATAAGCCATGATCCATCGGCGCGACAACAAGACACGGCGACAGTTCCGACTGGAGGAACTTATCCCAGCTTTCGACCTGTTTCACGCTAATTTTGTACTGCCTTAATCTCTCCATTAAGGCTTCGCGGCGTCCTGCCGATTCTGCGACAAACAAAATCTTGCCGGCAAAGCTATCGACAAACTGTTGCAATGCCTGCGCCGGTTGCTCATGCTTGGCATCGATGGTTACATTGGGCAGCGGTCGGCAGTTGAAAACAATGCTATCGGCATCCGCAACGATGCCATCAAGAATAATCCGGGCAAATGCCCCGGTTCTTTGCGCCAGTTCGTCCGTCGATAAAAACAACAGTTCCGGCTTCAATAACGGCCGGTCCGCATCGTATTTCCGTTGCTGAAACCGATCCTCGACTTCGGCATAAAAAGCGCGTGAACTGGCATCAAAACTATCCGATGCCACCACAACCGCCGATTTCGGCAGGTAATCGAACAATGTCGCCATTTGCTCTACGAACAGCGGCAAATAATATTCAATGCCCCCCGGGGTAATCCCCTTGCTGACGTCCTGATAGAAATGGTTTTTCGGTGACGTTTCCGGGAAAGCCTCCCTGAAAGCTTGGCGAAAATGCTTGATAGCCTCATCGGTAAACGGAAATTCCCGCGCCGGGAACAGCTGAATCCGGTCGATTTTCTCCAATGACCGCTGCGTTTCAGCATCGAAGGTGCGGATGGATTCTATTTCTTCATCGAATAATTCGATGCGATACGGCATCTTGCTGCCCATCGGGAACAAATCGACTATCGAACCCCTGACCGCAAATTCACCGTGTTGATAGACTTGCGACACGCAATGATAGCCGACGCTTTCCAGTTTGATGCGGTTCAGCTCCAGATTAAAATCATCGCCGACCTTAACCGCAAAACTGTTAGCCAAGACATGCTCTCGGGGCGCCAATCGATGCATCAGCGTGGTCACCGACACCACCAGCGCGCCGCGTTTCACCTGCGGTAACAAGGCCAGCGTTTTCAGCCGTTCTGAAATAATTTCCGGCAGCGGCGAGAACACATCGTAAGGCAAGGTTTCCCAATCGGGGAAATGTAAAAGGGGATATTGATCCTGCAAGAAAAATGACAGCTCATGTTCAAGCCGCAACGCGGTCTGATTGTCCGGCGTCACAATAACAAACAAACAATCTTGATTTTTTATCGCAGAAGCCAACGCCAACGAATCGCCGCAACCGGTTAAACCGCTCCAGATAAGTAATTGATGTTGTTTCTGCGGAACTTCAGGGGAGAGAATTATATTATTAGCCATGAAAAAATCGTATATCTCATTCCCACGCGGTGCGTGGGAAAATGCAGTTAGTTAAGGCACGTCGCGCCATGAATCAAAATCAGTCGATTTGACATCCTTCCCCATCTAAAACAAGGAGATTCCCAGTTACCTAAGAGTGAGCGCATTGCTACTGCTCACCGGTTTCTGCTGCTGACCGCATTGCTGCACGGTTCACTTCACAGACTATCCCCGTCTATCCGACGGTTGATTTCCCGCTAAAGGCGCGTGGCCTTTAGCGCGGACATTGATACGCCGACAAGATCAGCGTTTTCACTATAGCCGCATTTCACACAAGCAAACGCGACCGGTGTCAGTCGGTTTTCTTTAGCAACATACTGACCAGTCAGCCCTGACTGGTGTATTGTGCCGGAACCCTTAGCACGATGCCATTATTCCCGCTTTGTTTGTATAGAAAACAGACTCCAGCCTTGATCTAAGATAGCCGTATTCAAGCCGGATTGCCGTGCTTATCACTACTCCCTGCCGCTGATTTTCTCATATTTTTTTACTTTTTTTCCCGTTAAAGGCAGATTAAGCAGTTTCCAAGGCGCGCACAGCACGCCCTACGGCTGCATTCACCACATCCTTTTGGATGATGCAGACGGTACGACTTCAGGGATGAAAGAGGTACGACTCCATGAATGGAGGAGGTAGAGCAATGCATGGAGCCGTTGCCGAGGTCGCGCCCTGTGCTGAACATCATTGACGATACATCAGCATTATCGCAATGCGAGCGACCTGCCGGATCGCCCCTACTCTTTAACGTGTGTCGATAGCGATGCGTTCACGGGGAGGAACAATCGCTGCGAGACAGGAGTCGAGTAGTCGCCAGAAGCGATAGTGCATGTGTTTTCACGCAGCTTGCGAAGTGAAAATGCAGGCTTTACGAAATCGCGTCGAGTCATTGGAGAGCATGTGAGCTACCCCTTGTTGGGTAGCGATCGAGTGACCAGGACGGCTGGGGCCGCC